>DATKKW010000042.1:0-33165 GCA_035542715.1 Myxococcota bacterium
CGTGAGCCGCGCGCGGCTCAGCGCGCCGCGCTCCAGCTCTCGCTGAACGTGCCGCAGTCGAGCTTGCCGAGGGGCGGCGGCGCGGGGATCGGGCTCGGGAGCGGAACGGGCGTGGTGCCCTCGAAGCGCCGATCCAGGCGGCCGTCGAAGTCCGTGTCCTCGTCCTGGCGCGTGACGGTGTCGCCGGAGAAGGTCTGCACGACGTCGACCTTTCCGTCGCCGTTGGTGTCGGCCTGGAGCTCGACGCGCCGACCGTCGCGCCAGATCTCGCGCTGGTCGGCGCGACCCTTGCCCTTGGTGTCGAGCAGCACCTCGGTGACCTGGCCGTTCTCGACGGTGGCCCGTGCGTCGAGCCGCCCCTTGCCGGCGGTGTCGAGGCACTGGCCGACGACGCTCCCGTCGGGCGCCAGGAAGAGCTTCTTGTCGGGCTTGCGGCCGCCCTGGCTCGCGACCTCCTGGACCGTGGCGACGCCGTTCGCGTCGAACTCGGTCACGGTCGAGGCCTGGCCCGCGGCGCCGATCACCGCGACGCGCACGACCCGGCCACCCTCGAAGGTCTTCGTGGTGTCGGGCTGGCAGTCGCCGTCCGAGTCGGAGCGCTCCTCCCGCACGTTCCCGCTCGCGTCGAACAGCGCCACGAGGTCGCGGCAGCCCTTGCCCTCCGTGTCGCGCTCCTGGCGCACGGGCTTCCCGCCGGCGTCGAAGGTGGTCCAGGTGTCGACGCGGCCGTCTCCGTTCGAGTCCGACTCCTGCACCTGGCTGCCGCCCTCGCCGACCGACACCGTCTGGTCCATCACGCCGTCGAGCTTCGTCGAGGTCTGCTTGCGCACCACCTTCCCGCCGGCGAAGGTCGTGATCTCGTCGGGCTTCCCGTCGCCGTTCACGTCCTTCTCCGTGCGCACGATCTGACCGTTCTCGAGGTAGGTCACGGTCTCGGCGCGGCCGTCACCGTCGGTGTCGGCCTCGGTGCGGACGGGCTTGCCGTCGGCGTCGAAGAACGTGGTGACGTCGATCTTCCCGTCGCCGTTCGTGTCCTCGGACTGGCGCGCCTTGCGGCCGCCCTCGTACTCGACGAACACGTCGGGCTTGCCGTCGCCGTTCGTGTCGGCCTCGGAGCGGATCGGCGTCTCGCCCTGGTACTGCGTCACGAGCTCGAAGCGGCCGTCCTTGTCGGCGTCCTCCTGCTGGCGGACCAGGACGCCGTTCTCGTAGATCTTGACGACATCGGCGCGGCCGTCCCCGTTGGTGTCGAACTCCTCCCGGGCGGGGCGGCCC
Source organism: Myxococcota bacterium (assembly GCA_035542715.1). GTDB lineage: Bacteria > Myxococcota_A > UBA9160 > UBA9160 > UBA9160 > DATKKW01. Next base: position 1,276 of record DATKKW010000042.1, read on the forward strand.
GCGGCGTCGAAGGTGATCGTCACGTCGGGGCGCCCGTCGCCGTCGGAGTCGCGCTGCTGGGACGTCTCCTTCCCGCCGGCGAAGGCGGTCACGGTGTCGAACGTCCCCTTGCCCTTCGTGTCGCGCTCCTCGCGCACCTTCTGGCCGCCCTCGTAGGCGACGCGCAGGTCGACGCGGCCGTCGCCGTCGGTGTCTCGCTCCTCGGAGATCACGTTGCCGCCGGCGTCGAGCGTCGCCGTGCGGTCGAGCTTGCCGTCGCCGTTCGTGTCCTCGGACAGGCGCACGGGCTTCCCGTTCTCGAACGTCACCACGCGATCGGGCTTGCCGTCGCCCGTGTCGTCCTCCTCGAGCTTCACGGTCTGGCCGGAGGCATCGTTCGTGCGCCAGGAATCGACCTTGCCGTCGCCGTTGCGGTCCTTCAGGACCCGCAGCTCCTTCCCCGTCGTGGGATCGAGCGTGACCCAGGTGTCGACCCGGCCGTCGTGGTCGGCGTCCTGCTCCTGCTTCTCCATGCGGCCCGAGGGATCGAAGAAGTTCCAGAGGTCGGTGCGGCCGTCGCCGTTCTCGTCGAGCTCGACGCGCACGAGGTGGCCGTCGCCGTAGTACTCGACCCGCGAAGGGGCAGAGGCCCCCTTCGGCGTGACGCTGCGGCTCACGAGCTTCCCGGACTGGTAGGTGGCCAGGGTCTCGAGGCTGCCGTCGAAGTCGGTGTCGAGCTGCTCGGTCGCGACGCGCTCCTGGTCGTCGAACTCGTAGATCGCGTCGGGCTTGCCGTCCCCGTTTCGGTCCTCGGTCTGTCGCTTCTTCTTGCCGCCGACGAGCTCGAGCATGGTGTCGGGCTTGCCGTCGAAGTTGGTGTCGGCCTCGCGGCGCACCGCCTCGCCGTCCACGAAGGTCGTCACGACGTCTGGCTTGCCGTCGCGGTTCGTGTCCTCCTCCTCTCGAACCTTGACGCCGTTCTCGTAGCGACGCACGAGCTCCGCGCGGCCGTCGCCGTCGGCGTCGATCTCGTCCCGTACGCGCGTGCCGTTCTCGTCGAAGATCGCGACGAACTCGGGCCGGCCGTCGCCGTTCTCGTCGCGCTCCTGGCGCCGCTCCTTCCCGTTCTCGAAGGTCGACACGGTGTCGATGCGGCCGTCGCCGTTCGTGTCGGCCTCGCGCTTCGTGATCCGGTCGCCGTCGTAGTAGGTGACGACGTCCGGCTTCCCGCGTCCCTTCGAGTCCTCCTCGACGCGGACCTTCTTGCCGTGCTCGTAGAAGATCGTGACGTCCATCCGTCCGTCGCCGTTCGTATCCTGCACCTCGAGGGTCTTCTCGCCGTCGGGCCCGAACTCGGCACGCAGGTCGGGCTTCCCGTCGCCGTTGCGGTCCTCCTCCACGACGGAGGGCTTCCCGCCGGAGTACGTCACCCACTGATCGATCCGGCCGTCGCCGTTCGTGTCGTTCTCCTGCCGCGCGGGCTGGCCGTTCTCGAAGTAGAGCGTCGCCTCGAACTTCCCGTCGCCGTCCTTGTCCTCGCGCTGCACCACGGGCTGGCCGCCCTTGAGCTCGACGAACTGATCGGGCCGGCCGTCGCCGTTCGTGTCCCGCTCCTGCTTCACGGGCTGGCCGGAGGCGTCGAAGGTGGTCCAGGTGTCGATCTTTCCATCGCCGTTCGTGTCGCTCTCGGCGCGCGCCGGCACGCCGTCCTTGTAGTAGACCGTCTCGTCGTACACGCCGTCGCCGTCCGTGTCGCTCTGCTTCTTCGAGAGCCGCTCCTGGTCGTCGTACTCGAGGAGCACGGGCTTGCGGTCGGCGCGCGCGGGAGCGGCCGAGAGCAGCAGGGCCGCCAGGGCGGCGCCGGCGCGGGCCGCGCCGCGCCGGAGGAGGTGCGCTCGGATCATCCGCCCGCCGTCGGGTTCCGGAAGGTGCCGCGCAGCACCGACTGGGCGAGGCAGCGCGCGGCGGCGGGAAGCGGCGGGAAGGGCGAGGCCGCCCGCAGCGCCTCGGCGGCGCTCTGGGCGAGGCGCGGGTCGCCGCCGCCGACCGCGCGCACCTGCGAGACCGATCCGCCGGGGTCGATCGAGAACTGCAGCTCGACGCTCGACGAGGGCACGCCTTCCGGCAGCACCCAGCGCGCGTACATGCGCGCCTTCACCTGCTCAATGTAGGCCTGCGCCTCGGGCCGCCGGTAACACTCGATGCCGTCACCGCCGCCGCCGGCGCCGTCGCTCCCGCCGGTGCCGTGCATCAGGCTCTCGCCCACCCGGGTGTTCACGCTGGCGACGCGGGCGCCGTCCGGGGACCCGACGACGTCGCGATTCGATGCGATGCCCTCCCGCACGGAGGAGCCCGTCGAGAGGTTCGCGACCGTGCCCGTCCCCACGCTGCTTCCCGCGGTCGTGATCTGGCGTGGGCCCGCCGACGCGCCGCCGGGAAGCGTCGGGTCGGTGGGCCCGCGGAGCGCCGGCGCGGCCACGGCGCCGAGGTCGACCTTCGAGGCCTGGGCGGCGGCGATCGAGGAGACGGGCGAGACGTGCTCCACGCTCACCGCGCTGCGCGAGATCTCCTTCGGCGCCACGACGCTGCCCGTCTGATCGAGCCGGAGCCGCTCGGCCTGCACCGTCGGAGCCGCGTTCGCGATCACGCGGGGGTTCAGCACGTTCGGCGCGACGGCCTGCGCCTGGGGCGCGAAGTCGACGGAGCGTCGCTCCGCGAGCGCCTTGGGCGCGGGAGCCGGCTTCGGCTGCTGCGCGGGCACGGGCTCGACCCGGGCCACGGGTGTCGGCTCCTCGGCCTTCGGCGCCTCGATCTTCGGCTTCGGCCGAGGCGGCGGCTCCTCCTTCAGGATCTGTACGGGGATCGGCGGCGTCTCGGGCACGACGGCCCGGGTCACGAACAACGCCACGAGGCCGAGGGCCGCGCCGTGGAGGAGGAGCGCGGCCACGGCGCTCGCGCCGCGCGCACGCGCGGTGGCTGCGACCGCCGCCTCGGTTCGTCCGGGATACGGCGTGGAGGGTGCGCTGCCCTTGCTGCGCTCGGCGCGGCCCAGACGGAGCCGCGAGAGCGGCGAGCCGCGCGGAGCGCGCCGGCGGAGCTGCATCGCCGGAGCGCTCATCGCTCTCCCCTCGAGCCCCTGGAGCTCGGCCGATCCAACCCGGGACACCTCCACTCGACGACCGCGTCCGATGTCGCTGCATGCGAAGCGCTGCGCAGCCGGTGCGCATCCGAGGGTAGGAACCTGCGGGCTGAGGCGGGGTTTCGGCGCTCCCGCGCCGCCTGGCTCGCTCGGCGGATCGAGCCCCGCGCCCTCGGCGGATCCGGCCGCGACGCGGCGGCTCGGCGTCGCCGAAGCGACGACGGCGGGACCGGCAGCCCCATCTCGGCTTCCACGGGCTCCATGGACGCCACGCCCTGCGCACCGACCCCCAGTCCAACGCATCGTAAGAAAGCCCGGCGCGCAGTTCAACGCGTACTCGCGAAGGGGCCGCAGGCTCCACTTCGGCGCCGCCGCGGAGCGGCTCGATCGCCTTCGTTTCCTGCTAAGGTGGCGCGACTCCGCGCGGCCGATGGATCCGCGGGAGCAAAGCGAGGTGACGCTTGGATCCGGCAACGGCACAGACGGCGGCCGACGCGGCCGCGCCGGCGACCACGACGGCCCCCGACGCGACGGCCGCGGCGGCGGGCGAGCTGGGGACGACGACCACGGGCACGACCGCGGCGACGACGGCCCTCGAGTCGGACAACCTGTTCCGCATGCTGAACCAGGGCGGGCTCACGGTCTACCCGCTCGCCCTCGGCTCCGTGCTCGCGGTCGCGATCGTGCTCGAGCGGCTGTGGCGCTTCCGCGGCCTGGAGCGCGCGACGCGCGATCTCACCAGGCGCGTCGTCGACCATCTCTCGAAGCGTGACTTCTCCGGCGCGCGCGCCCTGTGCGAGGCTGCCAAGACGCCCGTCGGCAGCATCTTCCTCGAGGGCCTGCGCTGGCAGGACATCGCCCTCGAGGACCTCGAGCGCGTGCTCGCGACCTCGCGCCAGGAGGCGAACAACGACCTGAAGCGCGGGCTCTGGGTGATCGGCACGATCGGATCCCTCGCTCCCTTCATCGGACTGTTCGGGACCGTGGTCGGCATCATCCGCTCCTTCCACGACATGGCGGTCCACGGCTCCGGCGGCTTCGCGATCGTCGCCGCCGGCATCTCCGAGGCGCTCGTGGCGACCGGCGCCGGTCTGCTCGTCGCGATCGTGTCGCTCGCCTTCTACAACTACCTCCAGGTCCGCGTGGGCTCGATCTCGGGCGTCTTCGCCAGGGCGTGTGAGCGCTTCGTCCAGGCGCTGCTCTACGTCGAGTCGGGCGCCCAGGGCGGATCGGGCACGCCTCGCGCGGAGCGCGGCGGGAGCAGCGAGGTGCGCCATGGCCATCCACTCCCTGCCTAGCGCGGGCGAGGAGCTCGGCGACGACATCGTCGCCGAGATCAACATCACGCCCTTGACCGACATCTTCCTGGTGCTGCTGATCATCTTCATGGTCACCACGTCGGTGATCAGCGCCCAGGGCAAGGACGTCGACCTGCCGAGCTCCGCGATCGCCTCGGCGACGCCGAGCGGTGTCAACGTCACCGTGACGGCCGAGGGCGAGATCCAGATCGAGGACCGGGTGGTGCGCGAGGCGGCGCTCGAGCCGGAGCTGAGGGCCGCCCTCCAGCGCAGCAAGGACAAGATCGTCGTGCTGCGGGGCGATCGGAAGGTGCTGCTCGGCGAGGCGGTGAACATCCTCGACGTGGCCCAGAAGGCGGGTGCTTCGGGGATCGCGCTCGCGACGAAGCCGCCGGGGCCCGGCCAGAAGTAGCCCGGCCCGCCTCAGCCCGAGCGCGTCCGCAGCCAGGCGAGCGCCCCTCCGATCAGGAGCAGCTCGGGGATCAGGAGCCCGACTCCGTAGAGCATCGTGAGCGTCTGCTGGGGCGTGAGCGGATCCTGGTCCGGCGTCACCGCCTTCGGGCGGAGCGTGATCTTCCGCTCGTCGTCGGTCGCCCAGTGCACCGCGTTCATCACGAGGTCGAGGTTGTAGAGCGCGCGCAGGTACTGGTTCGTCGCGAAGTCCGAGTCTCCGAACACGACCACGCGCGCCTCGCCCTGGGCGCGCGGATAGCTCCCCGCCGCCGCGATCGAGAAGCGCTGCTCCTCGAGCTTGCGGGGCGGCGTGGGCCGGAGCCGCGCCAGCACGCCCTTCACGTCGCGGTCGAGCCAGGCGTGGGGGCCCGTGAACGCGAGTCCCGTCATCGTGTCGTCGGGCGCGGGCTTGTGCTCGGCGATCACCGGACGCGCGCGCAGGAAGAACGTCATCGTGCGCTCGTCGAGGCCGCGCGTGATCGGGTGCCGGCCGTACGCGCGCAGGACGGGATTCAGGCCGGGCGCGCCGCCCTCGATCGGTCCGGACTCCGGGTCCACCACGACGCCGTCCGGCAGCGCGAAGCCGTAGCGCTCGAGCAGCGGCTCGACCCCGCTCGCGACGCCGGGCTCGAGCAGTGCCACGAGCCGTCCGCCGCGTCCGAGCCAGCCCTCGATCGCCGCGACGGCCTCGGGTCGGAGGGCGCGCTGCGGCCCGATCAGGAGGAGCGCCGCCGCGTCGGGCGGGATCTCGGGCGCCGCCGCGAGGACGATCTCGCGCAGGTCGTAGCCTTCCGCGCGCAGCGCCTCGGCGAAGCCCGAGAAGCCGAACGGCTCGCCGCTCGAGAGATCGCCCTCGCCCTCGCCGATCGCGGCGTAGATCGTGCGGCGCGGGCCGCCGAGGAGATGGCGGATGCCGTCGAGCAGCGCGCCCTCCGTCGCGCGCGGCACCAGGGCGAAGCGTCCGCGGTACTCGAGCACGACCGCGTTCGAGGTCGTGACGCCGAAGCGCTCGAGCTCCTCCTCCGCCTCGTCCACGTTGATGCTGCGGATCTCGACGGGGCCGGCCTCGGCCAGGCTCTCGAGCAGGAGCTCCACGCGCCGCGTGCGCGGATCTCCCCGGTCGTGGAAGAGCGTCGCGACGAGGGGACCGTCGAGCTTCGCGAGGGCCTCGCGCGTCGCGGGTGCGAGCACGAAGCGGCCGTCGACCGTCCAGTCGAGGCGCGCGCCCGTGGCGGAGACCGCGCGCTCGAAGGCCACCGCGCCGCCGACGGCGAGCACGACCCAGACGAGGCGCGGGAGGAGGAGCCGCCGCGCCGCCGGCGTGCCCGCACCGCGCCAGCGCCGGAGCTGGAGCAGCGCCGCGGCGACGAGAGCCGTCGCGCCGAGACCGACGTGCACGAAGGTGAAGGCGCCGAGCTGCCCCGTCGCGTAGCGCGCGCCGAGCCCGAAGAGCAGCAGGATGAGACCGGTGAGCGCGAGCTCGCGCATCAGCGCACCTTCGAGAGGTCCAGGGCGAGGCGCGCGAGGGCCACCGAGACCGCCACGACGCCCGCGAAGTAGGCGAGGTCGCCTAGGGAGACGACGCCCTCGGCGAAGCCCGCGAAGCGCGGGTGGAGCGAGAGCGCGTCCAGGGCGCGGCCCACGCGGTCGCTCACGAAGGGATCGAGCCAGCCCAGGTCGTAGAGCGCGAAGGCCGTCGCGTAGGCCGAGATCGCGGCGACGAGCTGGTTGCGGCTGAAGGCGGAGCAGGCGAGGCCGATCGCGCCGAGGGCGAGGCCGATCGCGAGCAGGCCGACGTAGACGGCGGCGAGGTGGTGCCAGCCGAGGCCCGCACGCAGCACCGAGGTGGCGGGATAGACGAGGGCGACCCCGAGCATGAGCGCCACGAAGAGCCCGGTCGCGAGGAACTTCGCGGCCACGATCTGGGCGGGCGAGAGCCGGCTCGTGAGCAGGAGCTCGTCGGTCCCGCGCGCACGCTCCTCGGCGAAGACGCGCATCGTGACCAGGGGCACGAGGCCGATCAGGGTGACCGTGAGCTGCTCCATGAGCGGCAGGAAGACCTGGTCCTGCAGGTTCACGCGCTCGGGGAGCGTTCCGAGCTCGAAGCCGCCCGTCGCGTTGCTGGTGTAGACGAAGAGGATCTGGTTGAAGAGCCGGAGGTGGTCGAAGAAGAGCAGGGCGGTCACGAGCCCGACCAGCGCGAGCGTGAGGTACGCCATCGGCGCGCCGAAGAGCACCAGGAGCTCCTTGCGCAGCAGCGCGCGCAGGGCGACGCCGCGGCCGTTCATCGCGCGGCCTCGGCGCCGGCGCCTTCCGGCTGGAAGAGAGCCAACGGCTCGCCGTGGCCCAGCACCTCCTCAGCCGCGCCGAGGGCGACGAGCCGGCCGCGCTGCAGCACGCCCACACGGTTCGCGAGCGCGCGCGCCTCGCCGAGATCGTGCGTGCAGAGGAGCAGCGTGCGCCGCCCGGAGAGCTCGCGCAGCGTGGCGCGCACCTCGGCGCGCTGGAACGGGTCGAGCCCGCTCGAGGGCTCGTCGGCGATGAGGAGCGGAGGATCGTGCAGGAACGCCTGGGCGAGGGACACACGTTGCTGATAGCCCTTCGAGAGGTTGCCGATCCGACGGTCCGCGACGCCGGCGAGGTCGAAGCGCTCGAGGACCCGCGCAACGGCCGCCTCGCGGGCGCTGCCGGCGAGCCCGCGGATCCCGCCCGCGAAGTGGAGGAACGAGCGCACGCCGAGGTCGGGATAGAGGCGCGAGGTCTCCGTCACGTAGCCGATGCGCGCGTGCACCGCCTCGGGCGCGCGTACGGGAGAGAGGCCGTCCACCCGCACCTCTCCGGCGCTCGGCAGGAGGAATCCGGTCACGAGTCGGATGAACGTCGTCTTGCCGGCGCCGTTCGCGCCGAGGAGCGCGAACGTCTCACCCGGCGCGATCTCGAGCGATACGCCGTCGAGCGCGACGCGCTCGCCGAAGCGACGCGTGAGGCCGATCGCCTCGACACGCGCTCCGGTCACCTCCGTCTCCGCCGCCCGCTCCGCCGCCACCGCCCCACCGCCTTGCCCGCCTCCGGGCCGCTTCGTATCGTCGCCGCCATGGATCGGCGACGCCCCGCCTTCAGCTCCTGCGCCCGCTGTCGCGGCGCCCTCCTGCTCGACGCCGTCCAGGAGCACGGCGTCTGGTACTGCAGCCAGGCCTGCGCCGACGGCCATCCGCCGCTCGTGGCGGAGCCCCCGGCCGTGCCCGAGCCCTGGCTCTACCACCGCCCGCGCCGGTTCTTCGGCAAGCGATCGCCGAAGGAGCTGCGCGGGGCGGCATCCTAGAGACGCTCGAGCGCCTCGAAGTAATCCGGCCAGGTCTTCGCCACGCAGGCCGGGTCGCGGATCGCGACGCCCGGCACGCGCAGCCCCGCGAGGGCGAAGGCCATCGCCATGCGGTGATCCTGGTACGTGTCGATCTCGGCCGGCCGCAGCGGGCCGGGCTCGATCGAGAGCCAGTCGCGGCCGGCCTCGGCGCGGGCGCCGAGCTTGCGGAGCTCGCGCTCGAGGGCCGCCAGCCGGTCCGTCTCCTTGAGGCGCAGGTTCGCCACGTTCCGGATCGTGGTCCGCCCGTGCGCGAAGAGCGCGACCACGGCCACGGCGAGCACGGCGTCGGGCAAGGCGTTCATGTCGACCTCGATCCCGCGCAGCCCGCCCGCGGCGGGCCCGCGCACCTCGACGAAGTCGTCGCCGCGGACGGCGGCGCAGCCCATGCGCGCGAGCACGTCGAGGAGCGCGACGTCGGCCTGGCTCGAGGCGCCCGGGAGGCCCGACACGCGCACGCGTCCGCCGGCGATCGCCGCCGCGCAGAGCGGATAGGCCGCGCTCGAGGCGTCGGGCTCGACCGCGTAGCGCGTCGGGCGATAGGGCACGCCGGCGCGCACGAAGAGGCGGGCCGGGACGGCTCCCGCGCCGCCGGCCCAGCCCGCTTCCGCGCCGAAGGCCCGCATCACGGCGAGCGTCATCTCGACGTAGGGGCGCGACACGAGGACGTCGTCGACGAAATCGAGCGTCACGTCGTCCTTCGCGCAGGGAGCGGCGAGCAGCACGGCCGAGACGTATTGGCTCGAGCGGCGTGCGTCGATCGTCGCGGAACCGCCGGGCAGGCCGCCGCCGTGGACGCGCACGGGCGGACAGCCGTTCCGGCCGAGGACCTCGACGCGCGCGCCGAGCCCGACGAGGGCGCGCACCAGGTCGTCGATCGGACGCTCGCGCATGCGCGCCGTGCCGTCGATCACGCTCGGTCCGGGCGCGAGCGTGGCGAGGGCGGTCACGAAGCGCGCGGTCGTGCCCGAGGCGCGGGCGTCGAGGGCGCGCGTCGGCGCGCGGAGCGCTCCGCCGCAGCCTGCGATCGTAAAGCGCGGGCCGTCCTGCACGACGCGCACGCCGAAGGCCTCGAGGCAGCCGCGCATCGCCTCGGTGTCGTCGCTCTCGAGGGCTCCTGCGAGCGTGCTCTCGCCTGCGGCGAGGGCCGCCGCGACGAGCGCGCGGTTCGTGAGGCTGCGCGAGCCGGGCACGCGCACGATCGCGTCGAGGGCGCCGCGCGGACGGATGTGCGCGAGCCCTAGCGGCCCTTCCACTGCGGCTCCCGCTTCTCGAGGAACGCGCGCACGCCCTCGATCGCGTCCTCGGTGCCGACGTTGATCGTGAGCATGCTCTGGAGATAGGTGAGCGCCTGGTCGAAGGCCATGTCCTGCGACGCGTAGAAGGCGTCGCGACCGAGGCGCAGCACGGCCGGCGAGAGATCCGCCATCTTGCGCGCGAGCTCGTCGACCTTCGCGTCGAGCGCGGCGGCCGGCACGGCGTAGTTCACGAGGCCGAGGCGCTCCGCCTCACGGGCGTCGATGCGCTCCCCCGTCAGGATCAGCTCCAGTCCCTTCTTGCGTCCGACGTTCCGGAAGATCGTGGCCATGATCATCATCGGGAAGAGGCCGCGCTTCACCTCGGGCGTGCCGAAGGAGCTGTCGTCGCTCGCGACGACGAGGTCGCAGCCGAGGGCGAGACCGAAGCCGCCCGCGAGGCAGTGGCCGCGCACGCGGGCGATCACGGGCTTGCCCAGGCCGTTCAGCACGCGGAACAGGTCGGCGAAGTCGCCGCGGTCGTGGTGGCGCGCGGCGAAGCCCTTGCCCTGGAACGCGCTCCCGCCGAGGTCGCCGCCCGCGCAGAAGGCCTTGTCCCCCGCGCCGGTCAGCACCACCACCCGCACGGCGGGATCCGCGCCGGCGCGCTCGAGGCCCTCGCGCAGGCCGGTCATGACCTCGCCGGAGAGGGCGTTGCGGCTCTCGGGCCGGTTGATCGTGAGCCGCGCGACGCCGTCTGCGACCTCGTAGAGCACCGCCGGCGCGGCGTCGCCCGTCATTGCGTCCCTCCTCCCGAGCCGCGGCGGCACGCTAGCACGAGGGTCGCGCCGGGCGTCCCGCCGCGCGCGCGGCGTTGACGCTCCCCGGCGCCTCCGTCACACTGCTTCGCGCTCCGCAGTTCCCCAACAAAGTCCGGGGTTTCGCGACGCCGAACGCCCCGGTGGAGCGCGCCGCGACGCGCCCGGGCCCGCGCGCGTCGGGCCGACCCTCGGAGGTCCCCTTGCCCAAGGTCTTGATCACGGACGGACTCGCGCCCCAGGGCGTCGGGATCCTGGAGCAGGCGCGCGGTCTCGAGGTGGTGTTCCGCAAGACCACCTCGCCCGAGGAGCTGCTGCAGCTCGTCGTGGATGCGGACGCCCTGATCATCCGCAGCGGGGTGAAGGTCACGGCCGAGGTGCTCGGCAAGGCCGAGAAGCTGCGCGTGATCGGGCGCGCCGGGATCGGCGTCGACAACGTCGACCTCTCCGCCGCGACGGCCCGCGGCATCGCCGTGATGAACACGCCCGAGGGCAACAACATCACGACCGCGGAGCACGCGATCGCGCTCCTCGTCTCGCTCGCGCGCCACATCCCCCAGGCCACCGCGTCGATGAGGGCGGGCGCCTGGGAGAAGAGCAAGTTCACCGGCATGGAGCTCTACGCGCGTACGCTCGGCGTGGTCGGGCTCGGCAACATCGGCCGCATCGTCGCCTCGCGCGCCCAGGGCCTCGGCATGAAGGTGATCGCGTTCGATCCGCACCTCTCCCCCGACGTGGCCCAGAAGCTCGACGTCGAGCTCGTCTCGTTCGACGATCTCCTCGCCCGCTCGGACGCGATCACCGTCCACGTGCCGAAGACCAAGGAGACCACGGGGCTCCTCGGTCGCGAGGCCTTCGGCAAGGTCAAGAAGGGCGTACTGCTCGTGAACGCGGCACGCGGCGGCATCGTCGACGAGCCCGCGCTGCTCGAGGCGTTGAACGAAGGCCGGATCGGCGGCGCGGCCCTCGACGTGTTCGACAAGGAGCCGCCGCCGCCGGACCACCCGCTGCTCTCCCATCCGAAGGTGATCTGCACGCCGCACCTCGGCGCCTCGACGGAGCAGGCGCAGCTCAACGTGTCGATCGCGATCGCCGAGCAGGTGCGCGACTACCTGACCCAGGGCCTCGTGCGCAACGCGGTGAACGTGCCCTCGGTGTCGCCGGAGGTGCTGGAGCAGATCCGGCCGTACCTCGTGCTCGGCGAGAAGCTCGGTCGCTTCCAGGGCCAGCTCTGTCCCGGCGCGATCGACGAGATCGAGATCGAGTACGCGGGCGACGTCGCGGAGCTGCGCGTGGCGCCGATCACGATCGCCGTGCTGAAGGGGCTGCTCGAGCCGGTGTCGGACCGCGTGAACCTCGTGAACGCGCCGGTGATCGCCCAGGAGCGCGGCATCAAGGTGATCGAGTCGAAGGCGAGCCGCCCCCGCGACCACGCGAGCACCATCACGACGCGCGTGCGCGGCTGCGTCGACCGGCTCGTCGCCGGCGCGATCTTCCACGGCGGCCAGCCGCGCATCGTGCGCATCGACGACTTCATGCTCGAGGTGATCCCGGAAGGACCCACGCTGCTCCTGCACAACCACGACCGTCCGGGCGTGGTCGGTGCCGTGGGCACGATCCTCGGCGAGGAGGGCATCAACATCTCGCGCATGCAGCTCGCCCTCGTGCGCGAGCGCGCGGAGGCCGCGATGCTCGTGAACGTCGACGCGCGCCCCGCGGACCGCGTGCTCGAGCGGCTGCGCAGCCTCCCGAACATGATCGCCGTCCAGCTCGTGGACCTCTGACGCATGACCACCGTGGTCGCGGTCGGCGCCCAGTGGGGCGACGAGGGGAAGGGCAAGATCGTCGACTGGCTCGCGCCGCGGGCCGACCTCGTCGTGCGCTTCCACGGCGGCAACAACGCGGGTCACACACTCGTCGTCGACGGCGAGAAGACCGTGCTCCACGTCGTGCCCGCCGGCGTGCTCCACGGCGGCACCGTGAACCTGATCGGGCCCGGCGTCGTGGTCGATCCCGAGGTGCTGCTCGGCGAGCTCGACGCGCTGCGCGCGCGCGGCGTGCTGCGCGACCCCGCGCGCGTGCGCGTCTCGGGTCGCGCCCACGTGATCCTCGGCTGGCACCAGGCTCTCGACAAGGCGCGGGAGGAGCGCGCGGGCGGCGGCGCCATCGGCACGACGGGCCGCGGCATCGGGCCGACCTACGAGGACAAGGTCGCGCGCCGCGGGATCCGCGTGGCGGACCTGCTCGACCCCGCGAGCCTGCGCGACGCGATCGAGCGTCGGGCCCACGAGAAGAACTTCGAGCTGGTCGAGTACTACCGCTGGAAGCCCGTCGACGTGGACGCGCTCTACAGCGCCGCGGTCGAGTGGGGCCGACGTCTCGAGCCGTACGTCGACCACACGGGCCGCCTCCTCGACCGCGCCCTGCGCGAGGGCAAGAGCGTGCTGTTCGAGGGCGCCCAGGGCACGTTCCTCGACATCGACCACGGCACCTATCCGTACGTCACCTCCTCGAACTGCGTCGCCGGGGCGGCCTGCACCGGGGCGGGGATCGGGCCCACGCGCATCGATCGCGTGCTCGGCATCACCAAGGCCTACACCACGCGTGTGGGAGGCGGCCCGTTCCCGACGGAGGAGACGGGCACGATGGGCGAGAAGCTGCGCGAGGCGGGCGGCGAGTTCGGCGCCACGACCGGCCGGCCTCGCCGCTGCGGCTGGCTCGACGTCGTGATGCTGCGCGAGGCCGTGACCGTGAACGGCCTCACGGGCCTCGCGATGAACAAGCTCGACGTGCTGGCGGGGCTCCCCGAGGTGCCGATCGCGACCGCGTATCGGATCGACGGCAAGCTCACGGGCGAGTTCCCGATGACGCTCGGCGAGATCTCGCGTGCAGAGCCCGTCTACGAGTCGCAGCCCGGCTGGAGCGGCGACCTGACGGGTGTGCGCCGCTTCCAGGACCTGCCCGACGCCGCGCGCCGCTACATCGATCGCGTGGAGACGCTCGTCGGCGTACCGGTCGACCTCGTCTCCGTGGGCCCCGGTCGCGACGAGACGATCGTGCGGCGCGATCCGTTCTCGGGGTAGCGCCGTGGAGGCGTCCGGCCTCGAGCACGAGCTCGCGACCCTCGACGCGCAGGGCTTCGTCGTGCTGCCCGGCCTGCTCTCGCCCGCGGAGTGCGAGGAAGTGCGCGCCGCGTTGGCACCCCATCTCGACCAGGGCCTGCTCGGCCGCAACCCGTTCGAGGGTCACCGCACGGAGCGGGTCTACGCGCTGGTCGGGCTCGGCGGGATCTTCGAGCGCACCGCGCTCCATCCGCGCGTCCTCGCGCTCTGCGATCGCTGGCTCCAGCCGGGCTACCTCCTCACCGCGAGCCAGGCGATCCGGATCCATCCCGGCGAGAAGGCCCAGGACGTCCACTTCGACGACGCGTTCTATCCGATCCCGCGACCGCGCGCGCCGGTCAGCATGAGCACGATCTGGGCCGTCGACGCCTTCACCGAGCGGAACGGCGCGACGGAGATCTGGCCGGGGAGCCATCGGCTGGGCGACGCCGAGGTGGCGAACACCTATGCCCTGAACGGCGTCTCGGCGACGACCCGCGGCGACTTCGAAGGCAAGCTCGTCACGGCCACGATGCCCGCCGGCTCGTGCATCGTCTTCCTCGGGACGCTCCTCCACCGCGGCGGAGCGAATCGCAGCGATGCGCCGCGGCTCGCGTTCTCCCACCAGTACTGCCAGCCGTGGGCGCGGCAGCAGGAGAACTACTTCCTCGCGATCCCGCGCGAGCGAGCGGAGGGCATGCCGGAGCGCCTGCAGGCGATGCTCGGCTACTCGGTGCATCCGCCCTTCATGGGGCACGCGCGCGGCCTGCATCCGCGGCGCTGGCTCGACGGAAAATTGTGACGACCGCGGCCAGCGGCGCCAGGTAAGCTGGTCTCGATGCACATCCGGCTCCGATCCGATGGCGCGTCCGGCGGCGTGCCGCGCGGGGCAGCGTCCCCGCGCCTCGAGGGGATCTTCGCGCGCATCGTGCGCGCGCGATGGCTCTTCGTCGCGGTGTACGCGCTGCTGGTCCCGCCCGCCGCGCTCTTCGCGCTGCGCGTCGACCAGGACAACTCCCTCGATCGTCTGATCGTGCCCACGGATCCCGACTTCCTCGCGACCCGCGCGTTCCAGGCGGTGTTCGGGGCGGGCGAGTTCGCGCTGCTCGTGGCCGAGACCGACGAGCCGTACTCACCCGCGAGCGTCGCGCGCGTGGATGCGATCGAGCACGCGCTGCAGCGGATCCCGGGTGTCACGCCGAGCTCCGCGATCTCGATCTTCCGCCGCGCGCGGCCGGAATTCACGGCGAGCGCCGAGGACGCCGCGGCGTTCCAGCGCTTCGCGACGGGCACGGACCTGCTGCGTCGCCAGGGCCTCGTGGGCGAGGGCTTCCTCGCGATCGCCCTCGTGGTCGACGTGGAGGGGCCCGCGAATCGACGGGCGGCGCTCGACGCGGTCTCGCGCGCCGTGGCCGACGCGAACCCGGCCCCGTCGCCGCTCCGCGAGGTCACGCCCCTCGGCCTCCCGTTCGTGGATGCCTATCTCGACACCACGCAGCGCCAGGCCCCGCGCTACTTCGCGCTGTTCGCGATCTTCGTCGTGACGCTCTGCCTCGCCCTCTACCGGTCCCCGCGCACGCTCCTCGCCTTCCTCGCGACGCTCGCCGTCTGCCTCGTGCTCTGCCTCGGCTTCATCGGCGCGACGGGAGGGAGCTTCACGCTCGTGTCGCCGATGGTCCCGATGACGATCCTCGTGACCGTGACGGCGACCCTGGTCTACCTCCAGTCGCGCTTCGTCGAGCGGCCGGCCGACGTGCCGGTCGACGACCACCAGGTCTTCGCGCTCGCCAACAAGTTCGTCGCGTGCACGGCGTCGATCTTCGCGAGCGGCGTCGGCTTCGCGGCGCTCACGATCTCGGCGATCCGCCCGATCCGCGAGATGGGCCTCTGGGTCGCGGTGGGGCTCGCGATGGCATGGCTCGTGGTGTTCACGCTCTTCCCCTCGCTGCAGCGCATCCTGCGCACGCCGACGCGGCAGGAGCGCAAGCCGGCCGGCGCCGGGTTCGTGCGCTTCGCCGGCTGGCTCCCCGGCTTCACCCATCGCTGGCGTTGGCCCCTCGTACTCGGCGCGCTCCTGCTCTCGGCCGGCGGGGCGGCGGCGTTGTTCGGCGTTCGGGGCGTGCTCGCTCCGATGCGCGTCCTCACGGATCCGGTCGAGTACATCGGGCACGACCAGCCGCTCTATCGGGACGTGAAGCGGCTTGCGACGGTCTTGCCCGGCATGTCGCTCACCGAGGTCTGGCTGCGCGGGCCTCTCGGCAGCATCTCGGATCCGGACGTCCTGACCGGGCTGCACCGGTTCCAGCAGCGGCTCGAGGGCGACCCGGAGGTGCGGGCCGCCATCGGTCCGACGACGATCCTGCGACTCGTGCGCTACCTGGGCGGAGAGGGGGACGCCTGGCCCGAGGACCCCGCGGCGCGCGACGCGGCCGCCGCCGAGCTCGAGGGAATGCTCTCGCTCGAGCCCCTGCTCCAGCGCTTCGTGCAGCCCCACACCCTCGCGCAGACGCACATCACGGTCATCAGCGCGGCGACGGAGGCGGAGGCCTACCGCCGGCTCGACGCCGCGATCGCACGCACCTGGCAGGAGAGCCGGGCCGAGAGCCCCGCGCTCGGCGTGCTGACCCTCGCGACCGTCGGGCTCGGTCCCCTCCATGCGAAGATGGCGCAGAGCCTCGTGCCGACGCTCGTCGAGAGCTTCGCGCTCACGGCGACGGTCATCTTCCTGACCTTCCTGGCCGTCTTCCGCAGCGCCACGGCGCGACTCCTCGCGATGATCCCGTCGCTGTTCGCGATCCTCGTCATGTTCGGGCTGATGCGGCTCGCGGGCATGCCGCTCAACGTGGCGACGATCCTGATCGCCTCGACCGTGCTGGGCACGTCGGAGAACGACCAGATCCACTTCTTCTACCACTTTCAGGAGGGGCAGCGGGGCGGGTCCGTCGAGGCGGCGCTCGGTCACACGCTGCGGATCGCGGGACGGGCGATCGTGTTCGCCACACTGATCAATGCCGGCGGCTTCCTGGCCTTCGCGCTCTCCGACCTCCCGCCGTTGCGCCAATTCGGGAGCCTCGCTGCCGTCGCGTTCGCGCTCTCGATGCTCGCCGACTTCACCGCGCTCCCCGCGGCGCTGTGGATCCTCTCGCGGGAGCGACCGGCCTCGCTCTCGGCCGCGGGCGTGCCCGCCGGTCAGGGGGCGCTGCCGCAGCGCGCACCGGATGCCTCGAGCAGGTCGTCGAGCAGCTCCTGATCCGAGGGCCGCAGCGAGGTGCGGCTCGCGAAGGCGGCGCAGAGGGGACGCTCGGCGGGGAGCGGATCGTCGAGCGCCATGTAGGCCTCGCCGAGGCGAAGCTGGTTCTCGGGAACGTCGGGCCGGTCGTTCACCAGCTCCTCGAGCAGGGCGACGCCACGCTCCGAGTCGCCGTGCGAGAGGAAGCGTGCGGGCGCGAGCACGTAGAGCGTGCCGAGGAGCCGGGTGGCCGCACCGTCGCGGAAGCTCGGGTCGAGGTCGCGGCTGCGGATCGCCCAGCGCTCGACGTCGCCGACGAGGCCCGCCGCGCGGAGCCCACGCTCCTGGACGACGCGTCCGGTCACGGTCGCCCTCGCGAGGGCGTACGCGGCGGTGTCCTCCGGCGCCGCGATCAGCGCCTCGTAGGCCCGCTCCCGACCCGCCGGAGTGTCGGCGTGGAGGTCGATCTGTTCCTCGAGGGCGTCCGAGACGGCGAGGGCGTCGAGGGTCGGGGGTGCCTCTCCGACGGCCGGGGGCGTGGGCGGTCGCGACCCGGCACAGCCCGAGAGCAGACACGCGGCCAGCAGCGCCGCGACGCGGCCCGCGCGCTCAGCGCCCATAGGCCGACACCACTTCCGCGTAGTCGCGCGCGCTCGCGGTCTCGAGCGATCGGATGCCGACCGCCTCGCAGATCTGCCTTCCGTCGCCGTTGCAGATTCCCGCGAGCGATTCCTCGAACCTCCGGACCTCGTCGGGCGGCGCAGAGGGGAAGGCGACGACGGCCATGGGCGGCAGCGTGCGACTCTGCCAGACGACGCGGACCTCTCCGCTCGCGTCGAGGTGGGCGAGCTCCTGCTGCTGCGCGTCGTCGATCAACGCACAGACCACGTCGCCTGCGAGGACCTGGTGGATGGCCTGGAGCGGCCGCTGGCTCTTCCGCAGCTCGAAGTCACGGAGGCGGAAGCTTCCCCGCGCGATCACGTTCTCGACGAAGCGCGCGTCGTCGAGGTGGTCGCTCGCGAGCGTCTTGCCGCGGCATCCCGCGAGATCGGAGACGCTCTTGCTGACGATGAAGTACTGCTCGCCGCCGGCGAGGGCAGAGCCGACGCGGCCGATCACCTCGATCCGATGGGCTCCGCGCAGGGCGAGGAATGCGCCCAGGGAGAGGATCGCGTAGTGGGGCTCGTGCTCCGCGATGAACGACTCGGCGGCGTCGCGATTGCTGAGGTAGTGCCCCTGGGCGGCGGCCCACCCGTTGTCACGCGCCGCGAGCGCGACGAAGCGATCGACATAGGGCTGCGCGAGCGTGGGGCTCCCGACCCCGTGCTCCTTCAGGACGAGGATCTCGATCTGCGGCGCCGGCGCGGCGGCAGGCGCCGCGTCGCGCGCGGGCGCGAGACAGGCGAGGGCGGCGAGAAGGATCGTGCAGAGGCGTCGATACACCGGTCTCGACCTCCCAGGGCGTGCGGTCCGTCGCAGTAGCGGTCGTGACGGTGGAGCGAGGCAAAGAACGCATCCAAGAACCAGAGTGCCCCGCAGGTGCGGAATGGGCAAGGCGCGCGAGGAGGATCGGGGCGCGCAAAGACCTGCAGGCGGGCCGCGGGCCTCCCGAAAGCACCGGGTCCCGGTTCCGGTCGGCTTGAGTAGACTGGCTCCCGAGCTTTGGGGGGGAGCTCCGGAGGAGGATCCCGTGAAGTTGTTGGACCGGGTCCGAGAGTTTCTGGCGAAGCGCCACCCGCTGGCCAAGGATCGAACGGGCGCCGAAGCCGACCTGGAGCTCCGGGCGGCGACGGCCGTGCTGCTCCTGGAGGCCGCCTACGGCGACGAGGACTATGCCTGGCGAGAGCACCACACCATCGTGAAGGGGCTCGAGCGCGACTTCGGACTGGGGCGCCGAGAGGTCCTGGAGCTCTTGGATCGCGCCAACGAGATCCGCCCGCCCATCGTCAAGCTGGCGGACGTGACCGACGTGCTGCGGGAGCGCTTCGACCAGCCCCAGCGCGAGGAGGTCGCGGCGCTGGTGCGCAAGGTGGTCACCGCCGACAACATCGTGGAGGAGTGGGAAGATATCTTCGCGAGCCACATCGCCCGGGCCCTGGGGCTGCCTCCTCCGTCGTAAGAGGGCCGCCGGGAACCTTCGAGGCGCCGCTGCAGGCAGCACGCGCCGACCGGCCGGCGGCTCCGAGCGGCTCCGGAACCCTCGTCGGAGGAGCCGATCGACCGACACCGGAGGCGGTCGCATTCGTCATCGCAAGCGATCGATCCCACGGCGGAAGAGTGGTGGGCCCCCTGGGACTCGAACCCAGGACCCTCGGCTTAAAAGGCCGGTGCTCTGACCAGCTGAGCTAGGGGCCCCCGCCCGACGGGTACCAGCGCGCGCGCGTTCCCGCTACGCGCGGGCCGCGCGCGTGTGCGCCGCGAGGTAGGCGACGCAGCCGGCGAGCGTCGAGAGCCGGGCGTAGTCCGACTCCGGGACATCGACGCCCGTGGCCTCGTGCAGGCCGACCATGAAGTGGAGGAAGTCCATCGAGTCGAGGTCGAGGGCCTCCCGCAGGTCCGCGTTCGGGTCGAGGGCGGGGAGGTCCGCTTCCGGGGCGATCTCCCGCAGCACCGCGAAGGCGGCGTCGCGCAGCTCGGCGTCGGTCACAGGGCCTCCGGCGACTGGAGGAGACGTGCCACCGCGGAGAGGAAGCGTCCGCCGCGGTGTCCGTCGCTCGCGCGGTGATCGCCCGCGAGGGTCGCGGTCACGACCGGCCGCGCGCCGACGAGCCCTCCCTCCGCCCACGCCTCCTCGCGCAGACGGCCGAAGCCCACGAGCGCCACCTGGGGCGGGTGGATCACGCCGAAGACCGTCTCGACGCCCTGGTCTCCGAGGTTCGTCACGGTGACGGTCGCGTCCGACATCTCCGAGCTGCGCAGGACGCCGGTCCGGGCCCGCCGCACGAGGTCGCCGAGCGCGGCCATGAGCGCGTCGAGGGAGAGACGGTCGACGTCGTGGATCGCGGGCGCGACGAGGCCCGCGGGCCGGAGCGAGACCGCGACACCGACGTGCACCGCCTCGGACGGCGCGAAGACGCCGTCGCGGAAGAAGCCGTTCAGCTCCGGCGTCTCGCGCAGCGCGAGGGCGGTCGCCTTCAGGAGGAGCGCGGCCGGGAGCAGGCGCTGGGTCACGCTGCGCCGCAGGTTCTCCTGCTCGAGCCAGCGCACGGCGCGCGCCATGTCGACGCGCGTCGCGAGGTAGTAGTGGGGGATCTCGCGCTTCGAGCGCGCCATCGCCGCGGCGATCGAGCGGCGCGTCGCGAGCGCGCGCTCGGCCGCGCGTGCGGCGCGCTCGTCCGTCGCCGACGGCGCCGCGGCGGCCTCTCGGAGGGGCGGGGCTTCGCGCTCCGGAGCGGGCGGCCGCGTCCCCGCGGCGCGCTCGACGTCTTCGCGCAGGATGGCGCCGCCCGGTCCGCTCCCGCGCAGGGCGGTGAGATCGACGCCGCGCTCAGTGGCGATCCGCCGCGCGAGGGGAGAGGCGTGGATGCGCGAGGGCGGCGCGGGGACGACCGGCGGCGCGACGGAGGGCGGCGCGGGGGGCAGAGCCTCGCGCGCCGGCGGCGCTGCCGGCGGAGTGACGCGACGTGGTGTCGCCGGGGGAGGCAGGGCGGGAGCCCGTGCCGGCGCCGCCTCCCGCGCGGCCTCCGGGGGGGCGACGAGCCGCGCGAGCACGGTCCCGACGGGCACCTTGGTGCCCGGCATCACGACGAGCTCCTCGACGATGCCTTCCGCGAACACCTCGACCTCGATCTCGGCCTTCTCGGTGTCGACCAGGGCCACGATGTCGCCGCGCCGCACGCGATCGCCGGGCTTCACGCGCCACTCGAGCAGGGTCCCGCTCTCCATGTCGGCGCCGAGGGACGGCATCCGGAACTCAGGCATCGCCGCCTCCCACGAGGCGGCGGATGGTCTCCACCACCGTCGTCGCCTGTGGCAGCGCGGCCTCCTCCTGGTGGCGGGCGTAGGGCATCGGCACCTCGGCGCTGCAGACGCGCGCCACCGGGGCGTCGAGCTCGTAGAAGGCGTGCTCCGTGATGCGCGCGGAGATCTCCGCCGAGATGCTGCCGCTCCGCCATCCCTCGTCGACGATCACGGCGCGATGGGTGCGCGACACCGAGGCGAGGATGCCCTCCGTGTCGAGGGGGCGGAGCGTGCGCAGGTCGACGACCTCGGCCTCGATCCCGCCCGACGCGAGGTCGTCGGCTGCCGCGAGGGCCTTCGCGAGCGTGCCTCCGTACGCGAACACCGACACGTCGCGCCCGGGACGTCGCACGGCCGCGTGGGCGATCTCCACGGGCCCGGCGTCGTCCGCGAGCTCGCCCTCCACGGGGTAGAGGCCGCCGTGCTCGAAGATCAGCACGGGGTTCGGGTCCTCGAGCGCAGTCCAGAGCATTCCGCGCGCATCCTCGAGCGTGGCCGGCGTCAGGACCTTGATCCCGGGGATGTGGGCGTACCAGCCTTCGAGGCTGTGCGAGTGCTGGGCGGCGAGCTGGCGTCCGGCGCCCGTCGTCATCCGGATCACGAGGGGCACCGGGAGCTGGCCGCCGGACATGTGGAGCAGCGTCGCCGCGTTGTTCAGGATCTGGTCGAGCGCGAGCAGGCTGAAGTTCACGGTCATGATCTCGACGATCGGCCGCATCCCGCCGAGGGCGGCGCCGATCCCGGCGCCGACGAAGGCGGATTCGGAGAGCGGCGTGTCGCGGATCCGCTCGGGCCCGAACTCGTCGAGGAGCCCCTTGCTCACGGCGAAGCAGCCGCCGTAGCGGCCGACGTCCTCCCCCATCAGGAAGACGCGGGGATCGCGCTGGAGCGCGTCGCGCAGCGCGCTCCGGATGGCGCCGCGGTAGGTGGTGCGCGTGCTGCTCTTCGCGGCGGGCGATGCGCTCACGGCGCGGGCGCCTCGGCGTAGACGAAGCGCAGGAGCTCCGAGACGGGCTCGAGGGTCCCGGCTTCCGCGCGCTCGATCGCCCCGGCGAGCTCCCTCGCGATCTCGTCCTCGAGCGCGGCGAGCCCCGCGTCGTCGAGCAGTCCCGCCTCGCGCAGGCGTGCGGCGTAGGCCGGGATCGGGTCGCGGCGCTTCCAGGCCTCGACCTCCTCCTTCGTCCGGTAGAGCTCGGGGTCGTACATCGAGTGGGCCCGGAAGCGGTACGTGCGAAGCTCGAGGAAGCACGGCCCGCCGCCGGCGCGAACCGCGGTCACGGCTCGCCGACACGCGTCGGCGACGGCGACCACGTCCATGCCGTCGACCGGCCAGGCCGGAATCTCGTAGCTCGCGGCCTTGAGGCAGAGGTCGGTCTCCGCCTCGGAGAGCGCGAGGGCGGTTCCCATCGCATAGAGGTTGTTCTCGCAGCAGAAGAGCACCGGGAGATGCCAGAGCGCCGCGAGGTTCAGGCTCTCGTGGAAGGAGCCCTCGGCGACGGCGCCCTCGCCGAAGAAGCACGCCGTGACGCGCCTTCGCCCCTGCATGCGGTCGGCCAGGGCGAGGCCGACCGCGATCGGGAGCCCGCCGCCGACGATCGCGTTGCCGCCGTAGAAGCGCCTCGCCGCGTCGAACACGTGCATCGAGCCGCCGCGGCCGCGGCAGCAGCCCTCGAGCTTCCCGAACATCTCCGCGAGGAGCGACACCGCGGAGATGCCGCGGGCGAGGGCGTGGCCGTGCTCGCGATAGGTCGCGACGACGGCGTCGTCGGGGCCGAGCGCGATCATCGCGCCGACCGCCACCGCCTCCTGGCCGATGTAGAGGTGGAGGAAGCCCCGGATCTGGCCGCCGCTGTAGAGCTCGGCGCACTTCTCCTCGAGGCGACGGATGCGCAGCATCTCGCGCAGGAGGGCGCGCGCGGCGTCCGCGCCGACGTCGGCGGGGAGGGGCGCTGCGGCGGCATTCATGCGTCGCTCTCGAGGGTCGAGGTGTCGCCCTCGGGCAGGCCGAGCTCGCGGGCGCGGAGCAGCCGGCGCATGATCTTCCCGCTGCGGGTCTTCGGCACGCTCGCCACGAAGCCGATCTCCTTCGGCGCCACGGCGGCGCCGAGGAGCTTCCGGCCGAGGCCCTGGATCTCGCGCGCGAGCTCCGGGCTCGCCGCGATGCCCGGCTTCAGCGCGACGAAGGCCTTCACGAACTCGCCGGCCACCGGATCGGGCTTGCCGATCGCCGCGGCATCGGCCACCGCGGGATGCTCGAGCAGTGCGCTCTCGACCTCGAACGGGCCGATCAGGTGTCCGGCGGACTTGATCACGTCGTCGGCGCGTCCCACGAACCAGTAGTACCCGTCGCGGTCGCGTGTCGCGAGGTCGCCCGTGAGATAGAAGCCGCCGGCGAAGCACTTGCGCGTGCGCTCGTCGTCGCCGACGTAGCCGTGGAAGAGCGAGGGCCAGCCCGGCCGGAGCGCGATCTCTCCGCGCACGTCGGGCTCGTCGATGGGCGTCACCGTGCCGTCCCGCTCCCGCCGCACCAGGGCGGCCTCGACGCCGGGGAGCGGGAGGCCCATCGAGCCGGGCCGCACCTCGAGGGCCGCGTAGTTCGCGATCATGATCCCGCCGGTCTCGGTCTGCCACCAGTTGTCGTGGATCGGCAGCCGGAGCGCCTCCTGGCCCCACGCGACGCACTCCGGGTTCAGCGGCTCCCCGACGCTCGCGACGAAGCGCAGGGCCGAGAGGTCGAAGCGCCGCGGGAGCGCGGCGCCCGCCCGCATCAGCATGCGGACCGCCGTGGGCGCCGTGTACCAGACGGAGACGCGCTGCTCCGCGAGGATGCGGTACCAGCGCTCGGCGTCGAACTCCGCCTCGTCCACGACGCTCGTCACGCCGTGGCAGAGGGGGGCGATGATCCCGTAGGAGGTGCCGGTGACCCAGCCGGGGTCGGCGGTACACCAGAAGATGTCCTCGGGATGGAGGTCGAGGGCGACCTTGCCGGTGTAGTGGTGCGCGATCACGGCCTGGTGTACGTGGAGGGCGCCCTTCGGCGCTCCGGTGGTGCCGCTCGTGAAGTGGAGGATGGCCGGGTCGTCCGGGCGGGTCGCCGGCACCTCGAAGACGTCGGGCTCGGCGGCGAGGAGCTCGGGCAGCGCATGCGTTCCCTCGGGCGGCGCCGCGCTCGCGCCGGGCTCCGGCACGAGCAGGACGTGGCGCAGACCCGGGAGCCGGGCGCGGAGCCCGGCGACCTTGCGCGCGTAGAGCGCGGGCGTCGTCACGAGCACCCGACCGTCTCCCTTCTCGAGCCGCTGCTGGATCGGCTCGGGGCCGAACGCCGAGAAGAGCGGGCAGAAGACGGCGCCGGCCTTCCACGTCCCGAGGGCCGCGACGTAGAGCTCGGGGATCCGTCCGCAGAGCGCGAACACGCGCTCCCCGCGCGCCACGCCGAGGCGACCGAGGACGTGGGCGAAGCGGGAGGAGCGCGACGCGAGATCGGCGAAGCGGAGGTCGCGCACCTCGCCGCGGCGGCCGAGACAGCGCAGCGCCACGCGCTCGCCGCGGCCGGCCGCGACGTGCCGGTCGACGGCCTCGTGCGCGATGTTGAGCCCGCGGCCCCTCGGCAGGCCGTCGAGCTCCCGGGCCGCGGCGTCCCAGGAGAACTGCTTGCACGCCGCCGCGTAGTCGAGGAGGTTCGGGAGCACGCGCCACGCGGCGGGGGTGGCGGGCGGCTTCTGGATCGGCGGCCAGCGCAACGAGCTCTCCCTCGGGTCCCGACGCGGGCTCGGCGCGAGCGAGACGCAAGAGCCATGCCGCCGTGCCGCGCCCGCGGCAGAACGTGTCCTCGGTGCAGTGTGACAGCTCGAGCCGGCTCGTGCGAGAACGGGGCGAATGGTCCCACCCGCGCGCCTGGCTCGCTGCGCGCGCCGTCGCGCCGCGCTCCGTGTCGGCGTCTCGCAGCGGGCCTACCCTGGCCTCGTCGTGGCCCGACACCGGACAGGGGCGCGCCGGACGACCGGTGGCGCCGGAAGCCTTGCGAACGCCGACGTGGCCGACGCCCTCGAGCGCGTGGGCGATCTGCTCGAGGCCCAGGGAGCGAACCCGTTCCGGGTGCGCGCCTGGCGGCGGGCCGCCGACACCGTTCGTGGCTGCCCGCGCCCGCTCGCGCGAACGCTCGACGCGGAGGGCCGCGGTGCGCTCCTCGCGCTTCCCGGGATCGGAGAGAGCCTCGCGTCGGCGATCGAGGAGCTCGTCCATACCGGCCGGCTCGCGATGCTCGAGCGGCTGGAAGGGCAGGTCTCGCCGGAGGACCTCTTCACGACCGTCCCCGGGATCGGCGAGACCCTCGCGCGACGCCTCCACGCCGAGCTCGGCCTCGAGACCCTCGAGGACCTCGAGCTCGCGGCCCACGACGGGCGACTCGCGGCGATGTCGGCCTTCGGGCCGCGACGCACGCGCCTCGTGCGCGAGACCCTCGCCGCCATGCTCGGCCGGTCGACGCGCCGGCGCGCGCGCCGGCTGCGCGCCGAGGAGACGCAGTCCGGCGTGGCGCTGCGGCCGCCCGTGGAGGCGATCCTCGCCGTCGACGAGGAGTACCGGCGCAAGGCGGAGGCCGGAGAGCTCCGCCGGATCGCGCCCCGACGCTTCAACCCGGGCCGCGAGGCGTGGCTGCCCGTGCTCCACGCGGAGCGCGACGGCTGGTCCTTCACCGCCCTCTACTCGAACACCGCCCGCGCCCACGAGCTCGGCACGACACACGACTGGGTCGTGGTCTACTTCGAGCGCGACGGCCACGAGGACCAGTGCACGGTGGTGACGGAGCGGACGGGCCCCCGCGCGGGGCGCCGGGTCGTGCGGGGCCGCGAGGCGGAGTGCCGCACGCTGCACTACCACTTCGGCGAGGAGGAGGCCCGATGACCACGCGACGGGAGCGGCGCGCGCCATGAGCGCGTCGCTCGCGCTGTTCGCGCTCGGCGCGAGCCGGCCTCTCGGCGAGCGCATCGCGCTGCGGCTCGGTGTCGCCCTCTCGGCCCACGAGGAGGTGGAGTTCGAGTGGGGCCAGCACAAGGCGCGCCCGCTCGAGAGCGTGCGCGGCCGGGACGTCTACGTCGTCCACTCCCTGCACGGCGATCCGGAGCAGTCGGCGAACGACAAGCTCTGCCGCCTGCTCTTCTTCCTGGGCGCGCTCCGCGACGCCGGGGCCGCCCGGCTGACGGCCTTCGTGCCCTACCTCTGCTACTCCCGGAAGGACCGCCGCACGAAGTCGCGCGACCCGGTCACGACGCGCTACGTGGCCGGGATGTTCGAGTCCGTCGGCACCGACTGCGTCGCGACCTTCGAGGTGCACAACGACGCCGCCTTCGAGAACGCGTTCCGGTGTCGGACGGAGCACGTCGAGGCCCACGAGCGCTTCGCCGAGCTCCTGGCCGCAGAGCTCGGGGACCGGGAGCTCGTGGTGGGCTCGCCGGACGTGGGCGGCATCAAGCGCGCCGACCGCCACCGCGCGGCGCTCTCGCAACGCCTCGCGCGCGAGCTGCCCGGCGCGTTCGTCGAGAAGCGGCGCAGCGCGGGAGTGGTGAGCGGAGACACGCTGGTCGGCGACGTCGCGGGGCGGAGCGTCGTCCTGGTCGACGACCTGATCAGCGGCGGCACCACCCTCGCGCGGGCCGCGCAGGCCTGCCGCAAGGCGGGCGCCCGGGAGGTCGTGGCCGTCGCGGCCCACGGCGCCTTCGTTCCCGCCGCGTCGGCCGTCCTCGCCGCGGCGCCCCTCGAGCGCATCGTCGTGCTCGACCACATCCCGCCCTTCGCGCTCGAGCCGGAGCTCGTACGCGCGAAGCTCGTCGCGCTCGACGCGTCCGTCCTCGCGGCGGATGCGATCCGCCGCCTCCACGGCGAGGCCGGCGCGCGCTGAGCCGGCTCACTCCGCCTGCGGCGGCGCGGCGAGCTCGAGGTAGCGCCGCGCGCGCGCGATCCAGGACGCGGGCTCGCGCACCTTCGCATCGTGGACGTGCCAGGCGGCGAGCGTGGCGCGACGCATCGCGCGGTAGGTGCGATGGAAGCGCAGCAGCCGGGGCGGCGGGGCGTCGCCCGTGACCTCGCGGTAGGCGTCGAGGAACCAGCGACCGACCTGCGGCGCGCCGAGGCGCTCGCACTCGAGATCGAGGAAGGCGAGCTCGTCGGCCGGATCGAGCAGCCGCAGCTCGCGAGAGAACTCGAGGCAGTCGATGATGACGGGCGCCGGTGTCAGGCAGACGTGCTCGGGCCGCAGGTCGCCGTGGCCCTCGACGATCCGCCCCGCGGCGACGCGCGCGTCGAACACGGCCGCGTCGCTCTCGAGGAAGCCGCGCTGCGCCGCGCCGAGCATGGCGACGCGCGCGCGATCGAGCCCGAACTCCGGCCGCCGGAGCTCCAGCTCGTCGCGGCGCACGCCGTCGGCGAGGCGGGCGCGGTACGCGTCGGGCGCGGTCTCGACGGAGGGCGCGTCCGCGTAGAAGCGCGCGAGCAGAAGGGCGGCGGGGCGCACGTCGGCCTCGCGCAGTCCGTCCCGACGCAGCAGCGCGTCGAGCATGCGATCGGCCGGAAGGCGGCGCATCCAGACGAGCCAGTCGATCGGCTCGCCGCCGCCGGCGAGCGAGAGGGAGCCGTCGGGTGCCGCACAGAGCGGGAGCGTGCCGAGGTAGACGCCGGGCGCGAGTCGCCGGTTGAGCCTCACCTCCTCCTCGCAGCTCCGCCGGCGCAGGGCGAGGGTGCTGAAGTCGAGGCCGTCCCAGCGCATCGGCTTCTTGAGCTTGTAGGCGTGCCGGTCGGTGAGGAAGACGAACGACATGTGCGTCTCGACGACGTCGACGGCGCGCGGGCTCTCCTCGTAGGCCTCGCGCCGTCGCAGGAAGGCGACCTCGACGTCGATGCCGATCTCGCCCAAGACCGGCGCGCGGCGCAGCCAGCGGGCCGTGGGGCAGGGGGACTCGGGGCCCGGCGACGCGTCGCCGGGCTCGACGCCCGCGCCCTGCATGCGCGCGTCCGTCATCCGAGGAGCTCCCGCACCTCGTCGTCCTCGAGCTGGTGGAAGTCGTCGTAGAACGCGCCGATCGCGCCGAAGTAGGCCGGCGTCGAGAGGCACACGAGCTCGTCGACCTCGCCGCGCAGCCGCTCGACGGTGTCGGGCGGCGCCACGGGCACCGCGAGCACGAGCCGGGCCGGGCTCCGCCGGCGCACGGCGCGCAGCGCCGCGCGCATGGTCGCGCCGGTCGCGACGCCGTCGTCGACCACGATCGCGGTCCGGCCGGCGACCGCCACGGGCTCGCGACCGGCGAGGTAGAGCCCGCGTCGCCGCTCGATCTCGGCGACCTGGCGCTCGGCCTCCTCACGCACGTACGCGTCGTCCAGGCCGAGCTCCCGGATCAGGTCGTCGTTCCGCACGATCTCC
This sequence comes from Myxococcota bacterium, assembly GCA_035542715.1. Taxonomy (GTDB): domain Bacteria; phylum Myxococcota_A; class UBA9160; order UBA9160; family UBA9160; genus DATKKW01. The sequence goes on from DATKKW010000042.1 coordinate 29,260, forward strand.
GTCTGCTCGCCGTCCACGACCGCGGCGACGGCGAGCTCGGGCTGGTAGGGGGCGCCGATCTTCCGGACGAGGAGGAGGTCGAGCTTCGCTCCGAGCGCCTTCGCGATCTCGAACCCGACGGGCACGCCGCCGCGCGGCAGCGCCAGCACCACGGTGTCGGGCCCCTTGAAGCGTGCGAGCTCCTCGGCCAGCCGGCGCCCGGCGTCGCGGCGGTCCTGGAAGATCACGGGGCCTTCTCCTCCGCGAGCAGGTGCGTGACGAACCAGCGCGCGGCGAGCGCGATCACCTCGTCGAGGGCGCCGGGCTCTTCGAAGAGATGCGTCGCGCCGGCCACCACCGCGAGCTCCTTCGGGCAACGCAGCTCGGCGAGCGCCGCGCGGTTCAGGTCGAGCACGACGGGATCGCAGCTCCCCACGATCAGCAGGGTGGGGGCTCGCACGCTCGAAAGAAAGGGGCTCGCGAGGTCCGGCCGCCCGCCTCGCGAGACCACCGCGCCGACGGCGGGCTCGTCGGCGGCGGCGACGAGCGCCGCCGCCGCGCCCGTGCTCGCTCCGAAGTAGCCGATCCGAAGGCCCCGCGTCTCGGCCTCGTCCTCGAGCCAGCGGGTCGCCGTCTGCAGCCTTCGCGCGAGGAGGGGGATGTCGAAGACGTTCTCGCGGAAGGCGGCCTCGCGCTCGGTCAACAGGTCGAAGAGCAGCGTACCCAGGCCGCACGCCCCGAGCGCGGCCGCGACCCGGCGATTGCGAGGGCTGCGGGCGCTGCTCCCGCTGCCGTGGGCGAAGGCCACGACCGCCCGTGCCGCCGCCGGCAGGGCGAGGACGCCTGCGAGCCGAGGCGCGCCGATCCGCACCTCTCGCTCCAGCCGATCCCCGGGCTTCGTCTGGACGGTCATCCCACCGCGCGGCTCCGCGCCACCCTCACTGGACCGTACGCCGAATCCGGTCGCGCAGTGCGTCGAACTCGCGCACGAGGAAGTCGCTCGCCCGGCCGCCGTTGCGCTGCACGCCGTCGCGGGCCTCGCGCAGCCTGAGCTCGATCTCGTCCCGGAATCCCGGGAGGCCGGCCGAGAGGCCGGCCTGGATCGTCCGGCGACGCGCGATCCCACCGAGATCGTCGAGCTCGCTCCCGAGACGCGCGAGCACGTCGTCGAGGGTCACGATGCCGACGACCCGCCCGTCGTGGACGAGCGGGATCCGACGCAGGCCGTGGCTGCGCATCTTCGCGATCACGTCCTCGAGCGGGTCCGTGGCCTCGCCGGTGAGCGCGGGCCGGCTCATCACCGCGCCCGCCGTGAGCCTGCCTGCGTCGCGCTCCTCGGCCAGCACGCGCACGGTGAGATCGCGGTCCGTCAGGACACCGAGCGGCCTCCGCCCGGCGTCGACGACGACCACGCAGCCCACCGCGTTGCGCTCCATGGTCTGCGCGACCTCGCAGAGCGACGCGCTCTCGGCGACGGTGACCACCTCCTCCTCGTAGTGTCCGGCAGCCGTCATCGCTCCCCCCTCCTTCTGGGCGCGCGATCAGCGCGCCCGTGCGGTCGGCGACGCGTCGGACGAGAGCTGGCGGCGCAGGGCCTCCGCGAGCTCGCCGACCTCCGTGGCGATGACGCGCAAGAGGTCGTCCTGGGTGACGAGGCCGACCAGGTCGCCGCGCTCGTCGACCACGGGCAGGCGTCGCAGAGCGTGCCGGCGCAGGGCGCGCGTCGCCTCCTGGACCGAGGCCGTGATGGGGAGCGTGACCGGCCGGAGCACGGCGATCTCGCCGACGTGCATCGTGCGCGCGTCGCGCTTCCCGCCGATCACCGAGAGGGCGAGATCGCGGTCCGTCACGAGCCCCACCGGTCGCTTCCCCTCGACCACGATGAGACAGCCGATCCCCTCCTGCTTCATGCGGATCGCCGCCTCGCGTACCGTTGCGGAGGGCGGCGTCGTCTGCACCTCGTGCAGGCCGAGCTCTCGCAGCGTCATCTCCTCCCCCGCGTGCGGTCCCGACATCCGGGAAAGCACGAGGCGTGCCAGCGTCCGCGGCGGTGTCCGCTGGCCCGGGCGGGGGTGCGCGGCACCCTGCCGCAGGCGTCCGCGGCCCTTCGCCCCAAGCGTCAGACGTCGAGCGTCACGTGGGCCACGAAGCCCTCGGGCCCCTCTTCGATCCGCAGGCCGTGGGCCGTCGCGCCCTTCACGTCGGTCGCGAGGGCATGGCGATGCGGCGATAGCGGCTCTCCGACGAGCGTGGCGGAGAGGCGCGCCGGCGGACCGGCCTCCACGTGGATGCCCGAGACGCGCAGCAGGAGGCCCTTGGCGTCGCGCAGCCACACGAGCTCGTTCAGGAAGCGCAGGAGCAAGAGCTCGACGTCGGGCTCCTCCAGGTCGACGGCGCGCTCGTCGCGCGTCGCGAGGAGCGACGGATCCTCCACGGTCGCCGCGAGCAGCGCGTCGCCCGCCGCGGCGAACAGCGCCTCGAGGGAGGGCCCGCGCGCCACGAACGCGAGGTCGCTCGTCGCACCCTCCACGAACTCGAACGCTGCGCTCATCCCTTCACGTTCCCGACGGGAACGAGGTGGACGACGCGGCGCGAGAGGCCGGCGAGCTCCGTCGCGGCCGCGACCTCGTCGACGCTCTTGTACGCGAAGCCCGCCTCCTCGGCGAGGCCCGCGAGCGAGGCCGCGCGCACGTGGATGCCGCGCGCCTCCATTCCCCGCATGAGCTCGCGCCCGCGGACGAGCTTGCGTGCGCGCGTCCGGCTCATGGTGCGCCCGCTCCCGTGGGCGGTGCTCCAGAAGCTCGCCGCGCCCGTCGGCACGCCCGCGAGGAGCCACGAGCCGGTCTCCATGCTTCCGCCGAGGATCACGGGCTGGCCGGTCTCGCGGTACTCCGCCGGAAGCTCGGGATGGCCCGGCGGGAAGGCGCGCGTCGCGCCCTTGCGATGCACGAGCAGCGCCCGCGACTCGCCCCCGACCGTGTGCAGCTCACGCTTTGCGGTGTTGTGCGCGACGTCGTACACCGTGCGGATCCCGAGATCCTCGGGGCTGCGACCGAAGATCGAGGAGAACACCTCCCGGATGCGGTGCAGGATCACCTGGCGATTGGCGAAGGACATGTTCGCCGCGCAGCACATCGCCGCGTAGTAGCGCCGGCCCTCGTCCGAGGCGAAGGGGGCGCAGGCGAGCTCGCGATCGACGAGCGGGAGGCCGAACTTCGTCGGCATGAGGCGCAGGAAGAGGTGCAGGTAGTCGGTCGCGACCTGGTGCCCGAAGCCGCGGCTCCCGCAGTGGAACATGATCACGACCTGCTCCGGCCGATCGATCCCGAAGGCGCGCGCGAGGGCCGGATCGACGATGCCTTCCGGACGGGCGACCTGGATCTCGAGGTAGTGGTTGCCGGAGCCCAGGGTGCCGACCTGGGCGAGACCGCGCTCGATCGCGTGGGGGCTCACCGCGTCGGGATCGGCGTCGGCGAAGCAGCCGCGGGCCTCCGTGCGCGCGAGGTCCTCGGCGTTGCCGAGGCCGCGCCGCAGGGCCCAGCCCGCCCCCTCGCGCATCACCTCGCCGAACTCGGCCTCGTCGAGGCGCAGGAAGCCTCGCGCGCCGACGCCCGCCGGCACGCGCTCGGCCAGGGCGTCGACCAGGGCGGGCAGGCACGGCTCGACCTCCGGGAAGGTCAGGTCGGTGCGGACGAGCCGCATGCCGCAGTTGATGTCGAAGCCGATGCCTCCCGGCGAGATCACCCCTCCTTTCTCCACGTCCATTGCCGCAACTCCGCCTATGGGAAAGCCGTACCCGAAGTGACCATCGGGCATGCAGAGGGCGTACTTGACGATGCCCGGCAGGGTCGCCACGTTTGTCACCTGATCGTAGACGGCGTCATCCATCTCCCCGATGAGTTTCTCGGTGCCGTAGATCCGGGCAGG
>DATKKW010000043.1:0-11801 GCA_035542715.1 Myxococcota bacterium
ACGTCGAGGTCTTCACGCCGGAGGAGGCGCGCGACGAGAGCTTCTTCACCGCGGCCTGGGAGGCCGTGGTCCAGGGGATCCAGGAGTTCCTCGAGGACCGCTCCACGGACCGCGTCGCATCGCGCATCCCGCTCGCCGGCAGCGTGCGCGATCCGAGGATCGGCTTCTGGGCGACGCTCGGAACGGCGCTCAGGAACGCGTGGATCGAGTCCCTCGCGCCACAGCTCGAACACAGCGTCGGGCGAGGGTGAGGCCGCGCGCCCGCCCTCGGCGTGCGGCACGCTCCGTGCAACGCTTCGCTGGAGGAGGTGCGGCGATGGCGGCGCGCAAGCGCGGGGCTCGTCGTTCCGCGAAGACCGGGAGGACCGATCGGGAGGACGACGGCCGGCGCTGGTCCCAGCGCGTGACCGAGACGAGCAACGCCCTCGACCTCGAGCCGAGCGTCTTCACCCTGCGCGATCCCACGGAGATCGCGCGCTCGCTCAAGCGCTCGGCCGACGGAAGCCGGCGTCGCAAGAGCGACCCCTATCGATCCGCGATGTCGATGCTCACGTTCTACATCAACCGCGCGGGATCGGGCCTCTCGAAGAGCCGACGCCGCGTGCTCGAGCGCGCGAAGGATCGCCTTCGCGCCCTCTACGGACGTGCGCCGAAGCACGACGAGGCGCGACCGCGAGGTCGAGGCGCGCGGCGCTAGCGGGGCGAGGCGCGCGGCGCGTCGCGCGGGAGATCGCCGGGTGGCGGTGCGGCCGGCGCGCGGCTCGGGCACTCGTCGCCGCCGGGCAGGCAGTACACGCGGTAGGCGCGGCCGATCACGGGCCGCGCGACGTTCCGGACCGGCACGCCGCCGCGCGTGCGGCCGAGCTCGCGGCCGGAGTGCGCGTGCCCGTGCACCGCGAGCGCCGTGTGGGTGCGATCGACCGCCTCCTCGAGGAGCTGGCTGCCGAGGAAGGGCACGACTCCCGGCGCCTCCCCGACGAGCGTCGCGTGGCAGGGTGCGTAGTGCAGGAGCGCCACGCGCGGCGCCGGGACCGCGCGCAGGGCGCGCTCGAGCGATTCGGCGGAGACGCGCGCGGCACGCACGAACGCCTTCATCTCGGGCTCCCCGAAGTCGCTCGCCCGCGCCGCGTCGAAGCCGCCGCCGAAGCCCTTCGTGCCGGCGATCCCGAGCCGTCCGTCCCGTGTGTCGATCGCGATCGCCTCGCCGTCCAGGACGACCACGCCGTGGCCCTCGAGCGCCTTCCTGACCGCGTCGGCGCGGTCGCGATCGACGTCGTGGTTGCCGAGCACCGCGACGATCGGGAGGCCGAGATCGCACAGCGCGTCGGCGAGCGCGTGCGCCTGGCCCGGCTCGCCGTCCTGCGTGAGGTCGCCGGCGAGGAGCAGCACGTCGGCCTCGTGGCGACTCGGAGCCAGCGCGGCGCGCCATCTCGGAGCCGTGCTCCGGTCGGCGTGGAGATCGCCGACGGCGGCGATGCGGATCACGAGCCGGACATCCGCTCGGCGCCCTCGCCGCGGCAGAGGGCGTGGAGCGCAGGCAGCACGCCGTCGGGCACCGCCAGGCCGAGGGAGCTCGCGTAGGCCACGAGGCTCAGGAGGCGAAGCGGTCCCTTCCGCGCGCGCGCGAGGAGGTAGCCCCAATCGAGGGAGCAGCAGGCGACGAGGGCGAGGGCGTCGAACCAGTGTCGGGGCGCCTCCTCGTCGTGCGCGAGCGCCTTCATCACGATGAGGTCTTCGGGGGCGAGCACCGGCATGGGCTCTCCGTGCACCGAGCGGAGCTGCACGCGCTTCTGCATTTCGTCGTCCAGGTAGATCTCGCCCTTCGACTTGAAGAGGAGATCGACGAGGATGTCGTCGCGGAACGCCTTGAAGAGCCAGATCGGATTCGTCTCCTCGGTGCGGAAGCCCGCATCCGAGAGGGCTGCGAGGGCGAGCGCGGCGTCGCGGGCGTCGAGCAGGAGATCGATGTCGCTGCTGCAGCGCGGTCGGCCCCAGGACGCCGAGGCGAGGCCTCCGATCAGGGCGAATCGCACGCCCGCGCCGGCCAGCGCGCGCACCGCGTCGGACAGGACGGCGGCGAGGACCTCCGGCCCCGCCGTCGAGCCGTCGTGGGCGACCGCTCCGGGCAAGGACATGCTCTTCGGTCGAGCAAGAGGCATGCCGCGGCGGCGGCCGGCGCGCCGACTCGGCGTCTTCCCGTCCTACACGCGCTCCTGTCGAAGGGCGCGAATCCCGCCACCCGTCGTTTCTACAAAGCGCGGTGGGGGGATGGTCGGTGCACCCGATTTGCTTTGGCGTCCATCGCGGCGCGGAATACGATGGATCTCGACAGGGCTCCGCGCCCTCGGAGGCCTGGATGCGCCCTCCCGATCCGACCCGCGCCTCGCGCCGGATCCTCGTCGTGGATGACAACGAGGACAGCGCCGAGAGCCTCGCGCTGCTGATCCAGTGCCTCGGCGACGAGGTGCGAACCGCGCGCGACGGGCCTGCCGCCCTCGACGCGGTCTCGCGCTTCCGTCCGTCGCTCGCCTTCCTCGACATCGGTCTGCCGGGCATGAGCGGCTACGAGCTCGCGCGGCGGATCCGCGCGCTTCCGGAAGGCCGCGACGTGACGCTCGTCGCCGTCACCGGATGGGGACAGCCGGAGGCGCGGGAGCGCGCGCTCGACGCGGGCTTCCGGGAGCTGGTCGTGAAGCCGATGGACGTGGCCGTTCTCGAGCGGATCCTCGGCGAGGGCCGGAAGACCGGGCCCGACGCGTGAGCGGCCGCGCTCGTCACCGGATCGGCGAAGGTGGCAGAGGGCGGCAGCAAGAGGCGTGCCTAGCGGGACCCGCGTGGCTCGCACGTCGCCCCGGCCGCCCTGCAGGTTCACCCGTCTCCGTCTGCCCTGGGACGCGGCCTGCGTCCGCCTGCGGCAAGCCGCGATTCCAAGGCGGCGAGCATGCGCCCGATGTCCGTGCGCGCCTCGAGCACGCCCGCGCAGGGATCGCCGTCGCGGCGTAGCAGGGCCGGCGCGGTGCGAAGCGTGAAGCGCGCCGGGTCGAGGCGGCGCGTGACGCGCGCCCAGGCGAGAGGCATCGAGACCGGCGCGCCGGGCCGGGACCGCACCGAGAGCGGAGAGGCGATCAGCTTCCCGCGCCCGTTCTGGAGGAAGTCGACGTACACCTTGCCGCCGCGCGCCGCGACGGGCCGGACGATCGTGGCGAGCTCGGGCAGGTCGGCGCACACGACCCGCGCCAGCACCTCCGCCAGCGCGCGCGCGTGCGCGTGGTCGAGACGCGCGCCGAGCGGCACCAGGACGTGCAGGCCGTCCTGGCCGGACGTCTTCACGAAGTGGGGGGCGCCGAGCTCGTCGAGGAGGCCGTGGATGTGTCGCGCCACGCGCAGCACGTCGGCGAACGGCGCGCCCTTCGGGTCGAGGTCGAGGACCAGCCAGTCCGGCCGCTCGATGCTCTGTGCCCGCGCACTCCAGACGTGGAGCGGGATCGCGCCGGAGTTGATCACGTAGAGCAGCGTCCGCAGGTCGTTGCACAGGAAGTAGTCGGTGTCGTCGATGCGCCGCCGCTGCACCCAGTCGGGCGTGAAGTCCGGCGCGTTCTTCTGGAAGAAGCTCTTGCCTTCGATGCCGTCGGGATAGCGCGTCAGCACGACGGGGCGGTCGCGCAGATAGGGCGCGAGCCAGGGCCAGACGGCCTCGTAGTAGGCGAGCAGGTCGCCCTTCGTGATGCCCTCGCCCGGCCAGAAGACCTTGTCGAGGCGTGTGAGCTTCGGCTCCGGCGCCCGCTCCGGCGCGGGTGCCGGGTCCGGCGGCGGTTCGGCCGCGGGCGCCGCGGGTGCGACGCAGTCCTCCACGCGCGCCTCCGATCGCAGCCCGGCGAAGACCGGCTGGCGCAGGAGCCCCGCGCTCGTCACTTCCGTGTAGCGGACCTCGCACACGAGCTCGGGGCGCGTCCAGCGCGCGCCTCGTGGCGGAGGCTCCGGTACGCCGGAGCACGGCGGGCTCGGCGTGCGGGTGGCCTCGAGCCGCGGCAGCAGCGCATCGATCGTCGGCTCGTCGAGGCCCGACCCGACGCTCCCCGCGTACACCCAGCCGTCGGCGCGCCGCCACGCGAGGAGCAGCGCCCCCATCCGCTGGCGCGATCCCTTGCCCTCCGTCCAACCGACCACCGCGAGCCGCGCCGCCCGCGGCACCTTCCACTTGAGCCACGCCCGGCTGCGTCGCCCCGACTCGTAGCGGGAGGCGGCGCGCTTCGCGATCACGCCTTCGAGCCCGTGCTCGGCGGCGGCCGCGAACAGGCGCTCGCCGTCGCGCTCGACGTGATCGGCGTAGGACACGACGCCGGTGTGCGGCAGGAAGCGTTCGAGGAGCTCCTTGCGGCGTGCGAGTGGGAGGCCGCGGACGTCGAAGCCCTGCGCGCCGAGCAGGTCGAAGGCGTAGTAGACGACGGGCACCTGGATCGCCGCGCGCGCGATCGCCGCGGGATCGTTCTGGGTGAAGCGCTGCTGGATGCGCTCGAAGGAGCTGCGGCCCCGCTCGTCGAGCGCGACCACCTCTCCGTCGATCGCGAAGCGCGAGAGCGGGAGCTTCGCGACGGCGCGCGCCACCTCGGGGTAGATGCGCGCCCGATCGCCGCCCGTACGCGCGAGCAGGCGCACCGCGCCGTCTTCCTTCACGGCGACGACGCGCACGCCGTCGTGCTTCAGCTCGAACAACCAGCCTTCGCGCGAGAACGCCGGGTCCGCGGCCGTGGCGAGCATCGGGCGCAGGGCGTCACGGTCGAGGGAGCGGAGCGGCGCGTGCAGCCGGCGCAGCATGGCCTCGAGCTCCGCGTCGCGGGTCGTCCCAGCACGAACCTCGTCCACGGTGAGTCCCGAGAGCACCGAGCGCGGCGCGTCGCGCACGGGGTCGAGCCCATCCGGCGGCGCCGTTCCCTTGCGCAGCAGCAGCCAGTCCTTGCCGCCGGCGCCCCGCGTCCGCACCAGGGCGAAGCGCCCGCGCAGCTTGTAGCCCTGGAGCACGAGGTCGAGCTTCCCCGCCTCGAGGCCTTCGGCCGGCGCCCTTCCCTCGACCGTCCGATAGGTCCCCTGGTCCCACACGACCATCGCGCCGGCGCCGTAGTTGCCATCGGGGATCACGCCCTCGAACTGCGCGTACTCGAGCGGATGGTCCTCCGTGCGGACGGCCAGACGGCGCTCCTTGGGATCGAGGCTCGGGCCCTTCGGCACTGCCCAGCTCACGAGCACGCCGTCGATCTCGAGCCGCAGGTCCCAGTGCAGGCGGCGTGCCGCGTGCTGCTGCACCACGAAACGTCGTGCGGCGTCGCCCCGGAGGGCGGGGCCGGCGTGCTCGTCGCCGAAGGGCTCCGGCGTGCGCCCCGGGTCGCGCTTGGCGCGATATGCCTCGAGATCTCCCATGGGTCTGCCGATCTATGGTATCCGTCCCCCCAGGAAGAAGGAGTGTCCCATGGCGGCTCGGGCCATCGCCTCCGGCACGATCTCCTTCGGTCTCGTCTCGATCCCCGTGAAGCTCTACACCGCGACCAGCTCCAAGAGCGTGCACTTCCACATGCTGCACGCGAAGGACAAGGGCCGCCTGAAGCAGCAGCACGTCTGCGCCGTATGCGGCGAGAAGGTGGAGCGCGACGACACCGTGAAGGGCTACGAGTTCGCGCGCGACCAGTACGTGGTCATGACGGACGACGAGCTGAAGGCGCTCGAGCGCAAGTCGGACCGCACGATCGAGATCGAGGAGTTCGTTCCGATCGAGCAGGTGGATCCCGCCTACTTCGAGAAGTCGAACCTGCTCGGGCCCGACAAGGGCGGACAGAAGGCGTACAAGCTCCTGAACACCGCGATGATGCAGGCGGGGAAGGTGGCGCTGGGGCGGTACTCCACGCGCGGCCGACAGCAGCTCGTGCTGATCCGGCCCGTGGAGAACGGGCTCATGATGCACGGCCTCTACTACGCGGACGAGGTGCGGAGCTTCGACGACATCGAGTTCGGTGACGCGGTCGAGCTGAGGCAGGGCGAGCTCGACCTGGCGGGCCAGCTGATCGAGCAGCTCTCGAGCGCGCGCTTCGAGCCGCAGCGCTACGAGGACGAGTACCGCCGCGACGTCCTCCAGCAGATCGAGCGCAAGGTCGCGGGCCAGGAGGTCACCGCCGCGCCGCCGCTCGAGCAGCGCGAGCAGATCATCGATCTCGTGGCCGCCCTGAAGAAGAGCCTGACGGAGAAGCGCGCGGGCGCACCGGAGAAGGCGGCGCGGGTGCGCAAGCCGGCGAAGGCGAAGGGGCGCACGGAGCCCGCGCGCGCCCGCTCCGGCTCGTCCTGAGCCGCGCGTGGCGCGCAAGCTCTCGACGGTGGAGGTCTCGCGCATCCTCGGCATGCGCGAGGCGCGCGTGCGCGACCTCGTGCGTGCGGGTCTCGTGCGGCCGGTGCGGCGCGGCCGCGGCTACGCCTTCTCGTTCCAGGACCTCGTCGTGCTGCGCGCCGCGCAGGAGCTCCTCGCCCGACACGTTCCCGCGGCGCGCGTCCGTCGCGCGCTCGCCGGGCTCGCCGCGAAGCTGCCGGAAGGGGCATCGCTCTCCGGGCTGCGCATCTTCGCCGACGGCCGGGAGGTGGCGGTGCGCGACGGATCGACCGCGTGGCAGCCCGCCACCGGCCAGGTCGTGCTCGACTTCGCGGTGGACGAGCTCGCGCGGCGGGTCGAAGGGCTCGGCCGCACGTCCGAGGCGAAGGCGGGCGGCCCGTCCGCGGCGACCGACGGAGAGAGCGCACGCGCCGCGTTCGAGTCCGCCCTCGACCTGGAGGACGAGGACCCCGAGGCCGCGCGCGACGCGTATCGCCGCGCGCTGGCCCTCGATCCCGACCTCGTCGACGCCTACGTGAATCTGGGTCGCCTCGCGCAGGAAGCGGGCGATGCGCGCGAGGCCGCGCGCCTCTACCACCTGGCGCTCGAGCGCAGCCCCGAGGACCCGATCGTGCACTTCAACCTGGCCCTCGCCCTCGAGGACCTCCGCGCGCCCGACCGCGCCGTCGCCCACTACCAGCGGGCGCTGGCCCTCGACCCGGATTTCGCCGACGCGCACTTCAACCTGGCCGGGCTGTGCGAGCAGCTCGGCCGCGAGGCGGAGGCACTGCGCCACTATCATGCGTACAAGAAGCTCACCGACGGCTGACGCGTCGCCGCGCCTGCTCGCGGGCACGAGCGGCTGGAGCTACGAGGCGTGGAAGGGCCCCTTCTATCCCGAGGATCTCGCGTCGCGCGACATGCTGCGCTTCTACGGCGAGCGGCTGCCCGCCGTCGAGGTCAACAACACCTTCTACCGCATGCCGAAGGCCGCCGTGCTCGCGTCGTGGGCGTCGCAGGTGCCGGAGAGCTTCCGCTTCGCCTTGAAGGCGTCGCAGCGCATCACGCACCTGAAGCGGCTCAAGGACGCGGGCGACGAGACCGCGTACTTCCTCGAAACGGCGGGGATGCTCGGGCCGCGGCTCGGCGCGCTGCTCTTCCAGCTCCCGCCGAACCTGAAGCTCGATCTCGAGCGCTTCGACGTCTTCCTTGCGCTCCTGCCAGAGGGCACGCGCGCCGCGTTCGAGTTCCGCCATCCGTCCTGGGCCGACGAGGCCGTGCACGCGCGCCTGCGAGCGCGCGGCTTCGCGTGGGTGATCGCCGACGTCGAAGACCAACCGCCGCCGGACCTCGTGGTGACCGCAGCCTGGACGTACCTCCGGCTCCGCCGCCCCGGCTACGCGCCGCCCGAGCTCGCCGGCTGGCTCGCGAAGCTCCGCGCGTCGAGCGCGTCCGAGGCCTTCGTGTTCTTCAAGCACGAGGACGCCGGCGCCGCGCCCCGCATGGCCGCCGAGCTCCTGGCGCTGGCGCCCGCCAAGCCGGCGCGCGTGCTCGCTTCGAGCGCGCGAGACGGGGCGAAGAAGTCTTCCGCCTAACGCGGAGGCGAACGCCGAAGCGATCGCACCGAAGACGCGCGAGCGCTGTTCTCTCTTTGGTGTGCCATGCCGCGCGCGGCGGCCGCGGTGATCAGCGTGCTCGCGAGCAGCGACGCCGTCGACGGCTCCGGCACGGGCGTTCCAGCCAGGTAGTCGATGTCGCTGGCGATCGTCACGCCGGCGATCACGTTGCCGCTCGCGTTGGTGAGGGTCGCCTCCAACCGCGGCTCAACAAGTGCTCGAGGGGTGTCATCGATCGCCACGGCTCATCGAACGGCTCTCCGAAGTCACGCCTCAGGTGGTGCGCGCCGCTTGACATCCCAGAACACATGGGCACATCCTGCTGGCTCGGAGGATGTTCCCCGACGGGGTTTGCCATGAGAGGGAACGAGCGGACCCCCGAGCCCCGCTCGTTTTACCCATCCGCTGGCGAGCCACGCCGTCTCGCGTAGCCCACTGCACCGATCTGCCATCGACATTCACATACCTCCAGGGCATGCGAGCGTGCGCAGCTCATACCCCCCCACGCGGCTCGGAAGGGAGCTCGCGATGTCGAGGGTGAAGCGTATCGGGTCTTCCAGGTTCGCCGCGCTGGCTGGGACGGCGATCCTGCTCGTGTCGAGCTGGACGGCCGCGAAGGCCGACGAGGTCCTGGATTGGAACGTCGTCCTGTTCCAGATCGTGCTGTCCGAGCCGGCGGGCGCCAACCTGGCGACTTCGATCGCGACGTCCCGCCCCGCCGCCATCATGCACCTGGCGGTATTCGAGGCCGTCAACGCGATCGAAGGGGACTACGAGCCGTACCTTGGCACGATCACCGCGCCGGCGGGCGCGTCGTCCCGGGCCGCAGCGGCCGCAGCCGCTCACGACGTCCTCCGCGCGTTCTTCGTGAGCCCGACCAACGTCGCGTTGCTCGACACGGCGCTCGCGATCTCGCTGGGGGCGATCCCGGATGGTCAAGGCAAGGACGACGGTGTGGCGGTCGGCCAGGCCGCCGCTGCGGCGATGGTCGCAGCGCGCGTCGGTGACGGCTCGGCCCCGCCGGCCTTCTGGGTCCCGCCGAACTCCGACCCGGGCGAGTGGCAGGCGACCCCTTCCTGCCCGGCGCTCGGAGGTGTCTTCTTCCATTGGAAGAACGTGACCCCGTTCGCGCTCGCCAGCACCGATCAGTTCCGTTCCGATCCCCCGCCGCAGCTCACCGACAACAAGTACCGGAAGGACTTCGACGAGGTGAAGGCGCTCGGGCGCTTCGACAGTCCGCAGCGGCCGCAGGATCGGGCCGACGTGGCGATCCTCTATCGCGATCTGCTCGGTCCTCAGACGTGGAACCCGATCGCGCGCCAGGTCGCAGCGGCCGAGGGGACGTCGCTGTCGGAGAACGCGCGCACGTTCGCGCTCCTCAACATGGCCATCCACGACGCGCTGCTCGCAGTCCAGGAGACGAAGTACCACTATCGCTTCTGGCGCCCGGAGACCGCGATTCGGCGCGCCGGCGAGGACGGAAACCCGAAGACGGATCCGGACCCGGCGTGGGCGCCCTTCATCGTCACGCCGTGCTTCCCGAGCTACTCGTCGGCACACGCTTCGGCTGGTGGCGCCGCTCGGAAGATCCTCGAGCGGGCCTTCGGTGCGGGCGGGCACGACTTCACCGTCTCTCACCCGTCGCAACCGATCTCGGTTCACTACACGAAGTTCTCCCAGGTCACGGACGACATCGACGATGCCCGCATCTACGGCGGCATTCACTTCCGCTTCGATCAAGTCGCGGGGGCTCGCCAGGGACGCCGAGTCGGCTCGTACATCTACAAGAACTTCCTCCGCAGGGTGCACGACGAAGGCGGCAGAGACTGACGACGATCCTCCTTCGCTGCTGAGACCTGAACGGTGACGCGCAGCGCCGCGGCTGCACGGCGCGCGGCAGAGCCAAAGCGCGCGCGGCGCTTCCGTGGCGGAGGAAGAAGAAGCGGGCATTCCGGGGCGATACGGGGCGTCAATGGCAACTTCCGCCGAACGACCGGGGGAAAGAAGCGGGCGGCGGCGGCGCGACGCCAACGGCCAACATGGGCGACATCCTGCCGGCTCGCAGGTTGCCACAAGGCTGGCTGTCGGCTCCCGATCCCCCGCTTGTTCCGCCTGCCCGCCGGCCAGCTCCTCGAGCACGCCGAGCGCCGCGCGCGCAGACGAGAACACCGTCGTCGTGGTGCTCACCGACGGAGCGCGAGCCGTGTATGGACCCGCCCAGCGCTCTTCGAGCGCATCGAGGCACTCAAGCCCTTCTCGCAGGTGAGCCGCTCGCTCGGGTCATACCGCGGGAAGCTGCGCTTCGGACGGCTGGCGCAGGGCGATGGTGCGGCTGAGGAAAGCGCGCCAAGCGCTTCGTCTGTTCGGCGCGCGGCGCTGAGTCCGGCGGGTGCCGTCCTGTCAGCTGACGAGCGGCCCCGACGGTCACGAGACCAAGCAGCGCGAGGGCCGCCGTGGACGGCTCTGGAACGGGTGCACCGAATTGGAAGTTGTCGAGCCCGACACCGAACCCCGCTGTCGAATGGAGGATGATCTGGTTGATGCCCCCGGAATCCTCGAAGCCGATGAAGAACGGTGCGCCCGAGTTGCCGGTGGTGACCGTGATCGTCGCGAGGAGACCGGATGGCCCGAAGAACTCAGCGAACTGGCCGAGGTCGGGGTCGGAGACCCAGAACCCTACCTGAGTAGGGATGGGGCCAAGAAGCGTCGCGACGACGGCACACGATCCACACTTGATGAGCCCCTGAAGCGGGTGTTCGATCGTGCCGATGATCTTGTTGGGCGCGCTAGCCGTTGCCAGGGGGAACTCGTTTTCGATGGCGACGAAGGGAGCCGGGGTTCCGCCCCCATTGAGTCCGTCGGGCGTTGGACCGCTTCCGAATACGACCTTCTGGGCGGCGAACTCGTTCGATAGGAAGGTCCCGTTCGCGAACTCGTCGAAGGTGAGCAAGGTCGAACCGGGCGCGAAGTCGCCGGGGCCTATCGGCACGGCCCTGCCGAGGGCAGGCGCGAGCAACAGGGCTAGCAGTATCAGCACCATACACTTCGCCACGATGACTCCCTCTGCAGACACCCCTTCCCGCTGCTCAACGGATCGGCGCCCACCTGCAGCGCCTTCCCCTCTACGAACGCCTCGGGAATGGCCTTCGAATGAGAGTGCTACGGGATACCTATCGGCCGGCCTCAACGCGCAAATGACTGCCGCCGGTGTAGGCGGAAAACGGCTCGCAACTCAGCTGCGCGGAACAGCGTCGAGCTCGAGCGCTAGAACTTCGCTGCCCACCCGATGGCGCTACGCATCCAGCGCTGCAAACGGTGCTCGGATCGCTGTGATCCAGGCCGTCGGGTCAATACCTGCTGTAGGGACGCGGCCTGCACCTCTGCTTTGGCGACCGGATCAACCACGCGGCGTTGCCGGCGATGATGATGCCGTTGCTCGCGCTCCGCGGTCTGCGCCGCGCACGCGGCAGCGCCGGCGAGATCGACGGCCACTTCAACGGCCGCGAGACGCCCTTCCCCCGCCACTTCGCCGTGGAATGGGACGCGTGAAGTCGGAACACCGGCGGCCCCAATGATTTGGACTCACCACCGACGCCTCGCGCCAGTGTCGCGGCGAGTCTTGGCGGAGCCGGCTTGGCAGGCCGATCTGGAAACGGACGCGGGGACGTCTGCATCGGTCCGGCCGCTTCCGCAGTGCTTCCGCGACGTTGAGTCCCGAAGGAGAATCTGCGGCAACTGCAAGGTGGCGGAGAGGGAGGGATTCGAACCCCCGGTACCCTTGCGAGTACACCTGATTTCGAGTCGCTCTTGTGTGTCATCTCTCTTCCGCGCCCGCG
>DATKKW010000044.1:0-8265 GCA_035542715.1 Myxococcota bacterium
GCCACGTCCCAGTACCGCTCGAACTTCCGCCCGACGTCCGTCATCACGCCGACGAGCGTGAAGCCGAAGCGCTGGTGGAGGGCGGTCGACGCCGCGTTCGGGAGCGTGATGCCGGCGATCGCGCGGTGCACGTCCTCCGCACGGATCGAATCGAAGAGCGCGGTGTAGAGCGCCGTCCCGATGCCGCGCCGCGGGACGTCCGGCAGGAGGTAGGCGCTCACCTCCACCGTCGTCTCGTAGGCCGCCTTGTCGCGGAAGCGACGCGTGCACGCGTAGCCCGCGACGCGGCCGTCCTCCTCGGCGATGCGCAGCCGGTAGCGGCCCGTCTCGGCGAAGTCGCTCATCCACCGCTCGCGCTGCGCGACCGTCCACGGCTCGATGTCGAACGTGATGGCCGTCTCGCGGACGTAGTGGTTGTAGAGCTCCGTCAGCGGAGCGGCGTCGGAGGGGAGCGCTGGGCGGATGCGGAGCACGGGATGGACCTCGCGTCGAGGGGTCAGCGGTAGTCGCACCTCGGCGTGTGCGTGACGGCTCGTTGCTTCATCTTCCAGAGCACCTCGGCATAGCCCGGACGCTCCGGGTAGTCCGGCCGCACGTATCGATAGGTCGTGAACGCGCGGACGGCGAGCTCCTGCTCGGCGATGGCCTCGTCCCAGCGTCCGGCGCAGAGGTGGACCGCCGCGAGCCAGAAATGGGGGAGGAAGGTGTATGGCGCGAGCTTCGGGCTCGTGCGCTCGACCGTGTCGGTCGCGAGGCCGAGCTCGCTCTGCCACACCTCGTTGCGTCGGACGCTCACGAGCTCGAACAGGAGCGCGAGCGCGACGCCCGCCGCGAACGCCCGGCGCGTCCAGCGGGGCGGGATCGCGCGCAGCGCCAGGGCGAGCCCGATCGCGAGGCTCGCGACCACGGGATAGAGGAACCGGTCCGCCGTGACGCAGATGTCGCCGATCGGGAAGAACGGCAGCGTGATCGCGGTGCTCGCCACCGCCATCGCGAACGTCGCGATCTCGAGCGGCGGAGCCGCGCGCCGGAAGAGCCGGATTGCGGCGAGCCCCGCGGCCACGAGGAGCGCGACTCCCGCGGCGACGTAGGCGGGCTCGGTCACGCCGCGCACGCCGACGAACATCTGCGGCGTGAGCGGATTCAGGAGCATCCAGGCGTCGTAGCCGAGCGCCTGGAGCGCGAAGAGCGAGCGCTGGGCGAGGCCCGGGTCGAACCCGGACTGCGTGTAGGCGGGCCGGACGAGGACGTAGAGGGCGGCGACCGAGAGCGCCGGCGCGAGGTTTCGCAGCGTGCGCCGCCACCCCGCCCCCGCTCGTCGCTCCTGGACGAGCTCGAGCACCGTGATGGCGCCCACGCCGACCATGCCGAACTCCTTGCACAGGAGTCCCGCGGTGAGCGCCAGGGCGGCGGCGATCCGCCGCCACACGCGCTCGGGCTCCGAGCGGTGAAGCCACAGCGCGCCGAGCACGCACGCGAGCGAGAGCAGCGTCGCGCGACCCGAGATCCAGGTGACGGCCTCGGTCAGCCGGGGGAAGAGCCCGAAGAGCGCGGCCGCGATCGCTGCCGTCCAGGGCCCGGCCTCGCCCCGACGCGCCAGCGCGTAGACGAGCGCCACCGAGACCAGGTGCAGGGCGACGTTCGCGAGATGGGGCCAGAAGGGATCGCTGCCGAGGAAGTGACGCTCGAGAGCGTGGGAGAGGTTCGTGAGCGGCCGGTAGTAGGCGCCCGCCGGGCTCGCGGTCGGGTCGGTGATCGGCAGGAAGTAGTAGAGCGGCGGGAGGAGCTGCTTCACGAACGGGCTCTCGACCAGGAAGGCGCGATCGTCGGAGATGTAGCCGACCCGCAGCGCACCCGTGTACGCGGTGCCGACGAGCAGCAGCGCGAGCAGCAAGGGCGGGACGAGCCCCGTTCCGCTCCTCTCCTGCGCCACCGGCTGCCCGCTCTGCGTCATCTCGGGCAGACTACCCCGGCGCGGGGCGCAGCGTCACGCGCCGAGGCGCTGGAACACGCGCGTCGCCGCCTCGAAGAGCGCCTGCGGATCGCCGCCCGGCGGCGCCGGGGCGTAGATCTTGTGGTCGGGCGAGACGCGGATGCCCGAGCCTGCGTGGGTGAGCAGGTTCACCAGGCGCTGGGGCTCGATGCGCGTGCTCGGGCCCGCCGTGAGCACGAGCTCGCCCTTCGCCACCTCGATCGCGACCACGCCCAGACGCCGCGCCACGATCTTCAACCGGATCACCGAGAGCAGGTTCTTCGCGTCGTCCGGCAGCGGTCCGTAGCGGTCGAGGATCTCGTCCCGGATGCGATCCACCTCGGCGTCGTCGCGCGCCGAGGCGAGGCGCTTGTAGAGCACGAGGCGCTGCGAGACCTCGGGCACGTAGGCCTCGGGCAGCCGGGCCGTCACCGGAAGGCGTACCTCGGGATCGATCTCGAGCTCGCGCACGTGGCCGCGCAGCTCCTCGACCGTCTCCTCGAGCATCTGCATGTAGGTCTCGTAGCCGAGGGCGCCGATGTTCCCCGACTGCTCCGCGCCGAGGAGGTTCCCCGCGCCCCGGATCTCGAGGTCCATGTTCGCGAGCTGGAAGCCGCTCCCGAGCTCGTGGAGGTCCTGGATCGCCTGGAGGCGGCGGCGGGCGTCGTCGGTGAGCGCGTCCTCGTGGGGCACGAGCAGGTAGCAGTAGGCGCGGTGGTGGCTGCGTCCGACGCGGCCGCGGAGCTGGTGGAGCTGGGCCAGGCCGAAGGTGTCGGCGCGGTTCACGAGGATCGTGTTGGCGCGCGGCACGTCGATCCCGCTCTCGATGATGCTCGTGCAGAGCAGGAGGTCGGCCTCGCCGTGGAGGAAGGCCAGCATCTTCTTCTCGAGCTCGTGCTCGTTCATCTGGCCGTGGGCCACGACCACCTTCGCCTCGGGCACGACGCGCGCGAGCATCTGCGCCACGGCGCCGATCGTCTGCACGCGGTTGTGCACGAAGAACACCTGGCCGCCGCGCCGCAGCTCGCGCAGCACGGCCTCGCGCACGAGCGAGTCGCTCGAGCGCGCGACCTGGGTGCGCACCGCGAAGCGGTCGGCCGGGGGCGTGTTGATCACCGAGAGCTCGCGCAGGCCGCTGAACGCCATCTGCAGGGTGCGCGGGATGGGCGTCGCGGTGAGGGTGAGCACGTCGACCGTCTTGCGCATCTGCTTGATGCGCTCCTTGTGGGTGACGCCGAAGCGGTGCTCCTCGTCGACCACGAGGAGCCCGAGGTCGCGGAAGCGCACGTCCTTCTGGAGCAGGCGGTGCGTGCCGATCACGATGTCCACCGTCCCCGACAAGAGGCCTTCCAGCACGGCCTTCGTCTCGCCCGGCCGGCGGAAGCGCGAGAGCGACTCGATCCGCACCGGATAGCCCTCGAAGCGCCTGCGGAAGGTCTCCTCGTGCTGCTGCGCGAGCACGGTCGTCGGCACCAGCACGGCGACCTGCTTCCCGTCCATCACCACGCGGAAGGCGGCGCGGACCGCGACCTCGGTCTTCCCGTAGCCGACGTCGCCGCACACGAGCCGGTCCATCGGGCGCTCGCGCTGCAGGTCGGCGAGCACGTCCTCGATCGTGGCGAGCTGGTCGGGCGTCTCCTCGTGCGGGAAGCTCGCCTCGAACTCCTCGAGCTGGCGATCGCGCGGGGAGAACGCGTGGCCCGGCGCGAGCTCGCGGGCCGCGTGCACCGAGAGCAGCTCCTGCGCCATGTCGCGCAGGCTCCGTCTCACCGCGCGCTTCGCCTTCTCCCAGGTCGAGCCGCCGAGGCGATCGATGCGGGGCCGGTGGCCGTCGGCGCCGACGTAGCGCTGCACCAGGTTGAGCCGGTGCACGGGCAGGAAGAGCTTGTCTCCGCCCTCGTACTCGAGGGCCAGGAACTCGCCGGCGATGCCACGCCCGAGCGTCAGCTCGACGAGCCCGCGGTAGGTGCCGATGCCGTGGTCCTGGTGGACGAGCGGATCGCCCGGCGCGAGCTGCGCCAGGCCCTCGATGGCCGCGCCCTCGCGCCAGCTCCGCTGCGTCCGGCGCGTCTTCTCGCGCGGTCCGAAGATCTCCTCCTCGGTGACGACCACGAGCTTCTCGAGGGGAAGGACGAAGCCCTCGGAGAGCGCCGCGACGCGCACCTCGAGCTTGCCCGGCGCCGACCAGCGCCAGATCGGCCGCGCGTCGTGGGCGAGGCGCGTCGCGACGCCGTACTCGCCGAGGAGCGTGCGCAGGCGCTCGGCGCCGGAGAGGACGGAGCAGCCAAGCACCACGCGCATGCCTTCGTCGCGCCACAGGGCGAGGCGCTCGACCAGGGGCTCGAGGGCCGCGTCGCTCGTGCGCGCGCGCACGAGGCCGCGCACCAGGTCTTCGTGTCCGTAGGCGCGGACGGCGTAGCGCTCGCTGTGGGGATCGGCGTCGAACACGTCGAGCCGATCGAGCAGCACCGGGCGGCGCGCGGCCACGGCCGCGACGAGCGCGTCGGCGCCGAGGGCGATCTCCTCCGGCGGCGACACGAGGCGGTGTGCGCTCCGGGCCGCGTCGAAGTGGCCGAGCATCTCGCCGTGATGGTGCGCGATGCGCTCGCGCCCGGCGGTCGGATCGTCCACGACGATCAGCGTGTCCTCGGGCAGGAACTCGAAGACGGTCTCCAGGGCGGGCTGGAGGAGCGGCGCGATCGCCTCGACGCCGGGCGGCAGGTGGCCGCGCAGGAGCTGGTCGAGGAGCTCGTCCACGGCGCGCGGCGGCACGCGCTGCGAGCCTGCGAGCGCGCGGATCGCGTCGCTGCGCTCGACCACGAGCTCGCGCGTCACGAGGAGCTCGCGCGGCGGCGCCGCCACGAGATGGCCCAGCCCGCCCTGGGAGCGCTGGCTCGCCGGATCGAACTCGCGCAGCGACTCGACCTCGTCGCCCGAGAGCTCGATCCGCACCGGGAGCGCGCGCTGGGGCGGGAAGACGTCGACGATGCTCCCGCGCACGGCGAGCTCGCCGCGCTCCTCGACGATCGGCATCCGCGTGTAGCCAGCGCCGAGGAGCGTTCCGACGAGGGCGTCGCGATCGACGGTCTGGCCGACCTCGAGGTGCACGGTGCGTGCGCGCACCGCGGAGCGCGCGGGCACGCGCAGCGCGAGCGCGCTCCAGGGCGCGACCACGATCGGGGCCGGCTCGCGCCCGGCGGCGGAGCGCTGGCCTTCGCCCGGGCCGACGCCCGCCTGGGCGGCGCTTCCGTGCGCCGTCCGCGGAAGGCCCTTCTCCGCGGCGAGCCAGCGATAGAGCACGTCCATGCGCTGAGCCACGACCTCGGGCTGGGGCGAGAAGCGGTCGTAGTCGTGGGTGTCGTGGCGCGGGAAGGGGCGCACGCGTCCGCCCTGATCGGAGGGCTTCTCGCCGAGGGCGATGCGCAGGTCGGCGACCAGGGCGTCGGCGGCCTTCGAATGGGGAGCGAGGAAGAGCACCGGTCGCTCTCCGTGGTGGCGAACGAGCTGGGCGCCGACCGCGGCGCGCGCCGCGCCGCGCAGACCCGAGAGGTGCACCGGCCCGACGCGCGCGAGCACGCGTGCGACGACGTCCGCGAGATCGCGGACGCCGTGCTCGTGCAAGGCGGACGGAGCCGGATCGGCGGGGCTTCGGGTCACGCGGGTCCTTCGCAATGCAGACCGGCCCGCGCCCCCGCGACGGCGGGGGGCGGGTCGGAACATGCGCTCGAGACAGTCTAGCCGCGCGGCTCGCGCTCGCCGGCCGCGACCATCGCCGCCGCCGCGGCGTCGACGAAGTCGTCGTCGATCTGCTCGGGATCGAGCCACTGGGCCGCGTAGCGCAGGTAGACCTTCTCGCGCACGAACACCTCGAACAGGTCGGGATCGACGTGGCCCTCGTCCTTCATCCGGCCGAGGATCTCGAGCGCGGTGGAGACGCGCATGCCGGGCTTGTAGGGCCGATCCTTCGCGGTCAGCGCCTCGAACACGTCCGCCAGGCCGAGGATCCGCGCCTGGATCGACATCTGGTCGCGCACGAGGCGCTTCGGATAGCCGTGTCCGTCCATGCGCTCGTGATGCGCGCCGGCGATGAACGGCACGTTCCGCAGGCTGCGGGGGTACGGGAGCTCTTCGAGCATCTGGATCGTCGCCACGACGTGCTGGTTGATGATCTCGCGCTCGCGGGCGTTCAGCGTGCCCCGCGCCACGCACAGGTTCTCGACCTCCTCGTCGCCGAGGATCGGCTGGATCGCCCCGTCGGGCCCGCGCCAGCGCCAGCGCGTCGCGATCTCGCGCACGCGCTCCTGGTCGGCCTCGTCCATGGACTCGCCACCCTGGTTCGCGCGGTGCAGGAAGGCGCGATCGGCGTCGAGGCGACGCAGCGTGGCGTCGAGCTCGTCGCGGCCGCCGCCCGCGCGCGCGTGCTCGAGCTCGAGCTCGCGGCGCACCACCTCGAAGCGGACGTCCACGAGACCGATGCGGTCGTAGAGCGTCTCGAGCTTGGTGGCCTTGTCCTGCACGTGCACGGGCGTCGTGACCTTGCCGCAGTCGTGCAGCAGCGCCGCGATGCGGAGCTCGTAGCGCTCCGTCTCCGACAGGGAGAAGTGGCGGAGCGGCCCCTCGTCCGTCGCGCACGCGGCGTCGGCGATCATCTCGGTCAGGATCGGCACGCGACGACAGTGCGCCCCGGTGTACGGCGACTTCTCGTCGATCGCCCGCACGAGGAGCTGGATCAGGCCCTCGAACAGCGCGCGGAACTCGCCGGCCAGCCGATCGCGCGTGAGCGCCACCGCGGTCTGCGACGCGAGCGACTCGGCCACGCGGCGCGCCTCCGGCTCGAAGCCGTGGCTTCCCGACGCGGGCGCGAGCTGCAGCACGCCGATCACCTCGCCCTCGTGGTTCCGCATCGGGATCGAGAGCGCGCCGTCGCCGGGCTCCTCGACGGGCCGCTCGCTCGCGGCCGCCCTTCGGGCGGCCGCCTCGAAGCGCGCGGCGAGCGTCGCCTCCTCCGCGGCGTCGAGCACGTGGAGGAGCATCGGCGCCGGGCGGTCCGAGGCATCGAGCAGGCAGAGCGTGCCCGCGCGCGCGCCCGTCACCGCCATCGCGCCGCGCACGATCGCGTCGAGCAGGCGCGCGCGGTCGCGCTCGACGGAGAGGGCGCTTCCGACCTCGTTCAAGGTGGCCATCACGCTCACGTGACGGCCGATGCTCTCGGCCATCTGGTTGAAGGAGTGGCCGAGGTCCTGGAACTCGTCGCCGCTCCGGATCGAGACGCGCGCCGCGAAGTCCCGCGCCGCGATCCGGCGCGTCGCGCCGTGCAGGATCTCGATCGGCACCAGGCTGCGTCGGACGAGCACGAGGGCGGAGAGTCCCATCACGAGCAGCGAGAGCAGCGAGACGAGGGGGAAGATCGTCTGGAACCGACGGAGCGGCGCGAGCGCGGCGGCCGTCGGCTCCTCGAGCACGAAGCTCCAGGGATCGGCGCGGAAGCCCGCGCGCAGGAAGAGGCTCCACGAGGCGGAGAGCGTCTCGTCGTCGCGCGGCGTGCCGTCGTCGTCTTCGTCGGACCGCGCGGCGAAGATCGGCGCGCCCGAGGGGTCGGTCACGCGCAGGCGTTGTCGCGATCGAAGGCCGTCGGGCGCGAACAGGAAGCGGGGCTCGAGGGCGGCCGCGACGAGCCGCTCGCCGCGCGGGCCCGGTGCGACGTGCGCGAGCACGATCTGCGCCGAGCCGCCGTGCCGGACGATGCGGAGCAGCGCGCCGCCGGAGGCGAGGGAAGCCTCGTCCGCCGGACCGATCCCCTCGAAGGCGTCGAGCAGCGGCGGATCGCCGGCGCCGGGGAGGCGGCTCCTGGCGAAGGCGAGCTCGACCAAGCGCCCCGCCGCGAGCGGCTGGAGCGCGGGCGGGAGCGCGCCCGGCGTCGGGGCGCCGGGCTCCGCCACGAGCGCCTGCTCGATCACGCGGAGCGTCGCATCCGCGAGGAGCAGCCGCTCGAGGGCGGCCATTCCGCGCTGCTTCGCGTTCTCCGCGAGCCGCTCGGCGGCGTCGTGCTCGAGCTGGGCCGTCACCTGCTGGAACGAGAGCACCGCGTAGCTCGAGATCGGCACCAGCGCGCACAGGACGACCGACAGGAAGATGCGACGGGCGACGCGGCTTCGCAGGAAGCGGCCCTCGATGCCGAGCTGCCGGAAGGCTCCGGTCGACGCGTCGCGCCTCTTCTGGGGCTCCACGCTCAGTACCGGTCCGCGCGGCCGATGAAGGCGCCGTTGTTCGCGCGCACCACGTCGTCGCGGCTC
>DATKKW010000045.1:0-152694 GCA_035542715.1 Myxococcota bacterium
CGCGGCGGCCGCGGCCGGCGCCTGGGAGGAGGCCGCGGCGCTGCTGGCCGCCGAGGGCGTGGCGCTCCCGCCGGCGCCGCGCCCCGTCCGCATCGTGCCCGCCGCCGGGCTTCGCCCCGGCCAGGCCGCGGTCTCGCAGCTCGGGGTCATCGGCGTCCGCCCCGGCCTGGCCGCCGAGCAGGGCCTGCTCGCCCTCCGCCACGAGGTGGCGCACCAGGTGCTCCTCGAGGCCTGCCCGCCGGCGAGCGGCGACCGCCTCTTCCACGAGGCCTTCGCCGTCTCCGCCTCCGGCGAGCTGGCCAGCTGGGCTGCCGGCGAGGAGGGACGGGGCTACCTCCCCCTCGCCCGGGCCCTGGAGATCCTCGGCCGCGCCCTCTCCCCGGCCGACGCCCGCGGCCTGGACGGCCCCGAGGCCCGCCGGGCCCTGGCGCGCCTCCTCTCCGAGTCGCCCGCGCCGCGCGGCCGGCTCCCGCCGCCCCTGGCCCGCCGGCTCTCCCGCTGCGAGCCCGGCGCCGCCTGGGCGATGCTCTCGCCCCAGGAGCTCGCCGGCGAGGTGCCCGCCGCCGACGCGCTGGTGGTGCTCTCCCGCCACTCCGGCGAGGTGCTGGCCAGCGAGGGCGCGGCCTCGGTCCCGCTCCCCTTCGGCTCCACCCTGAAGCCCTTCCTCCTCGCCGGAGCGGCCAGCCCCCCACCCACCCTGCGCCCCGACCCCTCCCGCCTCTCCTGGCGCTGTGGCGAGGGGCTGCCCGCGGAGGTGGACGCCGCCACCGCGCTGCTCCGCTCCTGCAACGGCTGGTTCCTCGACTGGGCCGAGCGGGAGCCGGAGGTGCTCTCGCTGGGCGCCTGGGGGCCGGCGCTGGTCTCGCTGGGGCTCTCCGCCCTGCCGGCGGACGCCGCCGAGGCGGTGGGCATCCGGCCCTCGCTCCGCATCCCGCCGCTGGGGCTGGCCCACGCCTACCGGCTGCTGGCCGAGGCCCGCCCCGACCTCATGGACGTGCTCTCCCGCAACGCCCGGGAGGGGACGCTCTCGGGGCTGGCCGCCTCGGAGGCGCTGGCCGGGGTGGCGGCCAAGACCGGCACCGTGCTCGACGCCGGGGCGAGCCCGCGGCTCGGCCTGGTGGTGGCGGTGACCGCGGACCTGGTGGTGGTCGCGGTCCGCGCCGGGCGGCCACCCCGCAGCTTCGCCGTCGACGTGGCCGGGACGCTGGCGCGCGCCGGGACGCCCGCCCGCGGCGCCGCCCGGGTGCAGGTGCTGGGGCTCCTGCCCCCGGAGGAGGTGGAGGGACGCTGCGCCGGCAAGGGGTTCGCGCTCCCCGCGAGCGGGCCGGTCCCGGTGCCGGAGGGGTTCGCCCCTCTCGCCTCCCTCGCCGCGCGCGGGCCGCTCGCCTGCGTCGGCGGACCGTGGCTGGTCCGCTTCCCGGGCCTGGGCCAGGCCCGCCCCTACGCCGGCGTCTTCACCCGCGAGCCTCCCCCCCCGCCTCCCCCGGGCCGGCCCGCGGAGGGGGGGGCCGCCCCCACGCCGCGCGAGGCCCGGGCGCGCCGCGGCTCGGAGCTGGTCTTCCGGACCACCCGGCTCGCCTACGCGGCCGGCGTGGTCGAGGCCGAGGACGCCAGCCTGCGCGGCGAGGCGCGCATCGCCCTGTCCCGCGTGGCGGACCGCAACGGCGCCGCCGCCGGCGCCCGCCACCCCGGCCGGCCCCCCTGCGACACGACCCACTGCCAGGCCTTCCGCGGGACCGCCCCGCCGCGTCCGGAGGACCGCGCCGCCCTCGACCACCCGCTCCGGCCCGGCCCCTTCCTCCCCTTCGCCCGCGGCGGCGAGGAGCCCTGGGCGGCGGTGCGGCCCCTCCGGGCGGTGGCGGCCGCGCTCGGCCAGCAGGTCCGCGACCTCCGCTTCGGCGACGGCCGGGTGAGCTTCCTCGCCCCGGGCGACGACGGCGGCGGGGCCGGGGAGGGGGCGCGCTTCGAGGAGCGCCGCAGCCTCCCCTGCGAGCTCCTCCGCGGCCCGCTCAAGCTCCCCGCCTGCCCGGTGCGGGCGGTGACCTCGGGCGATCAGGTCCGGTTCGAGGGGCGCGGCCAGGGGCACGGCGAGGGGCTCGACCTCGAGTGGGCCCGGGGGAGCGGGCTGCAGGCCGAGGAGATCCTGGAGCGGGCCTACGGGCCGGCGGCGCGCTGACGGGGAGGCGCTCGAGGAGGACCTCGCCCCGGGCCGCGGCCGCGAGACGGGAGCGGGCCGGTCGGTCGCGGCCCTCAGAAGCGGGAGAGCGGTTTCACCCTCAGGCCCCACAGATCGGCCCCGAAGCGGATCTGCGGGTTGGCCCCCGGGTACCGGTACCTGGCCTCGTACCCGCGGAGGCGCTCCTCCGTCGCGGCCCACAGCTCGTCGAAGCTCTGGTCGAAGTCGAGGCTGCGGACCAGCGCACCCACGAAGAAGGTGCTCCGGTCGAGCGTGCCGCAACCCAGCGAGGGGTGGTCGGCGTCGGCGGCGGTCATGGCCAGGACCGCCGGGCCCTCGATGGCCGGGAGGAGGGACCCGGAGTAGCAGGAGGAGATCATCACCCAGGTGCGGTTGGGCGCCAGCGCCTTCACCCACCGTCCGAGCAGGGCGGAGGGGACGCTGCGGCGGACCCGCCCCGGGGCGGGGTACTCCTCGCTCAGCTCGCCCCGGTTACCGTGCGCGGTGAAGAGCACGATGAAGCGGTCCTCCGGTCGCCGGGCAGCCCGCAGCGCCTCCACCGCCAGCTGCACGTTCTCGCTGGTGGCCAGGGGAAGGTCCCGCAGCTGGTCCCACTGCTCCCGGTTGGAGAGGAGCACCGAGCGGTAGGCGGCGCCGTAGCGATGCGACAGGATCCGGTCGAGGATGCGGATGTCCCCGTAGAAGGCCGGAGAGCGATCGCCCATGGCCACGCCCAGGAAGGTGTACCGCGGCCCCTGGGCCGGCTCCGCGGCGCGGGCCAGCTGGCGCTCGAGGGCGGTCTCGCCGGTCCCCCGGGCGTCCGGGCGCTGGATCGCCGCGCAGCCGGCCGCGGCGAGGAGGGCGAGCGCCAGGGCACGCGGGGGGGGCACGGCCATCCGGGGTGCGCTCACGGCGCGCTCCCGGCGCCGGCCGGCCGCTCCAGGAGCGGGCCCAGCGCCAGCCCGACAGCGCGGGCGTTCCGCACAGGATCGGCGAGGAGGTCGGCGTCCGCGACCGGCACCACCTGCCCCCCGGCCCCCAGCTTGTAGAGGAGGCGCAGTCCACCCCGCCGCCAGTAGAGGAGGTCGCCCTCCGGGCCGTACAGCCATACCGCGACCGACAGGCCCAGCATCCTGGGCCTCCTGCCCTGGAAGGCCCGGGCCGCCCCGGTGAGCGGGTCCTCAGCCGCTCCGTTCCACCGGGCCAGGCCGTTGGCCACCGCGGCCTGGCTCGTCCGCAGCCCGACGAGCAGCAGGCAGTCGACCCCGCGGCCTCCCCGGAGCGACTTCTCCGCGTCCCGCAGTGTGGCCTTCCAGCGCTCGTCGTCGACCCCGCCGGCGGCCGGGTCGGCCCGGGCGCCGTTGGCCCCGGCCGCCACCGTCAGGGCCGGTCCGGTCTCGCCCGGCGGCACCACCTCGGCGCCCGCGCCCCGAAGCTCCGTCGCCACCAGCTCGACCAGGGCCGCCCGGTCGACGGCGTCGACCATCAGGTCGTCGGGCACGGACAGGGGCGTGATGGCCACGTGGCGGAGCAGGGCCACCACCTGCTCGTGGGGGATGTTGAGCGGGCGGCCCCCGGCCGGGGCCACCGGCACGGTCGCCGCCAGGAGCGCAGCCGCCATCGCCCACCGAGCTCGCGGGACTCCGCTGCACACCCCGTGAGCATACCCTCCCGCCGGCCTTGCCCAAGCCCCCGGACGGCTCCTGGCCGCCGCGGCGCCGTCCGCCTGCTGGTGCGCCGCCCCCGCTCGCTCGCCGCCGGCACCTGCTCCCTCTGCCGCCGCTCCGGCGTGCTCTTGGCCTGCGACCGGGCCGGGACCGTGCGCATGGCCGCGACCGCTGCGGCTGCGTCGCCCGAAGGGAGCGGACCCGGGCCCGGCCAGCCGCGGGGGCGGGGACGCCCGGATCCTCCTCCCGGGCGCTTCTCGCGGTGCGCCGCCCGGCGGCTGGAAGACCCTCGTCGAGGGCCCGGGCGGACCGCCGGCGGCCGTCACCGGGCGCGGGTGCGCTGCGACCGTGCCTCGCCCGCCTCCGCCGCCGGCAGCCTCAGGGTGAAGGTGCTGCCCTCGCCCGGCGTCGAGGCCACCCCGATGGCGCCGCCGTGGGCCTCCACCAGCCCCTTGACGATGAACAGCCCCAGCCCCAGCCCCTCGCCCTCGTGGCGGTGGCCCCGGTAGTAGCGCTCGAAGATGCGCGAGAGGTCGGCCTCGGGGATGCCGGCTCCGCGGTCGGCCACGGTGATGCGCAGGCCGCCGTCGGCCCGCTCGGCCCCGATCCGCACCTCGCCGTCCGAGTACTTGAGCGCGTTGCCGAGGAGGTTCACCAGGATCCGGTCGAGCCGGTCGGGGTCGACGTCGAGCGGCGGCAGCGCCGGGTCCACCTGGTTCCTCACCCGGGCCGAGTCGAGGACCCCCTGCTCCACCTCCAGGAGGTGGTCGACGAAGCCCTTGAGGTCCACCCGCTCCCTGACCAGGCGCAGCTCGCCCACCTCCAGCTGCGCGGCGTCGGTGAGGTCCCGCAGCATCCGCTCCATCCGGCGGCCCGCGAAGCGGATGGCCGACACCGGCCGCTGCAGCGCCGGCGCGTCGGCGGACGCGCGGCCGATCCGCTCGGCCTGGAGGAGCACGACCTGGAGCGGGTTGCGCAGGTCGTGGGACACCGCCCGCAGGAAGTCCTCCCGCTGCTCGCGCATCCGCTCCAGCCGCCGGATGGTGACCACCAGCTCGTCCTCCACGTGGGCCCGCAGCGCCTCCAGCTCGCGGTAGGGCCGAAGCAGGGTGGAGACGAAGAGCGAGTCGAAGAGCAGCCAGAAGGCGATGGCCAGGTAGAGGTGGCCGGCGATCCCGGCCAGGTCGGCGCGGCCCAGGTCGAAGGCCAGCCAGGTCTCGCCCAGCCCCATGGCCAGCAGCGCCGTGGTCACCTTGCCCCGCGGCCCCGCGCCGTGGAGCGCCCGGTCGCGCCGGCCCGAGACCAGGGCCGCGCCGAAGGCGGACGCGGCCAGGGCCCACTCCAGCACGCTGCGGAGCGGGGTGAGGCCGGTCCCGGGGCGGTCGAACCAGGCCAGCGGGCGCGGCACCATCACCTCGGCCGCGACCAGCACCAGCACCATCGCCAGGGTCGAGGGCACCAGCCAGCGGCGGCGCAGCGCCTGGCCCCCGCCGTCCGACGGCATCCACAGCACCGCCAGGAGGGAGAGGACGGTCCAGCACCGGGCCGCGAACCAGTAGTAGGTGGCCCGATCGGCGCCGGGCGGCCCCAGGAACCCCGGCATGCCCGGGGTGGAGAGGAGGTGGAGCAGCTCGAGCAGACCCGTACCCAGGAAGGCGGCCGCCAGGAACCGGGCGCGCCCGTCCATGACCACCCGCGCGCCCGCCGCGAACCACTGCACCGCGAAGGTGGCCAGGGCCATGGCCACGATGGCCATCTCGAACAGGACGTGGAGGAGCTGGCGGAGGTCGGCCGGCACCTCGACCCGGACCGGCAGGAGGGCCAGGGCGGCCAGGACCGCGAGGGGCAAGAGGACCAGGGCGATCTGCGCCCGCTGGTCCACGGACTGCGAGGGCGAGGGAAGGGTCTCGAGCGGTGCGGGCAAGCTGCCGACCTCGCGCCCCGGAACGGGCCGGGAATCCGCCCACTTCTACCGCGGATGGGCCGCGGCTTGCCAGGGCGCCCGCCGGTCTTACGTTCGGGCGATGAGAATGGACCGGCTCACCGTCAAGGCGCAGGAGGCCGTGACCGCCGCCCAGGCGGAGGCGCGGCGGCGCGACCACCAGGCCGTCGACGTCGAGCACCTGGTGCTGGCCCTGCTCGAGCCCGAGGACGGCATCGCCCGGGCCATCCTCGGCAAGGTCGGCGCCGACCCTTCCCGGGTCGCCTCGCGCCTGGAGGACGAGCTCCGCGCCGTCCCGCGGGTGAGCGGCGGCGAGCCCTACCCCGCCCAGCGCCTCCTGAAGCTCCTCGACCGCGCCGAGGACGAGGCCCGGCGCCTCAAGGACGACTACGTCTCCACCGAGCACCTGCTCCTCGCCGCCGCGGAGGAACGGACCGGCGCCGGCGAGGCGCTGCGCGCCAGCGGGGTCAGCCCCGACCGGATCCGGGCCGCGCTGCAGGACGTGCGCGGCAGCGCGCGGGTGCAGAGCCCGGAGGCCGAGAGCCAGTACCGGGCGCTGGAGCGGTACGCCAAGGACCTCACCCAGCTGGCCCGCCAGGGGAAGCTCGACCCGGTGGTGGGGCGCGACGAGGAGATCCGGCGGGTCATCCAGATCCTGTCCCGGCGCACCAAGAACAACCCGGTGCTGGTGGGCGATCCGGGCGTGGGCAAGACCGCCATCGCCGAGGGCCTGGCCCGCCGCATCGCCGACGGCGACGTCCCCGAGGGGCTGAAGGGCAAGCGCCTCCTGGCGCTCGACCTCGCCGCGATGGTGGCGGGCGCGAAGTACCGCGGCGAGTTCGAGGAGCGGCTCAAGGCCGTGCTCAAGGAGGTCGCGGCCTCCGAGGGCGCCGTCATCATGTTCATCGACGAGCTGCACACGGTGGTGGGCGCGGGCAAAACCGAGGGGTCGATGGACGCGGGCAATCTGCTCAAACCTATGCTGGCCCGCGGTGAGCTGCACTGCATCGGCGCTACCACGCTCGACGAGTATCGCAAGTACATCGAAAAAGACGCCGCGCTGGAGCGCCGCTTCCAGACCGTTCTGGTGGACCAACCCACCGTCGAAGACACGGTCTCGATCCTGCGCGGCCTCAAGGAGCGCTACGAAGTGCACCACGGCGTGCGCATCAAAGACGCCGCGCTGGTGGCCGCCGCGGTCATGTCCAACCGCTACATCAGCGACCGCTTCCTGCCGGACAAAGCCATCGACCTGGTGGACGAGGCCGCCGCCCGCCTGCGCACCGAGATCGATTCCATGCCGGCCGAGCTGGACGAGACCCGCCGGCGGATCATGCAGCTCGAAATCGAACGCGAGGCGCTGCGCAAAGAGACCGACAAGCCGAGCCGCGAACGCCTCGCCAAACTCGAGAAGGAGCTGGCCGACCTCCGCGCGGAGAGCGACGCCTTGATGGCGCGCTGGCAAGCCGAGAAATCCGCGGTCGAGCGCGTGCGCACGCTGCGCGAGCAGGTGGAGCAGACCAAAGCCGAGATCGAGCAGGCCGAGCGGCAGTACGACCTGAATCGCGCCGCCGAGCTGAAATACGGCAAGCTGGTCACGCTGGAAAAACAGCTCGCCCAGGAAGAGGAGAAGCAGGCGCAGAGCAAGCTGATCAAAGACGCCGTCGACGAAGAGGACATCGCCGAGGTGGTGAGCCGCTGGAGCGGCGTTCCGGTAACCAGGCTGCTCGAGGGCGAGATGCAAAAGCTCCTGCACCTGGAAGAGGAGTTGCACAAGCGCGTGGTCGGCCAGGACGAAGCGGTCACCGCCGTGAGCGAAGCGGTGATCCGGGCGCGCAGCGGCTTGAAGGATCCCAACCGTCCCATCGGCAGCTTCATTTTTCTGGGACCGACCGGCGTGGGCAAGACCGAACTGGCTCGCGCGCTCGCCCAGTTCCTGTTCGACGACGAGCACGCCATGATCCGCATCGACATGTCGGAGTATCAGGAGAAGCACACAGTCTCCCGGCTGGTGGGCGCGCCGCCCGGATACGTAGGCTACGAGGAGGGCGGCCAGTTGACCGAAGCGGTGCGGCGGCGGCCCTACTCGGTGGTGCTGTTCGACGAGATCGAAAAGGCCCACCACGACGTCTTCAACGTGCTGCTGCAACTGCTCGACGACGGCCGGCTCACCGACAGCCAGGGCCGCACGGTCGATTTCAAGAACACCATCGTGATCATGACGTCGAACCTGCCGGAGGACGAGCTGCCGCATCGCTTCCGGCCGGAGTTTCTCAATCGCGTCGATGAGATTATCGTCTTCCACGCGCTGAACGAGGAGCACCTGAAGAAGATCGTCGAGATCCAACTGGCGAACCTGCGCGCGCGGCTGGCGGACCGCCGTATCAAGCTGGACCTGACCGATGCCGCCCGGGCGAACCTGGTGCGCTCCGGCTACGATCCGCGATACGGCGCGCGTCCCTTAAAGCGAGCGATTCAGAAGCGGATCGAAACGCCATTGGGCCGCATGCTGCTCCAGGGCGGCGTCAAGGACGGGCAGACAGTCCGCGTGGACGCGGATGGGGCGTCCGGGGAGCTGAAGTTCTCGTAACGCGGGCCTCCAGGTCAGATTGAAGAAGAAAGCTCGCCGCGCGCCGCTTCGCGGCACGACCGGCGAGTGCGGGCCTGGAGGCCCGCGTTACCGCATCGTCTCCAGGTAGTCACCCGTGGACGCGTCGATCAGCACCGAAAAATTCGATGTGCCCGCGGACTCCCCCCAGATGATGCGCCACACCGGATCCGGATGCTTGTTGGTCTTCTCCAGCAGGATCGTGATCGGCTTGCCCGGGTTCTTCTTGTCGTAATCCGCAGCCTTGCTGCCCGGCGTGTCCATGGCCTTTTTGTATGCCGTATCGGAATCGACCTTCACAGCGGCCATCAGAAAAGGCTGTTCGACGCCGTGCGCACCGGACCAGCCCGATTCCGGACCGGCGAACGCTCCCTTGTGCAGATTGCCCTCGCCCTCCACGATCGAGTAGGTATAGTCGCGCGACTGGGCCTTCGCGGAGGAAACCATGGTCGCCTGCCATGCTCCGGCGGTGCCGGGAGGTGTGTCTTTGACCTCTGGAATCCGCACGCTCTGCATTTTGAGAACCTGCGTCTCGATTCCTCCCCACGATCGCGCCATCTGGTACATCCGGAACAACGCGCTTTGTCCGGTGGCGGGCTCCAGCTTTTCGGGCTCCTTCCTGGCGACAGGCGCGGATGTATCGGAGCAGGCCGCAAGGAGCCCAAACAGAGCGGCAAGCGTGGCAATGGAGAGCTTTCGCATATTGTTGTCGGTGTTGCCATTCTATCAACGAGCCGGCCGGGCCGCGCAAATCATCGGTTAACAACCGTCACTTGAGTTTGGTGGGATAATGTGGGCAGTCGATTTGGGAGGCAGTATGACTCCGACGGTTTGGGTGAGGGCAATCACGGTTGCGGCGGTCTCCTGCCTGCTGCTGATGCCTGGCTTCGGGCAGAGCAAAGGCGGCGCGACGCCAACCACTCCGACCGGCACCGGAACTACCGGGAACACGGGCACGCCGACCAATACGCCCGGCCGCATCGGCACACCGACCACGCCAAATTCAACCACGACTACGCCGACGCAGCCTTCCACCGGCGTGCCGCAGCCGATCTACGTGAGCGGACGCGTCACTCTGGAGGACGGAACGCCCCCGCCTCAGCCGGCGGTCATCGAGACCGTCTGCAGCGGCGCGCCTCATGGCGAAGGCTACACCGACGCCAAGGGCTATTTCGGAATCGAGCTCGGCTCGCGCAACAACGCCATGATTCAGGACGCGAGTGAAATGGGCTCGATGAGCGGGATCAACAACCCGATGATGTCCTCTGCCGGCGCAGCCGGCACCAGCCCGATGTCCTCCGGATCGCGTCTTGGCGGCATCGACGGCGCCGAACGCAAGTACATGGGCTGCGATCTCCAGGCCAAGCTGGCGGGATACCGTTCGCAGCAGGTGTCGCTGACCGGGCGGCGTCCAATGGACGATCCCAACGTGGGCGTGATTCTGCTACACCGCATCGGCGCGGCGGAGGAAGGCCAGACCGTCAGCATGGTGTCGCTGGCGGCTCCCAAGGACGCCAAGAAAGCCTACGACAAGGGGATGGACTCGCTGAAGAAGAAGAAATTCGACGAGGCGGAGAAGAATTTCGAAAAAGCGGTGGAAGCTTATCCCAAGTACGCGGCGGCGTGGTTCGAGCTCGGCATGCTGCAGGCCGGCGCGAGCAAGATGGACATGGCTCGCGGCTACTTCAACCGCGCCCTCGAATGCGACGCGAAGTTCATAAGGCCCTACCTGCAACTGGCGAACCTCAACATGATGGAGAAGCGCTGGCAGGACCTCGCCGACGTGACGGACAAGACGGTCAAACTCGATCCGTTTTCCTACCCCCAGGCGTACTTTTTCAATTCCGTTGCCAACTACAACCTGCACAACCTGGAAGAGGCCGAAAAGAGCGGGCTCCAAGCCGAGCACCTGGACACACGGCACCTGTATCCGCGTGTGAACTATCTACTGGGATTGGTGGCGGTGCAGCGCAAGGATTACGAGACCGCGTCGAAGCGCTTCAAGGCCTACCTGCAACTCGACCCCAAAGCCGATGACGCGGCGACGGTGCGCTCGCAGATCGAGGCCATCGATAAGGTCACCGCGTCGGCGCCGGCGAAGAACAAGGACCAGCAGTAGCTACTTGCCTGGCACGCCGAGGATGCCGCGCGTCAGGAAATCCGTCATCGTCAGGGTGAGCAGGATCATCAGCCACAACATTCCGCCGACCACTACCAGTCGCGTCAGCTTGGTGCTGTGGCGGATGTGCATGAAGAACAGCGCCACCAGCAGCATCTTGACGCAAGCGATTGTGAGAGCCACCACGGTGCTGAACGGGCCGAGATCGACATAAGCCACCGCCGTGGTGATGATGGTCGCCGCCAGCAGCGCCAGCAGCACGAAGAGGTAGGTTTTGGTGGAGTCGATGTGCGTGTGTCCGTTGCCTGTCATCTCATTTTCCCAGGTGGCGATCGATCAGGTATAGCAGCGGGAACAGAAAAATCCAGATGATATCGACGAAGTGCCAGTAAAGTCCGGCCACGTCGACGGGCGTGTAGTAGTCGGCCGAGTAACGGCCTTTGCGTGCGTGTACGATCAGAAAAATCAGGATGCCGGCGCCGATTACCATGTGCGCCGCGTGCAGACCCGTCATGGCGAAATAGAGCGAGAAGAACAGTTGCGCGGTGGCCTGCTGCGTGGCGGGCAGGCCCTCCAGGTGAAACTCGGCCTGGCCGGGAATGTGATGCTCGTCGAACTTTTCCTTCCACTCGACCGCCTTCACGCCCAGAAACGCGAAGCCGAACAATAGTGTCAGCACCAGGAAGAACACGATCATCCTCTGCTGCCCGAGCTGGCCGGCGCGCACCGCCATCACCATCGTGAAACTGGAGAACAGCAGAATACAAGTGTTGGCGGCGCCAATCGGCGCATTGAGGCTGGTGGAGGCCACCGCGAAGACGGTCGGATACCAGGTGCGGTATACGGTATAGGCCGCGAACATGCCCCCGAAGAACATGATTTCCGTAATCAGGAAGATCCACATCCCGAGCGTGGATGCGTCCTTCTGCTGCTCGGCGGTATCGAACTGCACCCGCAGGGCGAGAGTCTCGGCGTGCGCGTGATCAGCCAACTTCGATCTCCTCTCCCATCACCGTGGTGTAGTCGTAGGCTTCGTGAGTGACCACCGGCGTCTCATCGAAATTGTGCAGCGGTGGAGGCGAGGCCGTCTTCCACTCCAGCCCGGTCGCGCCCCATGGATTCGCCGGCGCGATCTTGCCGTACCGCAGGCTCCAGATGAAGTAGATCATCGGCATCAGGTAGCCGGCCGCGAGCACGCTGGCGCCCGCCGTGGAGAGCACATTCAAAACCTGGAACTCTTCCGGATACGCATGATACCGGCGGGGCATCCCGAGATAGCCCAGAATAAACTGCGGAAAAAACGTCAGATTGAACCCGAGGAAGATGACCAGCGCGCTGAGCCTGGCCCAACCCTCCGGATACATGCGGCCGGTCATCTTCGGCCACCAGTAGTGCATGCCGCCGAGATACGCCATGATGGTGCCGCCGACCATGATGTAGTGAAAGTGCGCCACCACGAAGTAAGTGTCGGTAACATGCACGTCGATCCCGAGCGCCGCCAGAAAAAGACCGGTTAGTCCACCGATGGTGAACAGGCCGATAAAGCCGAAGGCGTAGAGCATCGGCGTGTGGTAAGTGATCGAGCCCTTGTATAGAGTCGCGGTCCAGTTAAAGACCTTGATGGCCGACGGAATCGCGACAAAATAGCTGAGGAAGCTGAACACCAGGCCGGCATATAACGACTGGCCGCTGACGAAAAGGTGGTGCCCCCAGACCAGGAATCCGAGTACCGCGATCGCCAGGCTGGAAAACGCCACGAAGTGGTATCCGAAGACCGGCTTGCGCGAGTAAGTGCTGATCAGCTCGCTGATCACGCCCATCGCGGGCAGCACCATGATGTAGACCGCGGGATGCGAGTAGAACCAGAACAGATGCTGGTAGAGGATCGGGTCGCCCCCCAACGCCGGGTCGAAGATGCCGAACCCGAAGGCGGCATCGATTGCGATCAGCGCGAGCGCCATCGCGAGGACGGGCGTCGCGAGGACCAGGATGATGCTCGTCGCGTAGATCGACCAGACGAAGAGCGGCATCCGCAGCCAGGTGAGGCCGCGTACGCGCAGCGCGTGGACGGTCACGATGAAGTTGAGCCCGGTGATCGTCGACGAGATGCCGAGGACGAACACACCGATCAGGATGGGGACGACGGCCGTCGGGCTGCTGCTCGTGCTGTACGGGGGATAGAACGTCCATCCCGTGTCGGCGCCGCCGGCGACGAGCCCACCAAGCACGATCGCGCCGCCGAGCACGTAGATCCAGAAGCTCGCGAGATTGAGGCGGGGGAAGGCGATCTCTCGCGCGCCGAGCATGAGCGGGACGAAGAAGTTGCCGAACCCGGACGGGATCGCGGGGATCATGAAGAGCCACACCATGATGACCCCGTGGAGGGTGAAGAGCCGGTCGTAGGTGAGGGGATCGACGAGGTCGGACTCGGGTGTCAAGAGCTCGAGGCGCATCGTCATCGCGAGAAGGCCGCCCAGCACCAGCATGGCGGTGGTCGCGCAGAGGAAGAGGAGGCCGATGCGCTTGTGGTCGGTCGGAAGGAGCCACGAGCGGATCGACGTCTCCACCGTGAGGTAGTCGGTTGCCTCGGGGCGCGCCGGCGCAACGGACTTCGGCGTCGCGCTCATGGCCGCTCCCCGCCGAGATTCGAGCGCTCGCGGAGCGACTTGATCAGCTCGACGAGGGCCGCCGTCTCGGACGGGGCGAGCTGCCCGCGATACGACGGCATGATGGGCGCGAAGCCGTGCACCACCTCGGCGGCGGGATCCATCATCGAGCGCGTGAGATAGGCCTCGTCGGCGCGGAGCGTGCGCCCGTCGGCCAGCTCGACCGGCCGGCCGAAGAGCCCTTGCCAGGTCGGTCCCGTGGCGGGCGTGCCGTCCAGGGTATGGCACTGCAGGCAGCCATGGCGGATCGCCGTCGCGCGGCCGCGCTCGACCATCGTCGCGCGCGACGCGTCGCGCGAGGCGGCGCCGCCGGTGCGCCAGGCCTCGAAATCCCGCGGCGTGAGGACGCGCACCTCGGCGCGCATCCGCGAGTGCCCGGTCCCGCACATCTCGGCGCAGAGCACGTCGTGGCGACCGGGGCCCAGCGCCTCGAACCAGATGCCCGTGTAGCGTCCGGGCAGGGCGTCGCGCTTGATGCGGAAATCCGGCACGTAGAAGCTGTGGATCACGTCGCGCGAGGTGAGGAGGAGCTTCACCGGACGACCGGCCGGGACGTACAGCACGCCGGCCGAGGTGAGCCCGTCCGGGTACCCGAACTTCCACATCCACTGCTTCGCCGTGACGTAGACCTCGAGCGCGCCGGCCGGCGCCTCGCCGAAGCGGAGGTACTGACGGACGCCGATCCACCAGATGGCGAGGAAGAAGCTGAGGATTCCCCCGTAGACGACGATCTCGAGCCAGCGCGGCGCCACGATCCGGGGAGTGCGGCCGGGGCGCCGCGACCGGTGAAAGCGCCAGACGAAGGCAACGGTGGCGATCGCGATCGCCAGGGCCAGCGTCGTCATGACGGAGATCTCGAGGACGTGGAGACGGTCGATCGCGACCGCGCTGGTCGAGCCCTGCGGCGGCAGGAAGAGGAGGCGGCGCGCAGCGCGGCCGAGCGCGGCGAGCAGGTCGCTGGATACGCCGCTCATCGCAGCGACCGTCGTCGCCGGGGCGATCGCACGGCGCGGACGACGAGGCCCACCGCTCCGACGAGCGACACGGCGGCGCCGACACGGAGGAAGGTCTCGACGGCGCCGGCGTAGCGACGGAGCGCAGGAACGTAGCGGAAGCAGCGCAGCAGCAGGGGCTCTTCCGGGGCCGGATCGAGCGCGCCCGCCGCTGCACGCCGGACGGCCGTCCGCAGGGCCGCGGGCGAGGGCCGGACGCCGTCCAGCCGGCTCGAGAGCCGCGCGTCCGGCGTGAGCACGAACAGCGCGGTGGGGTGAGCGAACTGACGGGTCCTCGCGTCCCAGCGGTAGCCGACGCCGACACTCGAGGCGAGACGCCGGATGGCGTCCGCGTCGCCCACGACGAAGCGCCACGCGTCGGGCGCGAGCGCGCTGCCGTACGCGCGCTCGACGCGGTCCCGCCGCGCGAGGGCGGTCGCCGGATCGTCCCGGGGATCGAGGCTCACCGTCAGCAGCCGGAGGTCGCGCCCGGGGCGGAGCCCCGCGTCGTGGACCGCGTGGGCGGTGTCCTCCAGGAGGAGGCCGCAGAGAGTGCGACAGTGGTACCACGCGAGGATCAGCACGACCGGCGGTCCCCCGAAGGCGTGGTCGAGCACGAGCGTGCGCCCCGCCTGGTCGACGAAGCGCAACGTGCGCGGGACCCGCGCCCCGATCGCGTCGTGGAGCGTCGCGGCGGCGAGCGGCGTGCGATCCGCGTCGCCCATGGCGCGAGGCGCCACCAGCAGCACCGCCGCGGCGAGCGCGAAGGCGATGCAGCGCGGCACCCTCACCGCGCCATCTCCCGCAGGCGACCGTCCGCCGCGAGCTCGATGGCGCGCTCGATCGGAATCCGGACGAGTCCGTGCGCGCGGTCCGTCCAGCCGTAGCGGGAGAGCGCCGCGCCCGCCGCCGCGCGCTGCGCGACCGCGTCGTGCGAGGGGATCAGGTCCTGGCGCAGACCCGCCACCAGCGCGGGCGCGTCGCGGCCGCGCAACGCGGCCTGCGGCAGCGCACCGACACCCGGGCGGCTCAGCCCCCGCGCCACGACCACGCTCGCGAGCATCACCAGGAGGGACACCGCGGCGGCAATCACGAGCGGACGCAGCCGCATCGCGTCGGGCTCGAAGCCCGGGTCCGCTCGATCGTCGCGCGCGAGGTCGCCAGTCATCGCGTCGTGAATCCGAGGGCGCGCGCGAAGCGCGGGTCCCCTCGCGCGACGAGCACCGTCCGCTCCATCCGATGGAGCACGAACGCCACCCCGAAGCCACACACCGCCAGGAGCGCGGCCGCGTCCGCGAGGTGCGGCGCGAAGCCGGTCGCTCCGCGGGCCGGCACGATCATCCAGTAGACGTCCACGAAGTGCATCGCGAGCAGCCAGAGCGCCACCGCGGCGAGTCGCGCGGGGTCCCGCTTCAGCGGGCGGGAGAGCAGCAGCAGGAAGGGGATGACGAAGTGGCCGACGACGAGCAGCGCGGCCGGCACCTGCCAGCCGCCGCGGAGGCGCTCGACGTACCACGTCGTCTCGCGGGGCACGTTCGCGATCCAGATCACGAAGAACTGCATGAAGGCGACGTACGCCCAGAAGATCACGAACGTGTGCAGGAGCTTTCCGAGCGCGTGGTAGTGCGACACCGTGGGGACCTCGACCAACGCGCCCGCGCGCTGCGCAAGGAAGGCGACGACGACGAGGAGCGCCACGCCCGCGACGGCCGCGCCCGCGAACACGTACACGCCGAAGATGGAGGAGGCCCAGGTCGGCTCGAGCGACATGATCCAGTCGACCGACGCGAAGGTGAGCGCGAGGGCCGAGGCGGGCAGGAGAGCGGTGCTGAGCTGCTTCTGCCGCCGCGCGAGGGGCGCCGCGCGGGCGGCATCGGATTGGGCGCGGGACCAACGGGCCAGCAGGAGCGCGGCGCCGAGCCACACGCCGAAGTAGAGCGAGGCCCGCACGAAGAAGAACGGCAGGTTCAGATACGCCGCCTTGGCGGCGACCGAGGCGCTCATCGCGGGATCGAGCGCGCCGGGGCGCAGCCAGGGATAGAGGAGAGGCAGACAGAGCGCGATCGGAACGAATCCGGCCGTGGCGGGGAGCAGCGAGAGCGACGACTCCTCGGCCAGCCGGCGGACGGCGACGAACCAGGTCGAGCCGGTGACGTGGTGGATCATGGCGAGGAGCAGGACGCCGAGCCCGGCGCTCCAGGCGAACACCCACGCCGCGAGGTAGGCGAACGCGGTTCGCTGCGGGTCGGCGAGCGCACAGACGACGAGCCCGAGGAGGCCCACGCCTCCGGTCCCGGCGGCGATCGTCACGGGACGCACCCTCACGGCTCGCGCTCCGCGCCGAGCAGCGCACGACGGGCTTCCGTCGCCAGATCGGGCGGCAACCTGTCGAGCGCGACGCGCCGGCTGCGCTGCAAGGTCTGTACGTAGGCCGCGACCGCCCAGCGTTCGCGCAGGTCGAGCAGAGAGGCGTACGACGGCATGAGCCCATAGCCCTGGTCGACGATCTGGTGGAGCGCGTCGAGCGAGAGGTCTCGCAGCCGCTTCTCGTGCAACGAGGGCGGGCGCCGCAGCGTCATCGCAGCCGCGACGGGAGTGCGCGCCTCGCCGTCCACACCGTGGCATGCGGCGCAGGTGATCTCGAAGGCGCGCCGGCCGTCCTCGAGGAGCCCTCGCGTCAGGGGCGGGCGCCCGACGTCCACCGCGCCGAACGGTACGCTCCCGGCGGGCGGCGACTGCATCACCTTGCCATCCGCGAAGAAGTTGCTCGGCGCGTAGGCGTCGCCTCGCGGCTGCTGCAGCATCCGCTCGAAGTCCCAGGGCAGGCCGAGATCCGGGCCCTCGCAGCCCGCGACGAGGAGCACGAGACCCGCGAGGACGAGGCGCCATCCGGTCACGGTGCGCCCTCCAGCGGCTCCACCCGCTCGGCTCCGAGATCGACCAGCGTTGCGCCGAGATCCGCGGCGGGGTCCGAGGAGGTGGGGACGACGGCGAGCCAGAAGCGATCGCGGGTCGCGCTCTCGAAGCCGGGCACCTCGAAGACGGGCTGCCAGAGACGCGGCAGCCGTGCGCTGGCGAAGAAGCCCACGAACGCGGCGAGCGCCGCACCCAGCACGACGCTCTCGAAGGAGATCGGGACGAAGGCCGGCGCGGAGTGGAGCGGGCGGCCTCCGACGTCGAGGGGATAGGAGACCACCGTCGTGTACCACTGCACGCCGTAGCCGAGCACGAGACCGAGCACGCCACCGGCGAGGACGAGACGCGGCAGCCAGCGCGGGCGCGTGTCGCCGAGCGCCTCCTCGACGCCCTCGACCGGGTACGGCGCGAACAGCTCGATGCGTCCCGCGCGCGCGTCGCGCAGCTGGCGTGCGGCAGCGAGCGCGCCGTCGGCCGAGGAGAACGCGGCGATCCATCCGCTCATGCGGTCGCCTCCAGCCCCTCGGGCCGCGTCTCGCGCAGCTCCTTCAGCTCCGCGATGGGGACGAACGGCACCACGCGGAGGAAGAGCAGGAAGAGAAGGCCGAAGAAGCCGATGCTGCCGCCGAGAAGGCTCCAGTCCACCCAGGTCGGCGCGTAGGAGCCCCAGCTCGAGGGCAGGAAGTCCCGCGAGAGCGACGTCACGACGATGACGAAGCGCTCCGTCCACATCCCCACCTGGATCAGCACGGCGACCCCGAGGAGCGGGAGCCCCCGGGTGCGCACACGTCTGAGCCAGAGCAGATGCGGGGCGAGGACGTTGCACGCGAGCATCAGCCAGTACGCGCCGGCGAATCCGCCGAGCGGGCGCGAGACGAAGGCGACGTAGCGCTCGTAGAGATCACCGGTGTACCAGGCGGTGAAGAGCTCGCATACGTAGGCATACGTGATGAGGAGACCCATGGCGAGGGTGAGCTTCGCCAGCGCATCGAGGTGCCGGGCGGTCACGACGCGTTCGAGCCCGAACGCGCGCCGCACCGGCACGAGGAGCGTGATCACCATCGCGAATCCGGAGTAGAGAGCGCCGACCACGAAGTAGGGCGGGAAGATGGTCGAGTGCCAGCCCGGCAGGCTCGCGATCGCGAAGTCGAGGCTCACGATGCTGTGGACCGAGATCACGAGCGGCGTCGCGAGACCGGCCAGCAGCCCGTACGCGATGCGGTGGCGATGCCAGTGACGCATCGAGCCGTTCCATCCGAGGGCAAACACGCCGTAGAGGCGCTGGCGGAGCCGCGTCGGCGCGCGGTCGCGGGCGCTCGCGAGGTCGGGA
This sequence comes from Myxococcota bacterium, assembly GCA_035542715.1. GTDB lineage: Bacteria > Myxococcota_A > UBA9160 > UBA9160 > UBA9160 > DATKKW01. Next base: position 18,417 of record DATKKW010000045.1, read on the forward strand.
AGGAGGCCCAGGTACCAGAAGAGGAACGACACGGTCAGGTACGTGAAGATGGCGGCGGCATCCCACGGAAGCGCGCTGCGGAACTGCGGCCACACGCCCGTCGTCGCGGGGTAGGGCACCAGGTAGTAGAAGAACCAGGGCCGGCCCAGATGCAGGATCGGGAAGAGACCGGCCTGGACGACCGCGAACAGCGTCATGGCCTCCGCGAGGCGATTGATCGAACTTCGCCACGACTGCTGGAGCAGGAGGAGGAACGCCGAGATGAAGGTGCCGGCGTGGCCGATCCCGATCCACCACACGAAGTTCACGATGGCGAACGCCCAGGCGACGGGGATGTCGTTGCCCCAGGCGCCGATCCCGAGCGTGAGCGTCGCGCCGATCGCGACGCCGAAGACTCCCGTGGCGAGGACGGCGAGGCCGACGAGGAGCAGCCACCCGCGGGCCACGCGCGGGCCCGGCTGGAAGATCGGCGAGAGGAGCGCGTCGGTGAGCTCGGCGTCACCGGGTCGACCCTCGAGCACCGGCGCCGCCGGCCGTCCGATGGCGGTCGCCTCAGCCATCGACGCCCAGCCCGGGAAGGGGATTCCGGACGCGTGCGAGATACATCGTGCGCGGACGCGTGCCGAGCTCTTCGAGGACGGCGTAGGCCTGGGGGGCAGCACGCGTCCGCGAGACGGCGCTCTGCGCATCGGCGATCGACCCGAACGTGATCGCGCGCGTCGGGCATGTCTGCTGGCAGGCTGTGCGGACCTCGCCGTCCTCGAGCGGACGAGCGTCGCGACGGGCGCGGATCTGCGCGCGCCGGATGCGTTGCACGCAGTAGGTGCACTTCTCCATCACGCCGCGCGCGCGCACCGTCACGTCGGGGTTGCGCTGGAGGCGCGTGACCTCGGGCACGTCGGCCTGGTAGTCGCGCCAGTTGAAGCGGCGCACCTTGTAGGGACAGTTGTTCGAGCAGAAGCGAGTCCCGACGCAGCGGTTGTAGACCATGTCGTTGAGGCCGTCGCGGCTGTGGACCGTCGCCTCGACCGGGCAGACGTACTCGCAGGGCGCGAGCTCGCACTGCTGGCAGAGCATCGGCTGCGACACCGTCCGGGGCGCCGCGTCGCCGCCCTCGGCGTAGCGATCGATGCGCAGCCAGTGCATCTCGCGGCCCCGCAAGATCTCGTCGCGCCCCACCACCGGGACGTCGTTCTCGGCCTGGCAGGCGACGACGCAGGCGCTGCAGCCCGTGCAGACGGTGAGATCGACCGTCATCGCCCACTGGGGCGGGTCGCCTTGCGGCGGCGCGTAGAAGGCGTCGAGCGGGCGGGGAGCCTCGGCCGCCTCGAGGCTCTCGCGCGTGCGCTCGCGCGCGACGGATCGATCGTGCTGGCGCTGCGATTGCTGCGTGCGCGCGAGACGGTGGGGCGGGCGTCCCTCGACGCGGGTCACGAGGCCCGATGCGAGCGGGAGGCCGGCGGGTACGAGCGGCGTGACATCGACGCCACCGCCGTGCGACGCCGGGAGGTGGCTGCGCGGCCCAAAGCCCAGCAGCAGCGTGACCGACCCTTCCGCGTGCCCAGGCACGATGATCGCGGGGATCTCGATCGACCGCCCCTCGCGCGCGACGCGCAGCCAGGTCCCGTCCGAGGCGCCGAGCCCGCGAGCGGTCTCGGGGCCGAGCCAGGCTGCGTTCTCCCACGTGAGCTTCGTGACGGGATCGGGAAGCTCCTGCAGCCAGGCGTTCGCCGCGAAGCGTCCGTCGTGAAGCGCAGGATCCGGGCGGAAGACGAGCTCCACGTCGCCGTCGCGCGGTGTCTCGGCGGCCGCCGCCTCGCCCGCCATCCGGATCACGGCGTCCAGCCGGATCCGCGCGGCGGGACGCCTCGCTGCCGAGGCCTCGACGACTCCGCGCGCCAGCGCCGCCGTGAAGGCCTCCTCGGCATCGCGACCCTCGGCGGCCCAGGCGGTGCGCAGCAGCGCCCGTCCGCTGGCCGCGTCGTCATCGACGAGCGCGGCCAGGAGCTCGGCTCGGGTGCAGCCTTCCCAGAGCGGCCGCACCAGCGGCTGCACGAGGGAGACCGTGCCGTCGAGCGCGCGTCCGTCGCCCCACGACTCGAGCGCGTGCAGCGACGGCGCGTGCCATCGGCAGAGCGCGGCGGTCTCGTTCCGATGCGGCGCGAGCGCGACGCTGTCGCGCACGCGCCGCACGGCGTCGGCGAAGCGCAGCGCCGGCGGCGCCAGGCGTGCGGGATCGACCTCGAGGATCACGAGCCGCTCGACGGCGCCCGACGCCATGGCGTCGACGAGGGCCGGCAGGGTCTCGTCCCGATTCGTTGCGTCGGCGAGCAGCGGCTCCGTGAAGGAGAGCGTCTTCCCGATTCCGCCCAGGACGTCCGTCAGCGCCCAGGCGAGGGCGTGCGCGACCGCCGGCTGTCCGCGTCCGGCCACGACGAGCGCTTCGCCCCGATGGGCGCGCAGATCGCCCGCGATCCGCTCGATCGTTCCCGCGTGGGGCGCAGCCGCGGCGATTGGCGCGAGAGCCTGCGTGAGCTCGCCCGGGGCGCCCTCCGCCCGCAGGACGGCCTCCAGCAGGGCGGCGAGGAAGTGGGGGACGGCTCGTCCCGTGCAGGGCAGCCGATGATCGGCGGCATCCGCCGTCGGCGTCGGCGTCGGCCCGAGGGCGTAGAGTCGGCTCATCGGGTCGGACGGCCGCCGGACGCGGCGCCCGGCCGCGAAGTCGGCCGCGTGGCGCAGTGCGAACGGCTCCGCGCCGAAGAGATCGCAGTCCGCGGCGACGATGCAGCGCGCGCGCCCGAGGTCGGGAAGCGGCTGGAGCGGTCGGCCGAGGATCTCGCTCGCGAGCGCAACCGTCGGCGCCGGGGGCAGCGCCTCGAAGAAGTGGATGCGGGCCCGCGGGCGCCGTTCGCGCAGCCGCGCCAGCTGCGCGGCGACGAGGGGCGAGGCCGTCGGACCGAGCAGGACGTGGAGCCCCGTGCCGTCCGCCGCGCCGCTTCGGAGCGCTGCGGAGAGGGCCGACCACGAGGCGACCTCGCCGTCGCGGGTGAGGGCGCGCGCGCGCGTCGGGTCGTAGAGATCGAGCAGCGCGGCCTGCTCGTGGACCCCGGCCGCGCCGCCGCTGGCCGGATGGAGCGGGTTTCCCTCCACCTTGATCGGTCGGCCCTCGCGGCACTCGACCACGACACCGGTGGCGTACCCGTCGAGCTCGAAGCTCGTCGCATAGGGCGTGCCGACCCCCGGCGTGAGCTCGGGCGGGCGCTCGACGTAGGGCACCAGCGTGTCGAGCGGCGAGCGGAAGCAGGCCGTGCCTGCGGTCGCCGCGGCCGCGGTCACGAGCTGGAGGAAGGCGCGGCGGCTGAGCGCTCGTCGCTCGGATTCGTCTTCCATCGTCCCCCTCTAGCGGTGGCAGGTGCTGCAGTCGGTTCCCGGCGCGACGGCGTAGCGCGTCGCGAGCGCGTGCCCCTGCGCGGGATCCGCGGCTCGCCACGTCATCGACGCGATCTCGCCGCGCGGTCGAAGCCGCGGGCCCGGGTCGCGGTGGCAGTCGACGCACCAGCGCATGGTCAGCGGGACTGCTTGCTCGACGCGTGCCATGCGATCCACGCGACCGTGGCAGGTGACGCACCCGACGCCGTGAGTCACGTGTGCCGAGTGGTCGAAGAAGACGAAGTCCGGCAGCACGTAGACGCGCGTCCACGCAATGGGCCGATCGGCCTCGAAGCTGCGCCAGACGGCGGCGAGCGCCGGGCTCTCGTTCCAGATCTGGCTGTGGCAACCGAGACAGCGGCTCGTGGGGGGAATCCCCGCGCGCGGCGATCGCTCGGCGAGGTCGTGGCAGTAGCGACAGTCGATCGCGTCGTCGCCGGCGTGATGTCGGTGGTCGAAGGCGACGGGCTGCGCCAGCGGACGGCCCTCACCGGTGACGAAGACGGTCCGCTGGAAGAGCATCAGGAACCCCAGCCCGCCGAAGGCGAGGACGGCGAGGCCGACCAGCGCCGCAGCGAGCAGCGCGTTGCTCCAGCGCGGAAACAGCGCAGGCACGGTGGCGGCTCACCTCGCCGAGTGGCGCAGCAAGTTGCATGCCCCGCTGGTGTCGCGGCGCGCCACCGGTGCAGCGGAGCCTGCTCGCGAGAACCGCAATCTTCCGTTCCGTTCTACAAAGTGGGGGACCTGTCGGGTCCGGCGGCGTCGAGCGCCTCGCACAGGAGCTCCGCAACGTGGACCGCGCCACGCTGCGTGCCCTGGGCGATCTGCGTTCGGCAGCTGAAGCCGTCCGCCACGATGCGCGTCTTCGCGTCGGCGCGCCGCACCGCCGGCAGCAGGACGCGCTCTCCGCACGCCATCGACACGTCGTAGTGCGCTCGCTCGAAGCCGAAGGCGCCCGCCATGCCGCAGCAGCCCGAATCGAGCAGCTCGGCGTCGACGCCGATGCGTTCGAGGAGCGCGCTCTCCGCGTCGGTCCCGAGCACGGCGCGGTGGTGGCAGTGGCGCTGGACGAGGGCGCGTGCCTCGAGGCGGGGCGGGCGGTAGCCGATCCGCTCGAGCCACTCCGACAGGAGGAAGGTCTGCTGCGCGAGGCGGCGGGCGTCTTCGTCATGGGGCAGCAGCTGCCCCAGCTCGTCGCGAAAGGCGGCGACGCAGCTCGGTTCGAGGCCGATCACGGGCACGCCGGCGCGGATCGCAGGCCGCAGGGTGTCGAGGGTCTGCCGCCACAGGCGGCGCGCGGCATCGAGCATGCCCCAGTCGTAGAGCGGCCGGCCGCAGCAGAGCGGCCGCGCCGGGATCGAGACCGTGCAGCCGGCGTCTCGGAGCACGCGCACGCCCGCGCGCGCCACCCGCGGCTGGAGGAAGTTCGTGAAGGTGTCCGGCCAGAGCAGCACGCGTCGATCCGCGGCTTCGGGCACGGGCTGGCGCGGCTGGCGCGCGAACCAGCGGCGGAACGTCTCCGGCGCGAAGCGCGGCAGATCGCGCTGCTGCGAGACGCCCGCCGCCCACTTGAGCATCGCACCGAAGGGCGGCGTCTCCGCCGCCGCGTTCGCGAGGCGCGGAACGTGTGACGCGAGGCGTGCCCACCAGTAGATCCAGCCCATCGAATAGGCCGCGCGCGGTCGCAGGCGCCGCGCATAGTGGTGGTACATGAACTCGGCCTTGTAGGCCGCCATGTCGACGTGTACGGGGCATTCTTCGCGGCAGCCCTTGCACGCCAGACACAGCTCGAGCGCCTCCCGGACCGGCTCGCTGCGCCATCCGTCCTCGAGCAGCTCGCCGCTCATCATCTCGAAGAGGAGACGGGCCCGCCCGCGCGTCGAGTGCTTCTCCTCGCGCGTCGCCATGTAGCTCGGGCACATGACGCCGCCGCCCGTTCGTCGGCACAGGCCGACGCCGACGCAGCGAGCGGCCGCGCCCGCGAAGCTCCCGCCGTCGTCGGGGAAGGCCATCACGGTCGCCGGGGTGCGCGGCGCGTACTCGGGACCCTTGCGCAGATGGGTCTCCGGTGGATCGGCATCCACGACCTTTCCCGGGTTCATCCGGCCGTCGGGATCCCAGAGCGCCTTGAACTCGTGGAAGGCCTGCACGAGACGGTGGCCGTACATCTTCGGGAGCAGGGCCGCACGGGATTGACCGTCGCCGTGCTCGCCGGAAAGGGATCCGCCGAGCTCGACCACGAGATCCGCGGCCTCGTCGACGAAGTGGCGGTAGCGCTCGACGCCGGCACGCGTGCGCAGTTCGAAGTCGATCCTGCAGTGCACGCAGCCCTGCCCGAAATGGCCGTACAGCGAGCAGTCGTAGCCGAAGCGGTCGAGGAGCTTCCGGAAGCGGCGCAGATACTCGCCGAGCCGCTCCGGCGGCACCGCCGAGTCCTCCCATCCCGGATGCGACTCGCGCTGCCCGGGTACGTGGGCCGTCGCGCCGAGTGCCGACTCGCGGATCTCCCAGAGCGCCTGCTCGCGCTCGGGATCGTCGAAGAGCTCCATGGTCGGGGCGGCGTCACCGCCGCGGAGCTGCTGCATCAAGCGACGCGCATCCTCCAGCGCGTTCTCGCGTTGCTCGGCGCCGAACTCGACCAGCAGCCAGCCGCCGCCGTCGGGCAGCGCCGCGATGCTCGGCGCGCGCATCGACTTGCGCCGGAGGAACCCGATCAGGCGATCGTCGATGCCCTCGAGCCCCACGGGCCGGTGCTCGCGGATCTCGGGGATGTGGTCCGCCGCCTCGTACACGCTCGGATACCCGAGGACGAGGAGCGCACGAGCTGCGCGCGAGGGGATCAGTGTGAGACCCGCCTCGAGCACCGTGGCGCAGGTGCCCTCGCTTCCGACCAGGGCGCGCGCGAGGTGGAACCCGTTCTCGGGGAGGAGCGCGTCGAGGTGGTAGCCGGAGACGCAGCGCGGGATGCGCGGCCTGCGCCGGCGGATCTCGTCCGCGAAGTGGTCGCGCAGGTCGCGCAAGCCCGCGTAGAGCTGGCCGACCGCGCCGCCCGCCTCGACGGCGCCCGCGAGCGCGTCATCCGGGGTCGCGCCGACGTGGAGGCGCTCACCACGATAGGTGAGGACGTCGAGCGTCTCGACGCTGTCGCGGGTCGTGGGCCCGGGCCCGTGCAGCTCGGCCAGCATCGAGTGCACGCCACAGGAGTCGTTTCCGATCATCCCGCCGAGGGTGTTGCGATCGTGCGTGGCCGGATCGGGGCCGAAGGTGAGCCCGTGGGGCGCGGCCGCGGCTCGCAGGGCGTCGAGATTGGCGCCCGGCTCGACGCGTGCGCGCCGGGCGGTCGGGTCGATCTCCAGCACCCGGTTCACGTGCTTCGAGAAGTCGAGGATCACGGCCACGTTGCAGGTCTGCCCGGCGAGGCTCGTGCCGCCCCCGCGCGCGGTCAGCGGCGCACCGTGGCGGCGGCAGGTGGCCACCGCCGCGACCACGTCGTCCACGCTGCGGGGAACCACGACGCCGATGGGGACGTGCCGGTAGTTGGACGCGTCCGTCGCGTAGAGAGCGCGCGCGCCGGCGTCGAAGCGCACCTCGCCCGAGAGCTCGCGTCGCAGATCGCGCTCGAGGGCGATCGCGTTGATCGCCGTCGCCGTGTGTGCGCCGGGCGCTGTCACAGCGCCCACCGTTCGGCGTCCTTGCGCTTCAGCTCGACGCCGAATCCAGGCCGCGTCGGATCCGGCTCGAGCCGGCCCGAGCGCGGCTGCGGTGCGCCGTCGAAGAGCAGGCCCTCGATGCGCACGTGATCGTGGAACCATTCGAGATGGCGCAGCCGGACGGCGGCGCAGCCGAGGGGCGCATGCAGCGTCGGTGCGCAGTGGCTCGAGAGGGGAAGGCCATACGCGTCGCAGAGCGCGGCGGCGACGAGAAATCCGCTGGGGCCCCCGCACCGCGTGGCATCGGCTTGGAGCACGTCGACGCACCCGCCCTCGAGCAGGCGCCGGAAGCCGTGGCCGTCCCACGCGTACTCCCCTGCGCTGATCTCGAGCCCGCCGGGAGCCCGGTCCCGCACCAGGCGAAGCCCGGCGACGTCGTCCGACGAGACCGGCTCCTCGAACCAGGTGACGCCGAGGGCGGCGAACACCTCGGCGAAATGCAGCGCTTGCTTGCGATCGTAGGCGCCGTTGGCATCGACGAAGAGCTCGCTCGCGTCGCCGATCGCGCGGCGCGCGAGGGTCACGCGCGCGCGGTCCCGCGATGGCGTGCGCCCGACTTTCATCTTCACCCGGGGGATTCCCGCTTCGACCCAGCCCGCGAGCTGCTGCATCAGGCGGCCGGTCGAGTACGAGGTGAACCCGCCGCTCCCGTACACCGGCACCTCGCTCCGTACGGGACCCAGCAGCGCGGCCAGGGGCACCCCGAAGAGGCGCGCCTTGCAGTCCCAGAGGGCCGCGTCCACGGCCGAGATGGCCATCGATGCAACGCCCTCGCGCCCCACGTTCCGCACCGCGTCTCGCATCGCGCTCCAGGCTGCGCCGATCGCGGAGAGGTCCCGGCCGCGAACGACGTCCGCGAGAAGGCGTCGTACCACGCCGGCTGCCGCGGCGTCGGCGTAGGTCCAGCCGAGTCCGCGCTCGCCGCCGGCCTCCACCTCGACGACGACCAGCGTGGTCGCGTCCCAGCGCAGGGTTCCGTCGGACTCCGGCGCCTCGGTCGGGATCCGGTAGGCGGCGACGTCGACGCGCTCGATCCGGATCGGCCTCACGAGGGCCGCTCGCGCCCGCCGTCGTTCCGGGACGCGAGACGCGCGCCGATCGTCTGCTTGATCGACTGCCAGATCATGCGTCGCGCCTCGGGGTCGCCCTTCAGGACTGCGGACGAGAAGTTGCGTGCCTGCTCGAGGGTGATGTGCGGGGGCAGGGGCGGCACTTCGGGATCCGTCACCGCCTCGAGGACGCAGGGTCGATCCGCCGAGAGCGCGGCGTCCCAGGCCGGCCCCACCGCGTCGGGCCGATCGACCCGGATTCCGCGCAGACCGAGCAGCTCCGCGTAGCGTGCGTAGGGGAAGTCGGGCACGTCCTGGGATGCCTCGTAGGTCGGATTGCCCTGCATCGCCCGCATCTCCCAGGTGACCTGGTTGAGGTCGCCGTTGTTCAGGACGAGCACGACCAGCCGGGGATCCTTCCAGCGCCGCCAGTACTTCGAAATCGTGATGAGGCCGTTGATGCCGAGCATCTGCATCGCGCCGTCGCCGACGAGCGCGATCGCGACGCGGTCGGGATGGGCGAACTTGGCCGCGATGGCGTACGGCACACCGGGCGCCATCGTCGCGAGGTTCCCGGACAGGCTCGCGAGCATGCCTCGGCGGAGCGTCAGATCGCGCGCGAACCAGTTCGCCGCGCTGCCCGAATCGGCGCACAGGATGCAGCGCTCGGGCAGGCGCGCAGAGAGCTCGCGGAACACCAGCTGCGGATTGAGCGGATCCGCTTCGACCCGCGCGCGTCCTTCGAGCAGCTCGTTCCAGCTCGCGACACCGTCCTCGATCCGGCGACGCCAGGTGCCCTCGGATCGCACCTCCAGCAGCGGCAGCAGGGCCCGGAGCGTGGGTGCCGCATCGCCCACGAGCCCGACCTCCATCGGGTAGCGGAGGCTCAGCATGCGGCCGTCGAGATCGATCTGGACGCCGCGCGCCTGGCCCGGCGGCGGCAGGAACTCGGAGTAGGGGAAGCTCGACCCGACCATCAGGAGCGTGTCGCAGTCCATCATGAGATCCCAGCTCGGGCGGGTCCCGAGCAGCCCGATCGCACCGGTCACGAACGGCAGGTCGTCGGGGATCGCGGCGCGGCCTAGGAGTGCCTTCGCCACGCCGGCCTGGAGGCGCTCTGCGGTCTCGATCACCTCGTCGGCGGCCGCGAGCGCACCGGCGCCGACGAGCATCGCGACGCGCCGGCCCGCGTTGAGGACGTCCGCGGCGCGGCGCAGATCGCGCGAATCGGGCACGACGACGGGGGGGCGATACCCGGGTCCGGACTGGAGCGTTCCGTGGGCCCGCGGAGGCTCCTCGACGGCCTCGAGCTCCTGCACGTCATTCGGCACGATGATGCAGGTCACGGTGCGCCGGTCGAGCGCGATCCGGAGCGCACGATCGACGACGTGACGGAGCTGCGCCGGCGTCGACACGAGCTGGACGAACTCGTGGGCGACGTCCTTGAACAGGCTCTGCAGGTCGACCTCCTGCTGGTAGCTGCCGCCGAGCGCGGTGCGCGCCTGCTGGCCGACGATCGCCACGACCGGCTGGTGGTCCAGCTTCGCGTCGTAGAGGCCGTTCAGGAGATGGATCGCGCCGGGCCCGGAGGTCGCGAGACAGACCCCGGGCTCGCCCGAGAACTTCGCATGGGCACATGCCATGAACGCCGCCATCTCCTCGTGGCGGACCTGGATGAACTCGAAGCGATCGCCCGCGCGGTCGAGCGCGCCCATGATCCCGTTGATCCCGTCGCCCGGGAAGCCATAGATCCGATGGATGTCCCACACACCGAGCCGGGAGAGGAGATGATCGGACACGGTCTTGGCCACGGTGGGTTCCTCCGGATCAGCCGGGCGCGGCGTAGGCGATCGTCGAGAGCAAGGCGTTCTCGGCCTGTCGCGAGTCGAGCCTGGTGTGCTGCACGACGATCGGGACGTCGGACGCGATCACGCTCGCGAAGTCCGTCCCCGCTGGGATCGGCTCCGGGTCTCGCAAGTCGTTGAAGCGGATGTGTCGGGTGCGGCGCGGCGGGACCTCCACGACGAAGGGTCCCACGGGCTCGCGGTCCGCGAAGTAGACCGTGATGCGGACGTGCGCCGACTCGTTGCCGGCGTTCAGCACGCACACGGTCTCGTGACTGGTCATCTCGGGCTCGGGACCATGGCTCGCGCGGGGGATGTACCCTTCGGCGATCGCCCACAGGCGATGACCCAGGGTGTGCGCGGACATGCCGGACATGCGGGACGTCGGTGCAATCGACGTGCCGCTCGACCGCGCGCGCGCGGGGGCCCGGACGCACGCGCGCATCCGACACGCGACCGGACAGCGTGCGGCGCCTTGTAGAAGGGTCGGCCGGCATTTGCAAGCGCGGCCCGCTGCGAGCCGTCCGGCGGGCGGGCGGCTCGGCACGTCCCGCGCATGCTGATCGCGACATGAGCGCGAAGCCGAGCGTCGTCGTGGCCGCCATGGCCGCCAACGCCACCATCGCCGTGGCGAAGTTCGGCGCGGGAACGCTCTCCGGCAGCTCGGCCATGATCGCAGAGGGCGTCCACTCGCTGGTCGACACAGGGAACCAGGCGTTACTCCTGCTCGGTGTGAAGCGAAGCCAGAAGCGCGCCGATGCGACGCATCCCTTCGGCTACGGCAAGGAGCTCTACTTCTGGAGCCTGCTGGTCGCGATGCTGCTCTTCGGCATCGGGGGGGGCCTCTCGTTCTACGAGGGAATCCATCACCTTCGGGCGCCGACCCCGATCGAAAGCCCGGCGTGGAGCTACGCCGTGCTGGCGATCGCCGCCGTCGCGGAAGGCATCTCGCTCACGCTCGCGACGCGCGCGCTGCTTCGCGAGAGCGGGGACGGGCTGTTCGCGAAGCTGCGCCGCAGCAAGGATCCGACGCGCTTCGTCGTGTTCGCCGAGGACAGCGCCGCGCTCGTCGGCATCGCGATCGCCTTCGCAGGCGTGTTCGCAGGCGAGCGGCTCGGCACCCCGGTGCCGGACGCGCTGGCGTCCATGCTGATCGGCATGGTCCTGGCCGGCGTCGCGGTCTTCCTGGTGGTCGAGTGTCGGAATCTGCTCCTCGGCGAAGGAGCCGATGCAGAGACGATCGCCGCGATCGAGGAGGTCGTGAGAGCGAAGCCCTACGTCGAGACGATGGAGCGTCCGCTGACGATGCATTTCGGCCCTTCCGAGGTTCTCGTGAACCTCGAGATGGCGTTTCGAAAGGAGCGCAGCGCCGAGCAGCTCGCCTGCGACGTCGAGGAGCTGGAGCGGGCGATCCGCGCGCGCTGCCCCTCCGTGAAGCGCATCTTCATCGAGGCCCAGGCGCTGCGGGAAGGCGCCTCCGGGGGCCGAGAGGCGCGACCGCAGGGCTGACGCCGCGACGGGGCACGGATCTTGCTCTCACAGGCTTTCGCAATGCGTGGTCGCAGGAGCGCAGTCGAGCGGATGCGGGGCCGCGTCGTCGTCGTCACAGGAGCGTCCGCCGGGGTGGGGCGTGCGACGGCGCGGCGCTTCGCGCGAGCCGGCGACGCGGTGGCCCTGCTCGCGCGAGGCACGGACGGTCTCGAGGCCGCCCGCAACGAGGTGGAGAAGCTCGGGGCTCGCGCGCTCGCGATCGAGACCGACGTGGCCGATGCCCATGCGGTGGAGCGCGCGGCCGAGCGGATCGAGGCGGAGCTCGGACCGATCGACGTCTGGGTGAACGATGCCATGGTGACGGTCATGTCCCGCATCGTGGACTCGACCGCCGAGGACTACCGGCGGGTGACCGAGGTGACGTACCTCGGTGCCGTCCATGGCTCGCTCGCGGCGCTGCGCCGGATGGCGCCCCGGGGCCGGGGCACGATCGTTCAGGTCGGGTCCGCGCTCGCATACCGCGCGATCCCGCTGCAGAGCGCGTACTGCGCCGCGAAGCACGCGATGCGGGGCTTCACCGACTCGTTGCGGACGGAGCTGATGCACGACGGCATCGGGGTTCACGTGACGATGGTGCAGCTCCCCGCGCTGAACACCCCGCAGTTCGAATGGAGCCGCCTGCGCTTCGACCGGCAGCCGCAGCCGGTTCCCCCGATCTATGCCCCGGAGGTCGCGGCCGAGGCGATCTTCTTCGCCGCCGGCGCGCGTCGACGGGAGGTCTGGGTCGGCGGCTGGAATGCCTGCCTCATGTTCGGGAACAAGATCGCGCCGGGGATCGGCGACTGGTATCTGGCACGGACCGGGTTCGCGTCGCAGTTCACCGACGAGCCGGTCGCTCCCGGGCGGCCCGACAACCTCGAGGCGCCGCTCGCGGGCGACTGGGGCGCGAGCGGTCGCTTCGGTCGACGCGCCCGCCGTCGGAGCCTCCAGCTCGAGCTGACGCGACGACGCCGGGGGCTCCTGCTGGGAGCCGGCGCAGCGTTCGCCGCGCTCTGCCTCGGGCTGCGTGCGAAGGGCTGATGCGGCCCGCCGTGCGGCATCTGGAGGCGGCAGGTGGAGGCGCCGCGGCGCGCTTTCCGCCGATCGGCGACTACGCGCTGATCGGCGACTGCGGCAGTGCAGCGCTGGTCGCGCGGAACGGCGCGGTCGAATGGCTGTGCTGGCCCGATTTCGGGAGCGGCTCGCTCTTCGCCGCCATCCTCGATCGCGAGCGCGGCGGCGCGTTCGAAGTGGGGCCGACGAGCGCCGCGTGCGTGCATCGCCGCTACCTCGACGGGTCGGTAGTCCTCGAGACGCGCTTCGAGACGGCGACGGGAGAGCTTCGGCTCCGGGACTGCCTGGCGGCGACGGCGAAGGGCGGCTCGGACGTGCTGCGTCCGGAGCATCTCCTCCTGCGCGAGATCCGCTGCGTGCGAGGCGAGGTGGAGGTCGCCGTGCGTTGCGCGCCGCGCTTCGACTACGGCCGCCGCGCCGCGGCCGCCCGGGACCGGGGACCGCACGGCGTCTTCTTCTCCGACCGCGGGGCCGTCGTGGTGCTGCGCAGCGAGCTGCCGCTCACGCTTCGGGACGGTGCGGCGGGCGGCACGGCGCGGCTGCGGGCGGGACAGCGCGCACGCATCGCACTCGCCTTCGGGCGCGGCGAGCCGGTCGCGCTGCCGCTCCTCGGAGAGGAAGCGGATCGTGCCTTCGACGACACGCTCGCGTTCTGGCGCGAATGGAGCGCGCGTTGCGCGTACGAGGGCCCGTTCCGGCCGCACGTCCTGCGCAGCGCGCTCACGCTGAAGCTCCTGACGGCTGCCTCGTACGGCGCCATCGTCGCGGCGCCGACGACGTCCCTGCCGGAGAAGATCGGCGGCGTGCGCAACTGGGACTACCGGTACTGCTGGCTGCGCGACGCCTGCTTCACGCTGCGCGCGCTCTTCGAGCTCGGGTACATGGAGGAGGGTGGGGCCTTCTTCGCATGGCTGCTCCACACCGCGCACGAGAGCCGCACCCGGCTGCGCGTGCTCTACACGGTGATGGGCGACTCGCCCGGGCGCGAGCGTGAGCTGCAGGGGCTCGAGGGGTATCGGGGCTCGCGCCCGGTCCGCATCGGCAACGCCGCCGAGAACCAGCTCCAGCTCGATCTCTATGGCGAGCTCACGGCGGCGGCCTACGAATACGTGCGCCGGGGCGGTCGCCTCGGCCCGTCGTCGGCGCGCCTGATCGCGCGTCTCGGCGAGCGGGTGTGTGCGCTCTGGCAGCGACCGGACCACGGCATCTGGGAGCGACGCGGGGACCCGGCCCGACACGTCCATTCGATGGCCCTGTGCTGGGTCGCGCTCGACCGTCTCCTCGCCATGGCGCGCGATGGTCATCTGTGCGCGCCCGCGAGCCGCTTCGCGCGGGTTCGCGACGATATCCGCGACGCGATCGAGCAGCGCGGTCGCTCCTGCGGCACCTACACGAGCCTCTTCGACGGGGAGACGGTCGACTCGTCGCTCCTCCTGCTCGCGCTCTACGGCTACGTCGCGGCCGACGATCCGGTCATGGCCGCCACCTACCGGCGGATCCGGCGCGAGCTGGCGCACGACGGGCTGTTCCGCCGCTACCGCAGCGACACCGAAGACGGGTTGCCGCCCGGCGAAGGCGCGTTCGGCATCTGCTCGTTCTGGAGCGTCGAGTACCTCGCGCGGGTCGGTCGCATCGAGCAGGCGGAGGACGATCTCGCGCGGCTGTGCGCGCTGTCGAACGACGTCGGCCTGTTCGCCGAGGAGTTCGATCCGCGGGACGGCTCCGCCCTCGGGAACTTTCCCCAGGCCTTCACGCACGTCGGGCTGATCAACGCGGCGCTCGCGATCGCCGAGGCGCGCGGGACGCGGCCACGCGCGGACGTGGCACGGCAGGGTCCGGTCCCGCCGCGCGGCGAGCGGCCGCAGGCGGCCGAGCGCGCGGACGAGCTGTGAGCGGGAGGCGCGGCCCATGATCGACCTCGCCGCCGCGCTCGGCTGGGGGGCCGCTGCGACCGCCGCGCTGAGCGTGGTGATGGGGGCGAGCCAGGGGCTCGGCTGGTCGCGCATGAGCCTGCCGTACCTGATCGGCACGATGTTCGCGTCGGACCGGCGCCGTGCCATGCAGGTGGGCTTCCTGGTCCATGCGGTCGTCGGGCTCGTGTTCGCCCTGGGGTACGCGCTCGCGTTCGACGCATGGGGCCGCGCGGGCCCGTGGGTCGGGGCGGGTCTGGGCCTGCTCCACGGCGTGTTCGTGCTCGTCGTCGGCGTCGAGCTGCTCGCCGCGATCCACCCGCGCATGGCGACGCGGCACGAAGGGCCCGTCGCCCGGCGGCGGCTCGAGCCGCCGGGGTTCCTCGGCCTGAACTACGGCCGCAGCACGCCCTGGGTGACGCTCCTCGCGCACGTGGCGTACGGCGCGATCCTCGGCGCCTGGTACCCGGTCGCGTGACGATCGCGCGCATGCCTCACCGGACGAAGCGGTCCCAGGCTCCGTAGCGCTCGGTCTTCGGACCGCGGGGGAGGGCGAGGGCCGCGACGCCGAGCCCGGCGAGGCTGCCCGCGACGAGACCCGGCCAGGGCCCGCCGGCGAGCCAGGGCGCCGCAACGGCGAACAGGCCGAGCGGCACGGCAAGGACGTTCGTGCGGGGAGCGACGCGAGACCACGCGGGCGCGGTGCGCTCGGCCGTCGTGCGGCATGCCTCGACGGACGAGCTGACTTCGTTCGTCCGCGGCGTGATCGACGCCCGGAAGGCCACGGTGTTCACCGATGGATGGCAGGGCTACACGGCGCTGATTCGGCAGGGAGTCAGACATCGGCCCCGCCGCGGGGGCCACGGCCCTCAGGCCAGCGGCGTCCTGCCCTGGGCACACACGGTGTTTGGCAATCTGAAGACCTGACTCGAGGGCACCTTCCACGGCGTCAGCCCCGAGCACCTCCAGCGCTACCTCGACGAGTTCGTCTACCGGTTCGACCGTCGCTGGCGAGAAGACGCTCTCTCTGGCTTCGTGCTACGCCGCGCGATGCAGGCCGGGCCATTCCCCTACCACCGTCTCACGGCTGAGCGCGTCGGATAGGCAGAGAACCCCCTATCTTCCGTGGGGCTTCTTGCCTCGATTCGTCTCGGTTTGACCGAATGCTCATCGGACGTTGCCAAGAACGCAGCCTGATGCTTCTGCACTCGCCATGGCGGCACTGGCTGCACCAGCACGCGTGTCCGCTCCACCTGGCGCGATCTCGGCGTCAGCGCGGTCCAGCACGTGCGCATCCTGACGCTCGCCGGTGTCCTCGTGGTGGTCACCGGATGCGGAATCCGGTTCCTCGCGCAGGCCGATCAGCGCGAGGCCCATCGGAGCGATCGAGGCCAGCCCGCGCCGGGCGTACCAGCGCTCGTCCTTCCCGGAGCGCCGGCTCGAGCGCCGGACCCGGCGCGTGCAGCCACCCCGAACGATGGTGGGACATCTCGTCGCAGAATGGCGTCGCCCCCGTGAGCGGGAACATCTCGCCACCGAGCGCGCGCACGCGTGTCGTTGCTTTGACGTTGAGGCCCGGGGCTTGCGTGCGGTAGCGTGCGGAAGCCCGCAAGGAGGGACCACGAATGGCGACCAAGGCCACGAAGCGAGCTACGAAGCGCGCAACGACCCGGCGACGCACGACGGCCAGGATCTCGCGCGAGAGGCGCGCAGCCTACGCCGAGATCAAGCAGGGCGTGCGGCACCTGGAGAAGTCGATCGCCGAGATCCAGAAGGGGCTTCGCAAGGCGGAGCAGAAGATCGAGGCCGACGCGCGCGCACGCCTTCGGGCGCTGCGACAGGATGCTCGGAGCCAGCTCCAGATCGTGAGAGGCAAGCAGCGCGAAGCCCTGCGCAGCCTGAGGCGAGTGTCGGTCGCGGCGGAGGGATCCTGGCAGGGAGTGAAGCGGTCGGCCGAGTCGCTCCTCGCCGATGCCCGCAAGCGGGCCACGTCGCTCGTGGACCGCATGCGAAAGGCCCTTCCGGGCTGACGCACGCGCTTCGCCGCGGGCGAGGGTGAGTGGATGAGGATCCACCAGCTCCCCGAGAGCGAGGCGCTCGCGAGCCTCGCCAGCGCCGCAGACGGCCTGACGTCCGCCGAAGCGCTCCGCCGCCTCGACGAGTTCGGAGCGAACCGCGTCGAAGAGCGGCGTCGCGAGCCGGCGCTCCTGCGGCTGCTTCGGGAGTTCGTCCACTTCTTCGCCGTGATCCTGTGGATCGCCGCGGGGCTCGCCTTCTTTGCCGAGTGGAGCGCCCCTGGCCAGGGCATGGCCAAGCTCGGCTACGCCATCGTCGTGGTGATCCTCGTGAGCGGCGTGTTCTCCTTCTGGCAGGAGTACCGCGCCGAGCGGACCCTCTCGGCACTGCTCGAGCTGCTACCGCAGCGGGCGGCGGCGGTCCGCGAGGGCAGGGTCGTCCAACTGCCCGTCGAGGCTCTGGTGCCCGGCGACATCGTTCTCCTGGAGCAGGGCGATCGCGTCCCCGCGGACTGCAGGCTGATCGAGGCCTTCGGGGTCCGCGTGGAGGACGCGTCGATCACCGGCGAGTCGCAGCCACGCAGCCGTGTCGCCGGCCCGGCCGATGCGGCCGAGCTGATCCGTGCGAGCAACATCGTGCTGGCCGGGACCTCCCTCGTGTCGGGCCGCGCCCGCGCGCTGGTCTTCGCGACGGGCGTGCACACCGAGTTCGGGAAGATCGCCCATCTCACGCAGACGATCGGCGACGTCGTCTCGCCCCTGCGCACGGAGATCGCCTACCTCAGCCGGGTGATCGGTGTCGTCGCGGTCGCGATCGGCCTCCTCTTCTTCCTGGTGGGCCGCCTTTCCGGCGTTCCGTTCTGGAACGCATTCATCTTCGGCATCGGCATCATCGTGGCCATGGTGCCGGAAGGTCTGCTTCCCACGCTCACCCTGGCGCTGGTGCTGGCGAGCCAACGCATGGCCAAGCGGAACGTATTGATCCGACACTTGTCCTCCGTCGAGACGTTGGGCTCGACCACGGTCATCTGCACCGACAAGACGGGCACGCTCACGCAGAACTGCATGGCGGTGAGAGAGCTCCTCCTCGGCATGCAGCGCCTCCCGGCGGACGACGTGAAGGCGGGAGGAGCGCTCGTCGAGCGCCATGCGCCGCTCTTCTTGGGCGCCGGCCTGTGCCACGACCTGGAGGAGGCCGAGGAGCGAGGTCGGACGGTCCTGCTCGGCGACCCGATGGAGGCCGCCCTAGTGGAGCTCGCGCAGCGGGCGATTCCCACCCCTCCGGTCGCCCGACGTCTCGACGAGGTCCCGTTCGACGCGGATCGGATGCGGCTGTCCACCGTGCACGACATGCCTTCGGGACCGACGTTGTGGTGCAAGGGAGCACCCGAGTCCGTCCTGCCGCTGTGCAGCAGGATCCACGTCGAGGGCGATGCCCGGCCGCTGACGGCCGGCTTGTGCAAGGAGATCTCTGCGGCCCAGGAGGCGATGGCCGAGCGCGGCTTGCGGGTGTTGGCATTCGCGTACCGGCCCCTGGAGCGCGGGTGGGCCCACGACGGCCTGGAGCAGCAGCTCGTCTTCAGCGGGCTCGTCGGCCTCGAGGATCCGCCGCGGCCCGAGGTGCCGGACGCGATCGCGAAGTGTCGAGAGGCCGGCATTCGGGTGATCATGGTGAGCGGGGACCATCCCCGGACCGCGCGCGCGATCGCCCGACAGGTCGGGCTCGTCCGGTCCGACGCGCCGCTCGTGTTGAGCGGCGACGACCTGCGCGCGCTCTCCGACATCCAGCTGCGGCTGGCGCTGGACGCCCCCGAGATCGTGTTCGCGCGCGTGGGCGCAGACCAGAAGAAGCGCATCGTCGACGCGCTCAAGCACAAGAGGCACGTCGTGGCCGTCACGGGCGACGGGGTGAACGACGCGCCGGCGCTCAAGAGCGCCCACATCGGCATCGCGATGGGGCTCGGCGGGAGCGACGTCGCGAAGGAGGCGGCCGACATGGTGCTGCTCGACGACAACTTCGCGAGCATCGTGAACGCCGTCGAGGAGGGTCGAGCGGTCTTCGAGAACATCCGCAAGTTCCTGACGTACATCCTCGCCCACAACGTTCCCGAGCTGGTCCCGTATCTCGCGTTCTCCTTGTTCGCGATTCCGCTGCCCCTCACCCCGATCCAGATCCTGGCGATCGACATGGGGACCGATTCGCTCACGGCCCTCGGTCTCGGCGTGGAGCGCCCGGATCCGGACGTGATGCGCCGCGCTCCGCGCTCCCGAGGTCAGCGACTGTTCGATTGGAGCCTCGCGCGGCGGGCCTATCTGTTCCTCGGCATGATCGAGGCGGTCGCTGCCATGTCGGCGTTCCTGTTCGTGCTGCATGGGGCCGGGTGGGAGTACGGCCGGAGCCTCGGGACGCAGGATCCGCTGTATCTGCGTGCCACCACCGCCTGCTTGAGCGCGATCATCGCGATGCAGATCGTGAACGTGTTCCTGTGTCGCAGCCCCGATCGATCGCTCGGGTCCACGGGGCTCCTCGGCAATCCCTTGATCCTCTGGGGCGCGCTCCTCGAAATCGGCCTGGTCTTGCTGATCGACTACACCTCCTTCGGGAATCTCGTGTTCGCGACGGCCCCCATCGGGGGGACGGTGTGGCTCTTCATGCTGCCGTTCGCCGTGGCGATGCTCGTCCTCGAGGAGCTGCGCAAGCGCCGCATCCGCGCGCGCATCGCAGGCTGAATCGGCGCGCGGGGGATCGGCTCGACGCTCGGAGGCCGTCTAGCGGTGGGAGGACGAGGCGTCGGCACCGAGACGCGTTGCGGCGCCGGGTCGGGGCGAACGCGGCGGAAGTCGGGCGGGCTCGGTCGAGGCGATGAAGTCGAGGAGCACCGCGACGAACCGCTCCGGGGCCTCGCAGTGCGGGTAGTGTCCCACCCCTTCGAAGATCTCGAGGCGGCTCCCGGGGATCGCGTCGTGCGCCGCGGCGGCGTGCCTCACCGGAATGAAGGGGTCCTGCGCGCCCCAGCAGATCAACGTCGGCAACCGCGCGATCCGGGGCAGTCGGCCGACGGCGCTCGCCGACTGCCCGCTCAAGTCGATCACGTCGCGCAGGCTGCGAAAGAACGCCCGACGACTATCAGCGTCCGCCAGCGACGCGTAGCTGCGCCAGATCTCCTGGCCGGCGGGCGTGGAGCGCGCGCCCACGCGGCCGAGCCAGCGGGCGACGAGCTCGCCGGCGCTGCGCAGCCGCGGCGAGCAGAAGAGCGGAAAGACCGACTCGAACCCGGGCACGGTCAGCATCCGAAGGTAGAAGGTGACCTCTCGGCCGAACCCACCGCTGTCCACCAGGACCAGGCGCTCGCAGCGCTCCGGGAACTGATCCACGAATTGCAGCGCCACGGCTCCGCCGAGGGACTGGCCGATGACGGTCGCCCGCTCGTACCCGAGCGCGTCCAGGAGGTCCCGGAGCGTGTTGGCGTGGACACCGATCGAGTACTCGCCACGGGGCTTGTCCGACTCGCCCTGCCCGAGGAGATCGGGGGCCAGGACTGTGAACCTCTCGGCCAGCGGCGGCATGACGTGTCTCCACGTCAGCGAGCTGCCGGCCATGCCGTGGACGAGCAGCAGCACCGGTCCCTCGCCGGCGACTCGATAGACGAGGCGGTCCCCGTCGATCGTGGTCGCACCCCGCTTCACCGGAGTCCGGCGCGATTCGTCCGAGCTCACGATCTCATCATCGCCAACGAGCGCTTCCCCGATCAAGTCGGAGCCCGAGCGCGGCCCGAGAACCGCTCTACATGGACGCCCGTCCGCAGCCCCTTCCGTCTCACGCCTGCGCCACGTCGCCCCACTCCGTGCGGCGGCCCCTCGCCGGAGGCCGTTCCACCCCCGCCGGCGTCGTTCCCAGCGCGTGGGGCGACACCCGGAGAGGTATGATCGCTGCGGCTCGTTTCGAGCGCCTCACCCCGCGGCCGTCGACGGGCGGCAGAGGGGGCGCAGGGTCGAGCTCGGCTGCTGTGAGGCGGCCCGGTTCCGTCCGCGACGCCCACGCGAGGAAGGAGCGAGCCGACCCTCATGCGCCATCGGGAACAGCATCGTTCGGAACGGATCGGATGGCTGCGTGCGGCCGTCCTCGGCGCCAACGACGGCATCGTCTCGACCGCGAGCCTGATCCTGGGCGTCGCCGCCACGGGCGCCGCTGGATCCCAGGTGCTCGTGGCGGGCACGGCCGGGCTCGTCGCAGGCGCGATGTCCATGGCCGCCGGCGAGTACGTCTCTGTGCGATCCCAGGCGGATACGGAAGAAGCCGACTTGGCGCGGGAGCGACGAGAGCTGGCGAGCCAGGACGCGTCGGAACGGGCAGAGCTGGCAGGAATCTACGTTTCCAGGGGTCTCGAGGCCGACCTCGCGCGGCGGGTCGCCGAGCAGCTCATGGCGCACGATGCGCTCGCGGCCCACGCCCGTGAGGAGCTCGGCATCTCGGAGATGCAGCGTGCTCGACCGGTGGTGGCCGCGTTCGCGTCAGCGGCCACGTTCGCGGCCGGAGCCGTCCTGCCGCTCATGATCGTGCTTCTCGCTCCCCGGGACGCGCTCGCGCCGATCGTGGTGGGCACGTCGCTCGCGTGCCTTGCGCTCCTCGGGGCGATCGCGGCGCGCGTGGGCGGCGCAAGAGCCGGCGTCGGCGCCCTGCGCGTCACGTTCTGGGGTGCATTCGCGATGGCGCTCACGTACGGCGTCGGCGCTGCGTTCGGCGCGATCGTGTAAGGAGCCGCCGCGGCTGGGCCCGCTCCGCGAGCTGCCGGCCCGCGCCCGCGCGGGAACACGTGCCGGCGAGGGTGGCGGGTGGCATTCCACGCCAGCCGTCGGCGCGGGTCAGGCAACCCGGCCGGGTGACGGGGCGCCGGTGCTCAGGAAGTCGTCATGGGACGGGCTGGAACGCGGCGCGGGACATCGCGTCCCTCTCGACACCGAGCGGGTCGGAGAGGGCACTCCCCGATAGTGGTGGGTTCGGGTCCGTCCCGAGAACGACTAGCCTCGGCCACGGTTCCGCAGCCACACGCCGCCGACGACCCGCGGGTCTCGCGCGGCGCGGCTCGAGAGCCGATGACGGGGAGGAGGGACATGACCGGATCGCCCGACTGCCGTCGCCGCGGCCTGCGCGCGACGCTCGCCCTGGCGCTTTGGACGGCCTTGCTCGGCGCCGGCCTCACCGGCGGCGTGGCACGGGCCGGCTACCTCCCGGGCTTCCAGGAGACGCCCGTCATCACGGGACTCACGCTCCCGACGATGGTCCGGTTCGCGCCGGACGGGCGCGTCTTCGTCGCGGAGAAGGGGGGCGTGGTGAAGGTCTACCCGAGCCTCGGCTCGCCGACCCCGAGCGTCCTCGTCGACATCTCCCCCCTCGTCCACGACGTGAACGACAAGGGCCTCCTCGGCCTCGCCCTCGACCCGCGCTGGCCCACGCATCCCTACGTCTACGTGCTCTACACCTACGACGCGGCGCCCGACGGCTCGGGACCCGTGCCGCTCTACAACGACGCCTGCAACAACCCGCCGAGCGCGGGCTGCGTGGTGACCGCGCGGCTCTCGCGCTTCGAGGTGAGCCCCCTCTCGACGCTCGTCGGCTCGGAGCAGGTGCTGATCGACGGCGGCTTCCGCTGGTGCATCCAGTTCCAGACGCACACGATCGGGACCGTCGCGTTCGGTCCCGACGGCGCGCTCTACGTCGGTGCGGGCGACGGCGCGAACTACGAGAACGCCGACTACGGCCAGAACGGCGGAAGCGCCGGCATCCCCGTGAACCCGTGCGGCGATCCGAATCCTCCGGGCGACGTCGGCGTCGCGCCGGCGAACCGCGTCGTCGGCCAGGGCGGCGCCCTGCGCGCGCAGGACCTGCTCATCCCGGGCGACGCGGTGAGCTTCGACGGCACGATCCTGCGCGTCGATCCGGATACCGGGAACGCGCTGCCGGACAACCCGCTGTACGGCGGCGCGGCCGCGGACGACGATCGGATCATCGCCTTCGGCCTGCGCAATCCCTTCCGCTTCACGATGCGCCCTGGCACCCGCGAGATCTGGATCGGCGACGTCGGCTGGGACACGTGGGAGGAGATCGATCGCATCCTCGATCCGACCGACCGCGTGATCGAGAACTTCGGCTGGCCCTGCTACGAGGGCGTCCCGCGCCAGACGTTCTACGACGCCCTCGACAACGCGATGTGCGAGGCGCTGTACGCGAATCCGCAGTACGGCTCGCCGCCCGGCGGTCCTACCTTCCAGTACACGCCACCGTACTTCTCGTGGCGCCACACCGACGAGGTGGTGCCCGGCGACGGCTGCACGGGCACTTCCTCCTCGGCCCAGGCGGGCGCCTTCTACTCGGGCACCGCCTATCCCAGCCGCTTCCAGAACGCCTTCTTCTTCTTCGACTACGCGAAGCGCTGCATCTGGGCGATGAAGACCGACGCCACGGGCACGCCATCGCCGGCGAACGTCGAGCGCGTCGGGGGCGACATCTACGGCACGGTGGGCCTCGAGGTCGGACCGAACGGCGACCTGTTCCGCGTGGACATCTTCGGCGGGACGATCCAGCGCATCACCTACGGCGCACCCAAGGCCGTGGCGACGGCGAGCCCGACTTCGGGCCCGGCGCCCCTGGTCGTGCAGTTCGACGGCTCCGGCTCCTCGACTCCTCTCGGCGGCGCGCTCTCCTACGCGTGGGACCTCGACGGCGACGGTCAGTTCGACGACTCGACCCTCGTCTCGCCGGTCGTGACGTACCCGACGCCGGGCTCCTTCACCGTCAAGCTCCGCGTGACGGACTCGAACGGCGCGAGCGACATCGCGTCGGTGCCGATCTCCGTCGCGAACGATCCGCCGACGCCGTCGATCACGGCGCCCTCGGCCTCGTTGCACTGGCGCGTCGGCGACACGATCGCATTCTCGGGCAGCGCCTCGGATCCGCAGGACGGGCCGCTCCCGGCGTCCGCGCTGCACTGGAGCGTGGTGCTCCACCACTGCAGCGACACGTTCGACTGTCATGAGCACCCCGTGCAGGACCTCGACGGCGTGGCGTCGGGGAGCTTCGTGGCCCCGGACCACGAGATGCCGTCGTACCTCGAGCTCCGGCTCCGGGCGCGCGACTCGCTCGGCGCGGAGACGACGGTCGTGCAGCCCCTCGACCCGGACACCGTGCAGATCCACTTCGACAGCACGCCGAGCGGGCTCCAGCTCGGCGTCGGATCGAAGGTGAAGACGACCCCGTTCGTGCGCGACGCGATCATCGGCTCGGACAACTTCATGATCGCTCCGTCGCCGCAGGCGCTCGGGCCCGACACCTACCTGTGGCTCGGCTGGTCCGACGGGGGCGCCCGCGGGCACGACGTGATCGCGCCCTCCTCGCCCCTCTCCCTGAGCGCGAGCTTCGATCTCGACGGCGACGGCGACGGCGTGCCCGACGCCGCCGACGACTGTCCGGCGAAGCCGAATGCCGACCAGGCCGACACCGACGGCGATCACGTCGGGGACGTGTGCGATGCCCTGTGCGTGGGGACACCGACGACGGTCAGCGGCGTCGCCCCGGCGAGCGCGGCCCCGGGAGACATGGTCCAGGTGCTGGGCACGGGGTTCGGTCCGAACGCGCGGGTCTGGCTCGACGGGCAACCCGCCCAGACCTCGAGGCCGGCCGGGCTGCTGCTCGTCACCACTCCCCAGGCAACGGCGGGCACGCAGCTCCAGGTCGTCGCGTGGAATCCCGAAGGCTGCCGCTCCCAGGAGACGGTGCTGCTCACCGTGACCGCGCCGAAGAAGAGCTGCGGGCTCCTCGGAATCGAGGGGGCCGCGCCGGCCGCCGTCGCGCTATGGTGGCGGCGGCGGCAGGCGGCCCGCCGGAGGTAGGCATGGGATTCCATCACGTGGCCATCGCGACGCCCGACGTCCAGGCGACGCACGCCTTCTACACCGACGTCATGGGATTCCGCCTGGTGAAGGTCGTGGCGGGCAAGACGCCCGCGGGCGGCTGGGCCAAGCACCTGTTCTACGAGACGGGCGGAAACGGGCTGATCGCGTTCTGGGACCTCCACGACGAGACCGTTCCGCGGGACTTCACCCCGGCGATCGCGGGCGGCCTCGGGCTTCCCGAGTGGACGAACCACATCGCCTTCCACGCGTCGAGCGTCGAGGAGATCGACGCCATCAAGCAGCGCTGGCTCGCGAAGGGCCACGACGTGTTCGAGGTCGACCACGGCTGGTGCGTGTCGATCTACACGCGCGATCCGAACGCGATCCTCGTGGAGTTCTGCGTGACCACGAAGGACTTCACCGACGCGGACGTGGAGGAGGCCCAGCGCCTGCTCGGCGATCCGCGGCCGGTCCTCGAGAAGGAGCCGCCATTCAGGCTCCACCGCGCGACGGTGGGCTAGCGTCACACGATCCGGCTGGTGTGGCCGCCCCAGTAGCGGTCCTTCAGCAGCCGCTTGTAGAGCTTGCCCGTCGGATGGCGCGGGAGCTCCGCCTCGAAGTCGACCGAGCGCGGGCACTTGATGTGGGAGAGCTGCCTCCGGCAGAACTCGATCAGCTCCCGCTCGAGCTCCGGCCCCGCGCGGCTCATGTCGGCGAGCTGCACGAGAGCCTTCACTTCCTCCCCGAAATCCTCGTTCGGCACGCCGAACACGGCGACGTCGACCACCGCGGGGTGCGTGATCAGCACGTTCTCCGCCTCCTGCGGATAGACGTTGACCCCGCCCGTGATGATCATGTTCGCCTTGCGGTCGGTGAGGTAGAGGTAGCCGTCCTGGTCGACGTGGCCGATGTCGCCGAGCGTCGACCAGCCCTGCGCGTGGCGCGAGCCCGCGGTCTTCTCGGGGTCGTTGTGGTACTCGAAGCGCGGGCCGTTCGCGAAGTAGACGACGCCCGTCGCGCCCGGCGGCTGCGCTTCGCCCGTCGCCTCGTCCACGATCTTCAGCTCGCCGAGCACCGCCTTGCCGACCGAGCCCTTGTGGGCGAGCCACTCCTTCGAGTCGAGGGCCGTGAGGCCGTTGCCCTCGGTGCCGCCGTAGTACTCGTGCAGGATCGGCCCCCACCACGCGATCATCTGCTCCTTCACGGGAATCGGGCACGGCGCTGCGGCGTGGACCGCCGCGCGATGGCTCGAGAGATCGAAGCGCGTGCGCTCCGGCTCGGGAAGGCGCAGCATGCGCACGAACATCGTCGGCACCCACTGGCTGAACGTCACGCGGTGTCGCTCGATCAGCCGCAGGGCCTCGAGCGCGTCGAAGTGCTCCATCACGATGCAGGTGCCGCCGAGGCGCTGGACGGCGAGGTTGAAGCGCAGCGGCGCCGCGTGGTAGAGGGGCGCCGGCGAGAGGTAGACCGTGTCACGTCCGGCGCCGTAGAGCGTCGAGACGAACAGCATGAGGGCCGCGGGCGTTCCAGCCGGCTTGCCCGGGAGCGGAGGCTTCACGCCCTTGGGCCGACCGGTCGTGCCCGACGAGTAGAGCAGGTCGCTCCCCTCGAGCTCCTCCGCCAACGGGGCGGCTGGGTGCTCGGCGACCGCCGTCTCGTACGCCTCGAAGCCCGCGACGGCGCCGTCGAGCATGAGCGCACGGCGTACGGCGGGGAGCTTCCCGGCGAGCTCGGCCGCCACCTCGGCCTTCGCGTGGGACGTGACCAACGCCTTCGCGCCGCAGTCGTTCACGATGTACTCGACCTCGGGCGCGGTGAGGCGCGAGCTGATTGCGGTGTAGTAGAGGCCCGAGCGCTGTGCCGCCCACGCGAGCTCGAAGAAGCGGGGATGGTTCTCGAGGAAGAGGGCGATTCCGTCGCCCGGGCGCAGTCCGGAGGCGTGGAGGAGCTGGGCGAGCCGGTTCGAGCGCTCGTCGAGCTCGCGGTACGTCACGACCTGACCGCTCCCGGCCATCACGTACGCGGGCTTGTCGGGGATCTCGCGCGCGAGCGCTCCCGGATACATCGTCACCTCCCTGGTTCGGCCGGCGCGCGGCGGCGCAGCCCGTGCTGCTCGAGGCGCCACACGAGCAAATCGATCCGATCCTGCCCGAAGAAGGGCTCGCCCTCGAACGCCATCGTGGGCACGCCCCAGTGTCCCGCCTTCTGGAGGGCGACCTGGTTCTCGGCGATCACGGCGTCGAGGCGCGCCGACTCTCGCGCGGCGGTCGCGTCGAGCTCGGCGAGGTCGAGGCCCGCGCGCGCCACGGCGTCGGCGAGGTGCGTGCCGCGGTTCCAGCCGTCGACGCTCCCGTCCCAGATCACGCGCGAGACTTCGTCGAGGAGGGCGAGCCCGCGCCCCCGCTCCGCGGCGAGCGCGCCGAGACGCGTCAGACGGTGGATGTAGGGCTGCTCCTCGGGGATCCGCCGGTTCGCGAGGTCCTGCACGACCGGATCGGGCCGGGGCCAGCCGATCGTCATCCCCTCGTGCTCGGCGATGCGGCGGATGTCGCGCAGCAGATAGGGCACCCAGAGCGGGTTCGCGCGCGCGAAGAAGGCGGGGTCGCGCACGGCGATCGGGAGCACCGGGCGCACGTTCACGTCGAGCTCGTAGTCGCGCGCGAGGGCGCACAGGCGCCGCGTCGCCAGATAGGAATAGGGGCTGCGGAAGGACCAGAAGAGATCGATCGCGAGGCTCACGCGGCACCTCCGCCGTCAGTGGCCGTCGGGCGCGTCGGCTGCGTCCGGCCCGCGCGGCACGCCGGGGCCGTCGTCGTAGCGCATCGCGTCCGCGATCGTCACCTCCGCGCTGCCGAAGGGCCCCGGATAGCGCGTCACGGCCCGGCTCGGCGGCGAGGCGTAGAACGTCAGGCACGCGAAGCTCTTCACGCCCTTGAAGAGCGCCCTCTTCCAGTCGCTCGCGGAGAGCATGAGGTCGCGCAGCACCCAGTCCTGCGATCGGCCGTCGAGGCGCGTGAAGGGGCGGAGCTTCGGCAGCACCGGCCATGGGGCGAGCTCGAGCACGAGGAGGCCCCGATGGAGCGTCGCCGCGAGCTCCGGCAGGCGCGCGAGCCAGGCGTCGGCGAGCCCGGCCGGGTCGACGGCTCCGCTCGCGACGATCGCCGCGGGCTTCGGGCCGAGCAGGCGCAAGGCGGCGGCCTGGAACACCGCGTAGCTCCGGGGCGTGAGGCTCGCGAGGGCGACGCCGGGCGGTGGCGCGAGGGGGCGCGAGAGGTCGCCGCAGCCCGTCGGCGCCAGGCCGACCGCCGCGACGGCCGCGGCGAGACGAAGGAACGTGCGGCGATCGAGGCCGGCGAGGGCCTCGAGGGGCTCGCGCAGCCGCGCCTCGAGCTCGGCTCGCCCGTCGCCAGGACCTGTCATGCCGCGCCCTCCCGGGACAGGGCCGCGCCGATCCGCAGCGCGTTCGCGACGATCGTGATCTGCGGATTCACGCCGGTGTTGGAGGGCAGGGCGGCGGCGTCGCTGACGACGAGCCCACGCACGCCGCGCACGCGTCCCCACGCATCGCACGGCGCGCCGCTCCCGGCGCCCCCCATCGCGGCGCCGCCGAACAGATGCACCGCGTAGAGCAGGCTCGCCGCGCGCGGATCGAGGCTCCCGCCCTCGAGCTCGTCGATCTCGACGGCGTCGCGCAGCGGCGGCATGCCGTCGATCGGAAGGATCACGTCCTCGGCACCCGCGGCGAAGTACAGGCGCGCGATCGCGCACATCCCCTGGTGCAGCCGGCGACGGTCGGCGTCGGTCAGGACGTGCTCGAGCGTCGGCGTGCCGTCGCTCGTCGTCTGGAAGCGCCCACGCGCCTCGTCGCGGAGCACCACGAGCGCGCGTGCGAGGAACGGCAGGCGCGCGATCGAGGCTTCGTGCGCGGCTCCAAAGCCGGGCAGCGCGGAGGCGGTCGCGACGGGATGGAGGGCGGTGTTCTCGATCATGAAGCCCGGACCGCCGTGCCCGTGGACGTCGGAGAACTCCGTCACCGCCCACGCCATCGTCGGTCCGTAGTAGCCGTGGATCGGCTCGGCGAAGCGCGCGGTCACGTGGAGCGAGGTGTGGAGCTGGACCTGCTCTCCCACGCCGCCGGCGACGCCGCTCCGCAGCAGGAGCGGCGCCGTCCCGAGCACGCCGGCCGCGACCACCACGAGCGGCGCCTCGACCCGCAGCGCCGCCCGGGGACGACGCGAGAGCGTGTCGAGCAAGGTCGCCTCGACCGCGCGCGCCGCACCGCCGGCGATCTCGATCCGATCGGCACGTGCGTCGGCGACGACCCGGACGCCGGCGCGCTCGGCCCGGGGCACGAAGGTGCGAAGCGTCGACTGCTTCGCGCCGGAGGGGCAGCCGAAGTTGCAAAGGCCCAGGTTCGCGCAGCCCTGGACCGAGCGCGGCATCGCCTCGTTCGCCCAGCCGAGGGCCTGCGCGCCGAGGGCGAGCACGTGCGCGTTCCGGTTCACGTGGTCGCGTCCCGTCGGCGAGGCGCCGAGGTCGCGCCACGCCTGGTCGACGAAGGGAGCGAAGCCGGCGTCGTCGAGCTCGACCAGGCCGTGCGCGTCGCGCCAGGAGGCGAGGACCTCGGGCGGGGTCCGCCAGCAGAGGGCGTCGTTGATCAGCGTCGAGCCTCCGACGCAGGCGCCGGCGTAGAGGGAGAGGCCGCTGCCGGCGGCCTGCGCGAGGGTGTACAGGCGGCGGGTCATCTCGGCCTCGCCGCCCGTGAGCTCTGACGTTTCCAGACGCGGACCGGCCTCGAGCATCACGACCTGCGCGCCGGCTTCCGCCAGGTGCGCAGCGACCGGAGCTCCTCCCGCGCCGGTTCCGATCACGACGGCGTCGGCGCGCAGAGTCGAGGACGGGCCCGCCATGCAGCGTGCAGCATAACGAGCCGCAGCGCGTCGCGAGGCGCGCGGTGGACGCGCCTCGGCCGGGCGGTATGCTGACGCGCGGTCAGGCCACGCGTGCACCTTCACCATCACCAGCAGGGGGACGGAACCCGATGTCCGACTTCACGATGACGATCGACGGCAAGGGCGTCGCCGGCGCGAAGACGTTCGGCGTGATCAACCCGGCGACGGGCGCCGTCTTCACTCAGGCGCCGGACTGCAGCAAGAGCCAGCTCGACCAGGCCATGGAGGCCGCGAACGCGGCCTTCAAGAGCTGGCAGCGCGACGAGGCGAAGCGCCGTCAGGTGCTGCTCGACTGCGCCGAGGCAATCAAGAAGAACACCCCCGAGCTCGCGAAGGTCCTGACGCAGGAGCAGGGCAAGCCCCTCGCGCGCGCGATGGAGGAGTGCATCGGGGCCGCGGTGTGGCTCCAGGTGACGGCGGGCCTGAAGATCCCGGTCGATCTCATCCAGGACGGAAGCCCGGCGCGCGTCGAGGTGCGCCGCAAGCCGTACGGCGTCGTCGGCGCCATCACGCCCTGGAACTTCCCCCTGCTGCTCGCCGTCTGGAAGATCGCGCCGGCGCTCCTCGCCGGGAACACGATCGTCCTGAAGCCGTCGCCCTTCACGCCGCTCTCTTCCCTGAAGCTCGGAGAGGTGCTGCGCGACGTGGTGCCGGCCGGTGTCGTGAACATCGTCTCGGGCGGCGACGAGCTCGGGAAGTGGGTGTCCGAGCATCCGATCGTGCGGAAGATCTCGTTCACGGGCTCCGTCGCGACGGGCAAGAAGATCGCGATCTCGGCTGCGCCGGACCTGAAGCGCGTGACCCTCGAGCTCGGAGGCAACGACGCGGCAATCGTCCTGCCGGACGTGGACCCCGCCAAGGCGGCCGAGAAGCTCTTCTGGGGCGCGTTCACCAACTCGGGCCAGGTCTGCTCGGCGATCAAGCGTCTCTACGTCCACGAATCGATCTACGACAAGATGGTCGACGCGATCAGCGCGATCGCGAAGGGCGTGAAGATGGGCGACGGCCTCGCCGCGGACACGCTGCTCGGGCCGATCAACAACAAGCCCCAGTTCGAGCGGGTGCGCGAGCTCGTCGAGGACGCGAAGCGCGCGGGCGCCAGGATCCGCACCGGCGGCATGGTGCGAAGCGGCGGCGGCTACTTCTACGAGCCGACGATCATCACCGGGATCTCCGACGGCGTGCGCCTGGTCGACGAGGAGCAGTTCGGACCGGCCCTGCCGATCCTCCCGTTCCGCGACGTGGAGGACGCGATCGAGCGCGCGAACGCCACCCACTTCGGCCTCTCGGGCTCGGTCTGGACGAACGACGTCGACAAGGGCCGGGAGCTCGTGATGCGGCTGGATTGCGGCACGGGCTGGGTGAACCAGCACCTCGCGATCCGGCCCGACGCGCCGTTCGGCGGCTCGAAGTGGTCGGGCGTGGGCTACGAGAACGGCCCGTACGGGCTCGCGGCCTATACGCAGCTCCAGACGGTGAACACCGCCGCCCTGTAGCGCCTCGCCTCGCGAGCGGGCGGCGCGCCCCCGCGCGCCGCCCGCTTCTTCCTCGCTATCGTCCGCGATGGTGCACGCGCCGTCCGACCCCAGCCCCGGGGCGCGGTCGGACGCGAGGGGGAGCACGCGTGTCGGGGGAGCCTCGGGGCGTCGCGGATCGCGACGCCGCCCGCGTCGTCGAGACCGCGCGCAGCATCGCGGTCGTCGCGGCGATGATCGCCGCGGCGTGGCTCGCCGCCGCCCTGCTCATCGTCCCCTTCTCCTGGCTTCGCATCGGATTGGCGCTGGCCTCGCTCGTCGGCGCCTTGGCCTCGCTGGCGTTCGCCCTGCGCTCCCGCCCGCGGGCGGCGGCGATCACGATGGCGGCCCTGTTCTGGGGCGTCGTCGCGACACCGATCCTCGCGGGTGGCGGCATCCAGGCCCCGGTCCATCTCGGGTTCGTGATCCCGATCCTGATCGCTGGCGTGCTCCTCGGGGGGCGTGCCGCGCTCGCGGTCGCGCTCCTCACGGTGGCATTCGACGGCCTGGTCGCGGCCGCGATGTGGCGCGCCGGGATACGCGTCGTGCCGCCGGTGCAGAGCAGCCCCCTCAACCTGTGGGCGTCCCACGCGACGTTCTACCTCTTCACCGCGGTGCTCGTGGGGCTCGTATCGGTGCGCATCCGCGCCGCGCTCCGGGGCGCGGCCGAGAGCGAGGCGGCCCTGCAGGCCAGTGAGGCGCGTCACCGCCAGCTCGCCGAGCACGCGTCGGACCTGATCAGCGAGTGGACCGCGGACGGGCGCTGCCGCTACGTCAGCCCGAACGTGCTCGAGAAGCTCGGCGACACGCCGGACGAGTTCATGGGCGGGCTCGATCCGGCCCGCTACGACCCCGACAACCTCGCGGAAGTCACGCGCGACCTCGGCCGCTCGTTCGCGTCCCACCACGGCGGGCGGAGCGTGCTGCGCGCGAGACATCGCAACGGCGAGTGGCGCTCCTTCGAGATCTCCGCGAATCCGTACAGGAACGAGCGCGGTGAGTTCAGGATCGTGGTGATCGGCCGCGACGTGACGGAGCGGCTGCGCTCGGAGGAGGAGCGCGCGCAGCTCCTGCTCGCGATGGAGCAGGCGGCCGAAGGCATCGTGATGCTCGACGCGCGCGGCGTCATCCGGTACGCGAACTCCGCCTTCGCGTCGATGCTCGGACGGTCGGTGCCGGAGGTCGTCGGTCGCGCGATCGACGAGACCGCCGACGGGAGGGGCGACCATCTCCTGATCGCCGACATGCGCGAGAAGCTCGTGCGCGGCGACACCTGGAAGGGACGCTACGAGTCGATCTGGAGCGACGACTCGGTCCACGTGCGCGACGCCACGATCTCGCCGGTGCGCGACGCGAGCGGAAGCCTGCGCGGGTACGTGGGCGTGCTGCGTGACGTGACACGCGAGGTGCAGCTCGAGGCCGACCTTCGTCAGTCCCAGAAGCTCGAGGCCCTGGGCCGTCTCGCGGGCGGCGTGGCGCACGACTTCAACAACCTCCTGACCGCGATCTCGGGCTGCGTCGAGACGCTGCTCGAGGAGATCCCCGAGGCCGGCGAGGCGCGGAGCGCGGCGGACGAGATCGGCCGCGCCGTCGAGCGCTCGGCGGCGCTCACCCGCCAGCTCCTGGCCTTCAGCCGCGGCCAGCCCCTCGAGCCCCGCGTCATAGAGCTGAACGCCGTCGTCGCGCGGCTCGAGAGCCTGCTGGTGCGGCTCCTGGGCGAAGACGTGACGCTCTCCCTCGCGCTCGACCCTGCGGCTGGCTGCGTCGAGATCGATCCGGGGCAGCTCGAGCAGGTGGTCATGAACCTGGCGGTGAACGCGCGCGACGCGATGCCCCGCGGCGGACGGCTGAGCGTGGCGACGGGCGTCGAGCGCCTCGAGGGAGGGGCGTCGGAGGCGGCGCCGGGTCTCCCTCCCGGGAGCTACGTCCGCCTGACCGTCGCCGACACCGGCACGGGGATGGACGCTGCGACACGCGCGCGTGTGTTCGAGCCGTTCTTCACGACGAAGGAGCCCGGCCGAGGGACGGGCCTCGGGCTCTCGCTGGTGCACGGCGTCGTCCACCAGAGCGGCGGCTTGGTGCGCGTGAGCAGCCTTCCGAACGCAGGGGCGAGCTTCGACGTGCTGCTCCCGCGCGTCGAGGCGCCGGAGGAGAGCGGGGCCGGCGGCGCGCCGTCGCGCGGCGACGGGGCTGCGTCCCGACTCACGGGCACCGTGCTGCTGGTCGAGGACGAGCCGTCGGTCCGGAACCTGGCCCGGCGCGCGCTCGAGGCGGCGGGGCTGCGGGTCCTCACGGCCGGCTCGGGCGCGGAGGCGCTGGAGCTTTCGGATCGGCACGAGGGTCCGATCGACGTCCTCGTGAGCGATCTCGTGATGCCCGGGATGAGCGGCGGAGACCTCGGACGCGAGCTCCTGCGACGACGCCCGGGAACCCGTCTCGTCTTCATGTCGGGCTACCCCGATCCCGAGCGCGGTGCCGGCGGCGACCTCCCGCCGCACGACGCCTTCCTGCGCAAGCCCTTCCGGCCGAGCGAGCTGCGGGACGAGGTGGCGCGCGTCCTGCGCTGAAGGGCACTAGCCGTCGGCCGGGAACACGGCGTCGATCTTCTCGATCATCTCCTGGGGGATGCGGAGCCCGGACGCCTTCGTGTTCTCCTCCACCTGACGCACGCTGGTGGCGCCGACGATCACGCTCGAGACGTTCCGCTGGCGGAGGCACCAGGCGAGCGCGAGCTGCGCGAGGCTCACGCCGAGCGCGTCCGCGAAGGGTCGCAGCCGGTCCACGCGCCCGAGGACGTCGGACCGGAGGAACCGCTGCATGAACCCGCTGCGCTCCTGGTCGGCGGCGCGAGTGCCGGTGGGGACGTTCCCGCCCGAGTACTTTCCCGTGAGGACGCCCTGGGCGAGGGGGCTCCACACGACCTGGCCCAGCCCCTCGCGCTCGCATACGGGCACGACCTCCCGCTCGATCCTGCGCTGCAGCAGCGAGTACTCGGGCTGGTTCGAGATCGGGCGGAAGCCGCGCTGCAGGTCGGCGAAGCGGCACGCGTCGACGATCTGCGCCGCGCGCCACTCCGACACGCCCCAGTAGAGCAGCTTTCCCTGGCGGATCAGATCCTCGTAGGCGCGCACGGTCTCCTCCATCGGGACGCTCGGGTCCGGCCGGTGACACTGATGGAGGTCGAGGTAGTCGGTGCCGAGGCGCCGGAGCGACGCCTCGACGCTCTCGAACAGGTGCTTGCGCGAGAGGCCACGGTCGTTCGGGCGGTCGGACATCGGGAAGAACGCCTTGGTGGCGATCACGAGGTACGGCCGGGGCAGGTCGGAGATCGCCTCCTGGAGCGCCTCCTCGGCCGCGCCCCTGGCGTAGACGTCTGCCGTGTCGAAGAAGTTGACGCCGAGGTCGTACGCCGCGCGCACGACGTCACGTGTTCGTGTCACGTCGACCGCGGACCCGAAGGTGAGCCACGAGCCCAGCGAGATCTCGCTCACGCGCAGCCCGCTCCGACCCAGAGTGCGGTACTCCATCGGCCCTCCTCGCGCCGGCCTCGGCCGGCGCCCTGCGCCCCGCGCAGGATACCCGAGCCCGCGCGCCGCGCGGCGGCGACGAGCTAGCTTCGCGCCCCGATGCTGAGCCTCGCCTCCGAGACCGGGCCCGACTGGGTGCGCCGCGCGCTGGCGCAGCTCGACGAGGTCCTCGTCGACCACGCCCACTGCGAGAAGAAGGCGGCATCGACCGCGCTCTCGCTCCTGTTCCGCTATCCCGAGCACGCTCCGCTCCTGCGACCGCTCTCGGAGCTCGCGCGCGAGGAGCTCGGGCACTTCGAGGCCGTGCTCGGTCTGCTCGAGGCGCGGGGAGCTCGCTTCCGCCGCCAGCGGCCGAGCCCGTACGCCGGGCGCCTGCTCGAGGCGTGCCGCAGCCGCGAGCCGGGACGCATGCTGGATCTCCTCCTGTGCTGTGCGCTGATCGAGGCCCGGAGCTGCGAGCGCTTCCGCCTGCTCGCGGCGGCCGTCGGCGAGCCCTCCCTCGCGACCTTCTACCGGGGCCTCCTCGCCTCCGAGGCCCGACACCACGGCGTCTACGTCGCGCTCGCGACCGCGCTCGGTGACGCGGCGGGCGTCCGGGAGCGCCTCGGCGAGCTCGCCCGCCACGAGGCGGACGTCCTCTCGCAGATGCCGCCCCTCGCGCGTCTCCACTGCTAGCGCGGCCCGCCGCTCGCGTTGACGCCCCGGCCCGCGCGCAGAAAACTCCGCACGCCGCGATCCCCGTCGGAGGGGCGCGCGAAGAAGGGAGGATCCGATGGAGATCGTGACGGAGCGCGTTCGCATCCCCGCCGCCGGCGGGCGGACCATGGGCGGCTACCTCGCCCGTCCGCGCGAAGGGGCGCCGCGCCCCGCGGTGCTGGTGTTCATGGAGATCTTCGGCGTGAACGCCCACATCCGCGACGTGACCGAGCGCGTCTCCCGCGAGGGCTACGTCGCGCTCGCGCCCGACTACTTCCATCGAACCGGCCCGGGGGTCGAGTACGGCTACGACGAGGCCGGCATGGCGGCCGGCATGAAGCTCCTGGGCGCGCTCAAGGCGGACGAGATGATCGCGGACTCGAACGCGGCGATCGGCTACCTGCGAACGCGCCCCGACGTCCGCGGCGATCGGATCGGCTGCATGGGCTTCTGCATCGGAGGCCACATGACATACCTCACCGCCTGCGAATGCGACGTGCGCGCTGCCGCGAGCTTCTACGGAGGCGGCATCGCCGGGCCCCAGGGCCCGGGCGGCGCGCCGTCGACGGTCGGCCGAACCGCGAAGATCCGCGGCAAGATCCTGTGTCTCTTCGGGGAGAAGGACGCGCTGATCCCGGCGGCCCAGGTCGACGCGATCCGGTCTGCGCTGAAGCAGGCCGGGGTCCGTAGCGACGTCGTCGTGTACCCCGGCGCGGACCACGGCTTCTTCTGCGACCAGCGCGCGACCTATCAGGCCGCCGCCGCGGGCGACGCGTGGAGCCGGGTGAAGACGTTCTTCTCGGAGGAGCTCGCGCGCTAGGCGGGCGTCTCGCGGCCTGGGCGTTGACACGCGCCGGCGCACGCTGGTACAACCCGCTCGGACATCGCGGTGGAAGGTGACTCCCGGCGCTCGGAGACGAGCCGTCGGGAGCGGCCCTCGCGGAAGCGAGGGCTGCGGGAAGCCGGTGCGAATCCGGCGCGAGCCCGTCGCTGTGACCGGGGACGATCGGCGGAACGACGCCACTGGCCTCATGGAGCGCTCTTCGGAGCGGGCTCCGCGGGCTGGGAAGGCCCGCCGCTCGGACGATCCGGGAGCCAGAAGACCGACCTTCCAACGGCTCTCTCCTTCTGCGTGGAAGAGGAGGGGAGGCGGATCGTCGCGTTGGCCCGCGCCCGTGCGCGCGGACGGCGCGAGCGCCTCGCTCCCCCCTCCTCTCGGACCTCCCGGGTCACACGGAAGAAGCGCCGATCGCGAGATCCGCGGCGGCCGAGGAGTTCGGCCGCCGGCGGCTCCGATGCGTCCGGTGACGACGCAGGAGGTGCTTCGGTCCTGCTCCGACGGCCCCTTCCGACACGGCACGGTGTGCCGCTCATCCGGTTCGCCCTGGCGACGGGCGCGCTCGCCCTGCTGCCGCTCGGAGGCGGCGTGCGCGCCGACGACGCCGCGCCGGCCCCGCCGGCCGTCGAGCGCGAGGTGCCCGGCGTCGTCGCACGCGGTGTCACGCCGCACGAGCTCCCCGACGATCCCACCGCCTTCACGACCGTGATCCGCACCGACGCCTACGCCGGCGAGGGCAAGACGGCCGAGCAGCTCCTCTCCGAGGCGGTGGGCGTGCAGGTGCGACGGCTCGGCGGCCCGGGGCAGCCGGCGGAGATCTCGATCCGCGGCTCGACCGCCCGCCAGGTCATCGTCCTGCTGGACGGCGTCCAGCTGAACGACGCGCAGTCCGGCACCGTCGACCTCTCGACGATCCCCGCCGATCTGCTCGACCGCATCGAGATCTCGCGCGGCGGAGGCTCGCTCCAGGCGGGAAGCGGCGCGATCGGGGGCGTCGTGAACCTGGTCACGAAGCGGCCGGGCGCCGAGCCCCTGACGCGCGCCGCCGTCGAGGGGGGCTCGTTCGGCACGTTCCAGGGCTCGCTCACGCACAGCCGCCGCGCGGGAGGCGTCGAGCTCACGGCGGGCTACGACGGCTTCGGGACGAAGGGCGACTACGAGTTCCAGC
Organism: Myxococcota bacterium; assembly: GCA_035542715.1. Taxonomy (GTDB): domain Bacteria; phylum Myxococcota_A; class UBA9160; order UBA9160; family UBA9160; genus DATKKW01. Next base: position 55,566 of record DATKKW010000045.1, read on the forward strand.
GCGTCCAGGAACGGGTGCTCGGGCAGACGATCGCCTTCTCGCCGAAGCAGCTCGAGCGCATCAACGACGAGGCCGAGAGCCACGCGAGCCTGCTGCGCGTCGGACGCGAGCTCGGGGAGCACCTCCACGCGTCGTTCCAGAACAGCGCCTACTACGACAGCCGCGGCGTCCCCGGCCTCGACTCGGGCAACGGCCCGACGGGCGGCCAGAGCGAGGACGCGCACGAGCGCAAGACCGCGGACGTGGCCGCGGCGGTGCTCGACGCGAGCGACGTCGCGGGGGCCGACGGCGCGCTCCGCGTCTACGATCGCTTCCAGCGCATCCACTTCACCGACCCGAGCTCGACCTGCGGCGCGCTCGACAGCGAGAACGAGAACTACGCGCTCGGCACGCGGGGCGAGGTCTCGCGCGAGTGGCAGCTCGGGCCCTCGCTCCACCGCCTGAGCGCGATCGGCGACGTGCACGAGGACCGCCTCACCTCGACCGAATTCGAGAACCGTCACCGGCTCGCGTCGGACTGGGCGCTCCAGGACGAGCTCTCCGTCCTCGAGCGGCGCGTGATCCTCGCGCCCGCGCTGCGCTACGACCTGACGGAGGGCTTCGACGGGGAGTGGCTGCCGCGGATCGGCGCGATCGTGAAGCCGCTGCCCTGGCTGCGGATCAAGGGCAACGCGGAGCGCTCCTACCGCGCGCCGAGCTTCGACGAGCTCTTCTTCCCCGACCAGTGCTTCCTGCGCGGGAACCCGAACCTCCGTCCGGAGCGCGCCAGGAACTTCGACGCCGGCGTCGAGGCGGGCTTCGAGCACGTCTTCTTCCTCGACGACGTGCGGCTCGGCGGGGACTGGTTCCGGCAGGCGATCGACGACTCGATCGTGTTCCTGCTGGTGAGCCCGAACACGGTCGCCGCGGAGAACACCGGGCCCGCGACGGTGAACGGCTTCGAGCTCCACGCGTCGACGCGGCTCCTCGGCTGGATCACGCTCGCCGCGAACAGCACGCTCTTCCACGCGGAGCTCGACGCCACGGGCACGCCGCTCCCGGGACGCGCCGAGCACGAGACGAACGTGCGGCTCGAGATCGGGCCGCCCTCCGGGCTCGCGAAGCTCGTCGGCACCCTGCAGCACACGGGCGACATCCCGGTGACCGACACGGGGCTCACGAAGATCCCGGCGCGCACGGTGTTCGACGCGAGCCTCACCGTCGACGCGAAGCAGCTCCCGTGGCTCGGCCCGCGCGTCCCCGCGCAGCGTCTCCTGGTCTCGCTGATGGGTCGGAACCTGACCGACCGGAGCGTGCGCGACGCGCTCTTCTTCCCGCAGCCCGGCCGCACGGTCGCGATCCGGGCGGAGGCCTGGTTTTGAGGGCGCGGGCGCGCGTCGGGCTCCTCGCTGCGGGCGTCGCGTGGGCGCTCGGCCCGGGATGCAGCGCGAGCGGCAGCGGGAGCGGAGGAGGCGCGCCGGTCGTGACCGTCGATTCGCCCGACGACCGCTGCGTCGCGCTCCCCGGACAGTTTCCGCCCGGGCTCGCGCTGCTGCCCGGCGTCGCGGACAGGGCGGTCGTCGTCACGGATACGCCGTCGACGGTCGTTCCGTTCGCGCTCGACACGACACCGCCCCACGTCGCCGCGACGGGTCGGATCCCGACGTTCCCCGCCGACAGCGATGGGGACGGCGTGCGCGACAGGTTCGGTCCGCGACCGGACGGCGTCGAGGCGATCGCGACGGACCTCGCGCTCGTGACCGCGAGCTTCGAGGAGGAGGTCCTGTTCGTGGACCCCGCTTCGGGAGCGCTGCGCCGGCTCGAGGTGGCGGTGCCCGCGTCGCTGCCGCCGGAACGGTTCGCGAACCTGCCCTCTCCGGGGCAATCGGCGCTGCGCACGGCGGTATCGACGCTCGCCTGCGTCGAGCCGCCCGCCGGCGCGGCCGACTCCCGCGGCCTGCCGGTCGCGACGCGCTTCCCGCCTGGCTCGGGATGCCTGGCGGGCGTCACGAGCTACCGGACGCGGTACACGTCGGGCGTGGCGCTCGCGGACGGACACCTCTTCGTGTCGATGTCGAACCTCGGCGACGACGCGGGGACGGCGAACCCGCAGTTCCTGCCGGGCGTCGTGCTGGTCTACGACCTGGACCTCACCACGGCCCCGCCACGCGCGACGCCCCACGCCGCGAACGGCGTGATCTTCACCAGCGCATTCAACCCGACGCAGGTCACGGCCTTGCACAGCGCCGGCGGCCGGGACTTCGTGCTCGTCACCGACACGGGCGCGCTCGGGATCCTGCAGGACGATCCCTCGACGCCCGTCATCGACTCGGGCGGGATCGCGCTCTCGGACGCGGCGATCGACGTGATCGACGCCGCGACGCTCCAGCTCGTGGCGACGGTGCCCCTCGGACGGGCGCTCCTCTCCTTCGATCGGCTCGCGATCGATCCGACGAAGCGCGTGGCCTTCACGGGCAGCGCCGCCGGACGCAATCTCTACGCAATCGACCTCGAGCCCCTCGACGCGCTGCCGCCGCTCGCGGCGGGCGATCGGCCCTATCGCCTCGACGGCAGCGATGCGCGCGTCGGCGGCGCCGACGCCCGGATCTTCGACTTCGGCCATCCGCTCCCGCTGCCCGCGCGGATCGGCGGTGCCGACCCGCAGAGCTGCCCCGGCTTCACCGTGGGCACGGCGTTCGACGCGGTGGGCACGAAGCTCTTCGCGACCGACTTCTGCGACGGGACGCTCACGACGGTGGGCGTCGATCTCTCCGGATCGCCGCCGTCGCCGGTGCCGACGAGCGGCCGGTTCGGCGTGCTCGCGCAGAGCAACATCGTCGCCCCGGTCGGCGCCGGTGCCCTCGGCCGGCCGCGCGGCCTCGGATCGATCGCCGTGCGCCCGGGCAGGCCGGGCGTGGACTACACCGGCCCCGACGTCTTCGTGCTCGTGGGCACTCCGGAGGGATTGCTGTGCGCGCTCCGCGTCGACTCGTTCTGAGCGGGCTCGTTGCCGCGGCCGCTGCGCTCGGCCTCGAGGGGCTCGGCGCCGCGGCGCTGCGCGTTCCGCGGCCCGGGGCGGAAGACGCGAGCGCCTCGCGCGGGGAGCGCCTCCAGCGGCAACGGCGCGCAGAAGGTCGCGCGAGCTCCGAGGGCGAGGAGCGAGCGGAGACCGATCCGGGGCGCGGCTCCCCGGTGCCCGGGGCGGCCCGCACCGATTCCGGCGGTTCCCGTGTCTTCGCCCGGCTCGGCGTCGCAGGGGCGACGACGTCGCAGTCGGAGCTCCGCCGGCGCGCCGAGGAGCCCGCGCCGCTCGTCGGCTCCGACCCGGGGCCGCCGGTGCACCTCGATCCTCTTCGTGTGACGCGCGGTCGTGTCAGCGCCGCGCTCGAGGGCCACGATCCCGGAGCTCCGCGGCCCCTCCGGCTGTGGCGCGTACGGGACGGCCGGGCGGCCCTCATCGCCGAGGGAGCGAGCCGGGTCGACGGAAGCCTCGCGTTCCCCGAGCTGCTCCTCGGCACGCGGGACGAGCTGCTCGCGACCGGCGTCGACGTCTCCGCCGAGCTCGCCGCGCGGCTCGTCGCCGAGCGGATCGCGGTGCCGGCGCTCGGCGCCGGGGAACGTGCTCCCGAGGACGCCGACGGAACGCTCCTGGCGAAACGCCTCGCGCCGCAGCACGCCGGCGCGGATCCAGAAGCTCCCGACGGGCCCTCGATGGAGGAGGAGGTCGATCGATGATGCGGATTCTTCGAGGTCTTGCGATCGCGCTGGTGGTGCTCGCGCGATCCGCGCCGGACGCCGGCGCCGCGATCGTGGCCCCGGGCTACGCGGTGGGCGAGCTCGCGACGCCCGGCATCGTGACGGGCGGCGTGGCCGTGAGCGGCGGCGTGGTGCTCGTCGGTGTCGGTCCGTTCGGGGGCGCGAGCCAGTCGATCGTGCGGATCGACGGCTCGGGCGCGACGGAGATCGCCGATGGCTTCAACGGGCTCTCGGGCTTCGTCTACGACGCCGCGAACGACCGGCTGATCGTGGGCGACAACGCCCTCGAGGTCCCCGGCAGCGAGACGGGTGACACGCTCTACGGAATCCCGGATCCCCTGGGACGAAGCGGCCCGCCGCCCCGCGCGAAGGACATCGAGCTCCTCCCCGCCGGCGCGATTCCCGGCGTGGCCGACGTCGTGCTCGATCCGAACGATCCGACGGGACGGAAGCTGTTCGTGACCGATGCCTCCTTCCCGCTCGGCGGGCCCCAGGACGGGAAGCTCCTCGCGGTCGACGACGTGCTGCACACGACGAGCGTGCTGCAGCGCGGGCTCGGCTTCGTGGCGGGGCTCGCGGCGAAGCCGAACGAGCTCTTCCTGGGGGACGTGGACGTGCACGACTTCAGCGGGCGGGTCGGCACGATCCCGCTGCCCGACGGTTCGGGCGCGATCACGCCGCTCGCGGCGGGCCTCCCGGGTGAGAGCGACCTCGTGCTCGCCTCGGACGGCTCGCTCCTCGCCGCGGTGTCGAGCTTCTCCGCGGGCTCGTTCGTGGTGCGGATCGATCCCGCGACCGGCGCGGTCACGACGCTCGCGAGCGGCTTCGGCTTCGCGACGGCCATCGCGGAGGAAGCCGGCACGATCTACGTCGTCGACGGCGATTTCCTGGGCGTCGACCACGTCACGGTCCTGACGCCGATCCCCGAGCCCGCGAGCGTGCTCGGGGCGTCCACCGGCCTCGCCGTCCTGGCGCTCGCGCGGCGCCGTGCTGGGAGGAATTGAGATGCGACCGATCCACGCGATGGCTCTCCTTCTCGGGCTCGCCCTCGGACCGGCGTGCACGCCGCCGCCGGAGATCCGCTTCCTCGCGCCGCTCTCGGGCGCGTCGCTCACCTGGATGCCCCTCTCCGTGCAGCTCGACTTCACGAGCAGCGCGAACGCCGCGACGCTCCACGTGACGCTGAACGGAAACGACGTCACGCCGAGCTTCGTGCTGGGCGCGCCGGTCGGGGGCCGCATCGCTGCCAGCGCGAGCGGGATCTGGGGCGGCCTCGTGCTGCCGGGCACCAACCAGCTCGTCGCCGAGGTCGGCATGGGCAGCAAGACCTACACCGCATCGCTCCAGTTCCAGACGAGCGGTGATCCGTACGCCGACGCCGTGACGTCGTTCGTCGTCGGCACCGGCGGCGGCTTCGGGCAGTCGTCGCTGCCCGGCGCGGTGACCGGACCGCCCTCGGGCCTCGGCCTGTTCCAGGGCTCCCTCGGCGTGTTCTCGCTGGGTCTCGGCGGTCGCATCGACCTCGCGTTCACGAACAACGTGATCGTGAACGGCCCGGGCGTCGACTTCACCGTGTTCGAGAACGCCTTCCTGCGCGTCGACGCCGGCTTCCAGACGGGCGTGCCCTTCGCCGATCCCGCGCGGGTGAGCGTGAGCCAGGACGGCGTCACCTGGTACGCGTTCCCCTGCACGCTCACGACGGGCGCGGGGCCGTACTGGCCGGGCTGCGCGGGGATCTATCCCGTGTTCGCGAACGCGAGCGATCCCGCGGCGCCGCACGCGTCGATTCCCACGACGGTGCCGATCGCGTCGCTCGTCGGCGTGGACGCGAACACGATCGTCGCGCCGCCGGGCTCCGGCGGCGACTCGTTCGACCTCGCGACCGTCGGGCTCGCGTGGGCGCGCTACGTGCGGATCGAGTCGGCGACGTTCGTGGCGGGACCGGCGGGCGCGAACAACGCCGGGTTCGACCTCGACGCCGCGGCGGCAGTCCACGCGGTGCCCGCCACGGACGCGAACGGGAACGGCATTCCCGACGCCGTGGAGTGACGGGCGCCCGCGAGCCAGCGCGGCGTCGCCGGCGCTCAGTCCCGATCGTCGAGGGCGAAGCGCACTGGCACCACGAGGACGCCGTAGACGTAGGGAAGGGCGCCGGCCTCGCGCACCGCGCGCTCCGCGGCGCGATCGAGCACGTCGCTTCCCGAGGAGAGACGCGTTCGCACGTCGCGAGCGTGCCCGTCGGCGCCGAGGACGAACTCGACCTTCGTCTCGCCCGCGACGCCGCGACGCAGGGCTGCCGGCGGATAGACGAGGGCCGCCTGGACGCGGCGCTGGATCTCCGCGAGCCGCGTCTCGACGCTCGGGCCGGGCGGCGGCGGTGCGTCCACGCCGGGCGGCTCGGGCGGCGCCGGGCCCGGGCCCGCGGCGGCGAGGGCCCCGGCGAAGAGCGCACCAGCGCCGACGAAAATGCCGAGGATCCGCACGCTTCGAGCCACCTCTCGAGGATCGCCTTGCGATCGGGGCAGGGCAAGCGCGTCCTGCGCGTGCGGATCGCTTGACGCTGACTGAACGCCCGGTAGGCTGCCCGCGGTCGGTTCACGTGAGGGTCAGGCATGGAGCTCGATCGGTTCTCGACCGATGCCCTCGTCCAGAGCGTCTTCCGCGACGACTACGGCCTGGATCCGGGGAAGCTCGAGGCGCTCTACTCGAAGTCGAAGCGCCATCAATGGAACGCGGAGCTCGACGTCGACTGGCAGGACTTCGACCCGAGCGCGCGCGTGCTCGACCCCAAGCGGGACGTGCTCTCCCGGCTGCGCTGCGTCCAGGCCCTCCCGGACGGCATCCGGGAGGCGCTCTACAAGGAAGCCGCCCTCTTCACGCTCTCTCAGGTGCTGCACGGGGAGCAGGCGGCGCTCATGACCTGCGGCCAGCTCGTGAACGTCGTGCCGGACGTCGAAGGCAAGTTCGGTGCCGCCGTGCAGGTGATGGACGAGGCGCGTCACGTGGAGGTGTTCGCGCGCTACCTCGCGAGCCACGGTCACCGCTACCCGATCGATCCGGACCTCCAGGCGATCGTGAGCCGACTCCTCGCCGAGCCCGACTGGGAGGCGAAGTGCGTCGGCATGCAGGTGATCCTCGAGAGCGTCGCCCTGGGGTTCTTCCGGCTCGGTGTCGAGATGGCCGAGGAGCCCGTGCTTCGGCAGTTCATCGGACGCGTGCACGAGGACGAGGCGCGGCACGTCGCATACGGCGTGCTGTCCCTCGAGGAGCGGGTGCCGCAGCTCTCGCACGAGTCGCGGACGCGTCTCGAGGACTTCGCGTACGACGCCGTGGCGCGCATCGCCGGACGCGCCGGGCAGCCGACGTTCTCGACCCAGATCCGGGCGCTGCAGCGGGCCGGGGTCGACGCCAGCACGTTCTTCCCGCAGCTCCTGGCCGAGTTCGCGGCGCCCGAGGCGATCGACTGGTCGGGGCTCGTGGATCCGATGGCGGCGACCGTGATCCCGAACCTCGTCCGGATCGGCCTCGTGCCGGAGCGCCATCTTCGCGGCTATCTGGCCCAGGGATTCCGCATCGACCTCGCGAGCGGGACGGTGCAGGACGTCCACAGCTTCCACCCCGACGCACGCGCCGCGAGGGTGGAGCTCGCCGCCGAGGGCCGGAGCATCCTGAAGCCGAGCTGAGGAGCACGCTCCCGCGCCGAGCGGATCGCTCAGCCGACGGGCGCGAGCCGACGCCGGAAGGTGTCGAGCCCCTCGTATCCGTCGACGCGCAGGCGGCCGAGATGGCGGAGGCGCGAGAACCGACCGACGAAGCGCTCGCCCGTCGCGACGGCGCTCCGATAGCCGGCGCGGCGCACGGCCCGCGCGGCGATCCACGTGCTCCGGCCCTTGGGAAAGCTGAAATGGAGGACGGGCGCGCCGAGACGATCCTCGAGCCGGCTGCGCGACTCGACGACCTCCCGCTCCACCTCGTCCGCGGGAAGCTTCTTCAAGGTGCGGTGGGAGAGCGTGTGGCTCCCGATCGTGAAGCCCGCCGCGCGCAGCGACGCGAGGTCGCGCCAGCCCAGGAACTCCGAATAGCGCTCGACCTCCGGGATCTCGCGGCCGTCGAGCCAGTTCGTGACCGCGTACATCGTCGCGGGAAAGCCCATGCGGCACAGGGCCGGCGCGGCGAAGCGGAGCACCCCGGCGCGCCCGTCGTCGAAGGTGAGGAGCACCGGCCGCTCGGGCGCGCGTGCCCTCCCGGAGAGCACGTCGCACAGGCCGTCGATCGAGAGCGGCGTGAACCCGGCGTCGGCGAGCCAGGCGAGCTGCGCGGCGAAGTCCTCGTGGTGGACGACGTGCCGTCCGCGCTCGGTGCCGATCTCGTGGTAGTAGAGGATCGGGATGCGCGTCGCGCGCAGCGAGAGTCGCCACACCCTTCGGATCCTCCCGGGCCCTGGCCGCGCGAGGCGGCGCCGTCGAGCCCGCAGCCTATCACTGCGAGCCCGTGCTATCCCTGCCCCCCGAGCGGAGCGTGCCATGAAGCCCGAAGCGTCCGTGATCGTCAGCACCTACAACCGGCCGGAGCACCTCGCGCGCTGCCTCGAGGGCTTCCGTCGGCAGAGCGACCCTCGCTTCGAGGTGCTCGTGGCGGACGACGGCTCGGGCCCCGAGACTCGAGCCCTGGTCGAGCGCGTCGCACGAGACTATCCCGTGCCGCTGCGCCACGTCTGGCAGGAGGATCGGGGCTTCCGCAAGTGCCGCGTCCTGAACCTCGCCTCCCGCGCGGCCGCGGCGGACTACCTGATCTACACCGACAGCGACTGCGTTCCGCATCGCCGCTACGTGGAGATGCACCTGCGCTACCGCGCCCCGGGCCGCTACCTCGTCGGCCGCTCCGTGAAGTGGGGCGAGGAGCGCTCGCGCGGGCTCGACGTCGCCGCCGTGGCCCGGGGCGAGCACGCGCGCATCGGGCTGCGCGATCTCTGGGACAGCCTGCGCCAGCGCAATCGCAACATGCCCTACGGCATCTACCTGCCCGGCGACGTGAGCTTCCGGCTGGTGCAGCGCCTCAAGAAGAACCGCAACCTGCGCGGCGGGAACTGCTCGCTCTGGAAGGCCGACCTCGCGCGCGTGAACGGCTGGAACGAGGACTTCGAGAGCTGGGGCCTCGAAGACGTCGAGCTCGGCTACCGGCTGCGCCTCGCCGGGGTCGAGCCGGTCCTCGTGATCAACCGCGCGTGTACCTTCCACCTGCACCATCCCGAGGGCGACAAGAAGAGTCGCAGTGCGCGCACGGCGTACAACGCGACCAAGGCGCGCGGACGTCCCTGGTGCCCGCACGGGCTGGTGGACGCCGAAGCCCCTCCGGGCGGCTAGCGAGCGGGCGTGCTCAGCTGCGGAGCTCGGCTTCGAGCGCGGCGACGAGGCGCGACACGCTCTCCTCCCGCGCGTTCTCTCCCATGAGGCCGATCCGCCAGATCGAGCCGGCGAGCTTGCCGAGGCCGCCTCCCACCTCGATGCCGTGACGATCGAGGAGCCGGCGCCGGAGCGCCGCCTCGCCCCGCTTCTGGAGGGCGTCGGGCAGCACCAGCGTCGTCAGCATCGGAAGCCGGTCGGCGGGAGCGACCAGGGGAACGAGCTCGAACCGGGCGACTCCCTCGACCAGCGCCTCCGCCACGCGCCGGTGACGCTCGACGCGCGCCGCGAGCCCCTCCTCGTCGACGATGCGCAGCGCCTCGGCGAGGCCGTAGATCGCGGAGATCGGCGCCGTATGGTGGTAGACGCGCTCGCGCGCGCCGTAGTAGCCGGCGAGCAGGGTCGCGTCGAAGTACCAGCTCGGCACGGGGCGCTTCCGCGCGCGCACCTTCGCCAGGGCGCGCTCCGAGAAGCTGGCGGGCGAGAGACCCGGCGGCGCCGACAGACACTTCTGCGTGCCGCTGTAGGCGGCATCGACGCCCCAGGCGTCGAGCGCGAGCGGCAGGCCCGCGAGCGAGGTGACGCAGTCGAGGATCAGCAGGGCGCCCCCCTCGCGCGCGGCGCGCGCGATCCGTTCCGGACGCTGATGGACGCCCGTGGACGTCTCCGCGTGCACGAACGCCACCACGGCGGGTCGGCTGCGGCGGATCGCGGCCTCCATCGCGCCTTCGTCGAGCGCCGTCCCCGGTTCGGCGTCGACGCGGGTCACGACGCCGCCGAGCCGTGTCGCCACGTCGCACATGCGCTCGCCGAACACGCCGGCGACGCCGATCAGGACCGCGTCGCCAGGCTCGACCAGGTTCGCGAAGCACGCCTCCATGCCGCCGCTCCCGGTCGCGGCGAGCGGCAGCGTGAGCCGGTGGGCCGTGCCGAAGAGACGGCGCAGACGCTCCTGCACCTCGTCCGCGAGGGCGAGGAACGTCGGGTCGAGGTGGCCGAGGAGAGGCTGGCCCATCGCGGCGAGGACGCGCGGGTGCGCGTTCGACGGACCGGGACCGAGCAGCAGCCGAGGCGAAGAAGGGAGGGGCACCGCGGCGATCGGATCCATGGGGCGCATCTTACCCCGCGTGCCGCGAACGCTACCGTCGCGGCCGTGAGTCGCGTGCTCTGGATCCTGCTGGCCCTCGCCCTCGCCTTGGCGGCGGCCTACGCCCTCGTGCGGCGACCTTCGGCCGTGATGGCACCGCCCGTGGCGCGGTCCGAGGAGGCTCGCCCCGCGCCGCCCGGTGCCTCCGCGGCCCGCGACGAGTCGGGCCGGCCGCCCCACGCGGACATCGACGACGCCTCGCGCGCGGAGCTCGAGCGCATCATCCGGGAGGCCGACGAGCGCGACGAGGCGGCGAAGCGACGGTGAGCGCGCCGCTCCTGCGCGACCGCGAGCGCTACGAGGCCGAGGAGCGCGAGCGGCTCGCGCCCTTCGCGGTGACGAGCGGCCTATCGCGCGGCCGGCTCGTCGACGAGCCCGCCCATCCCTACCGCACCGCGTTCCAGCGCGACCGCGATCGGATCGTGCACTCCCGCGCCTTCCGGCGTCTCGAGTACAAGACGCAGGTCTTCGTCTACCACGAGGGCGACCACTACCGGACGCGACTCACCCACACCCTCGAGGGCGCGCAGATCGCGCGCACGATGGCGCGGGCGCTGCGTCTCAACGAGGACCTCGCCGAGGCGATCGTGCTGGCCCACGACCTCGGCCACACGCCCTTCGGCCACGCGGGCGAGCGCGCGCTGCACCAGCTCCTCGCCGCCGACGGCGGCTTCGAGCACAACCGCCAGACCTTGCGCGTGGTCGACCTGCTCGAGGAGCGCTACCCGCGCTTTCGCGGCCTCAACCTGACGCTCGAGACGCGGGCCGGCGTGCTGAAGCACGGCTCCGCCTGGCCCCATCCGCTGCCGCTCCCGCCCGCGACGGCGAGCCCGAGCCTCGAGGCGCAGATCGCGGACCTGTCGGACGAGATCGCCTACACGAACCACGACCTCGACGACGGCCTGCGCTCCGGTCTCCTCACCCTGGAGCAGCTCGATGGCGAGCCGCTCTGGCGCGAGACGCGCGCCGGAGTGGCGGCGCGACTCGCGGGCGCGAGCGAGCGGGTCCTTCGCGCGCAGACCATCGTGGCCCTGATCAACCGCCTCGTGACCGACGTCCTCGAGGCGAGCGCCGCCCGGATCGAGAAGGCGGAAGTCGCCTCGCCCGAGGCGGTGCAGGCCCTCGACGGGACCCTGATCGGCCCCTCTCCGGAGCTCGCGGACGCCACGCGCGCCCTCAAGCGCTTCCTCTTCGAGCAGCTCTATCAGCACCCCCGCGTGCTTCGGATGAATCGGAAGGCCGAGCGGATCCTCGGCGATCTCTACGGGATCTACCGGGCCGAGCCTCGCCAGCTGCCCCGGAACGTGGTAGATCGCTTCTCCGAGGAGGGGGAGGCCCGCGCGATCGCGGACTACATCGCCGGAATGACCGATCGCTTCGCGTTGGCCGAGCACAAGAAGCTCCTGGACCCCCATGAGCCCGTTTGAGCCGCCTGGCAGCCCCGCTGCGGTCCCCGTCGTGGTCGTGCTGGTGACGGCGCCGGACGCCGAGACCGGCGCCCGCCTGGCGCGCTCCCTCGTCGCGGAAGGCCTCGTCGCGTGCGTGAACCTCGTTCCGGAGGTGCGCTCGATCTACCGCTGGCAGGGCGAGGTGCAGGAGGAGACGGAGGTGCTGCTCGTGATGAAGACCCGTGCCGATCGGCTCGACATCCTCGCCGAGCGCGTGCGCGCGCTGCACCCCTACGAGCTTCCGGAGGTCGTGGCGCTGGCGGCCGCGGGTGGGAGCGCTCCCTATCTCGATTGGGTCCGATCCGAGGCCGCGCCGTGAGCCTGGCCCAGAGCCTGGAACGCGCCGCCGCCGCACTGCCGGATCTCGCCGACGCGATCCGCCCCGCGAACGGCGATCCGACCCGCCTGCTGGCCGCCCTGGGAGAGGCCGGCGGCGCGCGCACGCTGGCGTGGCTGCTCGACCACGAGCCCGAGGCCGGCGACGAGCTCGCGCGGAGCTGGGCCGAGGACGCGGCCGGCGCGAAGATCGTCGTGGCGGTCGACGAGGGCATCCTGTCGAAGGTCGGACGAAAGGCGCTCCGTCGCGTGCGTCACGCTCTCCGCGCCCGCGGCCTCGCGGTGCCCAAGGCGGCTCCGACTCCGGTCGTGGCTGCGCTGCCGAAGCTCGCCGACGAGCTCGCGGGCGCCTTCCTGTCACCGCTCGATGGCGCGGGCGCGCGCGTCGCGGTGCTCGCCGAGCCGCAGGCCGGAGGCGGCGTGCGTCTGTTCGAGCTGATCGTCGATGAGGTCCGCGGCATCCTCGAGGCGTCGGTCTACGAGACGACGCGGAGCGACGCGCGCCGCTTCGAGAAGAACCTCGTCGGGCGCGAGCGCTTCGCGTCCCATCCGGTGCCGCTCTCCGCGTTCCAGGCGGTGGTGCGGCGCTGCGCCGACGCCCATCCGGCCGACCGGGCGCTGCCGCACGCGTTCCTCGAGTGGCGCAGCAAGCTCGCCGGGACGCTGCCGGGCGGAGACACGCCGGGCGCCCTCGCGCGGGCGGAGCTCGGGGACGACCCGAGCACCGACAGGCTCTCGCGCGCGGCGGAGCTCGCGCGTGCGCGGGCGATCGGGCCCTGGCCGCCGGCCGATCTCGCGCCGCTGCGCGAGGCCGCCGAGCGGATCGGCGACGTCGCGAAGAGCAAGCTCGTGGTGTCGGACGCCCAACGTCGCGAGCAGATCGACGCCGTGCTCCGCGACGCCGCACGTCAGGTCTACGGCGGACCGCGGGCGGCCTGCACGGCGGCGCAGCTCGAGGAGAGCGGATGGGCGTTCTGGCGGGCCCGGCAGGACGATGACGCACGGGCGTGTCTCGCCGCGGCACGCGCGCTGCGCGAGCAGCCCGAGCGCGAGCACGTGGCGACCCGTGCGCTCCTCGAGGTGGCGCTCGCGCCGGTCCTGCGCGCCGCGCAGGAAGAGGCCGAGCAGGGGCTGATCGTCCGGCCGTGAGGCCGGGCCGGGCAGGCGAGGAAGGCAAGGAGATGCTGCTGGCGCAGTCGAAGGCGTGGCGAGCGACGTGCCCGAAGGGCGCGACGGGCGTCGTGCTGTCCCTGCAGAAGGAGGGGCTCGTGGACGACGAGCTCGATCTTCGCGACCTGCGCTTCGAGCTCCCGCTCGCGCGCTGGAACGCGCTCGTGAAGAACGTGCTGCGGGATCGCAAGCTCCTCGGCGGCATCCTGCTCGACTTCGCGAGCCACAAGGATCTGGTGGCGACGGTGATCGGGAACGATCGGCTGCTCGCCGAGCTGCAACGCGTTGCGCTCGAGGCCACCGCCGCGTTGGTGGAGGCCGAGGTGCTGGCGCTTTGTCCCGCCCAGAAGGACGGACCCGACGCCGGCTGAGCGCCGTGGCCGGACGCGCCCGGGGGCGCGCGGCCGCGCAGCGCCGGCGGAGCGGGCCCGGAACGGGCGCGAGAAGGAGTTCCGATGCGGAGAAGGTTCGGAAGACGGCGGCGAAGCGGGGGCGACGAGGGCGGCCGCAATGGAGGCGGGGCCCCCGCCGATCCGCGCTGGCTCGATCAGGTGGTCGCGGCAGGCCTCGTGGCCTCCCCGACGCTGACACCGACGGATGGCGACGAGCGCTCGGCCCAGCTCGCGGTCGCGGGCGAGGGCACCACGGCGGAGGGCGACCGCGTGCTCGTCGCGGTCGCGCGAAGCGGCGGCGACGCGCTCCTCGGCGCGCTCGCGGCGGCCACGCGTCTCTTCGAGGCGGAGGAGTTCCGCGGCTCGGTGCTGGCCGTGGCCGCGAGCTGGAGCGCGGCGGCCCGCCGCCGGCTCGGCCTCGTGGGCGAGCTGCCCTTCGTGCTGCGCGCGAGCGGGGCACCCTTCCTCGCCGAGAGCCCGGCGGGCATCGATCCGGAGCCCCTCGAGCCGCCCGCCTGGGTGCGACCGGCGCAGCTCGTGCGACACGTCGTGCGGCCGCTCGATCGGGATCTCTGCGCCCGCGCGATCGCGGGACTCGCGGGCCTGGCGGCGAAGCACGGCGGCGCGATCCGTGGCCTCGGACGAAGCGTCGAGCTCGTCTTCGCGGCACGACGGACCGCGGCGATCCGCGTCGACGCGGACGGAATCCTGCTCGACACGCTCGTCGGCGGGCGGCGCAGCGAGCGCCTGCAGAGCGCGGGCCTGGCCGAGGCGCTCGACCGGCTCGAGGGCTTCCTGCGCAAGCAGCTCGGCGATCGCGAGATGCGCGAAGGCGAAGAGGGGCTGCGTGCCGATCTGCTCGAGACGCTGGTGCAGCGCGCCGGCCTCCGCGCCTTCCGTCGCTGGCCCCTGGGCGGCGCCGACGTCGATGCGCTCGACCTGGCCGGGGTCGACGTCGCCGGTCGTCCGGTCGTGGTCGCCGTGCGACGCCGCCTCGGCCTCGCGGCGCTGGGACCGGTCCTCGACGCGACGCTGCGCCTGGCCCCCCACCTTCCCGAGCTGCTGGAGGACGTCGAGCCGCCCGTGCGGCTCGAAGTGCCGGGGCTCGTGCTGGCAGCCGAGGAATACGAGGACGCGGCGCTCCGCGTGCTGCGCTGCTTCGGCCTCGAGACTACGCGCTTCGAGATCGCGGGCGGGGCCGGTCGCGAGCGCACGCTTCGGCCGCTGGCCGACGAGGGCCGGGCCGTCGCGGTCGTCCGCGAGCGGAGCGTGCCGCGCCCGCCGCGCGCACCGGCATCGGAGCGGGCGTTCGCGCCGCCGGCGGAGCGCCCGGCACCGCCGGCGGAGCGTGTCGCGCCGCCGCCGGCGGTCGAGCGCGCGGCGAGCGAGGCCGCTCCGGAGCCGCTTCGCTTCGAGCGCATGGAGACGATCTCCGCGTTCGACCTCGAGCCCGCGCCGGAGGAGCCGCCGCGCGTCGAAGCGGCCCGCGCGCGCGCGGAGGAGCAGGGCCGCGCCGAGGAGCGACCGCGCTTCGAGGAGGTGTCGCTCTTCGACCTCGGCGAGGAGGAGCCCGCCGCCGGCGAGGGCGGGGACGCGGGCGGGCGGCGACGTCGTCGCCGCCGGCGCGGCCGCGGGCGCGGACGCGGCCGCGGGGAGGGCCCGGGAGCGGCGAGCGAAGACGAATCCGAGGACGAGGAGGAGCCGGGTCCCGTCCTCGACGTGACGCCGGGCCTCGACACCAGTGCGCGTCGCCGTGAGGAGGGCGGCCGCCGCGAGGGCCGCCGCGAGCGAGGGCGTGAGCGCGCGCGCGAGCGTGAGGCCGGCGCCGCACCCGAGGGCGGCGCCCGGAGGCGCGGCCTCGACGAAGCGGAGGAGGAGCACGAGGAAGCGCTGGTCCGCCTGGCGCCGGACGTGCCCGAGCTCCACGAGGAGGTCGAGCCCCACTACGAGGAGGAGGAAGGCGAGGAGGAGGGCGATCCCGAGCAGGAGCGCATGCGCCGCGAGCGGGAGCGACGACGGCGGGCACGCCTCGCGAAGGCCGATCCCGTGCCGGAGCCGACGCCCGTGCGGCCCGCGCGTCCGCGTCGCGCGGCGATCCTCGCCCACGCCGATCGCGACTCCGTGGCGGCGGCGACGCTGCTCGCGCGAGATCTGCGGCTGCTCGAGGGCATCTGGGTCTACCCGCAGTCCGAGCTCATGACGTTCTTCCGTGGCGTCACGCCCGATCTCCGCGAGGAGACACCGATCCATGTGATCGGATTCACGGCCTCGCCCGCGCGCGAGACCATCCAGACCGCGTCGCTCTACCGCGACCGCCTCGTCTGGTACGACCACCATGCATGGCCGCCCGAGGATCTCGAGGCCCTGCGCTCGGCGATCGGCGGAGACGCGGTGCACGTCGTGCCGCACGCGCGCAGCTCGCTGCCCCTCGTGCTCGGGAGCTTCACGCGTCGCAGCCGGTTCAGCGACAAGCTCGTGGACCTCGCGACGGGCCGCTTCACCCAGCACGACTTCGAGCGCTGGGGACGGCTCTGGTGGTGGCGCCTGGGCGAGATCGCGGGGCGCACGGGCGACCGGCGCGCCGACCTCGAGCCCCTGCTCGTCGGGCGGCCGAGCGACCTCGCGCGGGAGGCGAGCCACGCGGCCGCGCCGCCGCTCCCGCCGGAGGTCGAGTTCGTCGCCGGACGCGACTTCCGCCTGGTGCACTTCGGCGGCTACACGCTCGTGGTGGTGCCCGTGGAGGCGGGTCTCGACTGCGCCCTCGCCGCGCGCATCGCGCGGGAGCGCTACGGGGCGCCCCTCTCGCTCGCGCTCCGGGAAGGGGACGAGACCCTGGTCCTCGGCGGCGACGACGCGAACGCGCGTCGCTCGCTCGATCTCCTGGGCATGGTCGAGCACCTCGCCGAGAAGCACGAGTTCGTGGAGGCCCTGCCCGACGCGGACCACGTCGCCCGGATCCGCGTGCGTGGCCTCGTCGAGCGTCCGGAGCGGCTCGAGGAGGTCCTGGCGTCGATCGCGATGGGGCGCTCGGTGTTCGAGGGCTGAAGCCGCGACGCGCGCCCGAGGAGCGTCCCTCGAAGAGGAGAGGCGAGCCCTGAGCACCGCGAACCTCGTCGAGCTCTTCTCCTCCGTGCAGGGAGAAGGGCCGCACGTCGGCGAGACCACGCTCTTCGTGCGCTTCGGCGAGTGCGACCTCCGGTGCGCATGGTGCGACTCCGCCCATACCTGGCTTCCGGCACGGGAGTTCCGGGCGGAGATCGCGCGCGGGACCGGCCGCTTCGAGACGCGACCGAATCCGGTGTCGCTCGCCGCGGTGCGGGAGGCCGCCGACCGCCTCGAGCTGCCGCTGCATCGCTACGTGAGCCTGACGGGAGGGGAGCCGCTGCTCCAGCCCGAAGCCGTGGGCGAGCTCGCGCGCGCGTGGCGCGGCGTCGGCCCGCGGATCTTCCTCGAGACCCACGGGCTCGCCGCCGACGCGCTGGCCGGCGTGGTCGACTCGCTCGACGTGGTCTCGATGGACTGGAAGCTCGCGAGCGACGTGCGCCGCGCCGACGACCCCGCGCGCGGCGAAGTGGCCGGCTTCCACGACGCCCACGAGCGCTTCCTCGCCGTCGCGCTCCGCGCCCCCGAGGTGGTCGTGAAGGTCGTCGTCACCACGTCGACGCGCGACGCCGAGGTCGACGAGGTCTGCCGCCGCCTCGCCGTCCGCGCGCCCCACGTGCCGCTCGTGCTGCAGCCGGTGACGCCTGCGCTGCGCGTGCGGGAGACACCCGGCGCGGAGCGCCTGCTCGCGCTCGTGGTGCGGGCGTCGCGGCTGCACGCCGACGTACGCCTCATCCCGCAGACGCACAAGCTCTACGGCGCGCTGTAGTCGCCCGCGTCGTGCGCGAGGATGAAGCGCGCGGCGGCCTCGACGTCGGCGACGACGGGCACGCCGGGCGGGACCTCGGCCGGCGGCGGCGCGTCGGGATGGACGAGGACGGCGCCGCGACAGCCCGCCCGCCGCGCCGCCTCCGCGTCGGCTGCGCGATCGCCGACGAGCCAGCTCGCGGCGAGATCGGCGCCGAGCCGCTCCGCCGCCTCGAGCAGCAGCCCCGGCTCGGGCTTGCGGCATCGGCATCCCGCGTCGGGCAGGTGGGGACAGAAGAAGCTCCGCTCGAGCCGGACGCCCGAGCGGGCGAGGTCGTCGGCGAGCAGTCGCTCGAAGGCGCGATAGGCCGCTTCGTCGTAGTAGCCGCGGCCGATTCCGCTCTGGTTCGTGACGACGGCGAGGCGGTAGCCCGCTCCGGCGAGACGGGAGAGACCTTCCCGCACCCCCGGGAGGAGCGCATAGTCCTCGACCCGGTGGGTGTAGCCGTGGTCGCGAACGAGGGTCCCGTCGCGGTCGAGGAAGACGAAGCGCGCGCTCACGCGCGCAGGCTATCACGCAGCCGGGCGAGATCCGTCTCGGCGTCGCTCGCCGCGCGGCCACCGAAGCGCTCGACGAGATACGCCTCGGTGAGTCGCGCGAAGGCCTCGGCGCCCGTGCGCGGCAGGTGGTCCGCGGCGGCGTGCGCGAACTCCCGGGCCGGGACGGTCGCTCCGCGGACGAGGCCGCGACGCGCGAGGAGGCGGAGCGCCGCGCGGTAGCTCCCCGGCACGCGGGCGCGGGCGCGATCGCGGCGGCGGAGCAGGGCGAAGCCCGCGGCGCCGCCCAGCGCGAGCGCCACGCCGAATGCGAGGGCGGTGCCGAGCCCGCGCAGCGTGCCGGCGTCCGCGCCGGGTCGGGCGGCAGCCAGCGGCGGCGACTCCGAGTCGTGTAGCGATCGCCACGCGCGGAACAGCGCGCCGAGCGCGTGGAGCTGGTCCACCCGATCGAACTCGACGACGTGATCGAACCACCAGAGCTCGAGCGCGCTGCGCAGCGCCTCGATGCGCTCGCCGAGCGAGAGCGCGCTCGCGCCGCGGAGGCGCAGGTCGGGCGGCGTCGGATCGAAGGCGACCCAGCCCGCCCGCTCGAAGTGGAGCTCGACCCAGGCGTGGGCGTCGGAGCCCGTGAGCTCGAGGAACCCGCCGATCGGGTTCTCGCGGCCGCCCGCGAAGCCGTTCACGAGGCGTGCGGGAAGGCCGAGGCTCCGCGCCATCACGACCATGGCGCTCGCGAAGTACTCGCAGTGGCCGGCGCGCTCGCCGAGCAGGAAGCGCTCGACCGGGGAGACCGGATCGTCGGGATCGAGCGTGGGCGGCACGTCCGTGTAGCGTCCCGTGCGGCGCAGGTAGCTCTCGAGGGCGAGGGCGCGATCGAGGTCGGTCCGGCTGCCGGCGACGGCGCTTTGGGCCAGCGCGAGCACGCGCTCGCCGAGTGCCGGGAGCGCGAGGTAGCGCGCGCCGTCGGGGCCGGGGAGCGAGACGTGATCCGTGCGCAGGGCGTCGAGGTCGCGCGGGCGCGCATCGCTCGCGATCGCATAGCGCACGCGGCCCTCCGCGCCGGCGGGCGCGTAGAGCCCGCCCGTGGAGTCGCGCTCGAGACGTCCGAGCGGGCCCTCGATCCGCACGGGATCGCCCGAGGCGAAGATCACCCCGGCGGTCACGGACTCGCGCACGATCTGCTCGACGCGGCTCGCGTGGATCGGCGCGCGGCCGCGTGCGGGCAGGACGTCGAGACCGAGCTCCGGATCGCCGGGCAGCGGGAGCCGGCGCGAGCTCGAGAGCGACCACGTTCGGCCGTCGAAGCGGTCGAAGGCGAGGCCGCGCCAGTAGCCGAGGCCCGCGGCGGGCGGCGTCCCCCGGAGCGTCGTGACGCGCAGCACGACGCGCGGATCGCCGCGGATCCGCCCGAGATCGCCGAGGGCCACCTGATCCGAGAATCCGGCGCGCGGCCCGCCGTGACCCAGGAAGGACGAGCGGACGAAGCCGGCCTGCAGGCGCGGGAGGACGAGGAAGAGCCCGAGCGCGACCAGGAGCGAGACGGACGACGCGAAGAGCGTGGTGCGCAGCAGGCCGGGACCGATCGCGCGGACCGCTCCCTCTGCGTCTCCCGCCTCGAGGGCCTCCGTGCGCAGCGTGTGGACGAGGAGCGTCCACACCGCCGTCGGCAGGAAGATCGCGAGGAGCGGGAGGAAGAGCAGGCTGTCGGTCAGGTTCGAGGCGAGCACGACCTGGAACAAGGCGAGGGCGACGAGCAGGAACTCGGAGCGGCGCGGGCGCGCATCGAGGAGCTGGAGCCCCTGGGTCAGGAACGCGAAGTGCGCGAGCACGATCAGGGCCGGCGATCCGCGCGCGAACAGGCCGAGGGAAGCGAGGACGACCGCCGCGAGGCCGACGTTCGGCCACACGGGGCCGCGTTGCCACGCGAGGGGCCGCTCGCGCAGCGCGACGGCGGCCAGCAGGGCGGCCGCCTGCAGCACGACCGCGGGCCCGAGGATCTGCCCCGTCATCGCGAGCGTCGCGCTGGCGACGCCCACGAGCCCGATCGCCGAGAGGGGGCGCGGCGCGTCGACGGTCGCCCGGAAGGAACGGCGGGTCATGCGGCGGCCCCCCGGCGCGTCCGATCCGTCGCGCTGTCGCAGGGATCCGACGCGTCGGGCGCGACGCGGGCCAGGAACGCCAGGAGGCGCGCGCGCTGGGCGGGCCCGTCGGCCGGCGGCAGCCGCGTCCCGTCGGTGCGGAGGGCGACGCGCGCGCCCGCCGCGAGGAGCGCCACGACGTCGGAGGCGGCCCAGCGCACCGCCTGCTCGAACGCCTCACCCGGCTCCGCGGCGGCGGTCCGCAGACGGACCTCGTGCTCGCTCCGCCGCTCGTCCTCGCCGTCGCGCACGAGGAGCGCTCCCCGGCGCAGCGTCGCGGGCCAGTGGATGCGGCGCTGCGGATCGCCGGTGCGGTGCTCTCGCAGGCCGCTCGCCGCGCCGGCGGGCGCGCGCCGCGCCGCGCCGCCGCCGCCGTCCTCCGCGCCGTGGGGCACGGGCGCGAGCGGGCGTGGATCGACCCGCGGATAGACGAGGGCGCTCTCCGGCTGCTCGAGCTCGAGCGCCTTCGAGAAGAGCCCGAACGGGAAGCGGGTCGAGATCCGGAAGCCCGTGAAGTGCAGCGGGCCGCGTCGCTCCGGCGCGAGCGCGTAGAAGCGTGCCGCGCGCGCGCCGCCCGGCACGTGGAGCACGAAGGCCCGCCCGACGGGCAGCGCTCGCGAGCCAGAGCCGCCCGCGCGCGCGAAGTCCTCGATCACGAGCGCGAACGCGGGCACGCGGCGCTTCGTGTTCAGGACCTCGAGCGCGACGCGATTCGGTGTCTCGGCGAAGAGCTCGCGGGAGAGCCGCCGGCGCACCTCGACGCCGCGCAGCGCGGATTCCGACAGCACGCCCGAGAGCACCAGGAACGCGAGCATGAGCGAGAGCACGAGGTAGAGGAGGTTGTTGCCCGTGTTCAGGGCCGCGAAGCCGACGCCGAACGTGAGCCCGAAGAAGATCCAGCCCGCCCGCGTCGGACGGAGCGTGCGCGGCGGCCGCAGCGCGCGGCGCAGCCGCCCTCGCAGGCCCCGGCCGGAGGCGGGCGCTAGAGCGGGACGGGGACCCGCCCGACGATCTCGCGCACCAGCCACTCGACCTCCTCGCTGCCCTGGCGCGGGCCGCCGTGGGGATCCAGCACGATCCGATGCGCGAGCACGGCTACCGCGAGCTCCCGGACGTCCTCCGGGATGCAGAAGTCGCGGCCGTCGCAGAGCGCACGGGCCTGGGCTGCGCGCCGCAGCGCCACCGCCCCGCGCGGGGAGGCGCCGAGCGCGATCGCCTCGTGGGCACGCGTCTCGGCGACGAGGGCCAGCAGGTACGCGACGACCGCGTCGTCGAGCTTCACGGCGGCGGCGCCGCGACGCAGCGCCCGCACGTCCTCGGTCGTGAGCACGGGGGCGAGCTTCGGCACCGCCGTCGCCGCCGGATCGTCGCGCAGCACCGCCGCCTCGTGCTCCGGCGCCGGATACCCGAGCCGCAGCCGCATCAGGAAGCGATCGAGCTGCGACTCCGGGAGCGGATGGGTTCCGTAGTGCTCGAGCGGGTTCTGGGTCGCGATCACGAGGAAGGGATCGGGCAGTCGGTGCGACGTGCCGTCCACGCTCACGGAGCCCTCGCCCATCGCCTCGAGGAGCGCCGACTGCGTGCGCGGGCTCGCGCGATTGATCTCGTCGGCCAGCACGACGTTGGCGAAGATCGGCCCGCGCTGGAACACGAAGCGACCGGTCGGCGTGCCCGCGTCGAAGTCGGGGATCGCCGATCCGAGGATGTCGCCCGGCAGGAGATCGCTCGTGAACTGGATGCGGCGAAAGCTCGCGTCGAGGGACCGGGCGAGGGCGAAGGCGAGGGTCGTCTTCCCGACGCCGGGGACGTCCTCGAGGAGGACGTGGCCGCCCGCGATCACGGCCTCGATGGCGCAGCGCACGACCTCGGGCTTGCCCCAGAGCGCCCGCTCGACGTTGGCGCGCAGCCGCTGCGCGGACCCCGCGGCCTCGCCGAGATCGAGCACGGCCTCGCCGCCCGCTCCTGCGCCGCTCACGCACCCCTCCCGATCTCGCGAGTCCTGCGTCTCATCGGCGTCGGAAGGAGCGATCCTGAGCGCCCCTGGCGGCGGCCTCCGGCGAAACCCGGGGCTAGGGCGCTCCGAGCAGCGCGCGGCGCGGGTCCGCGGTCGCTCCCGCCCGCCGGGCCTCCGCGACCAGGGCGGCGAGGCCGCCCAGGCGAAGCGCCGCGGCGTCGAGGGCGTCGAGGTCGTCGCCGTAGGTGGCGTGCACGGCCAGGCAGGCGTCGTTCAGCCGCAGGAGCGCCGCGAGCTCGCGCGGGTCGCGCGTCGCGAGGGGGAGGGCGGCGAGCCGCGTCCGAGCCTCCTCCTCGAGCCCCGCCCGCGCACGCTCGCGCCGCGGGCTCGCGCGCTGCGCGAGGTAGAGGTCGGCCACGCGCGCGCGCAGCTCGGCCAGGGCGCGGGCGATCGCGCGCTCGTCCGTGACGCGCGCGCGGGCCCGTCGCGCGCTCGCGCTCCCCTCGCCGTCGCGCGCCGCGAGGAACGCGATCGTCCCCTCCTGCCCGACGTAGGTCGCGAGGCCCTCGTCGAAGGCCGCATCGCCCGCGACGAACACCGTCCGGTGCAGGAGCTCGTGGAGCACGGTCTCCACGAGCTCGTCCTCGTCGCCGCGCAGCATGGGGCCCGTGACCGGATCGTCGAGCCAGCCGAGCGTCGAGTAGGCGGGGACGGCAAGGACGCAGACGTCGAGACCCTGCGCGCGCAGGAGCGCCGCCTCGGCATTGGCATCGTCCGCGGCGAAGTAGCCCTTGTAGGGCACGCGGCCGACGAGGGGGAACCAGAAGCCCGCCGGCTCGATCTCGCCGGGGCGCGTCGCGACGATCGTCGTCACGACGCGATCGCCGGGCCAGGGTGCGTAGGTCGTGTACTGTCCGGAGACTTCGAGGCCCAGCTCTCGCGCGAACGCCAATACCGCGGGCACGAGCGCGAGGCGCGCACGGGTCTCGGGCGGCGTCGCCGGATCCGCGAGCGCCTCCGGGATCGGGCGGCGCGCGAGGAGCAGGCGCACCTGCCCGGCGCCGAGCGAGGCGAGGTAGCAGCCCGTCGTGGACGTGACGAGAAACGCGCCGGCGAGCGCGAAGCGGAGCGCGCGCTTCGTCCGCATCGAGGCCTGCGTCGCCGCGGGGAGCGAGGCGGAGCGCACCGCCGCCGAGGCCTTCGACGCCGGCGCGAGCGGGATCGAGGAGCGCCCGGGAGCCGCCGCGGGAGACGCGCTCCTCCTCATCTACGCGCCCTCCGCGGCGGCCGACGCGATCGTGCGTCGGCTCGAGGAAGCGCTTGGCGCGGCGGTCCGGATCGGGGCGCCGGAGGCCGAGCCCGAGGTCGACTGGTCCACGGCCTGGCGCGAAGGGATCGAGGCCGTGGAAGTCTCGCCGCGGCTCCGGCTACGACCGCCCTTCCTGCCCGCGGCGCCGCGCGCCGGCCAGCGCGAGATCGTGATCGAGCCGGGGCAGGCGTTCGGCACCGGCGGCCACGCGTCGACGCGCCTCGCGCTCGAGCTCGTCGACGCCCTCGCCTCGGGGCTCCCCGCCGGAGCGCGCGTGCTCGACGTCGGGACCGGGAGCGGTGTGCTCGCCCTCGCGGCGCTCGCGCTCGGCGCGACGCGCGCCGTGGCCTTCGATCTCGATCCGCTCGCGGCGCCCGCGGCGCGCGACAACGCCCGTGCGAACGGGCTCGGCGCCGGCCTCGTCGTCTTCACCGGTCCCCTCGACGCGCTCGCGGGCGGCGGCTTCGACGCGGTCCTCGCGAACCTCCTGCGCAGCGAGCTCGTGCCGATCCTTCCCGGGCTCGCCGGCAAGGTCGAGCCGGGCGGCGCCATGGTGCTCGCGGGGCTCCTCGCCTCCGACGTGCCGGAGGTCGTGTCGCGGCTCGAGGCCCAGGGCTTCGGCGTCGAGGCGCGGCGGTGCCTCGAGGACGCGGACGGCGAGGTCTGGGTCGGCCTCCTCATGCGTCGTCGCGCAGGCGCCGACGCCAGTCGTCGAGCAGACGCTTGAGCGTGTCGCCGAGATCGCGCCGAGGCCGCCAGCCCGTGGCTTCGCGCAGGCGCGAGGCATCGCCCACCGACGCGTCGGTGCGGCGCAGCCGGGACGGATCGGCCGTGATCGCCGGCCGCACGCCCGACGCGGCGAGCAGGAGCTCGAGCAGCTCGCGCATCGCGAGGCCCCGTCCGCTGGCGACGTTGTAGATCCCGGCCGGGACGCGCGGATCGAGCAGCGCGAGGTACGCGTCGAGCACGTCGTCCACGTCGAGGAAGTCCCGGACCGAGTCGAGGTTGCCGACGGAGAGGACCGCCGGCCGCCGTCCGAGCTCGATCTCGGCGAGCTGGCGCGCGAAGCTCGAGGCCACGAAAGCGTCCGACTGGCCGGGTCCCGTGTGGTTGAACGGGCGGACGCGCATCACGTCCGCGCCGGCGGCTGCATGCACGCCGCCCAGGAGGTCGGCCGCGGCCTTCGTCCAGTCGTAGGGCGAGCGCGGACGGAGCGGTGCGGCTTCGTCGAAGGGCAGCGCGCCGGGAGCGGCGGAGCCGTAGACCTGGCCCGAGCCCACGAGGAGGACGCGCACCGGGCGGACGGCGCCGGGCGCGAGCTCGCGTGCAGTCTCGAGCACCGCCCGCGCGCCGAGGTAGTTCACGCGCCAGGTGAGCGATGGATCGCCGACCGAGGCGGTCACGCTCGAGAGCGCCGCGAGGTGCACGACGGCTTCGGGTCGCTCGCGCAGCAGCGCAGCGCGGACGGCCGTCAGGTCGCCGACGTCGAGCTCGCGATCGGACGCGTGGACCTGGTGGCCGGCCGCCTCGAGCCGGGCGACGAGCTTCGTGCCCACGAAGCCGCCCGCACCAGTCACCGCCACCCGCACGCGCGCAGGCTGCCGCAGCAGGCTTCGCTTGGCCATTGCGCGGGAGCCTTGACCCCCGAGGCCGCGCGGAGTAACCCGCCCGGGAGGGAGGACTCATGATCCTCGGAATCTCCGGCCCGAACGGAGCCGGCAAGGGCGTGGTGGTCGACTACCTGCGCGAGCGGAGCTTCTACCCGCTCTCCCTCTCGGACGTGATCCGCGGCGAGCTGGCGCGTGCCGGCCTCGAGGAGACCCGGGAGCGGATGATCGAGACGGGCCGCGCCCTGCGTGCGGCCGGAGGCCCAGGGGTCCTCGCCGAGCGCCTCGTCGCGGGCCTCCTCCCCGATCGCAACTACGTGATCGACTCGATCCGCCATCCGGCCGAGGTCGAGGTGCTCCGCCGGGCGAGCCCGGGCTTCCGTCTGCTCTGGATCGACGCCCCGCTCGACGTGCGGTTCCACCGTCTCCGCGCGCGCGGGCGCGGGGGGGATCCGGGAACGCTCGACGAGCTCCGTCGCCTCGAGGGTCGCGAGCTCGGGAGCGCGGACCCGGCCGCCCAGCAGCTCCTCGCCGTGCGCGAGCTCGCGGACTTCCCGATCGACAACGACGGCTCCCTCGCGGCCCTGCACGAGGCGGTCCAGCGGGTCCTCGGACGCTGCCTCCACTTCGAGCGGCCCGGCTGGGACGAGTACTTCATGAGCATCGCGCGCGTCGTGGCGTCGAGGAGCAACTGCGTCAAGCGGAAGGTCGGGGCGGTGATCGCCCGCGACCGGCGCATCATCTCGACGGGCTACAACGGCACGCCGCGGGGCGTGCGCAACTGCAACGAAGGGGGCTGCGCGCGATGCAACTCGTTCGCCCACGGCGGAACGCGCCTCGACGAGTGCGTCTGCTCCCACGGCGAGGAGAACGCGCTCATCCAGGCGGCCTACCACGGCGTGACGGTCCGTGGCGGGACGCTCTACACCACCTTCTGCCCCTGCCTCCAGTGCACCAAGATGATCCTCAACGCCGGGATCGAGGAGGTCGTCTACAACGCCGAGTATCCGCTCGCCGAGACCTCGCTCGCGCTCCTGCGCGAGGCGGGCGTGAAGGTCCGGCAGTGCGTCCTCGGGGCTTCCGCGGGTTGACCCCCCCGGCTGCGATTGGTAGACAGAGCGCGGTCCTGGCGTCGCGTCGGCGGCGCGAGCCGTGCTGGAGAGCTCCCTTGAAGCAGCCCTGGATCCTCTTCGTCGTCGTCGGCGCCTGCCTCGTCGCCGCGGAGGCGCCCCGGGCGGCCGGCGCGGCGGCGCGCGTGGCCCTGCTCCCCGTCGTCGTGCACAGCAATGCCGACCAGCAGGAGTTCCTGCGCCAGGGTCTCGGCGACATGCTCTCTGCCCGCCTGGAGCAGCAGAAGACGCTCTCGGTGGTGCGGGTCGAGGACCGGGCCCAGGCGACGACGGACCTGCAGCAGGCGCTGGCCGCCGGCCGCGCGGCCGGGGCGGAGTACGTCATCTACGGGAGCTTCACGCGCTTCGGCGACGGAGCGAGCCTCGACCTCCAGTGCGCAGCGGTCGGCGGGAGCGCGGCCGGCGCGCACGAGGTCTTCGTCCAGGCCGGGACGCTCGGGGACATCATCCCGAAGCTCGACGGCGTCGCGCAGCGCGTGGCCGGCTTCGTCGAGCACGGGCCCAGCGAGCCGCCGCCCGTCGCCGCCGGCAGCGCTCCCGGGAGCGCGGGTCGGGTCGCGCCGGACCCCGCACGCGGCGAGATCGAGGAGCTGAAGCGCCGCGTGACCGTCCTGGAGCAGACCGTCGGCGGAACCGTCGGCGGCGGGACCGGTCCGAAGACGCACCACCTGAGCGACGAGGAGATCGCGCCCGGCGACGAGGCGGCCTCCTCGGACTGACGCTACGCTGCGCGGGCTTTTCGGCGGTGTAGCTCAGCCGGTCAGAGCAGCGGTTTCATAAGCCGCGTGTCCCCAGTTCGAATCTGGGCACCGCCACCCGCTTCCATCCCGTTCCGGCCTGCGCGCCGCTGCGAACCCGGTCGTTGCGCGCCGAGCCGGGCCCGGGGGAGGCTCATCCCCCGGGCCCGCGGAACGCCACCCCCGCTCAGGGCGCGAGGTCCAGGTACAGCGACAGGAAGCCCTGCTGCTTCCCGATCTCCACGAGGTGGAGGTTCAGCCCGAAGAACTGGGGCAGCGGGAAGCTCGCGAGCTCCGACGCGATCGACGGGAACACGGCCGCGAAGAGCTGGGGCAGGACGAGCTTCAGGTTGTCCTCGTTCACCTTGAGCTGGTCGTCGACGATCTCGACCGAGATGTCGCTCGACTGCACGGGCGAGAGGGCGAAGGTGAGGCTGTTCGAGCCCGCGTCGAAGCCGAGACCGAGCCCCGTCTTCGCGTCGACCAGGAATCGCACGAGCACCGTGTTCGTGAGCGGGAGCACGACGTCGACGGCGAGCTCGCCCACGCGCAGGTCCGTGAGCTCGCCGGCCGGCCCGGCGCTTCCCGTGATCACCGGCGCGAGGTGCGGCCGCAGCTTCAGCGTGATCGGCTGGGCGCCGAGGGACCCGAACTTGGGCTCGAACAGCGCCAGGAGCGACGCCGTGATCGGGATCGGCCCGGTGCCGAAGAGGTCGAGCTCGGTCAGGTCCGAGAGCAGCAGGCCGCCCTCGATCTGCGTGCGCAGGAGCTGGTTGAAGGCCGTCGGCGAGACGCCGATCGCAAGGCCGTAGGCCTGGCTCGACGGTGTCAGCGGGCCGTAGCTCGGGAAGGTGCTCGGCACCACGAGCGAGGCCGTCGGGTTGGCGGCGTTCGGGTTCGGCGAGACCACGGTCATCCGCGAGTGCGCGCCGAGCGTGATGCCGTCGGGATCCTCGGCCACCTCGAACAGCGGCGCCTCGAGCGTCACGCCGATGCCGGCGCCGATCGGCCCGGCGATCGAGATGCCCGCCAGCGCCTGCTCGACCGCGTCGGCGATCGGGGCGTCGGCCGGGCCCGGAGGATCGGCCAGGAACGAGATCAGGCCGTTCCGCACGAGGGTCTCGAAGTTGCCCACGAACAGGTCGATGAAGAACTCGACCACGTCGCCCAGGATCCCGTCGCAGTTGTTGCTCGAGTCGAAGCCCGTGAAGTTCACGGCCACGTCCCCGAGCTGGTTCACGTCGACGTTCGACGGGTTCGAGGGGTCGGGCTCGAGGGCGTAGCTGCCGAGGATGTGGGCCACGTTCGCCGTCACCGTGAGATGACAGGTGAACGCGATGCCCGAGGCGTTCGTCACCTTCGCGTGCACCGCCAGGTTGTTCAGGGTGACGTCGGCGGCCGCCTGGTTGGTCATGGAGTCCACGGCGATGCCGTAGCTGCCGATCGCGGGTGCGGGGCTCTCGATGATCGCGTCCGCGCGTCCGATGCACGCACCGAAGAGCGACGCGTAGCAGTAGTCGTTGATCACGACCGTGCCGATCGGAAGCAGGCTCGCGAGGTCGAGCGGGACGAGGCTCGTGATCACGGGCTCGATCTCGTCGAGACCGGAGTCGTTGAGCCGCAGCGCGACGCTCTGGCTGGCGAGGTCGGTCTCGAGCACCGACGGGCCGGCGATCACGGTGACGCGCGATCGCGGCGGGTTCGGCTGGGCTGGGAAGAGCGTCGCGACGACCGGATTGAACACCTTGCTCGCGTCGAGGGCGACGGTCGCCGAGAACGAGAGATCGGGGTTCACGGGGACGATCGTCCCGTTCACCGTGACCTGGCCCGTCGCGGCGGCGGCGCTCACGTTCGAGACGTGCCCCGTGACGAGCACCGAGGCCGCGTTCACGAACGCGCCCGAGGCCGGCGAGTCGATCGCGATCCCGGGCGGCGGCGGCTGCGGCGTACAGAACACGAAGGCGGAGCAGACCCACACCATCGTGCGCAAGGCACGGGTCGACAGCGAACGCTCCATGACGGCGATTCCCCCAGGAGAGCAGTGACGTCTCCGCGCGGGGCACCCAGACCCGCGCGGAGGGTCGGTTGGGATCGCATTACTCCCGCGGCGCGCGCCGTGTCAAGCAAACTCGCTGCGTGACTCAGGGTCCGCTTTCGCCGAGCCGATGCTTCTGGACCTTCCCCGTCACCGTGCGCGGGAGGCTCGGCAACGCGACGAAGCTCGCGGGTACCTTGAACACCGCGAGGCGGGCGCGACCCCAGGCGCGAAGCGCGTCGGTGTCGAGGCGGCGCCCGGGGGCGAGGACGACGTAGGCCCGCCCGACCTCGCCCCAGTGCGCGTCGGGTACGCCGACGACGGCGATCTCGCGCAGGTCGGGGTGCGCCGCGTAGGTCGCCTCGACCTCCGCGGGGTAGACGTTCTCTCCGCCCGAGATGAAGAGGTCGCGCGCGCGACCGACCAACGTGTAGAAGCCCTCGGCGTCGCGCTGGGCGAGGTCGCCGGTGCGGACCCAGCCGTCCCGGAGGGTCTCGGCGGTGGCGTCGGGGCGCTCCCAATAGCCGAGCATCGTGATCGGGCCGCGCACCACGATCTCGCCGGTGTCGCCCGGGGCGACGTCGCGCCAGCCCGCCACGGGCCCGTCCAGCGTGGCGGGGTCGACGAGCCGGATCTCCGCGTGGAACACCGGCCGGCCGACGCTCCCGGCCTTGCGCAGCGCGTCGGCGGCATCGAGGGCGCACAGGATCGAGGTCTCCGTCTGGCCGAAGCCCTGCTTCACCAGCAGGCCCTCGCGCTCGTAGGCGCGGATCAGCTCGACGGGGATCGCCGCCCCGGCGCTGAACAGGAAGCGGAGCGAGGAGAGGTCGGGCCGCTCGGCGCCGCGGCGGTGGAGCTCGTCGAGCAGCGCCTGGAACATCGTCGGGACCGCGCCGAAGAAGGTGATCGCGAGCTCGTCCACGCGCTGCCAGACCGACGCCGGGTCGAAGCGCGGCTCGAGGTGGACGGTCGCCCCCGCGTAGAGCGCCGGCAGCGCGAGGATCACGAGGCCGAAGGAGTGGAAGAGCGGGAGCGGGACGAGCACGCGGTCGCCGCGGCCGAGCCCGAAGAACTGGACGGCGTTCAACGCGTTGAAGAGCGTCTTCCGATGGGGCAGCACGGCGCCCTTCGGTACGCCCGTCGTGCCCGACGTGTAGAGGATCATCATCGGATCGTCGGGCGAGACGGCCGCGATCGTCGCGTCGCGTGCGGCGCCGGCCAGCGCGCGCTCGTAGGCATCCGGCACGCCGCCCGCCACGAGCCGGAAGGGCGGCGCGGAGTGGGCCTCGGCGCAGGCCTGGAGCGCGCGCGGCGCGTGGGCCTCGTCGAGGAGGAGTGCGGCCGGCCGGCAGTCGTCGAACAGCCGGGCGAGCTCCGGCGGCGCGAGGCGGGCGTTCAGCGGCACGGAGATCGCGCCGAGGCGCGCCGCCGCGAAGACCGCCTCGAGATAGACCGTGCGATTGCCGAGCACGAGCGCGACGCGGTCGCCGCGTCCGATTCCGGCCGCCGCGAGGACCCGAACGAGGCGCTCGCAGCGCTCGTCCAGGCTTCGCCACGGGAGCGCGCGCTCGGCATCCCTGAGCGCCAGGCGCTCGCCGGCGACCTCCGCGTGGCGCCGCGGCCAGCACCCGACGTTGTTCGTGGCGCAGGGCTCCATGGGCAGGCGAGGGGGATACCGGAAGCCCGACGCGCCTTCCAGCGCCCGACGCGAGGGCGTGATACAAGGGCGCCATGGGCCACGGCGAGGAGGGAGCATGAATCTCAAGGGCGAGCCGGCCTTCGTCGGGCGCCACTGCGGCGCGAGCGAGTACGAGATCACGCCCGAGGTCGTCGCCTTCTACGCCGACGCCCTCGACGACCGGAGCCCGCTGCACGCGCGCTTCGCTCCGCCGCTCCTCCACCACTCCGAGTGCT
The DNA here is from genome assembly GCA_035542715.1 of Myxococcota bacterium. GTDB lineage: Bacteria > Myxococcota_A > UBA9160 > UBA9160 > UBA9160 > DATKKW01. The sequence continues at coordinate 86,427 of DATKKW010000045.1, forward strand.
ACAAGCACCTCGGCGAGTGGTACCTGAAGAACCTCTTCGGGAACCTCCACGCGCGCCAGGAGTGGGAGCTCTTCGCGCCGGTCGTCGTCGGCGGCCGCGCGCGCACGCGCTCCACGATCATCGCGCGCTACTCGAAGCGCGGCCGCGACTACGTCGTGAACGAGACCGACCTCGTGGACGCCGCCGATGGACGGCTGCTCGTGCGCGGGCGCACGCATCAGTCCTTCCTGCCGCCGAAGGACGCGAGCGGCCAGGGCGGCTTCGTCGTCGACGAGGAGACCGCGAAGAAGAAGGAGCCGCGCGCGCCGTTCCCGACCGCGACGGGCCCGGAGCTCCCGCCCGTGAAGAAGCTCGTCGACGCGCGACGCTGCTGGATGTTCTCCGGGCCGGGCCGGAACTATCACACCGATCGCGAGGCCGCGAAGCAGCTCGGCTTCCCGAACATCGTCGTGCAGGGGATGATGTCGACCTGCTTCGTGTCCCAGGTGATGCAGGACCACTTCGGCGAGGGCTGGCTCGTCGGCGGGAAGATGGACGTGCGCCTCACGAACGTGCTCTGGGTGGACGAGTCCGTGACGGCCCGGGCGCGCGTTCGTGAGGAGGAGCGCGAGGGCACGCGCACGCGCGTGCACTGCGACGTGTGGGTCGAGAAGGACGACGCGACGCGCGTGCTGCTCGGCACCGCGAGCGCCGTGCGCGGGTGAGCGCAGCCGGGGCGCCGCGCCGGGCGCGCGCACCGGTGCTGCGCGCCGCCGAGGGCGCCCTTCGCGCCGCCGGCGCCGCGCCCGGAACGGCTGCGAGCACGATCCTCGTGGCGGTGTCCGGCGGCGTCGACTCGGTCGTGCTGCTCGACGTGCTCTGCCGGCTCGCGCGCCCGCTCGGCCTCCGCCTCCACGTCGGCCACGTGAACCATCGCCTGCGCGCCGAGGAGTCCGACGCCGACCAGCGCTTCGTCGAGGAGCTCGCGCGCAAGCGCGGTCTCTCGGTCGCCGTGCGCGCCGTGGAGCCGCTCTCGGCCCGCCGCTTCGGGCCGAGCCGCACCCGGCCCAGCCTCGAGGAGGCGGCCCGCATCCTGCGCCACGCCGCGCTCCGGGAGCTTGCGCTCGAAGCGGGGGCCGGCCTCGTCGCGACGGCGCACCACGCCGACGACCAGGCCGAGACGGTCCTGCTCCGGCTCTTCCGGGGCACCGGGCCCGACGGGCTCGGAGGCATCGCCGAGCGGTCGCGCGACGGACTCCTCGTGCGTCCGCTCCTCAGCGTATCGCGCGGCGAGATCGAGGCGTACGCGCGTGCGACCGGCCTCTCGTGGTGCGAAGACGGCTCGAACGCCAACCGCGCCTTCACGCGAAACCGGCTGCGCCTGGGGTGGCTCCCCGGCCTCGCGACGGAATTCAACCCCCGCCTCCTCCAGCGGATCGCGGATCTGGCCGAAGCGCAGAGACGGGACTCGGAGTGGATCGCCGCGCTCGTCGCGGACGAGGCTGCCCGGAGGATCCACAAGGAAGGAGACGTGGTGTGGCTCGTACGGGAAGGCTGGCAGGCCCTGCCCGAAGGGCTCGCCCGGCGGCTCGCGCGCCACGCCCTGGCGGAGAGCGGCGCGTCGCGGGACGTCTCGCGGGCGCACCTCGAGCGCATGCTCGCCTTCCTGCGGCGGCCGAGGCGCGGGGCGCGGATCGAGCTTCCGGGTGGGCGCACGCTGCGCTGCGAGGCGCAGGGCTTCCGCCTCGATCCGCGCGCGGTGCGGGGGGAACCCGCGTGCTAGTTTGGGCGTCGGACCTCCAAGGGCGTGCGCGGACTTCGGGCGCGCGCCCTTCGGAACGGGGGTGGTGGTGAACCAGCAGTTCTACAAGACCGGCGCGCTCTGGGTCGTGATCCTCCTCATGGTCCTGCTGCTGGTCACCATGCTGAAGCAGGGCCAGACCGCTCCCCTCGAGATCCCCTACAGCGAGTTCCTCGCCAAGGTCGAAGCCGGCGAGGTGCGCAGCGTCACGATCGAGGAGAACCACATCAACGGGCGCTTCGCGCCCCAGGGCGACTTCGCGACCTACGCTCCGGCGGTCACCGAGGGTCTCCTCCAGAAGCTCGAGGCGAAGGGCGTCGAGGTCGTCGCCCGGCCGGCCCGCGAGTCGCCGATCTGGCAGACCATCCTGATCTACTGGTTCCCGTTCCTCCTCTTCATCGGGCTCTGGATCTTCTTCCTGCGCCAGATGCAGGCCGGCGGCGGCAAGGCCATGAGCTTCGGCAAGGCACGCGCCCGACTCCTCACGGAGAACCAGCAGCGCGTCACCTTCGACGACGTCGCGGGCGTCGAAGAGTCGAAGATCGAGCTCGAAGAGATCATCGCGTTCCTGCGCGAGCCCAAGAAGTTCACCCGGCTCGGCGGTCGCATTCCGAAGGGCGTGCTCCTCGTCGGCCCGCCGGGCACGGGCAAGACCCTCCTCGCCCGCGCCGTCGCTGGCGAGGCGGGCGTGCCGTTCTTCTCGATCTCCGGCTCCGACTTCGTCGAGATGTTCGTCGGCGTCGGCGCCTCGCGCGTGCGCGACCTCTTCCTCCAGGGCAAGAAGAACGCGCCCTGCATCATCTTCATCGACGAGATCGACGCCGTCGGTCGCCACCGTGGCGCGGGCCTGGGCGGCGGCCACGACGAGCGCGAGCAGACCCTGAACCAGCTCCTGGTCGAGATGGACGGCTTCGAGTCGAACGAGGGCGTGATCCTGATCGCGGCCACGAACCGGCCCGACGTGCTCGATCCGGCGCTGCTGCGCCCCGGCCGCTTCGACCGGCGGGTCGTGGTGCCGCGGCCCGACCTGCGCGGCCGCCTCGCGATCCTGAACGTCCACACGCGGCGGGTCCCGCTCGCGGACGACGTCGAGCTCGAGGTGATCGCGCGCGGCACGCCGGGCTTCGTCGGCGCCGACCTGCAGAACCTCGTGAACGAGGCCGCGCTGCTCGCGGCCCGCCGCGACGCGCCGCGAGTGGCCATGCTCGACTTCGAGCGGGCGAAGGACAAGGTGCTGCTCGGCGCCGAGCGCAAGAGCATGATCATGAGCGACGAGGACAAGCGGACGACGGCCTATCACGAGGCCGGCCACGCGCTCGTCGCGCTGCTCAATCCGCACTCCGACCCCGTGCACAAGGTGACCATCATCCCGCGCGGGATGGCGCTCGGGCTCACCCAGACGCTGCCGGCCGAGGACCGCTACAACCTCACGAAGGAGCAGATCCTCGCGATGATCAAGCACGCCATGGGCGGGCGGGCGGCCGAGGACCTGGTCTTCGCGCAGTTCTCCACGGGCGCCTCGAACGACCTCAAGCAGGCGACCGACCTGGCGAAGCGCATGATCTGCAAGTATGGCATGAGCGACCGGCTCGGCCCGGTGAGCTTTGGAGACGACGACCAGGACGTCTTCCTCGGCCGCGACTTCATCTCGCGCAAGGACTACAGCGAGAAGAAGGCGGAGGAGATCGACGAAGAGGTCTCGACGCTGCTGCGGGAGCTCTACGACGAGGCCCGCCGCTGCCTGGCGGACAATCGCCCGACCTTGGAGCGGATCGCCGAGGCGTTGCTTGAGCGCGAGACCCTCGATACCGCGGACCTCAAGCTGCTCGTCGCCGGACAGCCGCTCCCGCCGATGCCGGCGCCACCGGTCGCGCCCCCGCCGCGGAGCGAGCCGCCCCGCCGCGTCCGCGCCGACCGCAAGCCCGAGGTGGCGGGGGACAAGCTGCCCGAGCCCGAGCCGATGCCGAGCTAGGGAGCGGGGACGTGGCCGAGCCGCTCTTCGCTCGCGGCCGCGTGACCGTGCTCGGGGTCCTGAACACGACGCCGGACTCGTTCTCCGACGGCGGTCGCTTCGTCCGCGCCGCCTCCAGGGCCTGTTCCGACGCTGGCGAGCACGAGGAGCTCCTGCTCGGGGCCGCCGTCGAGGTCGCGCTCGAGCTCGCGCGGAGCGGCGCCGACGCGATCGACGTCGGGGGAGAGTCCACGCGTCCGGGCGCCCGTCAGGTGCCCGCCGCCGTCGAGATCGCGCGCACGGCGCCGGTGATCGCGGCGCTCGCGAAGCGGAGCTCCGTTCCCGTCGCGATCGACACGCGCAAGGCGAGCGTGGCCGAGGCCGCTCTCGACGCCGGCGCCTCGATCGTGAACGACGTCTCCGGCGGCGCGTTCGATCCGGCGCTGCTCGGTGTCGCCGCACGCCGAGGCGTGTGGCTCGTACTCGGCCACGCGCGCGGTACCCCCGAGACGATGCAGCGCGATCCGCGCTTCGACGACCCGCTGCAGGAGGTCGGCGACGAGCTGGCGGCGGCGATCGAGCGGGCGCTCGCCGCGGGCGTGGCGCGGGAGCGCATCGTGGCCGATCCCGGCATCGGGTTCGGAAAGCGCCTGCAGGACAACCTGGCGCTCCTCGCGAACGTCGGCCGCCTGGGCCTGCGTCTCGGCGTGCCCGTGATGGTCGGCCCCTCGCGCAAGTCGTTCCTCGGCGCGCTGACCGGGGACGGTCCCGGCGAGCGCGACGCGGCGACCGTGGCGGCGTGCGCCACGGCCGTGTTCGCCGGCGCCGACGCGCTCCGCGTGCACGACGTGCCGAGCGGCGTACGCGCGGCGCAGGTGGGCCTGGCGCTGCGGCGTGCCCGGGCCGACGGGGTCGCACCGTGATCGAGCACCTCTGGGGGCTGCTGCGCGACTTCGTCGCGTACCTCGCGGCGAACTACGACCCGGTCCAGGACACCGTCGACATCCTCGTGGTGGCCCTCGGCGTGTACTGGCTGCTGCTCCTGATCCGCGGCACGCGCGCCGTGCAGATGCTGGTCGGCCTGCTGCTGCTGATCGCGGCCAGCGCGGCCTCCCAGCTCTTCGAGCTCACGACGCTGTCGTGGATCCTCGACCGCTTCCTCGGCTCCGCCGTCCTCATCATCATCGTGCTGTTCCAGCACGACATCCGGCGCGCTCTCGCGCGCGTCGGCCGCGGCTTCTTCCCGTCGGTGTCGGAGCGACAGGAGTCGCAGATGCTCGAGGAGGTCGTGCGCGCGGCGCAGACGCTGGCGCAGAAGCGCGTCGGCGCGCTCGTGGTGCTCGTGCGCGAGACGAGCCTCGAGGACCAGATCGAGGCCGGGACGCTCGTCGACGCGGCCGTCTCGAAGGAGCTCCTGACGGCCCTCTTCCTCCCATACTCCCCGCTGCACGACGGCGCGACGGTGATCGAGAACGGCCGCATCCACTCCGCGGGCTGCGTGCTGCCGCTCTCCCTCCGCACGGATCTGCCCGAAGGTCTCGGCACCCGCCATCGCGCGGCGCTCGGCATCACGGAAGAGACGGACGCCGTCGTGGTCGTGGTGTCCGAGGAGACGGGCTCCATCTCGGTCGTCGCGGGCGGCGAGATGACGCGGGACCTCGACGGTCCGCGCCTGCGCTCCGTCCTGCGCGACGTGCTCGCGGCACCGCGCGAGCCGGTCGACGCGCCTCCGCGCGCGGCGGAGGAGCCGGCGGAGCCTGCCGCTTCCGAGCGGGCGGCGGCGCCGCGAGCCCATGCGCCGTCCGACGCCGGCCGCGCCGCGAGCTGAGCCGGAGCGGGCGTGGCGCGACTCACCTCGAACCTCGGCTACAAGCTCCTCGCGCTCGCGATCGCGATCTTCCTGTGGGGCGTCGCGAACGGATCGGCCTCGACGCAGCGCGGGTTCGACCTTCCGATCGTGCTGCGCAGCGTGCCGCCCGAGCTCGTGGTCACGAGCCAGAGCGCCGACGTGGTGAACGTGCGCGTCCTCGGCTCGCCCTCGGTGCTGCGCACCCTCGCCGCGACGAAGCTCGAGTATCCGATCGACGTGTCCGAGGGAAAGCCCGGCGAGGCGGTGTACGAGGTCGAGCCGTCGACCCTCGAGCTGCCCCGCGGCGCCACGATCGTCTCGCGCTCGCCGGCCCGGGTGGAGGTGAAGTTCGAGGCGCGCGGCTCGAGATCGGTGCGGGTACGCGCCGAGGTGGCGGGCGAGCCCGCACAGGGCTTCGAGATCACGGACGTCCAGGTGAAGCCGCCCCGGGTGCAGGTCTCCGGGGCCCGCAGCGAGGTCCTCCGGCTGACGGAGCTGACGACCGATACGGTCGACGTGACGGGCGTGACCGCGCCCGTGGAGCGGTCGGTCCGCGTGCTGCTCGGCGGGAGCCACGTCTGGCTCGACGAACCGGGCGAAGTCCAGGTCCGCGTGCAGGTGACACCGAAGGCTGTTCCGGCGCCGCCTCCGCCGCCGGCGCCGCCGGCGCCGCCGCCGAGCAAGCGACAGAAAGGGAAGCGATGAGCCAGCGAGCGAAGCAGCGCCTGTTCGGCACGGACGGGGTGCGGGGAACGGCGAACGTCTACCCGATGACGGCGGAGATGGCGCTCCTGCTCGGGCGCGCGATCGCGGCGGTCTTCCCGCGCCGGGCGCGGGACCGCCGGCGCATCATCATCGGCAAGGACACGCGCCTGTCCGGCTACATGTTCGAGGACGCCCTCGCCGCGGGCATCTGCTCGATGGGCGTCGACGTGCTGCAGGTCGGCCCGATGCCCACGCCCGGCATGGCCTTCCTCACGGCCGACATGCGCTGCGACGCCGGCGTCATGATCTCCGCGAGCCACAACCCGTACCAGGACAACGGCATCAAGTTCTTCTCGCGCGACGGCTTCAAGCTGCCCGACGAGACCGAGGACCGGATCGAGGGCCTGATCGCGACGGGCGAGCTCGACAGCGTGCGCGCCGCGCCCGACGACATCGGCCAGGCCAAGCGCATCGACGACGCCGAGGGACGCTACGTGGTGTTCCTCAAGAAGACGTTCCCGATGGACCTGACCCTCGACGGCCTGCGCGTCGTGCTCGATTGCGCGAACGGCGCGGCGTACAAGGTGGGCCCGCTCGTGCTCGAGGAGCTCGGCGCGGAGCTCTTCAAGCTCGGCGTCGAGCCCAACGGGCGCAACATCAACGACGGCGTGGGCTCGCTGCATCCCGAGCGGCTGGCCGCGAAGGTGCGCGAGGTCCGCGCCGACGTGGGGATCGCCCTCGACGGCGACGCGGACCGCTGCGTGCTCGTGTGCGAGAAGGGCGAGGTGGTGGACGGCGACGCGGTGCTCGCGCTCGCGGCGAAGCACATGATCGAGCGGGGCGTGCTGCGCGGGGGCGCCGTCGTCGCGACGGTGATGAGCAACCTCGGCCTCGAGAAGCTGCTCGCGCGCCAGGGGGTGGGCCTCGTGCGCACCCAGGTCGGAGACCGCTACGTCGTCGAGGCGATGCGCAGCGGGGGCTACAACCTGGGTGGCGAGCAGTCCGGCCACGTGATCTTCCTCGACCACAACACGACCGGCGACGGGCTGATCACGGCGCTCCAGATCCTCGCCGTGCTGAAGCGGCGGGAGCGGCCCCTCTCGGAGCTGGTCTCCGACTTCGTCCGCTTCCCCCAGGTCCTGGTGAACGTGCGCGTCGCCGAGAAGCGTCCCCTGGAGAGCCTGCCGGAGATGACCGAGGCGATCCGCAAGGTGGAGGCCGAGCTCGCGGGCGGCGGACGCGTCCTGATCCGCTACTCCGGGACCGAGCCGAAGGCGCGCATCATGGTGGAGGGCGAGGACGAGGCGCGCGTGCACGCCTATGCCCGGGATCTCGCCGACCGGCTCGTCCGCCTGCTGGGTGGGAGTGCCTGAGCCGCCGCTCCCCTCTCCAGTCGTCGCGCGATGCGCGATGATGGCGGGATGGCGATCCTCGCCGTCGGCCTCGAGCTCGTCGACACCCCGCGCTTCGAGCGCCTGCTCGCGCGCCGGGGCGAGCGCCTGCTCGCGCGCGTGTACAGCGCCGAGGAGCGTGCCTACGCCGCGCGCCGCAGCCGGGGCCACGAGAGCCTGGGCGTGCGCCTCGCCGCGAAGCTCGCGGCGCGCCGCGCCCTCGGCGGTGGGATCGCGCTGCGGGAGATCGAGATCGTGAGGCGCCGCGGCGAGGCGCCGACGCTGCGCTTCCACGGTGCCGCGGCGGACCGCGCGCGGGCCCGCGGCGTGACGCGCGCCGGTGTGACGCTCACCCACGATCCGGCCTTCTGCGTGAGCCAGGTCGTGCTCGAGGGCGAGGCGTGAGCGACGCGGCATCCCACGGCTGGCCGCTGGTCGGCGCCGCCACCATGCGCGCGCTGGACCGCTACACGATCGAGGCGCTCGGAGTGCCGGGCGAGCTCCTGATGGAGAGCGCCGGGCGGGCGGTCGCCGAAGTGGCGCTCGGCGTGCTCCGGCCGGGCGGCTCCATCCTCGTCGTGGCGGGAGCCGGAAACAACGGCGGAGACGGCCTCGTCGCCGCCCGCCACCTGCACCTCGTCGGTGTCGCCGTGCGCGTCGTCCTGGTCGGCGACCCCGCTGCGCTGCGCGGCGACGCGGGCGCGAACCTGGCCCGGGCGCGCGCGGCCGGCGTATCCGTCGAAGGGCCGCCGGGCCCGTCGTGCGGCCCGGGCGACGTGGTCGTGGACGCGCTGTTCGGCACCGGCCTCGCGCGACCCGTCGAGGGCGAGGCCGCCCACGCGATCGCGCGGATCTCGGCCGCGCGCGAGGCCGGGGCGCGCGTCGTCTCCGTCGACCTGCCCTCGGGCCTCGACACCGACACGGGTCAGGTGCTGGGCTGCGCCGTCGCCGCCGACGTCACGGTCGCCTGCGGCCTTCCGAAGCTCGCGCTCGCCCTCGAGCCCGGCCGCTCCCACGCGGGCCGCGTGCTCGTGGCCCGCATCGGGATCGCGGACGCGGCGCCGGGCGTGGCTCCCGACGCGCGATCGTGGAGCGCTTCCGCCGCGGCGGCCGCCCTGCCGGCGCGACCGCAGGCCGGACACAAGGGCACCTTCGGGCACGTGCTCGTGATCGCGGGCTCCCGCGGCAAGGCCGGCGCCGCGATCCTCGCGGCGCGCGGCGCGCTGCGGGCCGGGAGCGGCCTCGTGACCGTGGCCTGTCCGGAGGGCGAGAACGCCGTGCTGCAGAGTGGTCTGCCGGAGGCGATGAGCGCGCCGCTCCCGGAGACCGCGGGGGGCGGCCTCGCGGCCGAGGCCGTTCGCGAAGCCCTCGCGCTCGCCTCGGCGCGAGACGTGCTCGCGGTCGGTCCGGGGCTCGGCACCGAGTCCTCGACCCAGAAGGCGATCGCGGAGCTCGTGGCGCGCGCCGATCGCCCCCTCGTGCTCGATGCCGACGGCCTGAACGCCGTCGCCGCGCAGCCCGACGTGTTGAAGGCCCGGAGGGCCGCTTCTATCCTGACGCCTCACCCCGGGGAGGCCGCCCGCTTCCTCGGTCTCACGGCGGCGGACGTGAATCGCGATCGCGTGGGCGTTGCCCGCTCGCTCGCGGCGCGCACGGGGGCCGTGATCGTGCTGAAGGGCGCAGCGACGGTCGTCGCGGCGCCCGGGGGCCGCGTCGCCGTGAACCCCACCGGTGGCGCGGCGCTCGGTACCGGGGGCACCGGCGACGTCCTGTGCGGCGTCGTCGCGGGGCTGCTGGCCCAGGGCATGGGTGCATTCGAGGCGGCGGCCACGGCGGTGTACGTGCACGGCCTCGCCGGCGATCGCTGGCAGGTGCGGCACGGCGCCGCGGGCCTGCGGGCGAGCGAGCTCGCGGACGCGATCCCGGACGCACTGCGCGTGCTGCGCGACGGCGCGTCGGAAGACGGCGAAGGCGGCCCGGGCGGCGCGGCCGGCGCGGATGGAGTCCGAGATGGTGAGGCAGGCCAGGGAGCAGAGTGCATCGCCCGCGACGCCGGGCTGCCCCGAAGTGGTCTCCTGCTTCCCTTCCCAGAGCCCTGAGGACACCTTCGCCTTGGGACGAGCCCTCGGCTCCGTGATCGACGACGCGGGCTGCGTGGTCGCGCTCGAAGGCCCGCTCGGCGCCGGGAAGACGCTCTTCGTGAAGGGCGTCGCCGCCGGGCTGGGCCTCGATCCCGACGCCGTGGGGAGCCCGACCTTCGTGATCGCGAGCGAGTACGCGCGCCCGGACGGGCCCGTGCTCGTGCACCTCGATCTCTACCGGCTCGAGAGCGAAGCGTCCCTCGAGGCGGCGGGCTTCCTCGATGCCCTGGTCCCCGGTCGCGTGGTCGCGATCGAGTGGGCGGACCGATTCCCGGACGCGCTCCCGACCGACCGTCTCGTGATCCGCCTCGCGCGCGATGCCGCCGTCGGAGCGACGGCGCGTCGCGTGTCGGCGTCTGCCCACGGCCCGGCCTCCGAAGCCCTCCTCGCGCGCTGGCGCCGCTCCCTCGCGGCGCAGGAGAACTCCCGATGGCACTGATCGTCCAGAAGTTCGGAGGCACGAGCGTCGCGAACGTGGAGCGGATCGCGAACGTCGCGAAGCGCGTGGTCGCGACCTGCGAGGCGGGCCATCGGGTCGCCGTCGTGGTGTCGGCGATGGCGGGCGAGACCGACGCGCTCGTGAAGCTCGCGCACGAGGCCGGCGGCGCCGATCCCGACCCGCGCGAGTACGACGCGCTGGTGTCGACCGGGGAGCAGAAGACGATCGCGCTGCTCGCGATGGCGATCCATCGGCTCGGCCACAAGGCCCGCTCCTTCACCGGCGCGCAGATCGGGATGAGGACCGACACCGCCCACACGCGCGCGCGCATCCAGAGCATCGACGCCGAGCGCATCCGCGCCGTGCTGGCGGAGGGCGCGGTCGCGGTGATCGCGGGCTTCCAGGGCATCGACGACGAGGGCAACGTGACGACCCTCGGCCGCGGGGGCTCGGACACCTCGGCGGTGGCCGTCGCGGCGGCGCTCAAGGCCGACGTCTGCGAGATCTACACCGACGTCGACGGCGTCTACACGACCGATCCGAACCTCGTTCCCGCGGCGCGCAAGCTCGAGAAGATCTCGTTCGACGAGATGCTCGAGATGGCGAGCCTCGGCGCGAAGGTGCTGCAGATCCGTTCGGTCAAGTTCGCGAAGCAGTATGGCGTGCCGATCGTCGTGCGCTCGTCGTTCCACGACGCGCCCGGCACCTGGGTCACGCGGGAGGAGGACGTGATGGAGCGTCTGGTCGTCTCCGGAGTCACCTACAACAAGAACGAGGCGAAGATCCGAATCCGCGGCGTGAAGGACCAGCCGGGGGTGGCCGCGCGCCTGTTCTCGCCGCTCGGCGACTCGGGCATCGTGGTCGACATGATCATCCAGAACCTGGGCTCCGACGGCGCGACCGACATGACGTTCACCGTGCCCAAGTCGGACTACCGCCGGGCGCTCCAGATCGCGGAGCAGACGGCCCGCGAGATCGGCGCGAGCGCGGTCGAAGGCGACGAGCGCATCGCCAAGGTGTCGATCGTGGGGCTCGGCATGAAGGACCACGCGGGCGTCGCGTCGAAGATGTTCCGCGTGCTCGCCGACGAGGGCGTGAACATCCAGATGATCTCCACGAGCGAGATCAAGATCAGCGTCGTGGTCGAGGAGAGGCACATGGAGCACGCGGTGCGCGCCCTTCACGCGGCCTTCGTGGAGGCCGGCGCCGGCGGACCGGCCGCGGAGGCCTGAGGCATGGGCCCGGACGGCCGGGCCGAGGCGCCGCGGGCGGCCCTCGGGCTCGCCGCCTTCCTTCTGCTCCGCGCCCTGGCCGTGGCGTCGCCTCCCGACACCCGGACGTGCAGGGGGCCGACCGAGACCGCCACCCTGGCGGGGCGGACCGTCACGGTCCGCTGCGCAGGCGGTACGCCGGGCCGGGTCCGGGGCCCCGCGCGCCTGCTCTTCGAGCTTCCGATCGATCTCAACCAGGCGGACGCCGCGACGCTCGAAGCCATCCCGGGCATCGGGTCCGGTCGCGCCGCGGCGATCGTGCGCGCCCGCGAGGAGCGGCCCTTCTCGAGCGTGTCGGATCTGGCGCGGGTGCCGGGAATCGGTGGGGGGACGATCACCCGTGTCGCGCGTCGCGTCGTCGTGAACCCGCACGAAAGCCTCCGAGATCCCGAAAAGACTCATGGACTTTCACCGGATGACCGCTAGGTTCCGGGGCGATCTACCGGCGTGAGCCGTAAAGGAGGGTGTGGTGAACGCAGCGCGTCGATTGATGTCGGGTCTGGCCGTCGGCCTGGCGGGGGTGATGGCGACGGCGTGTGCAGGAAAAGGGGGAGGGCCCAATCCGCTCGGATGCGCCGCGGTCGGTGCGGTGCTCGGCGGTGGAGGCGGCGCTCTCGCGGGGACGAAGAGCGCGAAGCACCACGATGGTGACGAGGCCGCGATCGGCGGCAGCGTCGGCGCAGTCGTCGGTGGCGGTCTCGGCTACCTGATCTGCGCCGCGTTGCAGAAGGAAGAGGCTCCGCCCGCGCCGCCGCCGCCGCCCGCGAGGCCCGCGCCGCCGGCGCCGCAGAAGGAGAAGATCGTTCTGCGCGGCGTGAACTTCGACTTCGACAAGTCGAACATCCGCCCCGACGCGAAGGTGATCCTCGACGAGGCGGCCTCGATCCTGGGTCGCAACCCGGACGTCGCCGTGAGCGTGAACGGCTACACGGACTCGGTCGGTACCGACGCCTACAACATGAAGCTGTCGCAGCGCCGCGCCGACTCCGTGAAGAGCTACCTCGTCGGCAAGGGCGTGTCGGCCGGTCGCCTCACGACGCAGGGCTTCGGCGAGAGCAACCCCGTCGCGTCGAACGAGACGAAGGACGGGCGCGCCATGAACCGGCGCGTGGAGCTCCTGGTCAAGTAGATCCGTGGCGATGCGTCCGGGGCCGCCTCGGTGGCTCCGGGCGCATCGCCTGCGGCTCGAAGACCCGCCTCGGCCGGCGCGCGGCTGGCCCCATGGCGCCCATCGGGCGTCCGGAGCCACACTGTCCGTGGCTCCCGAGGCGCCCCATGGATTCTTCGCCCTTCCCGCGCATCTATCTCGACCACTGCGCCAGCACTCCGCTCGATCCGGAGGTGGAGGAGGCGTGCATCCGCGCCCTGCGCGACCACGCCGGGAACCCGTCGAGCCTGCACGCCGAGGGTGCCGCCGCGCGTTCTGCGTTGGAGCAGGCGCGCGAGCAGGTGGCGGCGCTGATCGGCGCCCGGCCGGACGAGATCGTCTTCACCTCCGGCGCCACGGAGTCGAACGGCCTCGCGCTCCACGGGCTCGTCCGCGGATCGGCGGAGGCGGCTGGCGCAGCGCGACGCGCCGTCACGAGCGCGGTCGAGCATCCATCCGTCGCGGAGCCCCTCGCGGCGCTCGAGGACGACGGTCTCGAGATCACGCGGCTCGCCGTGGGCGCCGACGGCCGCCTCGACCTGGCGTCGCTCGAAGCCGCGCTCCGCGACGGCCCGGCGCTCGTCTCGATCCAGCACGCGAACCACGAGACGGGGGTGCGGCAGCCCCTCGCGGCGATCGCGGCGAGCGCGAAGCAGCGCGGCGCATGGCTCCACTCCGATGCGAGCCAGGCGCTCGGGCGCCTGCCGATCGACGTCGGGAGCGTCGCCGTCGACCTGCTCTCCGGCTCCGCGCACAAGCTGAACGGGCCGAAGGGCGCGGGCTTCCTGTACGTCCGGCGCGGCGTCCCGCTCGCCCCGCTGCTCCGGGGCGGGCCGCAGGAGCGCCGCCGGCGCGCGGGCACGCCGAGCCTCGTGGGCGCCGTCGGTCTCGGCGCCGCGTGCGCGCTCGCGCGGCGCGAGGGCGCGCGCCGCGCGGCGGAGTCGGCGCGTCTGCGCGATCGACTTTGGGAGGGAATCGTCGCCAAGGTCCCGGGCGTGGTGCGACACGGGGCTGCGACGGACGCGCTGCCGCACGTGCTGAACGTCGAGTTCCGCGACGTCGCCGGCGAGGCGCTCCTCGCGGCGCTCGATCTCGAGGGCGTCGCCGTATCGACGGGCGCCGCGTGCAGCTCGGGATCCCTCGAGCCCTCTCCCGTGCTGCTGGCGATGGGCGTGCCCCCGGCGCGTGCGCGCTGCGCGATCCGCCTCAGCGTCGGGCTCGGCGTCGACGATGCGAAGGTCGACCACGTGCTGACGCTCCTGCCGGATCTCGTGGCGCGGATCCGCGCCGCCGCGGGGCCCGCATGAGCGCGCGCGGCGCCCGGGTCGTGGTGGCGATGTCCGGCGGCGTCGACTCGTCGGTCGCCGCGGCGCTCCTCGTGGAGCAGGGGCTCGAGGTGATCGGCGTCACGATGCACCTCGCGGGCGGCGCGTCCCGCTGCTGCTCCCTCGACGACGCGGACGACGCGCGGCGCGTGGCCGATCGCCTGGGCATCCGCTTCTACGTCGCGAACTACACCGATGCGTTCCGCGCCGAGGTGATCGAGCCCTTCGCCGACGCCTACCTCGCCGGACGCACGCCGATCCCCTGCGTCGCCTGCAATCGCCGCTTCAAGTTCCGGCACCTGCTCGAGCGCGCCCGGGCGCTCGGCGCCGAGGCCGTGGCGACCGGCCACTACGCACGCAACGTGCGCGATCCCGAGACGTGCCGCTGGCGTCTCCTGCGCGGGCGCGACGCCACGAAGGACCAGTCCTACTTCCTGTTCGATCTCGACCAGGAGCAGCTCGCACGCGTGCGCTTCCCGCTGGGGGAGCTCACGAAGGAAGAGGTGCGGGCGCGCGCGCGCGCGCTCGGGCTCGCGACGGCCGACAAGCCGGAGAGCCAGGAGATCTGCTTCGTGCCCGACGGCGACTACGCCGCCGTCGTGGAGCGGCTTCGCCCCGGCGCGCTCCCCGGCGAAGGCGAGATCGTGGACGGTGCGGGCCGCGTCGTCGGGCGACACCGGGGCATCCATCGCTTCACGGTCGGCCAGCGTCGGGGACTCGGCGTCGCGCTCGGCCGACGCACGTTCGTGACGGGGCTCGACGCCGCAGCGAACCGGGTGCACGTCGGCACGCAGGAGGAGCTGCACGCCGCTCGTGCGGTGCTCGAGGGAGCGACCTGGATCGACGGCGCTCCGCCCGCGCCTCCGGTCCGCGGCCTGCTGCGGATCCGCCACCGTCACGAGGGGGCGTCGGCGACGCTCCTCCCGAGGCCGGACGGCGACGTCGACGTGCGCTTCGATGCGCCGGTGCGAGCCGTCTCGCCGGGCCAGGCGGCCGTGCTCTACGTGGGGGACGAGGTGGTGGGCGGAGGCTGGATCCGGAGCAGCGCGCCGTGAGCCATCCGCTCGAGGATCTCGAGGCGGCGCTCGGACACCGGTTCTCGGAGCGCGCGCTCCTCGAGACCGCGCTCACGCACCCCTCGCTCGCCTACGAGACCGGAGCGGTGAGCAACGAGCGCCTCGAGCTCCTCGGCGACGCCGTGCTCGGTCTCGCGGTGGCGCACCTCCTCTACGAGGCGCACCCCGAGTGGCGGGAGGGCGAGCTCACGCGGGCGCGGCTCCAGCTCGTGAGCGAGGCGGCCCTGGCGCCGCAGGCGCGCGCGCTCTCCCTGGGCGTCCATCTGCGGCTCGGCCGCACCGAGCGTCGGACGGGCGGCGCGGAGAAGGACTCGCTCCTCGCCGACGCGTTCGAGGCCATCCTCGCCGCGCTCTATCTCGACGGCGGGCTCGCGCCGGTGCTCGCGTTCGTCCGCACGCGCTTCGCCGACGCCCTCTCGGCCGAGGCGCCGCTTCCGAGCCGCGATCCGAAGACGCGGCTCCAGGAGTGGGCGCAGAAGCACCACCGCAGCCTTCCCGTGTACACCACGCTCGAAGACAGCGGGATCGACCTCGACGAGGCGCGGTTCCGCGTCGAGGCGCGCGTCGGCGACGGCGTGCGTGGCGCGGGCGTCGCGCGCACCAAGCGCGTCGCCGAGCGGCGCGCGGCCGAGGCCGCGCTCCACGCGCTCGAGGAGCGCGAGTCGGCGCGGCTCGAAGCCGAGCCCTCGGCTGCCGAGGCGGGCGGAGATGGTTGAGCCCCACCGCACCGGCGAGGTCGCGCTGCTCGGCCTTCCGAACTCGGGCAAGTCGACGCTCATGAACCGGCTCGTGGGCGAGAAGCTCGCGATCGTCACACCGAAGCCGCAGACCACGCGCGGCAGGCTCGTCGGGATCCTGAGCTTGCCGGGCGCGCAGATCCTGCTCGTCGACACGCCGGGCCTGCACGGGGGCAAGGGCGCGCTCCACGAGGCGATGCAGCGCGCTGCGGCGATGGCCGCCGAGAGCTGTGACCTCGCCCTCGTGCTGGTCGATCTCGGCGTCGGCTGGGAGCCGGCCCACGACGCCCTCGTCGCGAAGCTCTCGGCGCGGGGCACGCCCTGGATCGCCGTCGGCACGAAGGCGGATCTGCCGCCGGAGCGACGCGCCCCCTGGCCGCCGGAGCAGAGCCGCAAGGCCGTCTCGTGCCACGCGGTCTCGGCGCGGACGGGCGAGGGTCTTCCGGCGCTCCTCTCCGACGTGATCGCCCGCCTGCCCGAGGGCCCGGCCTTCCATCCCGAGGACGAGCTCACGGATCGGCCCGTGCGCTTCCTCGCGGCCGAGCTCGTGCGGGAGGCCGCGTTCCTCCTGCTGCGGCAGGAGGTGCCCTACGGCCTCGCGGTGGAGGTCATGCAGTTCGACGAATCGCGGCCCGAGCTCGTGCGGATCCGCGCGAACCTGCTCGTCGCGCGCGCGTCCCAGAAGCAGATCGTGATCGGTGCCGGGGGCGCGATGATCCGCGAGATCGGCAGCCGCGCGCGGGTCGAGATCGAGCGCCTGCTCGGCACGCGCGTCCACCTCGAGCTCTGGGTGAAGGAGGAGCCGAGCTGGACGGAGCGGCGCAAGCGCATCGAGGGCCTCGGGTACGGATGACTCGAAGTCCGCGGGCGGCCTTCGGTTTGACTCGGCCCTTTCGCATCGTGTAGGGTGTTTCGCACTCTTCGATCCGTGAATCGTGAGCCATCCCGGTCCGCTCCGGACCGCGGTCGACTCTCACCAGGAGAACCCCATGAGTCCTTCGACCCAGCCGGAAGTCGTGCTCGCGAGCGCTGCCCGGACCCCGATCGGGAGCTTCCAGGGCGCGCTCTCCAGCCTCTCGGCGCCGGAGCTCGGCGCGATCGCGATCCGCGAGGCCGTGCGACGGGCCGGCGCCGCGCCGGAGCAGGTCGACCGCGTGATCTTCGGCTGCGTGCTCTCCGGCGGGATCGGCCAGGCGCCCGCGCGCCAGGCCGCGATCAAGGCGGGGCTCCCCGTCGCGACCGGCGCGATCACGGTCAACAAGGTGTGCGGCTCGGGCCTCCAGGCCGTGATCTTCGCGCGGCGCGAGATCGCCTGCGGCGAGGCCGACGTGGTGGTGGCCGGCGGCATGGAGTCGATGTCGAACGCGCCCTACCTGCTCCCGAACGCGCGCAGCGGCTATCGCATGGGGAATGGCACGCTCGTCGACTCGATGATCTTCGACGGCCTCTGGGATCCCTACGACAACGTGCACATGGGCAACTGCGGCGACCTGGTGGCGGAGAAGTACGGCTTCACGCGCGAGGCCCAGGACGCCTTCGCGCGGCGCAGCTTCGAGCGTGCGATCCAGGCCCAGAAGGCCGGCAAGTTCAAGGCCGAGATCGTGGGCGTTCCGGTGCCCCAGAAGAAGGGCGAGCCGGTGCTCGTCGAGGAGGACGAGGGGCCGAAGAAGGCGCAGCTCGACAAGATGCCGGGGCTCAAGCCCGCGTTCTCGAAGACCGGCACCGTCACGGCGGCGAACGCATCGAGCATCAACGACGGCGCGGCCGCGCTGGTCGTGACGTCGGCCGACGTGGCGAAGCAGCGCGGCTACGGCGTGCTCGCGCGCATCGTCGCCGACGCCTCGGCCGCGGTCGAGCCGAAGTGGTTCACCGTGGCGCCGGTCGAGGCCCTGAAGAAGCTCTACGCCAAGACGGGCACCAAGCCCCTCGATTGGGATCTCTACGAGATCAACGAGGCGTTCGCCGGCGTGACGATGGCGGCGATGACCGATCACGGCCTCGACGCCGAGCGCGTGAACGTGAACGGCGGCGCGGTCTCCCTCGGCCACCCGATCGGCTGCTCCGGCGCGCGGGTGCTCGTGACGCTGATCCACGCGCTCAAGGACCGCGGCCAGCGCAGGGGCATCGCGACGCTCTGCATCGGCGGCGGCGAGGCCGTGGCCGTCGGCGTGGAGATCCTCTGACCATGGCGAGCCCCCAGCGGCATACCATCGGCATCGTCGGGACCGGCACCATGGGCCAGGGCATCGCGCAGGCGGCGGCCCAGGCCGGCTACCAGGTCGTGTTCCAGAACCGCCGGCAGGAGTCGGTGGACCGGGGGATCACGGCGATCCGCAAGCAGCTCGAGCGGCTGCTCGCGAAGCAGAAGCTGACCGAGGCCGAGCTCGGCGAGACGATGGAGCGGATCCGCGGCGTCGTCCCGCTCGAGGAGCTCAAGGGCTGCGAGCGCGTGATCGAGTGCGCGCCCGAGGAGCTCGACGTGAAGCGCGAGCTCCTGCAGCGCATCGACACCATCGTGGGCGAGGAAGCGATCATCGCCACGAACACGTCGAGCCTGTCGGTGACGAAGCTCGCCTCGTACCTGAAGAAGCCCGGCCACTTCGTCGGCCTCCACTTCTTCAATCCGGTACCGCTCATGAAGCTCGTCGAGGTCGTGCGTGGCATGCGCACGACCGACGCGACGATCGCCGCGGTGCGCGGGCTCGCGGAGAGCCTGGGCAAGGTGCCGATCGACGTGAAGGACTCGCCCGGCTTCGTCGTGAACCGGGTGCTCTTCCCGATGATCAACGAGGCCGCCTTCGCGCTGCAGCAGAGCGTCGCCGAGCCCGATGCGATCGACGAGTGCATGAAGCTCGGCTGCAACCATCCGCTCGGGCCGCTCGCGCTGGCGGACCTCGTCGGGCTCGACGTCGTCTACGCCATCCTCGACAGCCTGTACCGCGAGTACGGCGAGCCCCGCTACGCGCCGTGCCTCGAGATCAAGAAGCGCGTGGAAGCCGGCTGGCTCGGCCGCAAGACGGGCCGCGGGTTCTACAGCTACGAGGCGTAGTGGCGCCCGAACCCGGCGTCGTCCTGTACGAGGTCGGGCCGCGCGACGGCCTCCAGAACGAGCCCGAGCGGGTTCCGACGGCGGAGAAGCTCGCGCTGATCTCGCGCCTCGCGGTCTCGGGCCTGCGCCGGATCGAGGTCACGTCCTTCGTCTCGCCGCGCTGGATCCCGCAGCTCGCCGACGCGGAGCTCGTGGCCAAGGAGGCGCCCCGGCGCGACGGAGTCCGCTATTCCGCGCTCGTGCCGAACCTGCAGGGCTACGAGCGCTTCCATGCGACGGGGCTACCGGTCGCGGCGCTCTTCCTCTCGGCGAGCGAGACCCACAACCGGAAGAACGTGAACTGCTCCGTGGCGGAGTCGATCGAGCGCTTCCGGCCCGTGGCCGAGCGCGCCCGAGCGGACGGCGTCGGGCTGCGCGCCTACGTCTCCACGGTGTGCGGCTGCCCGTACGAGGGTGACGTGCCGCTCCGCCAGGTGATCGACGTGGTGCGGCGCCTGTTCGCGCTCGGCGTCGACGAGCTGAGCCTCGGCGACACGATCGGCGTGGGCCATCCGCGCCAGGTGCGCGCGCTCGTCGCGGCGGTCGCAGGCGAGGCGCCCCTCGAGCGCGTGGCGCTCCATCTGCACGACACCTACGGCCGCGCGCTCGCGAACGTGCAGGCGGGCTACGAGGCCGGAATCCGCACGTTCGACGCGTCCCTCGCGGGCCTCGGCGGCTGTCCCTACGCCCCGGGCGCCTCGGGCAACGTCGCGACCGAGGACGTGGTCGATCTCTTCGAGCGCGGCGGCGTGGCGACGGGCATCGATCTCGGAGCCCTCGTAGACACGAGCGCGTGGCTCGAGGACGAGGTGCTGCGGAGGCCGCTACCGGGGCGTGTGTATCGGGCGAAGCGCGGCGAGCGCCGGCTCGGCGAGGAGGGACGATGAAGAGCGGAGCCGAGGTTCGCGAGGCGCGCGCGCGCATCCGAGCGGGCGGCGAGCCGAAGTACCACGCGAAGGCCAAGGCCGACGGGAAGCTCTTCTGCCGCGATCGGCTGCGTCTCCTCCTCGACCAAGACTCGTTCGTCGAGGAGGCGGCGTTCGCCAACCAGCTCGCGGGCGACCTTCCGGCGGACGGCGTGGTCACGGGCACCGGCAGCGTCGACGGGCGCACGGTCTGCGTGATGGCGAACGACTCGACCGTGAAGGCCGGCTCGTGGGGCGCGCGCACCGTCGAGAAGATCCTGCGCATCCAGGAGCGCGCGGAGCGCCTGCGCGTGCCCCTCGTCTATCTCGTCGACTCCGCCGGCGCCCGCATCACCGACCAGGTGCAGATGTTCCCCGGCCGGCGCGGCGCGGGACGCATCTTCCACAACCAGGTCCGCCTCTCCGGGATGATCCCCCAGCTCTGCGTGCTGTTCGGCCCCTCCGCGGCGGGCGGGGCATACATTCCCGCGTTCTGCGACGCGGTCTTCATGGTCGAGGGCAACGCCAGCATGTATCTCGGCTCGCCGCGCATGGCGGAGATGGTGATCGGCCAGAAGGTGACGCTCGAGGAGATGGGCGGAGCGCGCATGCACTGCAGCGTGTCGGGCTGCGGCGACCTGCTCGCGAAGGACGAGCCCGAGGCGCTCGCCGCTGCGCGCCGCTACCTCTCGTACCTGCCGTCGAACGCGGAGGCGCCGCTCCCCGCGATCGCCGCGAAGCGGCCCGCCGTCTCGTGCGAGGACCTCGAGAGCGTGATCCCGCGCGGGGAGAACAAGTTCTTCGACATGCGCGAGGTGATCGCGCGGGTGGTCGACGCCGAGAGCTTCTTCGAGATCAAGAAGCTCTTCGCCGGCGAGGTCCTGACGGGCTTCGCGCGCCTCGACGGCCAGCCGATCGGCGTGATCGCGAACCAGCCGAAGGTGAAGGGCGGCGTCCTGTTCGTCGACTCCGCGGACAAGGCCGCGCGCTTCATCCAGCTCTGCGACGCCTTCGGGCTCCCGCTCCTCTACCTGGCCGACGTACCCGGCTTCATGATCGGCAAGCAGGTCGAGCGCCAGGGGATCATCCGGGCGGGCGCGAAGATGATCATGGCGGTCGCCGAGGCGACCGTGCCGCGCATCAGCGTGATCGTGCGCAAGGCCTACGGCGCGGGCCTCTACGCGATGTGCGGACCCGGCTTCGAGCCCGACGCCTGCCTCGCGCTGCCCTCGGCGATGATCGCCGTGATGGGCCCCGAGGCGGCGGTGAATGCGGTCTACGCCAACAAGCTCGAGGCGCTGCCCGAGGCCGAGCGGGCCGCCGAGACCGAGCGCCTGCGGCGGGAGTTCGCCGAGGAGATCGACGTCGCGCACCTCGCGAGCGAGCTCGTGGTCGACGCGATCGTCCCGCCGGCCGAGCTGCGCGACGAGCTCGTGGCGCGCTTCCGCGTGGCACGCGGCCGGCGCGACGCCGAGCCGCGCAAGCGCCACTCCGTGACCCCGGTCTGAGGGACCCGATCCGGCTCGACCCGGCCCGCCACGGGCGGACGGGCGAGCTCCCGAGGGGTCTGCTACCCAGCTGACGTGAGCTGGCAAAGTGAACGCGTTCCGGCCGAGGCGTCCGACGGCCGCCTGCGCTCGATCCGGGAGGTCTGCGCGGCGACGGGCCTCACCGCGCGCACGATCCGCTACTACGAGGAGCTCGGCCTGCTGCCCGGCGTGCGTCGACGCGCGGGGGGGCGGCGCGTCTACGGCGAGGACGAGCTCGAGCGGCTCCGCTTCATCCAGCGCCTGAAGGCGCTCGGGCTGCCGCTCACGGCGATCCGGGAGCTGAACGCCGTCCACGCGATCGCCGGCTCGACGCGCGCCATGCTGCGCCGGCTCGACGAGCTCCTCGGTCGTCGGCTCGGCGAGGTCGACGCGCGGATCGCGGAGCTCGCGCGGCTGCGCGAGGAGATCTCGCGCTATCGCGACCACGTCGAGCGTCGCGTCGGAGGCGTCGGCGCCTCGGGCGCGACACGGGCCCGCACGCGGCGGGCAGGAGGACGTCGATGACGACCGCCCCCGCGGACCCGAGCGCCGGCGAGCCCGCCGTCACCCCGATCGCGAGCCGCGCCCCGCGCGTGCGCGTCGTGACGGCGGCGTCCCTGTTCGACGGCCACGACGCATCGATCAACATCATCCGCCGGCTGCTCCAGGCGCAGGGCGCCGAGGTGATCCACCTCGGCCACGATCGATCGGTCGACGAGCTGGTGGACGCCGCGCTCCAGGAGGACGCCCACGCCGTCTGCGTGTCGTCCTACCAGGGCGGCCACATGGAGTACTTCGGCTACCTCGTGGATCGCCTGCGCGAGCGCGGTGCGCCCCACGTCCGTGTGTACGGAGGCGGCGGCGGCGTGATCGTGGGCGAGGAGATCGAGTCCCTCGAGCGGCACGGCGTGGCACGGATCTTCAGCCCCGAGGACGGGCGGCGGCTCGGGCTCGAGGGGATGGTCCGCCAGATCCTCGAGGAGTCCGCCCGCCCCGGGCCGCGCCGGCTCGCGGACGAGCTCGATCGCCTGTCGCCCGCCGATCCGGCCGCCGTGGCGCGCGTGATCAGCTTCCTCGAGGAGGAAGGGCCGCGGGGCGGTCCCGCGGTGCAGCGCGTGCGCGACGCGCTCGCCGCGAAGCGCGCCGGCGCCCGCGCGCCCGTGGTGGGCCTGACCGGCACCGGCGGCGCCGGGAAGTCGAGCGTGGTGGACGAGCTCGTGCGGCGGCTGCGCTTCGACGCGCCGGGGCGCAGGATCGGCCTCCTGCTCGTCGACCCCACGCGACGCCGCTCGGGCGGCGCGCTGCTCGGCGACCGGATCCGGTTGAACGCGATCCACGGCGAGGGCGTGTTCGTGCGCTCCCTCGCGACGCGCCAGGCACACCTCGCGCTGTCGGAGGCGGTGCGCGACGGCATCGCGGTGCTCCGCGCCGCGGGCTTCGATCTCGTGCTCGTCGAGACCGCCGGGATCGGACAGAGCGACTCGGAGATCGTCGACCTCGCGGACCTCTCGCTCTACGTGATGACACCGGAGTACGGCGCGCCGTCCCAGCTCGAGAAGATCGACATGCTCGAGCTCGCCGACGTGGTGGTGGTGAACAAGTGCGACCGCCCCGGCGCGAAGGACGCGCTGCGCGACGTGCGGAAGCAGTGGCGTCGCAACCACGGCGCCGCGGAGCTCGCGGACGACGCGCTGCCGGTGGTGGCGACGATCGCGAGCCGCTTCGGCGACCCCGGGACGGACCGCCTGCACCGTCTCGTGTGCGAGAAGCTCGCGGCGCTCGGCGCACGCGACTTCGCCCCGAGGACGGGCAGCACGGCGGTGGCCGGCGAGGTCGCGGACGCCGCGCCGCGGCCGCTCATTCCCGCTGCGCGCACGCGCTATCTCGCCGAGATCGCCGAGACGGTGCGCGGCTATCGCGCGCGCGTCGAAGGCCAGGCCCGCCGCGCGAGCGACGCCTTCGCCCTCGCGCGTACCCTGGAGCAGCTCGGAAGCCCGCCGCCGGTCGGGCTCGTGCCGTTCGGACCCGCGGCCGAAGACGCCGCCGCGAGCGAGCCGGTGCGCCTGCTGCGGCGCCGCTACGACGCGCTCCTGGCGGAGCTCACGCCGGAGGAGCGCGCGGCGCTCGCCGGCTGGCCGGACCTCCGCGCGCGCTACGAGGCGCCCGATCAGGAGTACGGAGTGCGCGAGCAGCGGTTCCGCGTGTCGAACTTCACGACGACCCTCTCGGGCACCACGCTGCCGAAGGTCGCGGTTCCCCACGCCGAGAGCTGGGGCGACCAGCTCCGCTACCTCGCCCTCGAGAACGTGCCCGGCGTCTTCCCGTTCACCGCGGGCGTGTTCCCCTTCAAGCGCGAGAGCGAGGACCCGACGCGCATGTTCGCGGGCGAGGGCACGCCCGAGCGCACGAACCGGCGCTTCCACCTGCTGGCGCGAGGCCAGAAGGCGCCGCGCCTCTCGACGGCCTTCGACAGCGTGACGCTCTACGGCCGCGATCCCGATCCGCGGCCCGACATCTACGGCAAGGTCGGGAACTCGGGCGTCTCGGTCTGCAGCCTCGACGACGCGAAGAAGCTCTACTCGGGCTTCGACCTCGTCGATCCCGCGACCTCGGTCTCGATGACGATCAACGGCCCGGCCCCGATGGTGCTCGCCTTCTTCCTGAACGCGGCGATCGACCAGAACGTCGAGCGACACCTCCGGGAGACGGGTCGGCTGGAGGAGGTTCGCGCGCGCCTCGGAGGGGCCGCGCTGCCGCGCTATCGGGAGCCCCTGCCCGAGGGCCACGACGGCCTCGGCCTCGGGCTGCTCGGGATCCCGGGCGATCGCGCGGTCGACGCCGAGACCTACGCGCGCATCCGCGCCGACGTGCTCTCGCGCGTGCGGGGGACCGTGCAGGCCGACATCCTGAAGGAGGACCAGGCCCAGAACACGTGCATCTTCTCCACCGAGTTCGGGCTGCGCCTCATGGGCGACATCCAGGAGTGGTTCGTCGCGAACCGCGTCCGGAACTTCTACTCCGTCTCGATCTCCGGCTATCACATCGCCGAGGCCGGGGCGAACCCGATCACCCAGCTCGCGTTCACCCTCGCCAATGCCTTCGCCTACTGCGAGGTCTACCTGGCGCGCGGGATGTCGATCGACGAGTTCGCGCCGAACTTCTCCTTCTTCTTCTCGAACGGGCTCGACGCGGAGTACTCGGTGATCGGGCGCGTCGCGCGGCGCCTCTGGGCGGTCGCGCTGCGCGAGCGCTACCGCGCCGCGGAGCGGAGCCAGAAGCTCAAGTACCACATCCAGACGTCGGGCCGTTCGCTGCACGCGCAGGAGATGGCGTTCAACGACATCCGCACCACGCTCCAGGCCCTGACGGCGATCCAGGACCAGTGCAACAGCCTCCACACGAACGCGTACGACGAGGCCGTGACCACGCCGACGGAGGAGTCGGTCCGGCGCGCGGTGGCGATCCAGCTCGTGATCCAGCGCGAGCTCGGGCTCACGAAGAACGAGAACCCCTGCCAGGGGGCCTACGTGATCGAGCGTCTCACCGACCTGGTCGAGGAGGCGGTGCTGCGCGAGTTCGAGCGCCTCTCGGAGCGGGGCGGCGTGCTCGGCGCCATGGAGACGCTCTACCAGCGCGGCAAGATCCAGGAGGAGAGCCTCCACTACGAGTCGCTGAAGCACTCGGGCGCGCTCCCGATCGTGGGCGTCAACACCTTCGAGAGCCCGACCCCGGAGACGGCGACGAGGCCCCCGGCGCTGATGCGCTCGACGGAGGTCGAGAAGCAGGCCCAGCTCGAGAACGTGCGAGCATTCCAGGCGCGCCACGCCGAGGCCGCGCCCGCCTTGCTGCGGCGTCTCCAGGAGGTGGCCCTCGCGGGCGGCAACGTCTTCGCCGAGCTGATGGAGACGGTCAAGGTCGCGAGCCTGGGCCAGATCACGAACGCGTTGTTCGAGGTGGGCGGTCGCTACCGACGCTCGATGTAGGCAGCCGAAGTCCGTCGGGCCGCCGGGACGCGAGCGACGCTCGCTGGAGGGCCACCCAAGCCGGACGCCCGCGGCTATGGTCCGAGCATCCCCGCGGACGCCGGCCGGCGCCGCCAGGGAGGAGAGGAGAGCGAGCGATGGCGACGGAGACGGGGCCCGGGGCCAAGCAGCCGGACGTCGAGGCCTGGCGCGAGGAGGCGCGCAAGGAGCTGCGCGGCAAGGACCCCGAGAGCCTCCGCTGGCAGACGGCCGAGGGCCTCGCCGTGAAGCCGCTCTACACCGCCGCGGACCTGCGCGGCCTGCCGCACCTCGACTCGCTCCCGGGCCTCTGGCCCTACCTGCGCGGCCCGCGCGCCACGATGTATGCCAACCGGCCCTGGACGATCCGCCAGTACGCCGGCTACTCGACGGCCGAGGAGTCGAACGCCTTCTACCGGCGGAACCTCGCCGCGGGCCAGAAGGGTCTCTCGGTCGCCTTCGACCTCGCGACCCATCGCGGCTACGACTCCGACCACCCGCGCGTCGTCGGCGACGTCGGGAAGGCCGGCGTCGCGATCGACTCCGTCGAGGACATGAAGATCCTCTTCGACGGCATCCCGCTCGACCAGATGTCCGTGTCCATGACCATGAACGGCGCCGTCCTGCCGGTGCTCGCCTGCTTCATCGTGGCGGGCGAAGAGCAGGGCGTTCCCCACGAAAAGCTCACCGGGACCATCCAGAACGACATCCTGAAGGAGTTCATGGTCCGCAACACGTACATCTATCCGCCGGGACCGAGCATGCGGATCGTGGCCGACATCATCGAGTTCACGGCGAGAGAGATGCCGCGCTTCAACTCGATCTCGATCAGCGGCTACCACATGCAGGAGGCCGGGGCGACGGCGGACATCGAGCTCGCGTTCACGCTCGCGGACGGCCTCGAGTACGTGCGTGCCGCCCTCTCGAAGGGCCTCGACGTCGACGAGTTCGCCGGTCGGCTCTCCTTCTTCTGGGCCATCGGCATGAACTTCTACATGGAGGTCGCCAAGATGCGGGCGGCCCGCCTGCTCTGGGCCGAGCTCATGCGCGAGTTCTCGCCGAAGAAGGCCGAGAGCTCGATGCTGCGCACGCACTGCCAGACCTCGGGCTGGACGCTCACCGAGCAGGACCCGATGAACAACGTGATCCGCACGACGGTCGAGGCGATGGCCGCGGTCTTCGGCGGCACCCAGTCGCTCCACACCAACGCGATGGACGAGGCCGTGGGGCTCCCGACCGACGCCACGGCGCGCGTCGCGCGCAACACGCAGCTCATCCTCCAGGAGGAGAGCGGCATCCCGCACGTGGTCGATCCGTGGGGCGGCTCCTACTTCATGGAGTCGCTGACCCACGAGCTGGCGGAGAAGGCGCGGCGCATCGTCGCCGACGTCGAGGCCCTGGGCGGCATGGCGAAGGCGATCGAGCAGGGCATGCCGAAGCTCAAGATCGAGGAGTGCGCGACGCGGCGCCAGGCGCGCATCGATCGCGGGGACGACGTGATCGTCGGCGTGAACCGCTACCCGGCGCCGGCCGAGGAGCCCCTCGAGGTGCTCGACATCGACAACACCGCGGTGCGTGAGGCGCAGGTCGCTCGCCTGCGAAAGATCCGCGCCACGCGCGACGCGCGTGCGGTCGAGGGCGCGCTGGCGGCGCTCCGGCGGATCGCCGAGAGCGGGCAGGGGAACCTGCTCGAGGCGGCCGTGAAGGCCGCCCGCGTGCGTGCGACCGTGGGCGAGATCTCGGAGACCCTGGAGCAGGTCTTCACGCGGCATCGCGCGGAGATCCGCTCCGTGTCGGGGGTGTACGGCGCCGTGTACCAGGGCGACGAGGAGTTCGAGGCGGTGCGCCGCGAGGTGGAGGAGTTCGCGAAGGCCGAGGGCCGCCGGCCGCGGATCCTCGTGGTGAAGCTCGGCCAGGACGGCCACGACCGCGGCATGAAGGTGATCGCGACGGCCTTCGCCGACCTGGGCTTCGACGTCGACGTCGGCCCCTTGTTCCAGATGCCGGAGGAGGCCGCGCGCCAGGCCATCGAGAACGACGTGCACGTGGTCGGCGTCTCGAGCCAGGCCGCAGGCCACAAGACGCTCGTGCCCCAGCTCGTGGCCGCGCTGCGGCAGCAGGGCGCGAACGACGTCGTGGTAGTGGTCGGCGGCGTGATCCCGCCGAAGGACTACGCGTACCTGAAGGAGCACGGCGCCGCGGCGGTGTTCGGACCGGGCACGCCCGTGCCGAAGGCCGCCCGCGAGGTGCTCCAGGCCGTGCGCGCCCGACGCGCGTGAGCGTCGACGCGTGAGCGCGGAAGCGGCGTCGGCGGCGGAGAGATCCGCCTACGTCGCCGGCGTGCGCGCGGGCGAGCGGCGGCGCGTGGCCAAGGCCATCACGCTGCTCGAGAGCACGCGCGCCGATCACGC
Source organism: Myxococcota bacterium (assembly GCA_035542715.1). Lineage (GTDB taxonomy): Bacteria > Myxococcota_A > UBA9160 > UBA9160 > UBA9160 > DATKKW01. The sequence continues at coordinate 114,173 of DATKKW010000045.1, forward strand.
GGCCCTTGCCCAGGCGGTGCTCGAGGAGCTCGTCCCGTTCACCGGTCGCAGCGTGCGCCTGGGCATCACCGGCGCTCCGGGCGTCGGCAAGAGCAGCTTCATCGAGACCTTCGGCCTCCATCTCGTCGAGGCCGGGCATCGCGTCGCGGTGCTCGCGGTCGATCCCTCGAGCCCCGTGACCGGGGGCAGCATCCTCGGCGACAAGACCCGCATGGAGCGTCTCGCCGCCGACCCGCGCGCCTTCATCCGACCCTCGCCGAGCGGCGGGTCCCTGGGCGGTGTCGCCCACCGCACGCGCGAGGCGATGCTCGTGTGCGAGGCGGCGGGCTTCGACGTGATCCTGGTGGAGACGGTCGGGGTCGGGCAGTCGGAGGTCGCGGTCGCCTCCATGGTCGACTGCTTCTGCGTGCTCCTCCAGCCGAGCTCCGGCGACGAGCTCCAGGGCATCAAGAAGGGCGTGATCGAGCTCGCGGACCTGATCGTCGTCAACAAGGCCGACGGCGACGGCGCGGCCGCCGCGGAGCGGACCCGCAGCCAGTACGCCGCGGCCCTCGCGCTGCTGCGCCACGCGTCGAGCGCCTGGAGCCCCCCGGTGCTCTGCGCGAGCGCCCTCGTGGGGACGGGGATCGACGTCGTCTGGCAGACCGTGCGCGCCCATCGGACGGCCCTCGAGGCGTCGGGGGAGTTCGCGTCGAAGCGCCGCGGCCAGGCCAAGGCGTGGATGTGGTCCCTGATCGAGGAGGGCCTGCACGAGGCCTTCCGCTCCCACACCGCCGTCCGGGAGCGCATCCCGGTGCTCGAGCGCGAGGTGGAGGCGCAGAAGACGACTCCCGCGGCCGCCGCGCGGGCGCTGCTTGCCGCCTTCGCCCGGCGCTGAGGGCCGCGGGCGCCCCGCCGGCGACCCATCGTCACCGCGCAGCTTCATTCCCAGGCCTGTCCCGCCGATGGAGTCCACAGAGCCCCGCCAGGGAGGGGCGCGCTGCGTTGGCAGCCGACGGGAGAGCTCTGCCGATGGTGCAGATCAACATGTCGGCCCGGGAGGTCACCGTGAAGGTGGTCTACTACGGGCCCGCGCTCTCCGGGAAAACCACGAACCTGCAGCAGCTCCACGAGCTGCTCGACCCCTCCGCGCGCGGCAAGCTCGTGGCCCTCGACACCGCCGACGACCGCACGCTCTACTTCGACTTCCTGCCGATCGAGTTCGGCACCGGCTCGGGCTTCGCCGTGAAGCTCAAGCTCTTCACGGTGCCGGGGCAGGTCATGCACAAGGCCACGCGCAAGGTGGTGCTCTCGGGCGCCGACGCCGTCGTCTTCGTCGCCGACTCCCAGCGCTCCGCCGCCGCCGCCAACACCTTCTCGTGGCGCGACATGGAGGCGAACCTGCGCGCGAACGGCATCGACTTCGAGCGCATCCCGAAGGTCGTCCAGTTCAACAAGCGCGATCTGCCCGACGTGAAGCCCCTGGAGGAGATCCGCGCCGCCTGGAAGGACATCCCGACGTTCCCCGCGGTGGCGAACCGCGGCGAGGGCGTGATCGAGACGTTCCGGGAGCTGCTGCGCGCCCTCTACCGGTCCCTCGACCAGAAGCATCAGTTCGGGCGGAAGTTCGGCGTCACCGAGGAGAAGTTCGTCGGCTCCGTCCTGCAGCACGTGGACCGGCGCCGACCCCCGGCCGCGGCGCCGTCGCCGGCCTCTGCGCGCTGAGGCCCGGCGCCGCACCCGGCGCCTCGTCGGCCTGCCCGCGCGTTGACGCTCGAATCAGCCGCTGATAGGTTCGCGCCGAGCCCCACGCGCGGCGCTGGCCCGGCCCCGCGATGTCCGACGGAACCGCCAGCGGCGGTCCGTACGCGACGCACGGGAGTAGCGAATGCCCTCGGATTCCCCGTCCCCGGTCTCCCGCCTGCCCGTCCCGAAGCGCCCGACGACCCCGCACGAAGCCTCCGACGTGATCGTCTCCGTCGACGACGCCCTGGCCGAGATCCGCGCCGGCCGGATGGTGATCCTGACGGACGACGAGGACCGGGAGAACGAGGGCGACCTGTGCATGGCCGCCGAGTGCGTGACCCCGGAGGCCATCAACTTCATGGCCAAGTGGGGGCGAGGGCTCGTCTGCCTCGCCATGACCGAGGAGCGGCTGCGCCAGCTCGACCTCGGCATGATGGTTCCCGATCACGACAACAACTCGCCCTTCGGCACGGCCTTCACGGTCTCGATCGAGGCGCGCCAGGGCGTCACGACCGGGATCTCCGCGGCGGATCGGGCGGTCACGATCCGGACCGCGATCGCGTCCGACGCGAAGCCGCGCGACCTCACGCGCCCCGGCCACATCTTCCCCCTGCGCGCGCGCGACGGCGGCGTGCTGCGGCGGGCCGGCCAGACCGAGGGCTCGGTCGACCTGGCGCGTCTCGCGGGGCTCACGCCCGCCGGCGTGATCTGCGAGATCATGAACGACGACGGAACGATGGCCCGCATGCCCGACCTCGTGGCGTTCGCGCGCACCCACCGCCTCAAGATCGTGACGATCGCCGAGCTGATCCAGTACCGGCTGCGCAACGAGAAGCTCGTGCGGCGTGTGGCCGAGGCTGCGCTCCCCACGGCGATCGCGGGCGAGTTCCGCTCCTACGTGTACGAGAACGACATCGACCGCATCGACCACATGGCGCTCGTGAAGGGCGAGATCCGGCCCGAGGACGCCGTGCTCGTGCGCGTGCACAGCGAGTGCCTGACCGGCGACGCCTTCGGCTCCCAGCGCTGCGACTGCGGCGAGCAGCTCCAGGCGGCGATGAAGATGATCGAGGAAGAGGGGAGGGGCGTGATCCTCTACATGCGCCAGGAAGGGCGCGGGATCGGCCTCAAGAACAAGATCCGCGCCTACGGGCTCCAGGACGCCGAGGGCCTCGACACGGTCCAGGCGAACGAGCGGCTCGGCTTCCCGGCGGACCTGCGCGACTACGGCGTCGGCGCCCAGATCCTCGCCGACCTCGGTGTGCGCCGGATGCGCCTCGTCACCAACAATCCGGGAAAGCGCGCCGGGATCGAGGGCTACGGGCTCACGATCGTCGAGCGCGTGCCCCTCGAGATCCAGCCCAACGCCAAGAACCTCGAGTACCTCCGTACGAAGAAGGAGAAGCTCGGGCACGTCCTTCACCTGATGAGCTGACGCCTGCGGGCGGAGGCCCTGCGAGACGCTGCGCCCGGCCGACCGGCGCGGTCGGAGGTCCACGATGTTCGATTCGATCGAGAGCGTCCGCGAGAGCCTGCGCGCGCAGGGCTACATCAGCGGCAAGAACATTTCGACGGTGGTCTACCTCGCCGCGAAGCTCGAGAAGCCGGTGCTCGTCGAGGGGCCGGCGGGCGTCGGCAAGACCGAGCTCGCGAAGGCGGTCGCGGCGGCGACGGGCCGAGACCTGATCCGGCTCCAGTGCTACGAGGGCCTCGACGAGGCCAAGGCGCTCTACGAGTGGGAGTACTCGAAGCAGCTCCTCTATACCCAGATCCTGAAGGAGAAGTTCAGCGAGGCGATGGCCGGCGCCCGCTCCGTCAAGGAGGCCGCCGAGCGCGTCGGCGCCGAGGACAACGTCTTCTTCAGCGACAAGTTCATCGTGCCGCGGCCGCTCCTGCGCGCGATCACGGCGAAGAAGCCGACGCTGCTCCTGATCGACGAGGTCGACAAGTCCGACCCGGAGTTCGAGGCGTTCCTGCTCGAGGTGCTCTCCGACTTCCAGGTCACGGTGCCGGAGATCGGGACGTTCTCGGCGGCAAGGAAGCCGCTCGTCTTCCTCACGTCGAACGACGCCCGCGAGATGACCGACGCCTTGAAGCGTCGCTGCCTCCACCTCTACATCGACTTCCCGACGGAGGAGGAGGAGCGGCGCATCCTCGACCTCAAGATCCCGGGGATCGCGGACCGCCTCGCCGAGGAGCTGGTCGGCGTGATGCAGCGCCTGCGGAAGCTCGACCTCAAGAAGACGCCGTCGATCAGCGAGACCCTGGACTGGGCCCGGGCCCTGCTCGCCTTGAACGCGACGCAGCTCGAGGAGGGTCTCGTGCGCGACACGCTGAACGTGATCCTGAAGTACGAGGGCGACATCCGGAAGGCGCAGAGCGAGCTCGGGCGGCTCATCGTCCGCAAGGCCGAGGAGAAGAAGGCCGAGACCGCCGCCGCCGCGCCGGCGGCACCCGCCGCGAAGCCCGAGGGCGAGCCCTCCGCTCCCGCGAAGAAGGGCATCCTGCACTAGCGCCGCGCCGGCCGAGGTCACGCCCGCATGCAGAAGAAGATCCTCGAGTTCGCGAACCTCCTGCGGAAGAGCGGCGTGCGGGTCTCCGTCGCCGAGGCGATCGACGCCTTCACGGCGCTCGACGAGGTCGACTTCGACGAGCGCGAGATCTTCCGGGACGCCCTGCGCTCGACGATGGTGAAGCGCTCGGACGACATCCCGACCTACGACCAGCTCTTCGACCTCTTCTGGTCGGGCTTCTACGACAACCTGCGCGAGTCCTTCGACCAGGCGATCGCCGGCGCCGAGTCCGGGGAGATGAGCTACGAGCAGCTGCTCGAGGCGCTCAAGAACCAGATCCAGGGCATGCCCGGCGACGTCGACCTGTCGGAGCTCGCGAAGGCGCTGCTCACCGCCGACCTCGCGCAGCTCGAGCAGATGATCCGCGGGGCGGCCGACGAGGCCGGCGTGCAGCGGATCGAGAACCTGCTCCAGATCGGCTTCTTCAGCCGGCGCATCCTCGAGCGCATGAACGCCGAGGGCGCGGGCAAGGAGCTGCGGGAGCTGGTCGAGCGGCTCGCCGCGGCGGGGATGCCGGAGGCGCAGATCCAGGCGATCCGCGACCTGGTCGAGCGCTTGCTCGAGGCCCTGCGCAAGAGCGTGCGCAACCTGACCGAGCGCGAGCTGCAGAAGCAGAACTTCGACTACATGGAGAAGTTCCGCCGCGAGTCGCTGGTGGAGAAGAGCTTCTACCACCTCACGGAAGAGGACATCAAGCGCATGCGCGAGGTCGTCACCCGCCTCGCCCAGCGCATCAAGAACATCCTCTCGATCCGCCGGCGCCGCCTCGCGAAGGGCAAGCTCGACCTGCACCAGACGCTGCGCCGGAACCTCGCGCGCGGCGGCGTGCCCTTCGAGCTCTCCTTCAAGCAGCGCAAGAAGGACAAGCCGAAGCTCGTGATCCTGTGCGACGTCTCGTCGTCGGTGGCGAACGTCTCCCGCTTCATGCTGCAGTTCGTCTACAGCCTGCAGGAGGCGTTCACGAAGATCCGGGCCTTCGTGTTCGTGGCGGAGCTGGGCGAGGTCACGCAGGTGTTCCACGACCTCGACATCCACGACGCGATCGACAAGGCCCTGGACGGCGGCGACGTGATCAACGTCTACACCCGCTCGAACTTCGGCTTCGCCTTCCACGGCTTCTGGCAGAACTACCTCGCCGCGATCGACAAGCGCACGACCGTCCTGATCCTCGGCGACGCGCGGAACAACTACAACGACCCGCGCGCCTGGTGTCTGCGCGAGATCCACAACAAGGCGAAGAACGTGGTGTGGCTGAACCCCGAGAACCCCGGCGCCTGGGGCTTCGGCGACAGCGTGATGGACAAGTACCTGCCCTTCACCGACGTCGCCGAGGAGTGCCGCAACCTGAAGCAGCTCTCGAGGGTCGTGGACCGCCTCGTGCTCTGAACGCGGAACGCCCCGCCGACCGGCTCGGTCGACGGGGCGTCACAGGGCGGAGGGCGGTGGATAGATGATGGGGGGTGAGAGGTTGGACATTTCGGTCAGGAAATGTCTAATCCACCGCCGCTCCAAAACCTGACTGATTCCTTCGTGGACTCCTCGTTGCGCGGAAGGGATCGCCTCGCGGTCCCACGTCGCGCATTATGCAAGGCAACTCGGGGCCTTGTCAAACGGGTTTTAGGAAAGCTTCCGCGCTCGACGAATGCATCGCGTTTCCAGAAGGTTGGATCTCGTCCATGCACGAACGGCTCGAACTTCTACCCGGCGCCGCGGAGCGGCCGCGCTTCCTGATCCGGACCTTCGGATGTCAGATGAACGTCCACGACGCCGAGAAGGTCGGAAATCTGCTCCTCCATCGGGGCTGGGCGCCGGCCACGGGCCTGGAGGACGCCCAGCTCGTCATCGTGAACACCTGCTCGATCCGGGAGAAGGCCGAACACCGGCTGTACAGCGACCTCGGGGTGCTGCGCGCCTGGAAGGAGGCCGGAGCCGGCCGGGTGATCGGCGTCGGCGGCTGCGTCGCGCAGCAGGAGGGCGACGCGCTCCTCGCCCGCTCCCCGCAGCTCGACTTCGTGTTCGGAACCCACAACCTGCGCCACGTTCCCGCCCTCGCCGACGCGGCAAGGAGCGGAAGGCGCGGTGCGGTCACGGCCGAGGTCCGCTCCCTCGAGCGCTTCGACCTGCCCGAGCGGCACCCGGAGTTCCGCAGCGCGACGCCGGGTCGCGCCTTCCTCACGGTGATGGAAGGCTGCGACATGTTCTGCAGCTTCTGCATCGTCCCGCAGACGCGGGGCCGCGAGATCAGCCGGCCCGCCGCGGCGATCCTGGACGAAGCCCGCGACCTCGCGCGCCGCGGCGTGGTGGAGGTGACGCTCCTCGGCCAGACCGTGAACGCCTACGGACGTCACGACGAGAGGCGGGGGCGCGCCGCGGAGGCCGGCACCGAGCCCTTCGCAGCGCTCGTGCGCCGGATCGCGCGCATCCCGGGGATCGAGCGCATCCGCTACACGAGCCCCCATCCGCTGTTCTTCGACGCTGAGCTGGTGCGCGCCCACGGCGAGATCGCGGAGCTCTGTCCGCACGTGCATCTTCCGGCCCAGAGCGGGTCGGACGGGGTGCTCGCCCGCATGCGGCGGCGCTACGGACGCGATCGCTATCTCGGCCTGGTCGAGGCCCTGCGGGCCGCGCGACCCGGCATCGCGATCACCACGGATCTGATCGTCGGCTTCCCCGGCGAGACCGACGCCGACTTCGAGGACACCCTCGCCCTGGTGCGCGAGGCGCGCTTCGTAGACGCCTTCTGCTTCAAGTATTCGCCGCGACCCGGGACGGCCGCCGCGGAGGCGGCCGACGTCGTGCCGGAGGCCGTGAAGCGGGAGCGCCTCGAGGCGCTCCAGGCTCTCCAGCGCTCCCTCACGCTCGACGCCCACCGGCGCCGCGTCGGGGAAACCGTGGAGATCCTGGTGGAAGGCCCGAGCCGGCACGGAGGCAGCCAGATCATGGGCCGCGACCCGCAGAACCGGGTCGTGAACGCCGACCTCCCCCGCGCCGGAGGCGACGCCGGCCCCGCTCCCGGCGAGCGCGTCCGGGTCGCGATCGTGGAGGCGCTGCCGCACTGTCTGATCGGCGATCTCGGGGTCGAGACGGGAGCGCCCGCGCCGCTCTAGGACGCCGGGGGGGCTGCCGATGAGCGGAGCGGTGGCGCGTGGTCCCGTCCGCGCGCCGGCGAGGGACCATGGCCAAGGCGCGCGTTCTCGCGGTGGACGACCAGCAGTACTTCCGGTCGTTCCTCGAGGAGATCCTGATCCAGGAGGGCTACGAGGCCGTGACGGCCTCTTCCGGCGAGGAGGCGCTCGCGCTCCTCGAGAAGGAGCCGTTCCACGTCGTCCTCGCCGACCTCGTGATGCCCGGCATGGGCGGCAGCGAGCTCGTGCGCCGGATCCGTCAGCGGGATCCCGACCAGGAGGTGATCGTGGTGACGGGCGTCGGGGACGTGCGCGCCGCCCTCGAGGCGATGAAGCACGGTGTCACCGACTACCAGCTGAAGCCGGTGGACCGTGCGTCGCTCGTGCGCGCGATCGAGGCGCTGCTCCAGCGCCGGCGCCTGCGCGAGGAGCACGCGCGTCTCCTCGACGAGAACCTCGAGTACCTGAGCGTGCTCTCGCTGTACGAGCGAGCGCTCGGCCTCTTCTCGACGCTCGACCTCGAGGCCCTCGCGGACCACATCGTGGAGGGTCTCTGCCTCGAGACCCGCGCCCAGGGCGGCGTGCTGTGGGCCGCGCGGGAGGAGGACTCCACGCGGCTCCACCTGGCGGGCATGCGGGGCCTGGTGCGCGTGCAGGACGAGACCGAGCAGATCGTCCTCGACTCGGGCTCGCCCGAGCTCGCGGCAGTGGCGACGGGCGACGTCGCATCGTGGCTCGCGCCGGCGCGGCCCGGCGACGAGGCCGACTCGCTCTTCGTCCCGCTGCGCCAGGCCGGCCGCTTCCTCGGCCTCGCGCGCCTCTCCGATCCCCTGGGCGGCCGGCCCTTCGGCCCACGCGACGTGAGCGCCGCGGAGAAGTTCGCCGGCATCGCGGCCCAGGCGCTGGTCCAGGCGCTGCGCAGCCGCAAGATGGAGCGCGGCGTGCTGCGCGATCCCGAGACCGGTCTCTACAGCCTCGCGTTCTTCGACGACGTCGCGCGCAACGAGATCGAGAAGGCGAGCCGCTTCGGCCGGAGCGTGGCGGTGGTGGAGGTTCGCCTCGATCCGCAGGCGAAGCCCGCCGAGGCGAAGCGCGGCGCGCGGCAGGTCGCCGGTCAGATCGCGCGCTGCCTGCGCGGCAGCGATCTCCTCGCGGGCGACGGACTGGGCCGCTTCTGCGCGCTCCTGCCCGAGACCGATGCAGTCGGCGCCGCGGTGCTGAAGCGCAGGATCCGCGAGCTCCTCGAGCTTCCCCAGGACGGCGAGCCGGCTCCGAAGGCGCGCGTCGCCTCCGCGAGCTTCCCGGCGGACGGCCGCAACGTCGAAGCGATCGAGGCCACCCTCGCGTCGCGCCTCGAGCACGAGCGCGAGAGCCTGCTCGGCGCCCTGGGCCTCGATCGCAAGCCCCTCGCGGCCACGCTCGACGCCCTGGTCGCGAAGAGCCAGCCGCTCCCGGCCGAGCTCCCGGAGCAGTTCGCGCGCTACGCCCTCGACGAGGTCATCCGGAACCCCGACGACCGGGGCTTCCTCTTCATCGCCCCCGGCCCGACGCTCGCGCCCGGCCTGCGCGACGCCGTCGAGCGGCTGCGCGGCCTCGAGACCCGCACCGAGGTCGTGCTGCTGACGGACGCGCCGCCCGATCTGACGGAGACGCCCGTCACGTGCCTCCCGCCGAAGCGCGCCGGCTCGAAGGCGGCCTTCGTGGTGCGGTTCGGAGAAGGCCCGGCCTATGCGCTCGTGACGGGCGCCGAGCCGAAGGGCTCGTCCGCCGTCTTCCACACCAGCGACCGGCCGCTGGTCGAGCACCTCGCGTTCGCGCTCCAGCGCGAGCTCGCGATCACGGTGACGCCATGATGCGTCGGGCGAGCCCGGGTCGGACCGGCGTCCTGATCGCCGACGGCAACACGGAGCGCGCGAAGCGCATCGCCGAGGCGTGCCTTGCCCGTGGCGCCGACACGCGCACGGCGAACCATGGCGCGGCGGCCCTGGAGGCCGCGCTGTCCGAGGTGCCCGGGGTGCTCGTCGTGCCGCACGAGCTCCCGATCATCCCGCCGGCGAAGCTGGCCGAGATCCTGCGAGCGAACCCGCGCACGCAGGCGGTGCGCGTGCTCTGGATCGGCGAGCCGCCGCCCGACGTCCCGCCGAGCTTCGCCGACGAGATCGTTCCGCCTCCGGGCAACCCGGACGAGGTCGCGCGCTGCGTCGAGGCGCTCCTCGCGCAGCAGGCGCGGCTCGAGGCGGTCGAGCGGGGCCGCGGCGGCGAGCGGGAGGTCGAGGGCAAGCTCACGCAGATCTCGCTCACGGACCTGCTCCAGCTCTTCCACCTGAACCGCCGCACGGGCACGATCGATCTCTGGCGGCGGGAGGCGCCGGGCCGCGACGAGCGGGCCCACATCGACGTGCGCGACGGCAACGTGGTGCACGCGGCGGTGGGGAACGTCGAAGGCGAGAAGGCGCTGTACCGGCTCCTCGGCTGGCGCACGGGCACCTTCGCGTTCTCCGAAGGGCCCGTGCTCGGGCCCGCGCGCATCCGCACGCCGACCCGCGCGCTGCTCCTCGAGGGCATGCGCCAGCTCGACGAGCGCGAGCGCTCCGCCGAGGCGCTGCCGCCCCTGGACTCGCAGGTCACGCTGTGCGTGAAGACCGCCGAGCTCCCGAACATCGTGCATCCGCTGACGCAGGAGGTGCTGCTCCTGCTCGAGATCTACTCGGAGGTGCGCGACGTCGTCGACCACTGCTCGCACCCCGACTACCACGTGCTCCGCACCCTCCAGACCCTCGCCGAGCGCGGCATCGTGCAGGTGCGGAAGGCGACCTCGGGCGCGGGCGGCGCGAGCGAGGGCCTGCTCAACTCGATCCAGGCCCGGCGCCTGCGGGACTGGATCGAGGGTGGACGTCGGCGGAGCCGGAGCGCGGTCGACGCGAAGGTGGTCGTGCTGGGCTCGGACGGGGAGGCGACGACGAGCTTCCTGCGCGCGCTGCGCACGCTGCCCGGAGTGCATCTCGACCCGGCCTTCCGGCCCGGCCCGCCTTCGCCCACGACGCTCGGCCCCGCGGCGCGCATCGTGGTCGAGGGCGGCTGCGGGATCGAGCTCCTCCACGTGCCCGTCGGGAGCGGCTTCGGTGCCCTCTGGCCCGCGCTCGCCCACCGCGCGCTGGCCGTGCTCTTCGTCGTCGGGCCGGGGGCGGACGCGCCGGGGCGCGTCCGTGACGCCGTGGCCTCGGTGCGCGCCCTCGCAGGCTCCCGTCCGTTCTTCCTCCGCGTCCTCGCGCCGGGCGAGCCGCCCGGGACCGACGCGCTCCGCAGCGCGCTCTCGGTCGTGGACGACACGACGATCCTCCCGCTCCCGGCCGAGGGCGACGGCGACGGCCGGGCCGCCCTGCGCGCGCTCTTCGCACGGCTGGTGCCCTGATGCGGACGCTGCCCCTCTCCGCGTTTCCTCTCCTGCACGAGCTCGGGAGCGACGAGCGCAGCGCGCTCGAGGCGGAGCTCGAGACGATCGAGCTCGGCGACGGAGACGTGCTCTTCCGCGAGGGCGAGGAGGCGGCCGGCCTCGTGCTCGTCGCGGCGGGACGCCTGCGCACCGAGAGCTCCCGCGCCGGCGAGCTCGGCGAGGTGGGCCCGGGCAGCGCGCTCGGCGCGCTCTCCCTGCTGTGCGTCGGCCGACGCGAGGTCACCGCCACGGCGGAAGGGAAGGGCCGCGTGCTCGTGCTCCGTCGCAGCGCCTTCCGGCGCTTCGTGGACGACGCGCCCCGCGCGGCCTGCCGCCTCGCCGAGGCGATCGCCGCCGAGCTCGCGGGTCTCGTGCGTGCGCAGCTCGATCCGATCGTGGCCGCCACGACGGTTGACCCGACGCCCGACGCCGAATAGACTGCCGCCTCATTCCAGCGCGAGGGCCGCCGCAGCATGGATGACGGGCGCATCCGCGAGGGTCTGACGTTCGACGACGTCCTCCTCGCGCCCGGCGCCTCGGACGTGCTGCCCAAGGACGCCGACCTCCGCACCCAGCTCACGCGCGAGATCTCGCTCAACATCCCCATCTGCTCCTCGGCCATGGACACCGTCACGGAGCACCAGACCGCGATCTGCATGGCGCAGAACGGCGGGATCGGCGTGGTCCATCGCAACCTCTCGATCTCCGCCCAGGCCGCCGAGGTCGACAAGGTGAAGCGCTCCGAGTCGGGCATGATCGTCGACCCGATCACCATGCGGCCCGAGCAGCGGATCCGCGAGGCGCTCGAGGTGATGGCCCGCTACCGGATCTCCGGCGTGCCGGTCACGCGGGAAGGCAAGGCCGTCGGCATCCTGACCAACCGCGACCTGCGCTTCGTGAAGGACGTCGACCAGGAGATCTCGCGTGTGATGACGCGCGAGAACCTGGTGACGGTGCCTCCGGGCACGCCGATGGAGCGCTGCAAGGAGCTCCTGCACGAGCACCGGATCGAGAAGCTCCTCGTCGTCGACGACGGCGGGAACCTGCGCGGGCTCATCACGATCAAGGACATCGAGAAGACGGAGCGCTATCCGAGCGCGGCGAAGGACGGCCTCGGCCGCCTGCGCTGCGGCGCCGCCGTGGGCGTGGGCCCCGACCGCCTCGAGCGCGCCCAGGAGCTCGTCGACGCCGGCGCCGACGTGATCGTGGTCGACACCGCCCACGGCCACTCGACGGGCGTCCTGCAGACGGTGCAGGAGCTGCGCCATCATTTCCCCGATCTGCCGCTGATCGGCGGCAACGTGGCGACCGCCGAGGGCACCGAGGCGCTGATCAAGGCCGGCGTCTCTGCCGTGAAGGTGGGCGTCGGCCCGGGGTCGATCTGCACCACGCGCATCGTCACGGGCGTCGGCGTGCCGCAGTTCACCGCGGTCCGCGAGAGCGCCTCCGTGGCCGTGCGCTTCGGCGTGCCGGTGATCTCCGACGGCGGCATCAAGTACTCCGGCGACATCGTGAAGGCGCTGGCCGGGGGCGCCTCGTGCGTGATGATCGGCTCGCTCTTCGCCGGCACCGACGAGGCGCCGGGCGAGGTGATCCTGTACCAGGGCCGCTCCTACAAGGTGTACCGGGGCATGGGCTCGATGGGCGCCATGGCGAGCGGCCGGAGCCGCGACCGCTACTTCCAGGGCGACGTCGAGGAGACGAACAAGCTCGTGCCCGAGGGCATCGAGGGCCGCGTGCCGTATCGCGGCAGCCTGACGAGCAGCATCTACCAGATGATCGGGGGGCTGCGCTCGGGCATGGGCTACTGCGGTGCGGCGACCCTCGCCGAGCTGCGAACCAAGGCGCGCTTCGTGAAGATCTCGTCCGCCGGCCTCCAGGAGAGCCACGTGCACGACGTGATCATCACGAAGGAGGCGCCGAACTACTGGATCGAGTAGGAGCTCTCGCGTCCCTCCCCCGGGCGCGCGGTAAGCTCCATCCCCGAGAGCGTGGGCGCGCCTGCGACCGGCATCCTCCGCCGGGGCGGGCGTCGTGCCACTTCGAGGAGCCGATCGATGTCCGTCGTACCGAGCCATGCCGACCGCATCCTGATCCTCGACTTCGGCTCCCAGTTCACGCAGCTGATCGCCCGGCGGCTGCGCGAGCGGCACGTCTACTGCGAGATCCATCCCCATCGCATGACGGCCGCGCAGGTGCGCGCGTTCGCGCCGGCGGGGATCGTCCTCTCGGGCGGCCCGTCGAGCGTGCTCGATGCCGACGCGCCGCAGGTCGATCCCGGCGTGCTCGCGCTCGGCGTCCCGATCCTCGGCATCTGCTACGGCCTCCAGCTCCTCGCGAAGGATCTCGGCGGCCTGGTCGAGAAGTCCGAGCATCGCGAGTACGGCCGCGCGCAGTTGAAGCTCGAGGCCGCAGCCGACGGCGCGGCGCCCGATCCGCTCTTCGCACGCTTCGCGGCCGCGGGCGCCCCGCGCGAGCGCACGGTGTGGATGAGCCACGGCGACCGCGTGCTGCGGCTGCCGCCCGGCTTCGAGGTGCTCGGGACGAGCGACGGCTCGCCCTTCGCGGCCGTGCGGAGCCGGGAGCGCCGGATCTGGGGCGTGCAGTTCCACCCCGAGGTGTCGCACACGGAGGGCGGCGGCGAGATCCTGGCCGGCTTCGTCCACGACGTCTGCGGCTGCCGCGGGAGCTTCACGATGGACGCCTTCGTCGAGGAGGCGGTGGCGCGGATCCGCGAGCAGGTCGGGAAGGCGAAGGTCGTGTGCGCGCTCTCGGGCGGCGTCGACTCGAGCGTCGCAGCGGCGCTGGTCCATCGCGCCGTGGGCGATCAGCTGACCTGCATCTTCGTCGACCACGGTCTCCTGCGGCAGGGCGAGCGCGAGGAGGTGGTGCGCCTGTTCCGCGACGTGCTCCACGTACCGCTCGTCGTGGCGGATGCGAGCGCGCGCTTCCTCGGCGCCCTGCGCGGCGTGATCGATCCCGAGAAGAAGCGTCGCACGATCGGCCATCTCTTCATCGAGGTGTTCGAGCAGGAGGCCGAGAAGATCGGCGACGTCGAGTACCTGGTGCAGGGAACGCTCTACCCGGACGTGATCGAGAGCGTCTCCGTGCGCGGCCCGTCCGCGACGATCAAGACGCACCACAACGTGGGCGGCCTGCCCGAGCGCATGCGGCTCAAGCTCGTGGAGCCGCTGCGCGAGCTCTTCAAGGACGAGGTGCGCGCGGCCGGGAGACATCTCGGCCTTCCGCCCCACGTGCTCGGCCGCCATCCGTTCCCCGGCCCGGGCCTCGCGATCCGCGTGATCGGCGAGGTCACGCCGGAGCGCCTCGACGTGCTGCGCCGGGCCGACGCCATCCTGATCGAGGAGCTGCGCCGGCAGGGCCTCTACGATCGCATCTGGCAGGCGTTCGCCGTCTTCCTCCCGCTGCAGAGCGTCGGCGTGATGGGCGACGAGCGCACCTACGAGAACGCCGTGGCGCTGCGCTGCGTGACGAGCGTCGACGGCATGACGGCCGACTGGGCGCACCTCCCCCACGACGCCCTCGCGAAGATCTCGAGCCGGATCACGAACGAGGTGAAGGGCGTGAACCGCGTGGTGTACGACGTCTCCTCGAAGCCGCCCGCCACGATCGAGTGGGAGTAGCCGGTGGCACGCCCCTTCGCCCACCTCCACCTGCACACCCAGTTCTCGCTCCTCGACGGCGCGATCAAGCACGACCAGCTCTTCGAGCGCGTGCGCGCGCTCGAGATGCCCGCCGTCGCCATGACGGACCACGGCAATCTCTTCGGCGCGGTCGAGTTCTACGAGAAGGCGCGCAAGCAGGGCGTGAAGCCGATCGTCGGCTGCGAGGTCTACGTGGCCGCGGGCTCGCGCTTCGAGAAGGAGAAGCGCGAGAAGGACGCGAGCGGCTTCGACGCGATCTCCCACCTGACGCTGCTCGCGATGGACGAGACCGGCTACCGCAACCTGATCTACCTGGTCTCGAAGGGATACCTCGAGGGCTTCTACTACAAGCCGCGGATCGACCTCGATCTCCTGCGCGAGCGCAGCGCGGGCCTCGTCGCCACCTCGGGCTGCCTCTCCTCACTGGTCTCGCGCGCGATCACCGGTGGCGAGGTCGAGACGGCCTGGCGGCTCGTGGACGAGTTCTCCGCGATCTTCCGGGACCGGTACTACCTCGAGCTCCAGCGCCATGGCATCCCCGACCAGGACCGCGTGAACGCGGAGCTCTTGAAGATGTCGGTCGACCTGCGGCTCCCGCTGGTCGCGACGAACGACGCCCACTACCTCGCCGGCGACGACGCCGATCCGCACGACGCGCTGCTCTGCATCGGCACCGGCACGACGCTCGACGATCCGAAGCGCTTCCACTTCGATGGGCGCGGCTTCTACGTGAAGAGCGGCGACGAGATGGCGGAGGTGTTCCACGACCACCCGTCTGCCGTGCGCAACACGCTCGAGATCGCCGAGCGCTGCAACCTCGAGATCGAGCTCGGCCGCTTCCACCTGCCGGAGTACCAGGTGCCCGCGGGCACGACGCGCGAGGCCGTGCTGCGCGCGGAGGCGTGGGCCGGCCTGCGACGTCGCCTCGGGCTCGCGCCCGACGAGCCCCTCGCACCCGCGCATCGCCCCTACCAGGAGCGCCTCGAGTACGAGCTCGAGGTGATCGCGAAGATGGGCTTCGCCGGCTACTTCCTGATCGTCGGCGACTTCATCGGCTACGCGCGCCGCCAGGGGATTCCGGTCGGGCCGGGCCGCGGCTCCTCCGCCGGCAGCGTCGTGGCCTGGTCGCTCGGCATCACCGGCGTAGATCCGATCGAGTACGACATCCTGTTCGAGCGCTTCCTCAATCCCGAGCGCATCTCGATGCCCGACATCGACGTCGACTTCTGCATCAAGGGCCGCGATCGGGTGATCCGCTACGTGGCGGAGAAGTACGATGGCGACGGCCTCGACGAGCGGCGCGTCGCGCAGATCATCACGTTCGGGAAGCTCCAGGCGCGCGCCGCGATCCGCGACGTCGGCCGCGTCCTCGGCATGGCCTACGGCGACGTGGACCGGATCGCGAAGCTCGTGCCCGAGACGCTCGGCATCACGCTCGACGAGGCGCTCGCGCAATCCGCCGAGCTGCGCGCGAGGATCGAGGCCGACGGCCAGGTCGCGAAGCTCTTCGAGACGGCGCGCCGGCTCGAGGGGCTGACGCGCCACGCCTCGACCCACGCCGCGGGCGTCGTCATCGGGAGCCGTCCCCTGATCGAGGCGGTGCCGCTCTACCGCGATCCCAAGAGCCCCGACACGCTCGTGACCCAGTACGACATGAAGAGCGTCGAGAAGATCGGCCTGGTGAAGTTCGATTTCCTGGGGCTCAAGACGCTCACGGTGATCGCCGACGCCGAGGCGCGCGTGCGGGCCGGCGGGCTCCCCGACTTCTCGATCGACGCGGTGCCGCTCGACGACGCGAAGACCTACGAGCTCCTCTGCCGGGGCGACACCGACGGCGTGTTCCAGGTCGAGTCCGCCGGCATGACCGAGCTCGTGATCAAGCTGAAGCCGCGCAAGTTCAAGGAGATCATCCCGCTCGTCGCCCTCTACCGGCCGGGGCCCCTGGGCTCGGGGATGGTCGACGACTACGTGTCGCGCAAGCACGGGCTCACGAAGGTCGAGTACCTGCTGCCGGAGCTCGAGGAGCTGACCGCCGAGACCCTCGGCGTGATCGTCTACCAGGACCAGGTGCTCCAGATCGCGAACCGTCTCGCGGGCTACAGCCTCGGCGAGGCCGACCTGCTGCGGCGCGCGATGGGCAAGAAGCAGCCCGAGGAGATGCAGAAGCAGCGCGAGCGCTTCGTCGCCGGCGCGCGCGAGAAGGGCGTCGCGGAGCGGAAGGCGAACGAGGTCTTCGACCTGATGGCGGAGTTCGCGGGCTACGGCTTCGCGAAGAGCCACTCGACCGCGTACGCGCTCATCACCTACCAGACGGCCTACCTGAAGGCGAACCACGAGCGCGCCTTCCTCGCGGCGCTGATGTCGTCGGAGACCGGCAACCACGACAAGCTCGCGCGCTACATCAGCCACGCGCGCGAGCACGGGATCGAGGTGCTTCCGCCGGACGTGAACGAGTCGGCGCGCGACTTCACGGTCGCCGCGGGCGGGATCCGCTTCGGCCTCGCCGGCGTGAAGAACGTCGGCGAGGGTGCGATCGACGCGATCCTCGAGGCGCGCGGCGCGCACCGCTTCGCGGGGCTCCACGACTTCGCGTCGCGCGTCGACGGGAAGCGCGTGAACCGGAAGGTGGTCGAGAGCCTCGTGCGCTGCGGCGCCTTCGACTCGCTCCATCCGAACCGCGCCGCCGCCTGGGCCGCCCTCGACGCCGCGCTCGAAGCGGGCGCGGCCGCGCAGCGCGACCGCGAGATCGGCCAGTCGAGCCTGTTCGGCGGCTTCGGAGAGAGCGGTGGAGCCGGCACGAGCCCCGGCATCGCGACGCCCGCGGCGCTCCCCGACGCACCGGCGTGGACGGAGCGGGAGCGGCTCGCCCACGAGAAGGAGGTGCTGGGCTTCTACGTGACGGGCCACCCGCTCGGACCCTTCGCGGCGCAGCTCTCGCGCGTGTGCAACGCCACGGCGTCGCAGCTCGAAGGACGCGAGGGCAGGGAGGTGCGCGTCGGCGGGATCATCACGGCCCTGCGCGAGATCCGGACGCAGAAGGGCAAGCTCATGGCGTTCGCGACGCTCGAGGATCTCGAGGGCGCCTTCGAGCTCGTGCTGTTCTCCGACGTGTGGGCGCAGTCGGCGGCGCTGCTGAAGCGCAACGCCGCCGAGGCCGAGGCCGGGACGGCGACCCCGGTCGTGGTGACGGGCACGCTCGAGGGCGGAGAGACGCCGAAGATCCTCGCCGCGGACGTGGTCGAGATCGACAAGGCGCCCGAGCGCCTGGCGTCGCGCCTCGAGCTGCGCATCGTCGCGGCGGACGCGACGCGCGATCGGCTCGCCGCGCTCCGCGACCTCCTCGCGTCCCAGCCCGGAGACTGCGCCGTGTTCCTGCACGTCGTGATCCCGGGCGAGAGCGAGACCGTGCTCGAGATCGGTGCGGTGCGGCCCGCGGATGCCCTCGTGGCCGACATCGACAAGCTCTTCGGTCGCGGCGTCGCGACGGTGTGCGTGTGAGGCGTACGGCGCGGGCCGCGGGCCTGGTCGTCGCGCTGCTCCTCGCGGCGAGCGCCGCCCGGGCGCAGGAGCGGAGCGTCGAAGCCGAGGGCGCCGTGCCGGTCCCGGCCGGCGCGTGGAGCGCGCCGACGCTCCGGGGGCAGGCCCAGGAGGCCGCGCTGCGGGAGGCGCTCGTGCAGGTCGCGGTGTCGATCGCCACGCCCCCGGCGCCGTCGGGCTCGCCGCCGCCGGGCGCTGCACCGGCGCCCGCGCCGTCGGCCCCCTCGAGCGGCCCTGCGAGCGGCCCCGGCGCCGCGGACGGCGCCCTCCTCGAGCGCATGCGGACGGCCTTCCAGGGCGCAGCGCCCCTCGACTTCGCGGCGCGCTATCGCGTGGTGCAGGACATCGGCGTCCGGCCGCGGACGTTGCTCCAGGACCCGTCCGTCGCGCAGGAGTATGCGGTCCGCGTGGAGGCCCAGATCGACTCCGCCCGCGTCCGCCGCAAGCTCGCGGCGGCGGGGCTCCTCCCGGCGGCGGCAGCGGCGGCCGCGCCCGTCGTCGGCGGATCCTCCTTCGTGGTCGTCGTGGACGGCATCCCGTCGCCGGGCGCCTACGCCGCCGTCCGTCGCGCGATCGCCGAGCGCGCACAGACGCGGAGCGTGCTCCCGACGACGGTGTCGGCGCGAGAGGTGACCTTCGACGTCTCCGGCGCCAGGACGGGGCCCGATCCCGGGGCGACCCTGCGTGGACCGGCCGGCAGCGCGCTCTGGCTCGAGCCCGTTCCGGGAGCAGAGCCCGGGGCGCCGTTGCGCCTGCGTGTCACGAGCTCGCCTCCGATCTCGGCCGGAGCCGCGGCCGAGCCCGCGCCCGGCTCGGTGCCGCCCTCGGCGAAGCCGGCCGCCTCGGTGCCGTCGACGTCCCCGCCCTCCGCGGGCCCGCCGACGGCCGGCCCCAGGCCCGCGTCGGTTCCTCCCGCGCGGAGCGAGGCGGCGCCGGGCTCGGTTCCGCCGTCGACAGGGCCGACCGGGCCTTCGCCGCCGCCGGGGCCCAGGCCCGCGTCGGCTCCTCCCGCGCGGAGCGAGGCGGCGCCGGGCTCGGTTCCACCGTCGGCAGGGCCGACCGGGCCTTCGCCGCCGCCGGCCAAGCCCCTGCCCGCGCCTGCGCGCGATTGACACGGCTTCGGGAAAAAGTTACTCAAGACGGCCTGTTAGCTGGACTTCAGGCACGTAGCTCAGTGGGAGAGCACCACCTTGACACGGTGGGGGTCGGCGGTTCAATCCCGCCCGTGCCTACCAGCGGGCCTCCGTCGAGGCTCGCGCGTCGCGCTCCGACGACCTCGAACCTTCTTCGCGATCGGGAACCCATCAGGGCCAGCCGCATGAACCCGCTGCGATCATGAGCGCCATCCACGTGCGGTTGCCCGACGGCAAGGTCCTCGAGCTGCCGTCCGGGAGCACCGTCCTCGCGGTGGCCGAGCGCATCGGGCCGGGACTCGCGCGCGCTGCGCTCGCGGGTCGCCTCGTCGAGGGGGGAGCGCCGGGCGTCGGGCCCCTCGTCGATCTGCGTCAGCCGCTCGAGCGCGACGTCGCCCTCGAGATCGTGACCGCGAAGGATCCCCAGGGCGGCGAGGTGATCCGGCACTCGGCCGAGCACGTGATGGCCGACGCCGTGAAGCGTCTCTTCCCGCGCGCGCAGATCGACGTCGGGCGCACGGATCACAGCGAGAAGTTCCAGTACGACTTCCTGGTCGAGCGGCCCTTCACGCCCGAGGACCTCGAGCGCATCGAGGCCGAGATGCGGAAGATCCTGGCGGAGAAGAGCACGTTCACGCGCGAGGTCGTGTCGCGCGAGGAGGCGAAGCGGCGCTTCGCGGAGGCGGGCGAGGAGCTCAAGGTCTCGCGCGTCGACGACATTCCCGAGGGCGAGCCGATCTCGATCTTCCGCCATGGCGGCTTCGAGGACCTCTGCCGCGGGCCCCACGTGCAGCGCGCCGACCAGATCGGTGCCGTGAAGCTGCTGGAGGTGGCGGGCGCGTACTGGCGCGGCGACGAGCGCAACCCGATGCTGCAGCGGATCTACGGCACCGCCTTCGCCACGCAGAAGGAGCTCGAGGAGCACCTCGCGCGGATCGAGGAGGCCAAGCGCCGCGACCACCGCCGTCTCGGCGTCGAGCTCGACCTGTTCCAGATCGACCCGATCTCGCCCGGATCGCCCTTCTACCACCCGAAGGGCATGACGCTCTACAACGGCCTGGTGTCGTACGTGCGCTCGCTCTACCCGAAGTACGGCTTCCAGGAGGTGATGACGCCGCAGCTCTTCCGCACGGACCTGTTCAAGACCTCGGGACACTACGAGATGTTCCGCGAGGACATGTTCCTGATGCAGGGCGACGAGGGCGAGGAGCTCGGCGTGAAGCCGATGAACTGCCCCGGCCACTGCCACCTGTTCGCGCAGCGCAAGCACTCCTACCGCGAGCTCCCGTTGCGCTTCGCCGAGTTCTCGCGGCTCCACCGCAACGAGCGCAGCGGCACGCTCACCGGCCTCTCGCGCGTGCGCTCGATGGCCCAGGACGACGCGCACATCTACTGCGAGCCCGAGCAGGTGGCCGACGAGGTGAACCGCTTCTTCGAGATGATGAACGAGGTCTACGCCGACCTCGGCATCTCGGGCGTGCGCGTCTCGGTCTCGACCCGCCCCGACCACTTCATCGGCGACCCCGCCGACTGGGACCGGGCGGAGGAGACCCTGATCCAGGCGGTGAAGGCCGCGGGCTACGAGTGCGGCATCAAGCCGAAGGAGGCGGCGTTCTACGCGCCGAAGGTCGAGTGCGACTTCTTCGACGTGCTCGGCCGGCGCTGGACGCTCGGCACGGTGCAGGTCGACATGGCGATGCCCGGTCGCTTCGGCCTGCGCTACGTCGGCCGGGACGGGGCCGAGCACCAGCCCGCGATGCTCCACCGCGCGGTGCTGGGCTCCCTCGAGCGCTTCATCTCGATCTACCTCGAGCACACGGCGGGTGACTTCCCGCTCTGGCTTGCGCCGGTGCAGGCCGTGGTGCTTCCGATCGCCGAGCGCCACGCGGACTACGGCGGCAAGGTGGTCGAGACGCTCCTCGCCGCGGGCGTGCGCGCCGAGCTCGACGCGCGCAACGAGAAGCTCGGCTTCAAGATCCGGGAGGCGGAGACCCAGAAGGTCCCGCTCATGATCGTGGTGGGGGACCAGGAGCAGGCGAACGGAACCGTCGCTCCGCGTCGCCGGCACGGCCCGAGCGGGTCGTCGCCGTCGATCCCCCTCCAGGCCTTCGTCGCGCAGATCTCGGAGGAGATCGCGCGGCGGCGGTCGTAGCCACACGGTTCCGCAGGAGGACGGTCGCATCGCCGAAGTACGCAAGGACACGACACGGGTGAACGAGCGGATCCGCGCGCGCGAAGTGCGCGTGATCGGCTCGGGAGGCGAGCAGCTCGGAGTGATGGCCCCGGAAGAGGCCGTCCGTCGCGCGGAGGAGGAAGGGCTCGATCTCGTCGAGGTCGCGCCGAACTCCGCCCCACCGGTCTGCCGCATCATGGACTACGGGCGGTACAAGTACGAGCAGAAGAAGAAGGCGACGAAGAGCAAGGGACATGCGGCGACGCTCAAGGAGGTGAAGCTCCGGCCCCGCACGGACCAGCACGACCTCGACTTCAAGCTCAAGAACGCGCGCCGCTTCCTGTTGGAGGGCGACAAGGTCAAGGTGACCGTCGCCTTCCGCGGCCGCGAGATCGTGCACACCGCCCTCGGCGCGCAGCAGCTCGAGAAGGTGAAGCAGCTGATCGGCGCGCTCGCGGCGGTCGAGAGCCCGCCGCGCATGGAAGGCCGGTTCCTCTCCATGATCCTCGTGCCGAACCGCGAGATGGTCGAGGCGGAGCGCAAGCGCGAGGAGGCGGCCGCGAAGGCCGCCGCGGAGCAGGCGCAGCGCGACGGCGGGGAGCCGCCGAAGCCGGCGCTGGCGCCCGCGCCGGACGAGGACGACGACGAGGACGAAGACGAGTCGGCGGACGAGGCTTCCGCCGCGGAGGAGTGAGATGCCGAAGATGAAGTCGCACCGTGGTGCGGCGAAGCGATTCAAGAAGACCGGGACGGGGAAGTTCGTCCGGATGAAGCAGAACAAGCGCCACATCCTGACCAAGAAGTCGAGCAAGCGGAAGCGCCAGCTCGGCAAGGACGTGGTGGTCGACGAGGCCGACGCGGCGCGGCTGAAGCAGCTGCTGCCGTACTGACGCGACGCCGCTCCGACGGACGGAGCGGCGCGGGCGGGCGAAGCGCGAGAGCCATTGCGCGGGCCCAGCCCGAAGCAGGACGATGCCCGGCAGACACGCCGCGGCGTCGCGAGAAGGAGGAAACATGGCTCGAGTGAAGCGTGGTACCCACGCCAACAAGCGGAAGCGTACGATCCTCAAGGCGGCGAAGGGCTACTACAGCGGCCGCGGCAACCTGCTGAAGACCGCACGCGAGGCCGTCGAGAAGGGCCTCAAGTACGCCTACCGGGACCGCAAGCAGCGCAAGCGCCAGTTCCGCAGCCTGTGGATCGCGCGCATCAACGCCGCTGCGCGCGAGCACGGCCTGTCCTACAGCCGGCTGATCGCCGGGCTCAAGGCCGCGGAGATCGAGATCGACCGCAAGGTCCTGGCGGACATCGCGCTGAACGATCCCAAGGCGTTCGGCGAGCTCGCGGCCGCTGCGAAGGCGAAGGCGCCGACGGCGGCGTAGTCGGGGAGGCGATGGCGGACTCGACGGAGAGCCTCGCGGCCCTGGAGGCTGCGGCCCGCGAGGCGGTCGACGCCGCCGCGGACCTGCCGGCGCTGAGCGAGGCGCGCGCGCGCATCCTCGGACGCAAGGGCACGCTCTCGGAGCTCTTGCGCGGGATCGGGCAGCTCCCGATCGCGGAGCGCGCCCGCGCCGGAGAGCAGGCGAACGCCAGCAAGGCGCGCATCGAGGCGTGGCTCGAGGCGCGCCGGAGCGCGCTCGAGGCCCGGGCACGGGACCACGCGCTCACGGCGGGGCGCCTCGACGTCACCCTGCCGGGCGCCGCGACGCCGCTGGGCCGACTCCATCCGGTGACGCGGATCGAACGCGAGGTCGTGTCGTTCTTCGCGGGCCTCGGGTTCTCCGTCGAGGAAGGGCCCGAGGTCGAGACCGACTTCCACAACTTCGAGGCGCTGAACATCCCGGCGGATCATCCCGCGCGGGACGAGCACGACACGTTCTACGTCGGCCCGGGCCGCGTGCTCCGCACGCACACCTCGCCGGTGCAGATCCGCACCATGACGGGGCGGGAGCCGCCGTTCCGGTTCATCGCGCCGGGGCGCGTCTATCGCCACGACATCAGCCCCCGACACAGCCCCATGTTCCAGCAGGTCGAGGGCTTCCTGGTCGACGAGCGCACGAGCTTCGCCGAGCTGAAGGGCGTGCTCTACGCCTTCGCCAAGCACATCATGGGCGCGACGAAGCTGCGATTCCGGGCGAGCTTCTTCCCCTTCACGGAGCCCTCCGCCGAGCTCGACTTCGAATGCCTGCTCTGCGCGGGCGCGGGCTGCGCCACCTGCTCGCAGACCGGCTGGATCGAGTGGGGCGGCTGCGGGATGATCCATCCGCGCGTGCTCGAGGCCTGCGGGATCGACCCGGAACGCTGGCAGGGCTTCGCGTTCGGCATGGGGCTCGAGCGGCCGGCCATGCTGCGCCACGGCGTGCCCCACATCCGCCTCCTCTACGAGGGCGACGTGCGCGTCCTCGAGCAGCTCTGATGCGCGTCCCGATCTCGTGGCTGCGCGAGCTCGTCTCGTTCGACGTCCCGATCGAGGCGCTCGCGGAACGCCTCACGGCGTCGGGGCTCGCGGTCGACGCGATCGAGCGCGTCGGCGCCGACCTCTCGGCCATCCGCGTGGGCTACGTGCGCGAGCGCGCGGCGCACCCGAACGCCGACCGCCTCTCGCTCTGCCACGTCGAGCTCGGTCCCGAGGTGAACGGGGGCGCGCCGCTCGAGATCGTGTGCGGCGCGCCGAACGTCGCGGCGGGGCAGAAGGTCGCCGTGGCGCTCCCCGGCACGACGCTGCCCGACGGGCGCGTGCTCGAGCGCTCGAAGATCCGCGGTGTCGTGTCGAACGGGATGATCTGCTCGGCCCGCGAGCTCGGGCTCGGCGGCGAGCACGAGGGCATCCTCGTGCTCGATCCCGCCGCCCCGGTCGGTGCGCCGCTCCCGAGCGTGCTGCCCGGCGCGCGCGCCGAGACGGTGCTCGAGCTCGAGCTCACGCCGAATCGCGGCGACTGCGCGTCGGTGCTCGGTGTCGCGCGCGAGGTCCGCGCCCTGTTCGGCGGAGCGCTCCAGCTTCCGCCGACGGAGGTGAAGGAAGGGGCGGGGCGTGCGGCCGATCTCGTGCGGGTCTCGATCGAGGACGGCGAGGGCTGCCCGCGCTACGTCGCGCGCGTCGTGCGCGGCGTGCGGGTGGGCGAATCGCCCGAGTGGGTGCGCCGGCGCCTCGAGGCGGCGGGCATGCGAGCCATCAACAACGTGGTCGACGTCACGAACCTCGTGCTGCTCGAGCTCGGGCAGCCCCTCCACGCCTTCGATCTCGCGAAGCTCGGCGGGGGCGAGGTGCGGGTGCGCAGCGCGCGCGCGGGAGAGCGCCTGTGGACCCTCGACGGGGAGGAGCGCACGCTCGAGCCGGACGACCTCGTGATCGCCGACGGGAAGCTCCCCGTCGCGCTGGCCGGCGTGATGGGCGGAGCCGATACCGAGGTGACCGCCACGACGACGGACGTGCTGATCGAGAGCGCGGCCTTCGCGCCGGCGCGCATCCGTCGCACCGCCCGGCGTCTCGGACTCCGCAGCGAGGCGTCCTACCGCTTCGAGCGCGGGATCGACCCGGCGGGCGTGCGTCGCGCCGCCGACCGCGCGGCGCGCCTCATCGCCGAGCTCGCCGGCGGCGAGGCGGCGGCGGGCGCCGTCGACGTCGCGGGCCGGCCGCTGGAGCCGCCGCGCACGATCGCGCTCGATCCGGCGCGCGTGAACCGCCTCCTCGGCACGGCGCTCGCGGCCGAGGAGATCGCGTCGCTCCTCCGTCGGCTCGAGATCGGCTGCGAGGCCGCGGCCGACGGCGGCCTGCGCTGCACGGTGCCGAGCCACCGACCGGACCTCGTGATCCCGCAGGACCTGATCGAGGAGGTCGCGCGGCTCCACGGCCTCGACGGGATCGAGCCGCGGCTTCCCGTTGCGCAGCTGCGGACCCTCTCGGAGGCGCCGCACCGCTCGCTCGTCGAGCGCGCCCGCGACGCCCTCGTCGGCGCGGGCCTGCTCGAGGCCGCGACGCTCTCGTTCTTCGACGCGGCAGACCTCGACCGCCTCGACCTCTCCCTCGACGACCGGCGCCGCCGCACCGTCCGGATCCAGAATCCGATCGGCGAGGAGCAGTCGCGGCTGCGCACGAGCCTCCTTCCCTCGCTGCTCCGCGCCGCCCGCCAGAACCTCGCCCGCAAGGTCGAGCGCGTGCGGCTGTTCGAGGCGGCGCGGGTCTTCTTCGCGGACGGCCCGGCCGCCGAGGCCGGGCTCGCGGACGAGCCGCTCCGTCTGGCCGCCGTGCTCACCCACGGCCCGCGCCAGAGTCTGTGGGAGCCCCGGGAGGCGATCCCGTCGTTCTTCGAGGCGAAGGGCGTGGCCGAGCGGCTGCTCGCCGCGCTCGGCCGGGAGGCATGGCTCCGCGCGGGCTCCGGCGAGCCCTACCTCCATCCCGGCGCGGCGTGCGAGATCGTGACGCGCGCGGGTGTCGCAGGGGCCGTCGGCGAGCTCCACCCCGATGCCGCCCGGGCGTTCGAGATCGACGTGCCGTGCGCCGTGATCGAGCTCGACGTGACGGCGCTCGCGGCCCTGCCCGAGCGGGTCGCGCGCTACACGGAGGTGTCGAACCAGCCGCCCGTGCGACGCGACCTCGCCGTGCTCCTCGACCGGGAGGTCGCGGCGGGCGACGTGCTCGAGGCGATCCGCAAGCAGGCCGGGCCGCAGCTCGCCGCGGCGGAGGTGTTCGATCGCTACGAGGGTCCGGGGGTGGCCGAAGGAAAGGTGAGCCTCGCGTTCCGGCTCGTGTTCCAGCGCGCGGATCGCGCCTTCACGGACGCCGAGATCGCGAAGCTCGTCGAGCGGGTGGTGGGGATGCTCGCACATCGCTTCGGCGGCGAGCTGCGCTAGCGCGAATCGATTCGGTAGGGGGAAAGCAGATGACCAAGGCGGACATCGTCGAGCACATCTACGAGAAGGTCGGCTTCTCGAAGAAGGAATCGGCGGAGCTCGTGGAGAAGGTCTTCACGATCATCAAGGACACGCTCGCTTCCGGCGAGAAAGTCAAGATCTCGGGCTTCGGAAATTTCGTGGTGCGCGAGAAGAATGCTCGGAAAGGGCGAAACCCTCAGACCGGCGAGGAGATTCGTCTCGCGGCCCGAAGAGTCCTCACGTTCAAGCCGAGCCTCGTGCTAAAGAACATCCTGAACGAGGGACACGCCGGCGACGCCGATCCGGACCTCGTCGACGAGGATGCGGACGACGGGGACGAGTGAAGGTTCCCGCTCCCGCTCGCCGACGGCGTGCCCGAGCCGCGCGTGAGGAGGGAGCCCTGGGATGGCCACACGTCCCACGAGCGTGTCGCCGGGCCGCGCGAGCCGCAGCCCGAGCGCGAGCGGGGCCTCGTCGGGCCCGACGGGCCAGAAGGGTCGGACGAGCCGGACGGAGCCCGGGAGCGGCACCGTCGACGACGGGAAGCGCTACTACCGGATCGGCGAGGTGAGCCGGATCACCGGCATCAAGCCCTACGTCCTGCGCTACTGGGAGTCCGAGTTCCGCTGGATGGCGCCCCAGAAGTCGCGCTCGCAGCAGCGCCTCTATCGCCGGCGCGACATCGAGGTGATCCAGCTCATCAAGCGCCTGCTCTACGAGGAGCGGTTCACGATCGCCGGAGCGCGGCGGAAGCTGCGCGAGCTCGGCGTCTCCCGCGCCCTCGAGGCGCCCCAGCTCGGCCTCGAGCTCCGGCCCGAGGAGGGCGGCACGCGCGAGCGGCTGCGGCGCATCCGCGCCGAGCTCTCCGCGCTCCGGGCGATGCTCTAGGCCTCGCCGCCGTCAGAGCGGCAGCGAGAACAGGAAGCCCTCGAAGGTGAGCCAGAGCAGCGCGTAGGAGACGCCGAAGGTGGCGATCGCGCGCCACGTCGTGAAGTCGAGGGCCTGACGCACCGAGACGATCCCCGCGACGAGCATCCACGCGTCGGCGAGATAGGTGAGGCCCGCGGCGAGCGGCGGCCACGGCAGCGCGCCGCCGAGCCGCAGGAGCCCCGGCGTGAAGGCGAAGCCCGTGGTGCGCAGCACCTCCGCATAGTCCGTCGACGTCTCGGGACCCCGCAGGAACGTGGCGCCGACCATGTACGTGAAGACCGAGCCCACGATCCAGAGCGTGAGCGGCTCGAGCACGTCGACGAGGATGCGCTCGAGGGCGCGTCCGGAGATCACGCTCGCGGCACCGCCGGCGGCGGCCGCGAGCAGCACGACGACGAGCGCCTGCGGCAGCGAGCGATGCTCGGCCTCCACCTCCTCGTAGAGCTCGGAGTCGAGCCGCGCGGCCCGGATCATGCGCCGCGGCAGGCTCCGCGACGGCGCGCTCAAGGTCGCGTCCCGAAGAGCTTCGTGAGCAGACGGGAGAGCTGGCCGCGCAGGCCGGTCTGGTCGCGGAGCTCGTCCATCCCGCGAAGCACGGCCTCCGTCGAGTCGCAGGTGCTCTCGCGTCCCTCGGCGTCGAGGCAGCGCAGACCGACGGCGGGCGCGCGGACGTTCACGTCGGCCGCCGCGACGCGCAGCGCTGCGCGGAACGCCGGATCGTCTCCGCTCTTCTCGTAGGCGCGCGCGAGGAGCTCGTTCCAGCGCTCGAGCCGCGCGAGGAGAGCAGGGTCGACCGTCGGATCGACCGCGGCGCGCCGCGCGAGGCGGTAGTAGCCGTAGGCGAGCGACGAGAGCGCGTCGTAGGGAGCGTCGGAGCCGGGCTCGAGGTCGCGCTCGACGCGCGCCGCCGCGGCCTCGTCGAAGCTTCCCTTCTCGAGGGCGCCGAAGAACGACTCGTAGCGGGCCTGCGCCGGCCCGAGGCAGACGGCGGGCTTCCCGGGCTCGGGGATCGGGCAGTACGCGCCGCTCCGGCTCGCGTCCGCACCGTCGGTCGCGCGGCCGGTCGACGGGTGGAGCAGGGCGGCGGCGAGGAGACACGCGATCGTGGCGCTGCGCCGGAGCGACCCGCGCGGCGCGCCCTCGGTGGCGCTCACGCCCGCGACTCGTCCGGCGGGATCGCGGCGCGCTCGCCGCAGACGAGGCCCAGCCAGAACGGGCCCTCCCGTCGGAACCTCCTCGGAGCGCCGTCGCCCTCGGGCACGAGCACGACCTCGACGGAGAGGACCTGCAGGCGGTCGTCCATCTCGCCGTGGCCGCGCACGTTCGGAATGGGCTCCTGTCCCTTGCGGAGCACCACGCAGGTCACGCCCTCGAGGGGGATCGGCGGCACGGCCGGGTCGTTGAGCTCGGGGAACGCGACGTTCGTCGAGGGATCGGCGGCGCCGGCCAGCACGAAGTGGTCGGCGGCGCCGCGGCGCAGCGCCTTGCCGTGGGCCATTGCGAGGCGGAACTCGCGTCCGCCGGGACCCTGGAGCTCGAGGAACAGCGGATCGTCGCTCGCCGCCATCCGGTCCGTGCCGACGTGCACGCTGACCTCGATGCGACGCAGCCGTGCGGTCGGGGTCGTGGCTGCGCTCACGGGCCTCCCCTGTGCTGGCGCGCTCCGCGAGGGTCGCTTGGCGCTCCGCGAGGGTCAAGGCGGTGGCTGGCCTCGGCGGCCGCGGGCTGGCGTACACTCGGCGGCATGCGCTCCCCCCCGCCGCATCTGCTGCCGCTCCCGCTCCTGGTCCCGCTCGCCCTCTGGACCTCGCTCCTTGCGCCCCCCGCCCGGGCCGCCGTCGCCTGCGAGCCGTGGCCAGGGGAGGTCTCGCCGCTCCCGACCGTGAGCGATCCGGACCGGGTGAACGCCCGCTGGGCCCAGCTCCGCTCCCTCGAGCTGTCGCAGCTCGCCGCTCCCTTGGAGCTGATCGCGACCGTCGATGCCCATCGTCTCTGGAGCCACGTGCTCTGCCTCGATCCCGAGAACAGCGATGCCAAGAGCGGCGTCTACCGCACGCGGCCCTCGCGCGTCCACGCCCTCGCCATCCTCCCGGGGGCGCCCGTCGAGGACGAGCCCGCGCCCGACCTCGCGAGCGCCCTGGCCTCGATCGGTCGGCCCCTGCGGCTCGGCAGCTCCTTCGCGGCGAGCCGCAGCGGCCGCGCGGCGCCGCCGTCCGTCGATGCGGGCGGCCCCGCCGCCCGGGCGCCCGACTTCGGACCGGCGGACCGCCAGCTCGCCCAGGCCGAGACGCTCAATCGCCAGGCCCGCTTCGAGGAGGCGCTCGCCGCGGCGGAGAAGGCGCGCAGCGCGCTCCCGGTCGGCTGGACGCCCGACGTGCAGCGCCGCCGCGCCCGCATCGAGGCTGCCGCCGCGACGGCGCAGGTGGCCCTCGGCCGCGAGAGCGAGGCGCGCAAGAGCTTCGGCCAGGCCCTGCGCGCCGATCCGTCCTTCCGCCTCGACGTCGGATCGACCTCGCCGAAGGTGATGCGCGCCTTCGACGCCGCGAAGAGCGCCGTCGACGATCCCTCGGCCCAGGAAGCCCAGGGAGGCGCGCGATGACGGCGCGACGGTCCGCCTTCTCGCTCGTCGCGCTGTCGCTCCTCGCCGCGTGCGCGACGCCCTCGAGGAGCGCAGGGCCGCCCGGGCTCCTCGCGGTGGAGGTGCTCTCGGGCCAGCCGAGCATTCCGTCGTGGCAGCCTGCGACACCGCCGCGGGTCGAGGTCGTGCTCGACACCACGCCGAGCATGACGCGCACGCGTGTCGATGGCACGCAGGGCCTGGTGGCGGCGCGCGCCGCCGCGGCGCGCACGCTGCGCGACCTCCCGCCGGACACGCGCGCAACGCTCCATCTGGTCGGCGGGCCTCGCCGCGGCACGACGTGCTCCGATCTCCCGGGAGCGCTCGTCTCCGAGTCCGCACCGCCCGCGGTGCTCGCGGCCGACGCGGCGTCGGCGCCGGAGCGGGGGGAGGACTCCCTCTCGGCCTCGCTCGGCCGGCTCGCCGACTCGCTCGAGGGCGCGGGCGAGACGCCGCGCGCCCGCATCGTCGTGTTCTCGGACCTCTCGTCGGATTGCGGAGAGGACCTGTGCGCCGCAGCGAGTCGGCTCGTCGACGCGGGCGCGACGATCGACTGGGTGGTGGTGGGCGGCGACGGGCTTCCCGGCTGCCTCGAGGCGCTCGACGGCGGCGCCGAGCCGCCGCGCCCGATCGCGAGCCAGGCGCGGTCCGCGCCGCCACGGGTCAGCGTCACACCGCGAGACGCCATGCTCGTCGGCGGAGAGGTGGCGGCGGCGGCTCGCGTCGAGGGCGTGGGCGACGGCGTCGCCGCGCCGTACCCCTCGGGTCTCGCGTTCGTCGGGATCGACCTCTCGCCGCCCCTGACGGTGGGCCCGGTCGCGATCGCTCCCGACGCGCGCCAGCGCCTGCGCGTCGTCGACTTCCAGAACGCGTCGCCGCCCGTGCGCGAGTGGCAGATCGACCTCGAGAGCGCCGCGCCCGCGACACAGGACGCTCCGGCCCAGTGAGCGGCGAGGGTCTCGCAAGAGATCCCTTCGGGCCGACGGCGGACGCCGCGAGCTACGTCGCGCGGCCCGAGACCGAGCGCGTGCTCGAGGACCTCGCCGGCTGGGCGCTGCAAGACCGACCCGCGGCGCTCCTCGTCGGCCCACCGGGCATCGGGAAGACCCTGATCCTGCGCGTCCTCGAGCGGCGTCTCGAGGCCGTCTGCCGCTGTGTGGCGCTGCCCTACGCCGCGCTCCCGGCGCAGGAGCTCTGCGCCTGGGCCCTCGGCCTGCTGGGCGAGCCGGCGCCCTCGGCCGGCGACGCCGAAGCCACGCTCGTCTCCACCGCCGAGCGTCTCGCGCGCACGGGGCGTCCGCTCCTCGTGCTCGTCGACGACGCCAGCGCCATGCCGGCCGACACCGCGCGGCGTCTGCGCGCCCTGGCCGAGGGCTCCGGTGGCGCGCTGCGCGTGCTCGCCGCCGGGCTCGAGCTCGGCGTGCCCGGCGAGCAGGATCCGAACGGCCCCGACGCCTGGATGTCGGCCTTCGGCCGCGACGTGCCGCGCTTCCGGCTGGGCGCGCCCATGACCGAGGACGAGACCGCGCACTACGTGCGCGCGCGGCTCGAGGGCGCCGCGGTGCCCGCGGCGACACGGGCGCGTTTCGACGCCGGCGTGCTCGAGCGGATCCATCGCGGGGCCCGGGGCGTGCCCCGCGACGTGCACGCCTTCGCCGGAGAGTTCCTGCGCCTCGGCCCGCGCGCCCTCCCGCCCCCTGTGGCGCAGCTCGAGCGCGCGCCGAGCGCGCCGGCGGCGCGGGCGCGCGCGCCGGCGATCGAGCACACGCCCGTCCGCGCAGCCGAAGCCGCGCCGGCGCCCACGCCGAGCGCCGCGCTTGCGCCGCCGCCCACGACGGGCGGGGCACCGGCTCCGAGCGCCGCCGCCGCGCCGCCGACGACGACTGCGACGGCGCCGGTGGCCGGGCCGCCTCCGAGCTCCGCAGCGGCGCCGGCGGCGCCGACTGCCGCCCCGCGGCCCGGCGCCGCAGCTGCGCCCACGTCGAAGGGCACGGCGAGGCCGGAGCCGCCGCCCATCTTGCTTACGCCGCCGAGATCCGCGCCCCCGCCCGCGCCGAAGCCCCCCGAGAGCGCGCCCCCGCCGTCCGCTCGCGCGACGCCTCCCCCGCAGCCGGCGGTCTCGCCGCCCGTGCTGTCGCCCGACGCTCCCGTGAGGGCCGACGACACGCCCGCCGTGCGCGAGCCGACACCGCCGCGCGTCGGCGCGCCGCCGCGTCCGGCCGGCGAGCCGGTGCGGCCCGCGGCGACGAGCCCGCCGAGCGTGTCGACGCGCTCGGAGACGGCCGCGGCCGCCCGTCCGCGACGGGCAGCGCGCGCGGCCGAGGCTCCTCCCGCGCGACGCGAGCGCGTGTCGCGACCCCCGCCGAGGACGCTCGCTCGGGGGCCGGGCCGGACGGAGATCGCGCTCAGCGTGATCGCGCTGGCCGCGATCGCCGTCGCGGTTCCGGTGCTGCGCGGTCGGCTGGTCGGCCCCGTCGATTCTCCCCCTCCGCCTGCCGCCGTGCGTTCGTCGCCGCCGACGTCGGTCGCGCAGCCTCCGACGGCAGCACCGGCGCCCGAGGCACCGGCCACGTCGCTTCCTCCTGTCGCGTCGAGCGACACGGTCGGGGGCGCGGCGGCGGCGGCGCGGAGCGCGCCCGGGATGCCGTCCGCCGGGATCCAGTCGGGGTCGCCGACCAGTCCGGCGGCGGACGAGCACGCCGCGGGGGCGGCGATCGACCGAGAACCCGTCGGCGGGCTCGCGGACATCGCCGTTCCGAGCGTGCCCTCCGCGCCCACCGCAGCGGCCCCGTCGCCCAGGTCGACCGCGGACGTGCCCTCCGCCCCCGCCTCTGCGCCTCCGCCGACGCCCGCCGCCGAGAGTCGCTCGCCCGCGCCTGCCGAGATTCCCGCCGCGCCGAAGGAGATCGCGCTCGCGCCTGCGCCGAGCGCGTCGCCGCCCGCGCCCGCGGCAGAGCCGGCACCCGAGCCGACCCCGACGCCGATCGAGCCGGTCCGCGTGAACATCAACGCGACGCCCTGGGCCACCATCCAGGTCGACGGCATCGATCTCGGCGAGACGCCCCTCGCCAACGTGCCCCTCGTGCCGGGGCCCCACCGCTTCGTCGCGCGGATGCCCGACGGCCGGAGCGTCGAGCGGACCGTCCAGGTCGACGAGAAGAACCGTCACATCGGCTTCGAGTGAGCTCGGTCGACAGGCCGGGCCGTCGTCGCTACAACCCAAGGCGGTCCGGGCCGTAGCGCAGTTTGGTAGCGCGCCTGAATGGGGTTCAGGAGGTCGTGGGTTCAAATCCCGCCGGCCCGACCAATCCAATCGAGCACTCCGAGCGAAGTCGCGTTGGCGCGGCGGTGGTCGGGCAAGCGCTTGGCGGTTGCTGGAGAGCACGGGCTTGGCAACCGCGGCAGCGATCCGCGCGCGCTCGTCCTCTCGAGACCTAGCACCGCGACACAACCGTGCACGCGAGCCGGAGCAGGGTTCGCGGGAGCGGCGATCCTCGGTGAAGGCGGGGGCGGTGGCGAGCAGGCGTCCTCGAGCCCGAACCCGGAGGGCCGTAGGAGTGGAGATGTCTCCTAGGGTCCGAACGGGATCGTCAGCTCCGTCTCGTTCGTGTCCACCACGAACACCGCGAGGAGCTTGGCCGGCTTCGTCTCGCTGGCATTGGCGCTGACGCCGTGCCGGTCGCCGGGCAGCTCGGAGAAGCTCTGTCCGGCCTCGTAGGTCGTCACCGGCCCTTCGTTGACCTGACTGCGGATCGCTCCCTCGAGCACGGTCGCGTAGATGAAGGCGGACTTGGGATGCGTGTGCCCAGGCGAGGAGCCACCCGGGCCGTATTCGACGAGCACGCCCTTGATGCTCTTGCCGGGAACGTTCGGCAGCTCGTGCTCGTAGACGAGGGTCACCTTGGCGTCGTCCGACTTCGGTGTATCGGCGACGACGCTGCCGAACGGCAGCAGCAGGGTGGCGAGAAGCAGCGGACCGACGATGCGTCTCATGGAGCGTCTCCTTCGATTGGCTTGCAGGATCAGGCTCTCGCCTGTGAGCGACGGAGCCATTCGTCGAGACCGATGCGGCCGAGGCGCGCTTCGCCGAGCGGCACGAGCGAGCGCTCCTCGACCCGGCCGCCGAAGTATCGGGCCTCGGGTTCACTCACGACTCGGCGCGGGTCGCCGACCGCCTTCAGATAGCGGGCGACGATTTCGTCGAACGGTGCCCGCTCCGGGCCGGCGATCTCGACGATGCCGCTTCGCGGCGCCGCGAGCGCCACATCGGCGACGATGGCAGCCACGTCGTCTGCCGCGATGGGCTGGAACAGACCGGGCGAAAGCCTGACCGTGTCTCCATCCGTGCTCGAAGCGGCGATGGCGCCGAGGAACTCCAGGAACTGGGTCGAGCGGATGATGGTGTAGGGGATGCCGGAGGTCTCGATCCGTTTCTCCTGGGCGAGCTTGGCGCGGAAGTAGCCATTGTCGGGTGTCCGGTCGGCTCCGACGATGGAGACCGCGACATGGTGTCGGACGCCGGCTGCGGCCTCCGCCGCGATCAGGTTGCGGCCGGAGGTCTCGAAGAACTCCAGCACCGCCCTGTCTTCGAAGGAGGGCGAATTGGCGAGGTCGATCACCACCTGCGCATCGGCCATGGCTTCCTCGAGGCCCTCGCCGGTGATGCTGTTCACGCCGGTAGCGGGCGAGGCAGCGACGACCTCGTGGCCGCGCTGGCGCAGAATGGGGACGGTCTTCGAGCCGATCAGGCCGGTGCCGCCGAGGACGACGATCTTCATGGCTCATCCTCCCTCGTCGATGGTTGGCCAGCCTCAGGAATGGAATGGGTTCGAACGCAGTGAAGGCGCGGCACAGGGGCGGCTCGATCTCTCCAGACCATCTCGAGGCCGCAGGCGCCGAGAACGACATCCTACGTCGCGCGGTCGCCTTGGGGAACCGCTCGATCCGGGGCCGTCGCGCTCGCTTCGGCGAACCCCACCAGCGCGAAGAGCTCGATCGGCTCGCGGATGCCGCGCAGCGCCGCTGGTCCTCGCGGCTCGAGCACGAAGCGCTCGTCGAGCTCGTGCGCGACGGTCTTCGTCACGAGGAGGTCGACGCCGCTCTCGCGCGTCTGCTGCTGCACGCGCGCCGCGATGCTCACCGTGGTGCCGACCACGGTGAACTGGACCAGGTCGCGACTCCCGACGAGGCCGGCCACGCCGCTCCCACGGTGCACGCCGATCCCGAGACCGAGGCTCGGCAGCCCCTTGGCTCGCAGCTCGCGGTTGTAGTCCTCGAGGGCAGCGCGCATCGCGAGCGCGGCGCGGCACGCGTCGTGGCTCTGCCAGGGGTTCTCGCCCAGGGCGCCGAAGAGCGCGAGGATGCCGTCTCCGATCAGTGTCGAGAGATGGCCGTGGTGCGCCGTGATCGCGGCGCTCATGCGCTCGAAGTAGCCGTTCAGGATCTCGACGAGGACCGTCGGCGGAAGGGAGTCGGCGAGGGACGTCGACGCCACGAGATCGGCGAAGAGCGCCGTCACCTCCCGGCGCTCGCCGGAGGGCGAGGCGCCCGCCGCGATCACGCGCTCCACGATCTCCTCGGGCGCGAAGCGCGCGAAGCTGCGCTCCAGGCGCTCGAGCTCCTCGATCGCACGCCCCAGCCGCTCGCGCAGGCCGCGCTCGCGCCGGCGCGCGCGCACCAGCGCCACGGCGAGGATCGCGGCGATCAGGGCGACGGTCGCAGCGAGGGCGCTCACGCGGGCTCGCCGACGACGATCGCGAGGCGAGAGACTGCGTTCGCGAGGGCGGCGACGCCGATCAGCTCGAGGATCGCCTCCTGGCCGAGGAGCGGCTCGAGCCGGCGCGCGCTGCGCTGGATCTCCGCGGGCCGATAGCGGACGGTCTCGCGCGCGAACCCGACGATCGCGGCGTCCGCGCGGTCGAGGTGCGACGAGTGGAGATGGCGAAGCGCCTCGCCGATCGTCTCGGGCTCGACGCCCTCGTCCATCAGCAGGCGGATCGCTTCGCGCTCCGAGCGCCCACAGCGGACGGTCCGCGCGACCACCGCGAACACGAGGAGCTTGCTCCGGCGGGGGAGCACCGGGGAGTCGCACGCATCGTCGAGCACGCGGCGCAGGACGCGACCGGCGGGTACGCGCGCCAGCGCCTCGACCAGGAAGGACCAGGGTCCCGCGCAGCGGCCCCGCTCGAGGGGCGCCGTCTCGCCGCGCGCCCCGAAGAGGAGCCGGCGCGCGAGCGGCGCGACGAGGCCGAGACCCGGAAGGCGCGCGGCCCGCTCGACGCTCGCGATGGGAAGCGCCTGCAAGGTCGCGACGCGGTTCGCGAAGACGTTCGCGGCGGCAACGCAGGCGAGCTCGGCGATCGCTTCCTCGGACCAGCCGACCGCAGCGAGGCGCGCGCGGTCGTCGGCGAGGCGCGCGTCGATCCGCGAGACGTGACGCGCGAACTCGAGGGCGAGGGCCTCGCGCGGATCGAGCCGGGCGGCGAAGCGGCTCTCCTCGAGCTCGCGGATCCGCCGTGTCGAGAAGCCGTGGAGACGCATGATCGTCCGCTGCGCCGCGTAGCAGTAGCGACAGGAGTTGTCCTCGGCGACGACGAGGCGGACGAGGTCGCAGACGTCTTCGTGGAGGTGCGGCGACGGCACGAGCTGCAGCGCCGCGAGCGAGCGCGCGACCCACGGCACACTCGACAGGTAGGCGAGGGCGGGCGGGACGACCCCGAACTCCTGCCGCACGTCGCGCTCGAGCGCGGCGTCCCGGTGCGGCTGTACGAGGCACGACTCCCACTCGACGTTCTCGAGGAACGCTCTCCCACTCCGCGGTCCGCCCCACATCGTGCCCCCTGGGCGTCGCCAGCGGCCGCGTGCGACGAGCGTCGGCGTGCTCGGAGAGTCGCCCGGCCGGCTCCTCGCAACGGATGGCCGCATGCTACCACGACAGGTGTCGAGCGGGGCCACTCGATTGGCCGAGACGCGCCGCCGGCAGCTTCAGCGGGGTGTCGGACGGCTGCGTGATACGTGACGTGCTTGCTATTCCGAGCGCAGCAGTCCGTCGACCGCGCCGTCGACGAGCTCGCCCATCGACGCCGCACGCCTCGCTCCACTTGTCGCCGTGCTCCAAACCGATCGTGACCTGTCCGCTCGTCGCGCATGCCAGCCTCCTGTTTGGGCCCAAGAGGCCGTATCGATTGGAGACCTTCACGGTACTCCGCTCAGGAGGCTGGCCTTCTCATCTCATCTTGTTGGGCGGCGCGCGCGGGACCTGCCATTCTTTGACCCGCCATTCGGGAGTGTGACATGCGAAGACAAGACACGATCGCCCGACGTTCGGTTGACCTGCGCGCGCGGAAGGGGCTTGGGGCTGAGATTCGACTAGGCCGGCCCAAGCGTAAGCGGGATGGCAGTTGGCGATGCGAGTACGAGGTGAAGGGAACGCCCAATGCGTACAGCGGCTTTGCGGCCGGGGTCGATAGCCTCCAGGCGCTCGAGCTCGCCCTGTTCGGCTTGCGGGCGCGGCTCGCACTGGACCGCGGGACCGTGCGCTGGCTCGGCGAGGCGGCCGCGGAGGGCATTGCGCAACACGTTCCGTGCTTCTTGCCGATGACGTTCCGAACTCGGATTGCGCGGGCGATCGAGCGTGAGGAGCGACGCCTAGCTGCCGCCTCGAGCGCGAGAAAGCCAACTCGGCGACGACGAAGTGCCTGACTCTTCCGTCCGCCCAACGGATCGGCGCTCAGCTGCGGCCAACAGCGCCTCCGAGGCCGGCCGAGCACCGCTGGTTGACGCCAGATGGCTACCAAACCACAATCGGAACACGCTGTTGGACGTCAGCTGGAGCGCCTTGTTAGACCGTGCGCCACGGTGGCTGCGAGAGGCGGTGGGATGAGCTGGGAAGACCGGATCTCGGTGGACCCTGAGGTGAGGAGCGGGAAGCCCTGCATCAAGGGCACCCGGATCACCGTGTACGACGTGCTCGAGTACCTGGCCGGCGGGATGACAGAGGCGGAGATTGTCGAGGACTTCCCGGATCTGAAGACTGAGGATATCCGGGCCTGCCTCGCCTTTGCGGCGGCTCGCGAACGGCGCCTCTCTAGCCCCGCTGCGTGAAGCTCCTGTTTGACGAAAATCTAAGCCCGAAGCTGGCTCGCCTCGCGGGGGCCGAGTTCCCGGGCAGCGTGCACGTGCGGGATGCTGGACTGGCAGGTGCTTCCGACCGGCGCATCTGGGACTACGCGTACGAGAACGGCTTCACCATCGTCTCGAAGGACGACGACTTCCGGCAACGAAGCTTCCTGGAGGGACCGCCCCCGAAGATCGTCTGGCTGCAAGTCGGCAACGCCGGGACCGGACAGATCGCAGAGCTGCTCCAAGAACGCAGTGCGCGACTCAGGGACTTCGCCGACGAGAACGAATCCGCTCTCCTGATCGTGTCGCTGCCTCGCCGCGCGGTCTAACGGCTCGCTGCTCACCTGCGCGGCCCAGCGCCGCCAGCGGCTCGACCCGCTACCACGCTCCGCCGCCAGACGGCAACTTGCCACGACTGGAGCGAAGCTGGGCCGCGTCAGCTGCATGCGCTTCCATGAGAAGGCCAGCCTCTGTCAACGACCAAGACGTGGCGCCGTGGCAGCAGCGCGTGTCGATCGATCCACCGGGCTTCCATCCGCACTCTCGAGGGCCTCGTTCGTCGAGGCCGGTGCACGCTGAGGTCCGTCCCGTCGAGCGCTGCGATCTTGTTGTCGACCTTC
>DATKKW010000046.1:0-89692 GCA_035542715.1 Myxococcota bacterium
TCTTCGTGACCCGCTCGGCGATCGCGAGCACGCGCGCATCGAGGTCCGCCGCCGGGAACGCGCGGTTCGCGAAGCCGACGCGCACCGCCTCGACGCCCGTCATCGAATCCCCGGTGAGCATCAGCTCCATCGCGGCGCGCATCCCGCAGAGCCACGGATGGAACTGCATGTCGGGCGGGCTCATCAGTCGGACGGGCGGATAGCCGATCTGCGCGTCCTCCGCGACGTAGACCAGGTCGCACGCGGTCGCGAGCTCGCTCCCGCCCGCGAGGCAGTGGCCGTGCACCTGCGCGATCACCGGCTTCGCGAGGTCCCACAGATCGAACCAGCCCTGCACCACGTGGCGCGGCCAGAGGCCGTCGCCCCAGGCGGAGAAGAAGGGCTGGTCCTTCGTCACGTCCGAGGCGAGGTCGTAGCCGGAGGAGAAGCTCTTCCCGGCGCCACGCAGGACGGTGACGCGCACGGAAGGATCGCGGTCGGCCGCGTGGAGCGCCTCGAACAGGGCGCCGCGCAGGGCGTTGTCGAGCGCGTTCCGCTTCTCGGGACGGTTCAGGGTGAGACGACGCACGCCCTCGCGCGGGTCGTCGATCAGGAGCACCGGGGCGTCGCTCATGGGCCCTCCTCGCGTGTCGTCGGGAACGTCAGCGGGCCGCCGCGGCGCGCTCGGGGCTCTCGCCCGGCGGGGCGCCCTCGCCGTCGACGCGGAGCGCCGGATCGAGGGCGTGGAGGGCAGCGGGGTCGAGGCTCGCGTGCGGATCGCCGGCGCCCTCGAGGCTCGCGCGGAAGAACGCGGTGACGAGCGCCCGGAGCGCGCGGTGCGCGCGCGCCTCGGACAGCGTGCTCGGGTAGGGCTTCGCGTCGCGCGTCTGCAGCGCGCGGCGGTTCTGGACGTGCATGTCGTGCAGGAGCGGCACGCCGTCGCAGAAGTGGAAATGATCCGCGCCCTCGGCGATCACGAGCCGGCGCGGGCTCGCGAG
The DNA here is from genome assembly GCA_035542715.1 of Myxococcota bacterium. Lineage (GTDB taxonomy): Bacteria > Myxococcota_A > UBA9160 > UBA9160 > UBA9160 > DATKKW01. Next base: position 978 of record DATKKW010000046.1, read on the forward strand.
GCGCGCAAACAAGGGACGCACGCTGGTGTCGATGTCGACCAGGCAATCGTCGGCGCCGGCGACGACGAGGCTCGGCACCGCGAGCGGCAGCTCCCCCGCCTCGAAGGCGCGCCGTCCGACGAAGGGCTCGGAGGCGGGCGCGAGGCCGCAGACCGCGCGCACGCGCGGGTCGAGCCGCGGCATCTTGAGCGCCGTCCAGCCGCCGAAGGAGTGGCCGAGGACGCCGATCCGCGCGCGGTCGACCGCGGGCACGGCGCGGCCCGCCACGTCGAGGGCGGCATCGACGGCGGCGCGCAGGTCGTGGGGTCGCCGCGCGCGGATCGAGCGGTGGAGCGTCCTGCGCTGCTCCTCGTCGAGCTTCAGCATCTCCGGGAAGGTGTTGCCGGTGTGATCCGGCGCGACCACGACGAAGCCGTGGCTCGCGAGATGGGTCGTGAGGAAGGTCGACTGGCGCCGCAGGCCCGAGTTGCCATGGGAGAAGGCCACGAGCGGGAAGGGGCCGCCGGCGGGCGCAGCGCCCTCGAGGGCGCGATGGGCCTGCCCGAAGGGATGCGGCGCCCGCGCGTCCGCATCGTCTCCCACGGCAGCGGGATACCAGACGTCGGTCGGGAGACGCCGCGCCGGATCCTCCGGATCTCCCACGTCCAGGGTGACGACGCCCACGGCGCAGGGGCCGCGGGCGGCGAGGGCGAGGAGGGTTCGCGACATCGCGACGCATGTAGTCCGCGCTGCCGGCTCCGGCAAGCGCCGGAAGGCAACGCCGGCTCGCGCCGGCGCAACGGCCGGCGGAGGCGGGCCCGACTCAAGCGCAATCGCCGCCCGGCCGATGGTTCCCCCGAGAGCGTCGGGGCATCGGAGGGAGGACATGACGCATCGACACAAGGTCCACGTGATGCGGCGCCGCCAGGCCCGGGAGACGACGCGCCTGCGCGAGCGCGCCGCGACGAAGCCGGGGATCACGCTCGAGCGCCGCTGGCTGCGCGCCCCGGTCGACGGACCTCTCGAGGACGAGCGCGGCGTCGTCTATCTGCCCGAGCGGAGCGCCGCGGACGAGACCGACGCCCCGCCGCCCGCGGCCGCCTAGCGCTACCAGCGCGCGCGGTGCTCCTCGGCCCAGCCGACGAGATCGCGTACGACGATCGACTCGCCCTCGTCCGACACCAGCGAGCCCGAGAAGCGCCCGAAGCAGACGTGCAGCTCGTTGCCGAGGAGGCCGAGCTCGAGCCTCGACGCCTCTTCGAAGAAGGGCGTGAAGACCAGATCGACCCGGCCGGAGCGCGCTGCGCGAATGCGCCAGGGCGCCATCCAATCGCGCCGATCGTACTCCCAGACGAGCGTCTCCGAGAGCTTGTGCAGGCGACCGTCGAGACAGAGCCCGTTCTCGGTCGAGCCGGTGCCGTCGGTCCACTTGCCGCCGAGGTTCAGGCCGACCGTGCGCCCGCGCTGCACGCCGGAGGCCGCCGCCCAGTTCCACGTGCAGCGCCAGGGCCAGATCCCGCGGCCGAAGTCGAGGGTGCCGAAGCTCTGGTTCTCGGGACCGAAGGGGAAGCTGCGGCCGTCGACGGTGACGCGGCCCGTCGCGGGACGGGTGTTGTGCTTCGACGTGAATTGGAAGTGGCGCTCGTCCCAGGGAACGAGGACCGAGAGGGTCTCGTGGCCGGGCGGCCGCGCGATCGCGACGTCGCCCTCGACGCGGTGGCCCTTCGCGGTGAAGCCGACGCGCAGCCGCGTCGCCTCCTTCGACTCGAGGACCTCGACGCGCAGGCCCTTCCGCTCGAAGCGGAGGTCGCCGCCCGCGACGGTCTCGGGCTGGGAGAAGCCGATCGCGAAGGGCACGAAGACGGGCCGGTCGATCTGCTCGCGCGACGCGTAGTCGAGGAAGCGCGCGTTCACGAGCCCGAGGTACCCGAGGTCGGCGTAGGTCATCGAGAGCAGGTGCGTCTCGCTCGTGACGCACCAGTAGTCCCAGCGCTTCTGCCGGAGGCGACGGCCGCGCAGGTTGCAGCGATGCAGCGGGACGCGCGACCAGCCGACGCTCCGCGGATCGAGGCGTCCGTCCGGCAGGCACTCGAGCACCGGCTCGACGATCTCGCGCTCGGGCGCGAAGCGCTGCGGCTCGTCGCTCTGCATGGATCTCCCGGGTGACGCGCCCGAAGGTAACGGCCCAAGGTCCCGGCGCACGAGCGGCCGGCGGCGCGTCCCTCGTCCTCCTGCTTCGCCGCCGCGGCGCCTCGTGCGATGCTCCGCGCGGGAGGACCGCGATGCGCCACCTGCTCCTCGCCCCTTGCCTCGCCGCCGTCTGCGGGCTCGCCGCGTGCGCCGCCGAAGCGCCGCCGCCCGCCGCGTGGCTGCGCCACGCGACGCTCGTCGACTTGAGCCATCCGTTCGACGCCGACACGATCTTCTGGCCGACGGAGGCCGGCTTCCGGCTCGAGCGCCGCGCGGCCGGCCGGACGGAGCAGGGCTTCTGGTACGCGGCGAACGGCTTCTGCACGGCGGAGCACGGCGGGACCCACCTCGACGCGCCGTACCACTTCTCCCAATACGGCCAGACGGTGGACGCGATCCCGCTCGAGCGCCTGCTCGGCGAGGCGATCGTGGTCGACGTGGAGGAGGCCGCTCGAAGCGAGCGCGACCACGCCATCGACCTGGCGGATCTGCTCGCGTTCGAGGCGGCCCAGGGCCGCATCCCGGACGACGCGATCGTGCTGCTGCGGACGGGCTGGGCCGCGGCCTGGCCCGATCGCGCGCGCTACCTCGGAACCGATGCGCGCGGGCCCGACGCCGTCGCGCGGCTCCACTTTCCGGGCCTGCACCCCGAGGCCGCGGCGTGGCTCGTGCGCGAGCGGCGCGTGCGCGCGGTCGGGATCGACACCGCGAGCATCGATCCGGGCCCGTCGAAGGACTTCGGGAGCCATCAGGTGCTGGCCGGCGCGGGAGTGCCGATCTTCGAGAACGTCGACGGGCTCGCGCAGCTCCCGCCCCGCGGCGCCGTCGTCGTCGCCCTTCCCATGAAGATTCGCGGCGGGACCGGCGGACCGCTGCGGCTCGTGGCCCTCGTGTCCGCCGAGCGCTGACCGCGGGCGTCCGCTCGGGGCTACGATGGGGGGCCGAGACGGCGGAGACGAGCGTGGAATCCGTGATCGACGTGGGTGATGCGGGCTTCGAGGGAGAGGTGCTGGGGCGCTCCCACGAGCTTCCGGTCGTGGTCGACTTCTGGGCGCCGTGGTGCGGGCCGTGCCGCACCCTGGGACCGCTCCTCGAGCGCCTCGCCGCCGAGCACGCCGGGGCGTTCCTCCTCGCGAAGGTGAACGTCGACGAGGCGCCGGGCGTCGCCCAGGCCCTCGACATCCGCAGCGTTCCCACCGTGATCGCCTTCCGCGGCGGTCGCGCGGTGAGCGAGTTCGTGGGCGCCCAGCCCGAAGCCGCGGTGCGGCGCTTCCTGCAGCCCCTCCTGCCGAGCGAGGCGGACCGCCTCGTGGCCGAGGCCCGCGACTTCCTGGGCCGCGGGCACACGAACGCCGCGGAGGAGCGCCTGCGCGCGGCCCTCGCGCTGGATCCGCGCCACGGACCGGGGCTCGTCGCGCTCGCGCGGCTCCTCGGAGAGCGCGGAGAGGTCGCGCCCGCCCTGGATCTCCTCGAGCGGGTGGTGCCCGGTGGCGCGGCCGAGGCCGAGGCCGAGCGTCTCGCGGCGGAGCTCCGCACCCAGGCCGCCTCGGGCGGCGCCGCGGCCGACGAGGAGCGCGCGCTGCGCGAGCGCCTCGCGGCGAATCCCGGCGACCTCGGCGCCCGGCTCGCCCTCGGCCGGAGCCTCGCGGCCCAGCGCCGCTACGAGGAGGCGCTCGAGACCTTCCTGACCTGCGTGCGCCAGGACCCGAAGCACGAGGACGAGGCCGCCCGCAAGGCGATGGTCGACCTGTTCGCGGTCCTGGGCGGCGACCACCCCCTGACGCAGCGCTTCCGGTCGGAGCTCGCCCGGACCCTCTTCCGCTAGCCGCACGCAACGTCCCGTAAACACCCGCGGGCGGCAGGCCGATGAGATCCCGCGTGGGTCCCGCTGCCCCGGCCAGTCCCGGCCGGGTGCGCGCGGGGCCGTCCGGGGTCGGGATGGATCGGGGGGACGGCGGGCCGGACCTGGAGACGGACGCGGGCGCGCTCTGGCGTGCGATCCGCTGGACCGTGATCGGCACGGTCGTGGTGAGCCAGGTGCTCGTCATGCTCTACACGTGCGTGACGCTCCAGACCTCCGTCCACTACTGGATCTTCGGCCTGCGCTTCACCGCCGTGACGAGCGCGATCACGTCGCTCGCCCTGCTCGCGCTCGCGCGTCGCGCCATGGCGCCGGTGCGCTCGTATTCCGAGGCCACGGCGCGGGGCATCGCGACGATGGACGAAGCGCGCGAGGCCTATCGGGCGGCGATCGATCTTCCCCGACGCATCTTCCTGTGGGGCGGCCCCGGCTGCGGCGTCGTGATCGCCGTCCTCGCGGGCGTCGCGCTCGTGTTCCTGATCCCGGGCATCGCCATCTCGACGGTGATCACGATCGGGATCTCGATGATCGGCACCGGGAGCCTCGCCAACCTGTTCGCCTTCTCCGCCCTGAAGCGGCGGCTCGAGCCGTGCGCGGTGCGGATCGGCGATGCGATCCCCGATCTCGGCGAACGCGCGCGGCTCGTGCGCACGCTCAGCGTGCGGACGAAGCTCCTGGTCGCGGTGCTGACGGTGCTCGCGGTGTCGGTCGCGTTCGTGAGCTCGATGGCCGGCACCGGCGCGAGCCTGCAGCTCAAGCGCGTGGTCTCGCTCCTGCAGGAGCGCGTGCTCGCGAACGCCGCGAAGGTCGAGAGCGAGGGCGAGGCGGCGCTCTACCTGGCGAAGAACGAGGCGAACCTCCAGGCGATGCCCATGTCGCTCTACCTCGTCGACACGAAGAAGGCGGAGGCGCTCGTCGACGACGAGGACAATCCGCTGACGCCGCTCGATCTCGATGCGATCCAGCTCGAGACGCAGACCGGCGACCAGGGCACCTTGGCCGGCTCCGGAGCGACGATCGTGAGCTGGCAGCGGGTCGCCGACGGCACGCTGCTCGTGGCGCGCACCTACCGCTCCGCCATCACCGAGAAGTCGGGCTCCGTCGACCTGCCGCTGTTCGGCGCCTTCTTCGTCTCGATCCTCGTTGCGGCGTTCGTCGCGCTCCTCCTCGCGCGCGAGGTGAGCGATCCGCTGACGCGCATGCGCCGGAGCGTGGAGCAGATCGCGACCGGTGACCTGCGGGCCGACGTGCGCGTCGAGAGCGAGGACGAGATCGGCGACCTCGCGCGCAGCTTCTCGCACATGACGCGCGCGCTGCGCGAGACGATCCACGCCGTCTCCTCGGCGAGCGAGCGCGTCGAGAAGGGCGCCGCCGCCGTCGCGACCGGGGCCGGCGAGGTGCGGCACGTGACCGAGGCGCAGGAGGAGGCCGTCGCGGGCATGGCCCGGAGCGTCGGCGGCGTCACGCGCCAGGCCGACGACATCGCGAGCGCGGCAGAGGCGCTGCACGGTGCCGTCGCCGAGTCGTCGGCGTCGGTGACGCAGCTCGCCGCCCTGGGCGCCGACCTCCAGTCGGCGGCCTCGATGCTCTCCCAGCAGACGGATGACGTGTCGACCTCGATCGAGCGGCTCGCGCGGGGCATCCGCGAGGTGGCGGAGAACGCGGCGGGCCTCGCGAGCACGACCCACGACACGGCGACCGCGATGGAGCAGATGGCGCGCTCGATGTCGGAGGTGGAGAGCGGCGCGAGCGAGTGCGCGGCGCTCTCCGACACCGCTGTACGTAGCGCCGAGAGCGGTCAGGAGCGCGTCGCGCAGGCCGTGCGCTGCATGGACGAGATCCGCGAGGCGACGTCGACCGCCGAAGGCGTGATCGACGAGCTCGGCGATCGCGCGAAGAAGATCGGGCACGTGGTCGACGTGATCGACGACGTGGCCGACGAGACCACGCTGCTCGCGCTGAACGCCGCGATCATCGCGGCCCAGGCGGGCGAGCACGGCCGCGGCTTCGCGGTGGTGGCGCAGCAGATCAAGGAGCTCGCGACGCGCGTGCTCGCGTCGACCAAGGAGATCGCGGAGCTGGTCGCCGGCGTGCAGGAGGGGAGCGAGCGCGCGCGCCAGGCGATCGACCGCGGCGCGCAGGTGGTGGAGCGCGGCGTCTCGCTCTCGGCCGAGGCCGGCCGCTCGCTCGACGACATCGCGCGCGCCTCGGCACAGGCGGGCCAGCGCGTGGCCGCCATCGTGCAGGCCGTGCAGGAGCAGGCGACGGCGGCGCGCCACGTCGCGAGCCTGACCGAGCGCGTGTCGCAGGGCGTGGCCCAGATCCGGGAGTCGGGGCGGGAGCAGCAGCAGGCGAACCAGGCGGTGCTGCGCGGCGCGGCGAACACGCGCGACGCAGCCGCCAGCGTGAGCGCGTCGGCGTCGCAGCAGGCCGAGGGGAGCTCGCGCATCCGGGCGAGCGTCGAGAGCCTGCGCGACGCGGCCGAGCGCATCGAGCGCGCGCTCCAGTCGCAGTCGACCGCCTGCCGCGAGGCCGAGAGCCTGCTCTCCGCGGTGACGGACGGGGCGCGGGCGAACGGCGAGTCGGCGGAGTCGATGGCCGAGGCCATGCGCGGCCTCGCACGCGAGGCCGACGCGATGCGCGACGCGGTCCGGCGTTTCCGCGTGTAGCCGGCGGCGGAGCCTGCCGGCCCGCCGCAGCCGTGTTAGGGTGGGCCCAGCGCGCCCACCCGGAGGACCCCATGGCCGCCGACCCCGCGATCACCCACGTGAAGCAGCTCGACCGCGAGCTCGAGACCATCCTCACCTCCTTCGACTCGAGCTACGTCTGGAACTACGGCTCCGTGAAGGAAGGCCTGCGGGACCTCTACGAGAAGGCGAAGCGCGACCAGTGGAACGGGACGACCCAGCTCGCCTGGGATACGCAGGTCGAGCCCGAGGGCGAGATCATCCCGAGCGCGATCAACCCGTTCGCGAGCTACGGCCCCTTCCAGAAGCTGAACGAAAGGGAGAAGGCGAGGTTCCGCCACGGCCAGATCTCGCTCCAGCTCTCCCAGTTCCTCCACGGCGAGCAGGGCGCGCTGATCGTCGCGTCGCAGCTCGTCGGCGCGGTGCCGTGGATCGACGCGAAGTACTACGCGGGCACCCAGACCATGGACGAGGCCCGTCACGTCGAAGTGTTCAGCCGCTACCTCCACGACAAGCTCGAATGGGAGTGGCCGATCAACGACAGCCTGAAGGAGCTGCTCGACGCGACGCTCAAGGACTCGCGCTGGGACTTCAAGTACCTCGGCATGCAGATCGTGATCGAGGGCCTCGCGATGGCCGCCTTCGGCAATCTCTACCAGCTCGCCCAGGAGCCGCTCTTGAAGGAGCTGATCCGCTACGTCATGAAGGACGAGTCGCGGCACGTCGCGTTCGGGATGCTCTCACTGAACGACTACTACGAGGACATGGCCGCGGGCGAGCTCCGGGACCGCGAGGACTTCCTGATCTACGCCTGCGAGCTCATGCGCAACCGTCTGGTGGGCGACCAGATCTCCGACGCGATGGGCTGGAACCGCGCGGAGGTGCAGGAGGTGGTGCTCGCCTCGCCGCCGGCGCAGATGTTCCGCAGCATGCTGTTCGCGCGCATCGTGCCGAACCTGAAGCGGCTCGGCCTCCTCACGCCGCGCGTGCGCGAGGCCTTCGCGAAGCTCCAGATCCTGCAGTTCGAGGACTACGACCCGACGGAGCAGGACCGCAAGCTCGGGCTCGCCTGATCACGCTTCGGGCAGCGCCAGGGCCGGATCCATCCACTCGAGGATGTGCGCGTTCTCCTCGCGCGGATACGTGTGGGAGAGGTCCTCGATCTCGCGCCAGACGAGGTCGGCGCCGGCCTCCTGCAACGCGTCGCGCGCGACGCGCGCGATCTCGATCGGGAACATCCAGTCCTGCGCTCCGTGCACGAGGTAGATCCGGCGTCCGCGCGCGCGCCCGACGTCTCCGCGCCGGTAGGCGAGCGGATGCAGCACCCCCGACACGGGTGCGACGTGCGTGAAGGGCGTGCCCTCCGCGAGGCCTTCGATCAGGCTGAACGTGGCGCCGTCGGAGAGGCCGGTCAGCAGCACGTGCGCGGCGTCGATCGGCCAGCGCTCGGTGACGAAGGAGACCATCGAGCGCAGGGCGCGGCCGTCGACGTCGGGCGCCATCATCGACCACGTCGTGTCCTGTGACGTCGGCGCGAGCAGGAGACAGCGCCGCGTCTTGCACTCGCGCAGCCACGTCCAGAGGAAGTCGCGGCCGTGACCGAAGCCGCCGTGGAGCGCGACCACGAGCGGACGCGCCTCCCCGGCGACACAGCTCTCGGGCACGTAGAGCGAGAAGCCGCCGCGGCCCTCGCCCTCGTCGCCGCCGGCCACGTGGAAGCCGACGCGCGCCTCCTCGGGGCGATTCTCGGGATCGAGCGACTCGACCCGCGCGAGGGCCTTCGGCTCGAGGAAGAGCGCGCGCAGGGGCGGCAGCACGAAGCGCAGCGGATAGAGCGCCTCCTGCACGCGGCACACGGCGCGCAGGCTCGCGAGGACGCGCGGCACCGCCTCCTGTCCGAGCCCCGGGACCGTGAAGCCGTGCAGCGCCTCGACGCCGGCGTCCGCCGCCTGCAGGAGCTGCGCGTGGAAGGGCTCGAGGCCGGGCGGCGGCGACGCCGCCCGGAACGCGTCGCGCGCCGACGCGATCGGCGCACACGCCTCGCCGACCGTCTGCCGCAGCGCCGGGATCGACGGCGGATGGAGCCGACGCTGCGCCTTCTCGAACGTCGCGACCAGGCCCGCGAGCGCACGGGCGACGTCGGCGACGGCGGAGGCGTAGGGGTCGGCGCTCACGGCCCGGATAGTAGGCGGGTCCCCGAGCCCCGGGCAGGCCGCGGCTACGGCGGCGACCAGCGCAGCGACAGCTTGCGGTTGTCGCCGTCCCGGACGCGCAGGATGCCATCGATCGTCACCAGCCGATCCGCGAAGAGCGGGAGCCACTCCTCTCCGGTGTCGACGAGGCCCCAGGCGAAGGGCTCTCCCGCGTAGTCGCGGGTCACGCGCCACTCGGTGACGAGGTCGAGCTGCCATCCTTCGTCGGAGCGTCGGAGGAGGTGCGGCTCGGCGAGCGGATCGTTCGTGAAGTAGAGGAGCGCGTGATCGCGGCGGGCGGCGGCTGCGTACGCGCGTCCGTGCTGCGTGTAGACCCAGTAGTCGACGAGGGCGCGTGAGAGCGGACGCGACGCGAAGAATCGCCGCGATTCGGGCGTCAGGAGACCGACGTTCGGGTCGAGTACGGGCGCCGAGAGCCATTCGAGGTAGCGCTCGAACGCGAGCTGCGGCGTCGGCTGCGCCGCGAATCGGGCGCGCTCGGCGTCCGACAGCCTGCCCCGCACCGCCGGAGCCTCGGAGCTCGCGAGGCTCACCCTGCCACTCGCGCCGGCGCCTCCACCGACGGCCGTCGTCGTCGGGATCGCCGCGAACGCCCGTGCGTCGAAGGGCATGCCGAGGCCGGCCTCCCGCAGCCGGTGCAGCACGAAGGCCAGGCCGGAGCGGATCGCCCAGATCGGGTCCCCGGCCGCGAACAAGCTCTCTGCGTGGTCGTGGATGAGATAGCTCGCGAGAACGTCCGGGAGGAACTCCTCGAGCCCGTAGCCGACCTCGATGCGGAGCCGCTGCGTCGAGACGTCGTAGAGAAAGGCGACCGCACGGGCATCGCGCGCGGAGCCCTCGAGGCGCACCTCCTCGAGCAGGGAGAGGGCCGCGGCCTCGAGGGAGCCGTCGTCGACGTCCTTCACGAACGCGACCCGAACCTCGAGCCCCTGCTCGAGGCGGATGCGCGCAAGCGCCTCTTCGAGCCACTCCTCGTCGTACTCGGAGACCAGGTGCGCCGGGTCTCGCACTCGGTCCGCCGCGACCTCCCACTCGGCCAGGGACTCGCGGAGATACCACCAGGTCATCCGGATCCGGTCGCGCCCGAAGGACGCGAGCCCGACCAGGAGGGCGAGCAATGCCAGCGCACGCAGGGGCGAACGCGAAGGGCGGGGGGACGGCTTCGTGGGCGCGCTCTCCACGACGGGTCGGATCGCTTCGACGCCACACGCACTTGAGTCGCACCTCGGCCTTTCCCTCGGCGGGCCTCAAGCGCATACCACCGGCTTCCGATGAAGGCCGCGGACGCCGTCGGGAGGAACACCGTGGGCCGCCACCCTCGTAGCACCCTCGCGTGCGCTGCGATCCTTGGCGCCTGGCTCGGGCAGCCGGAGATCGCCTTCGCCGCGACGCCGACGACACCGACCGAGGAAGGCGGCGCCGTGTCCCTCGCCGCACGCAAGGAGCTGGTGCAGCTCCTGCAGACGGACCAATTCGCAGAGCTCGATCGTCGGCTCCGGGCCTACCAGCAGCGTTACGAGGCGGCCGAAGGCGACGAGCTCGAGGTGGCTCAGGCGTTCGCGGCCTTCGCCACGAGCGACCCCGCGCTCGAGCCCCATCTCGACCGCTTCGTCGCCGCGCAGCCCGGCTGGCCCGCGCGCCTCGCCCGCGCGCAGTGGCGCCTGCGGCGCGCCGAGCTCGAGCGCGGCACCCGCTGGGCGAAGGACACCAGCGATTCCCAGTTCGCCGGCCTCGAGCGCTGGCTCACGCTCGCCAGCGAGGACCTCGGCGTCGCGCTGCAGGACGGGCCGCGCGTCCAGGCCACGTACTCGACCACGTTGGACGTACTTCGTCACGGGGCTCCGCGGGCCGTGCGCGAGCAGATCCTCGCCCGCGCGCTCGCCGCGGATCCGTCCGCCTATCTGGTCCGGCGCACCTATCTGGCGCTCCTCACGCCGAGGTGGGGCGGCTCCTTCCAGGAGATGGAGAGCTTCGTCGCGGAGGCGGACGCGCGCGCGGCGGCGAATCCGCGCCTGCGCCTCCTGCGCGGAAAGATCCACCGTGAGCGCGCGTCCCAGCTCTCCCAGTCGCATCAAGAGGACGCGGCCCTCGCCGAGTACACGCGCGCCGTGGACCTGGGCCCGGCGGAGTTCGCGCTGCGCGATCGGGCGGAGCTCCTGCTTGCGCGGGGCCTCGCCGGCGAAGCGCTCTCCGACCTCAATCGCGCGATTGCCCTCGATCCGGGCGTCACCGGCTCCTACGCATTGCGCGCTCGCGCGCACGCGGCGCTCGGCCGCCGGGACCGAGCGCTGAACGATCTCGACCGTGCGCTCGAGCTCGACCCGCTCGAGCCCGAGGCGCGCGACGCGCGCGCGAGCGTGCGGATCGAGCTCTCGGACTGGGCCGGCGCGGAGGACGACCTGAGCCTCGCTACGCGCTACGAGCCCCGCTCGGCGCGGACGTGGCTCCGGCTCGCATGGGTGCAGGCGCGGCGCGGACGGGACCTCGCTGCCGCCGAGGAGTCGGTGGCGAGGGCGGTGGCGCTCGCGCCCGGCGACGACGAGGCCCGCCAGCTTCTCGCCGACGTTCGAAGGCGTCGCGCGGCTGCGGTGCCCCCCGCCAGTCGCCAGCCCTGAGACCCCGGGCGCCGGGGCGCTACGCCCCGAGCAGCTCCCCGGCGATCTCCTTCGCGAGGACGCCGTCGACGTCGCCCTTGTGGGCCTTCATCAGCGCGCCCATCACGCGCCCGACGTCGCCGGGCTTCGATGCGCCGGTCGCCGAGATCGCCTCCTGCACCCAGGCGCGCGTCTGCGCCGCGTCGGCGAGCTTCGGCAGGAACTCTTCGAGCACGGCGAGCTCCGCCTTCTCCTCGGCGACGCGGTCCGCGCGGCCTGCGGCCTCGAACGCCTCGATGCTCTCCTTGCGCTGCTTCTCGAGCCGGCGGATCTGCTGCACGCACGCCTCGTCCGAGAGCGTCTTCGCGTTGTCCTTCTTCATCTCCGTGAGGAACGCGGCGCGCATGCTGCGCAGGGCGGCGAGCCGGCGCTCGTCCTTGGCCTTCATCGCGGCGGTCATCCGGGCGGTGACGTCGTCGAAGATCGACATGGCGCGCGCTTCCTCCTCGAGGTGACCGGTGTCACCGGCGCAGGATATGCGGCGTCGGGGGTGTGCGGTAGCGCACGTCTCCGTCGATCCCTGCCCGAATGCGCGGAGAGCCCGATCACACGGCGGGAGAACGCCCGATCCGAAGACGAGGCTCGGATCCACCGGACGGATCCACGGAGGCAGCATGCTTCGACTCGCTCTGCCGCTCGCGGTCGCGCTCGTCGCGACCCCGGCCGGCGCGCTCACGCTGATCGACGACTTCACGACGGGACCGAGCTCCGTGTTCCTCGACGTCTCCACGAGCTTCACGCACTCCGAGGGTGGAAGCATGGTCGGAGGCCAGCGCACGACGACGCTCGACGTCTCGACGGCGTCCGGCGGCTTCGCCTTCCTGCGCATCGACGGCGCCTCGGGCAGCCACCTCTCGCTCGACTCGGGCATCGACGTCGTCCACACGCTGACGCTCGCCTACGGCGATCCGGCCACGAACCCGCTCGGCCTCGACCTCTCGGGCGAGAACCAGTTCGCCGTCCGCTTCTACTTCAGCGACCTGCCGCTCGACGTCACGGCGCGGGTCTACACCACGAGCGACGCCTGGGCCGAGGGCTCGGGCGTGCTCGCGCCGTCACTCGTGCCCGCGGTGCAGAACCTGCTCTTCTCGGGCTTCGTCGCGGGCGGCAGCGACCCGGCCACGTTCACGTTCGCCAACGTGAACGAGATCGTGTTCACGACGCACTCGGCGCTCGCGGCCGGCGCGAACGACTTCCGCATGCTCGAGCTCGTGGCCGTGCCCGAGGGCGAGACGCTGGCGCTCGTCACCGCCGGGCTCGCGGGCCTCGCGCTGGCGGGCCGACGCCGCGAGCGGTACGCGCGCGCCGTCGAGGTCTAGCGAGGTCTCGCCGCCGCGGATCGTCCGCGCGCGACGCACGAAGCCCGGAGGGCTGCCGGCTGGCGAAACACGCAGCGGTGGCCGTCCTGGTCGGCGGCCGGCCGGCCTTCGGAGCGCGCGCGGGACCGCGGCGGCGAGCCACCTCGGCGGGGGAGGGCCGTCACCCCCGCCACGCCTCCCTCCCGCGCCACCTCCACCACGCCCACGCGATCGCGAGCGCGACGAGGCCGCCGACCTGGGCCGCGTTCATGTCCTTCTGGGCGTCCCAGACGTCGCCCTGGATGCCGAGGAAGGCGATGCCGAGGTCGGGGGAGACGATGCGGGCGACCCAGCTCTCGACGAGCTCGTAGTCGGCGCTGAGTGCGAGGACGATCAGGAAGGGCACCGACCAGCTCCAGCCGCCGCGCAGGTGGAGGACGCGCAGGCCGAGCTCGCGCACGGGGTAGGTCATGAAGAGGCCGAAGCCGAAGTGGACGAGCCGGTCGTAGTGGTTGCGCGAGAGGTCGAGGGTGTCCTTCAGCCAGAAGCCGAAGGGCGTCTCGCTGTAGGTGTAGTGCGCGCCGTAGGAGTGGAGCGCCAGGAACGCGGCGATGAGACCGTACGAGACGTTCGAGAAGCGGAAGCGGCGATACGTCGCGGCGAGGAGCGGGACGAAGGCGAAGATCAGGAGGTTCTCGAGCAGCCAGTCGCTCCGGTACTTGGGCGCGACGGCGCTCCAGAGCCACACGGCGGCGTAGGCCGCGGCGATCGCCTGGAGCGGTCGGTTGCGCAGGAACGGAACGGGTCGGAGCGCCGCCTCCTGCGATTGGCGCGCGGCGCTGGGTTCGGCGCCGGCCGGGCCCGCGGCGCCCTTCGCCGGCGCATCGCTACTCGTCACCCGCGTCGGCCCTCCGCTCGCGCATCTCGACCAGGGTCCGGAGCATGTCGATCTGGAGCTCCTGCAGCTCGACCATGCGCTCCCACTGCACGTGCAGCAGGTGATCGACCTTCTCGTGCAGCGTCTTGACCTCGATCTCGGCCTTGAGATTCACGCGGAAGTCGTGGTCGGCCTGGAGGCGGTCGCGCGCCGCCTGCCGGTTCTGCGACATCAGGATCACCGGCGCCTGCACCGCCGCGAGGCAGGAGAGGACGAGGTTCAGGAGTATGAACGGGTAGGGATCGAAGGCTCCGCCGCGGAGCAGGATCGCATTCACGACGATCCATGCGGCGAGCACGAAGGCGAAGCCTCCGAGGAAGGACCAGGAGCCGCCCCAGGCCGCGATCCGGTCGGCGGCACGCTGGCCGACCGTCGTCGAACGCTCGAACTCGGCCGTCAAGTCGCGCGCGATCACCTCGTGGTCGAGGGCCTGGCGCGCGACGGCCTCCTCCACCGCCGAGAGCGCGCCGCGCTCCTCGGCGAGGCGGTCCATCTCGTACTCGAGGCGCGCCGCCGTGAGGCAGGGGAGGCCGATGTAGCCGGTCTTGGGCCAGCTCTCGGGATGAGCGGCGGCGAGCCGCTCCGCGATCTCCGGCCGCACGCCTTCGATCCGGACGAGGCGCTCCCGGGGCTCCGCGCGCCCGCACACCGCGCAGCGGAGGTCTTCCTCCGCGCCTTCCGCCACGTCGTCCGCCGTGTCCCTCGGCAGGCCTCCCGCGCCGCTGCTGCCGTCCGCCATGCGTCCTCCTCGTCGCGGGCGGGCGCCGCGCGCCCGCTCCGGGTCCGACGTTGGCCGCGCCGCGCCGCCCCCGCCACCTCCGCCTCGCGGCGCGGATCCATGTCAGAATGCGCGGACGCCGAGCGGCCGGCCTCCGGCCGGCCGCCGCCTGGGGGAGCTCATGGAGAACAACGTCGGCCTCTTGCTCGCGAAGCGGGCTTCGCTCTCGCCCGAGGTCGAGGCGCTGATCGAGATCGAATCGGGGCGGCGCTTCACCTACCGCGAGCTCGCCGCGCGCGCGGTGCGCACGGCGTCGATGCTGCGCGAGCGCGGCGTCCGGCCGGGCGACCGGGTGGCGCTCCTGCTCATGAACTCGACCGAGTTCGTGGAGAGCTTCTTCGCGATCGCCCATCTCGGCGGGGTCGTCGTGCCGCTGAACTGGCGGCTCACGCCCCACGAGCTCGCGTTCATCCTGAAGGACTCCGGCGCGCGCACCCTCGTCTTCGGCGGCGAGTTCGCGAATGCGGTGACCGATCTCGAAGGCCGCGGCGCCGAGGGGACGTCGATCGTCGACTGGCTCCACGTCGGGGCGGCCGACGCGCGGCCGCCGTTCGCCGATCCCTACGACGAAGGCGGCGTGGCGCCGGGGGCGCCGGCGCCTCCCGTCGGCGCGCGCGACGACGACCCCCTCTACATCATGTACACCTCGGGCACGACGGGCCTGCCGAAGGGCGTCGTGCACACCCACGAGACCGCGATCTGGTCGGTCTTCACCACCACGCTCACCTCGGAGCTCCGCTACCGCGACCGCTACGTGATCGCGCTCCCGCTGTTCCACGTCGGCGCGCTGAACCCGCTCACCTGCCTCGTCGAGCGCGGAGGCACGAACCTCGTGATGCGCGCCTTCGATCCGGCGCGCATGTGGCAGACGATCGAGCGCGAGCGCGTGACGAACCTCCTCGCGGTGCCCGCGATGCTGAACGCCATGCTCCAGTCGCCGGCGCGGGACGAGCACGACCGCTCGAGCCTGCGCTGGATCATGAGCGGCGCGGCGCCGGTCCCCGTCACGCTGATCGAGGCGTTCGCGAAGATGGGCATCGAGATCCACCAGGTCTACGGGCTCACGGAGTCGTGCGGTCCGGCCTGCCTGATCTCGCCCGAGGACTCGCTCCGCAAGCTGGGCTCGACCGGCAAGGCGTTCTTCCACACCGACGTGCGCGTGGTCGACGAGAAGGGGAACGACTGCTCGCCCGGCGTGCCCGGCGAGGTGATCGTGCGCGGCCGCCACGTGATGAAGGGCTACTGGAACCGGCCGGAGGCGACCGCGGAGACGATCCGCGGCGGCTGGCTCTACACCGGCGACGTGGCGACCGTGGACGAGGAGGGCTTCGTCTTCATCCGCGATCGCAAGAAGGACATGATCATCTCGGGCGGCGAGAACGTGTACCCGGCGGAGATCGAGGACGCGCTGCTCGCCCATCCCAAGGTGAAGGACGTGGCGGTGATCGGGCAGCCGAGCGAGCGCTGGGGCGAGTCGCCCGCCGCGGTGATCGTGCCGGCCGACGCGTCGCTCACCGAGGCGGAGCTCCTGGCGGCGATCCAGGGCCAGCTCGCGCGCTACAAGCAGCCGCGCCGCGTGTACTTCGTGGACGAGATCCCGCGCAATCCCTCGGGCAAGATCCTGAAGCGGGTGCTACGCGAGCGCTTCCCCGGCCCGGCGCCGGAATGAGGAGAAGAAGCGGATGAAGCTCGGTCTCATGCTCGGCTACTCCGGTCCGGTTCCGTCGGTCCCGATCGACCTGGTGCAGGAGGCCGAGCGGCTCGGCTACGACTCGGTCTTCACCGCCGAGGCCTACGGCTCCGACGTGTTCTCGCCGCTGTGCTGGGTCGGCGCCCACACCTCGCGCATCAAGCTCGGCACCGGCGTGATGCAGCTCTCGGCCCGGACACCCGCGTGCGTCGCGATGACGGCCGCGACGATCGACCACCTCTCGAACGGCCGCCTGATCCTCGGGATCGGCGTCTCCGGTCCCCAGGTCGTCGAGGGCTGGTACGGCCAGCCCTTCCCGAAGCCCTTGGCGCGCACCCGCGAGTTCGTGGCGCTCCTGCGGAAGATGCTCGAGCGCAAGGAGCCGGTGACGTTCCGGGGCGAGCACTACCAGCTCCCGCTCGACGGCGGGACCCACCTCGGGAAGCCGCTCAAGCTGATCGTGCACCCGCTGCGCTCCCACGTGCCGATCTACATGGGCGCCGAGGGGCCGAAGAACGTGAAGCTCGCGACGGAGATCGCCGACGGCTGGCTCCCGATCTTCTACTCGCCCTCCCGGCAGCACGTCTACGCGGACTCCCTGCGCGATCGGAAGCCGGGCTTCGAGATCGCGGCCACGGTCACCGTCGTGATGAACGACGACGTCGCGGCGGCGATGAACGCCGTGCGGCCGTTCATCGCC
Source organism: Myxococcota bacterium (assembly GCA_035542715.1). Taxonomy (GTDB): domain Bacteria; phylum Myxococcota_A; class UBA9160; order UBA9160; family UBA9160; genus DATKKW01. Next base: position 17,965 of record DATKKW010000046.1, read on the forward strand.
TTCTACATCGGGGGCATGGGCGCGAAGGAGAAGAACTTCCACCTCGACCTGATCGGGCGCTTCGGCTTCGAGGCCGAGGCGAGCCGCGTGCAGGAGCTCTTCCTCTCCGGCCGTCGCGCCGAGGCGATCGCCGCCGTGCCCGACGCGCTGGTCGACGAGATCGCGCTGCTCGGCCCCCGCGCGCGCATCCGCGAGCGCCTCGCGGCCTGGAGGGAGAGCCCGGTGACGACGATCCTCGTCGGGGCCTCCGATCCGCGCGTGGTGCGGATGATGGCGGAAGAGGTGCTCTAGACGCGACCGTGCGTCACCTCCCGGCGAGCGGCTTCACGATCTCCTCCGCGAATCGCTCCACGGTGTCGTGGTTGTCGCCCTGGATCACGACGTAGGAGAGTCCGGCGAGCTCCCGGCGCCGCTCGAGGCCCTCGCGGATCTCGGCGGCCGATCCGGTCAGGAAGAGCGGGCACTCCCGGACCTCGTCCACGCTCATGCCGGTCTGCTGCGACACCGCGTTCCGGAGGCCCGCCGGCTGGTCGGTGATGCCGACCACGAACACCAGGGAGTTGAGCTCGATCGCGTCGTCGGGCCGCCCGGCCTTGGCGGCGGCCTCGCGCACCCAGGCGACCTTCTCGCGCAGGCGTTCGGGCGCGAGATCCTTGGCGGTGTCGCGCGTGATCTTGCCCTCGACGAGCGAAGGATTGATCCCGACGATGTCCGCGAGGCGGCCGGCGAGGGAGAGCACGCGCTTGCCGCCGCCTCCGACCAGCACCTTCGGCTGCTCGCCCGCCGGGAGCTTCGCCGCCTGGGCGATGTTCTTCAAGGTGTAGTGCTTGCCGGCGAAGCTCGTGCGCTCCTGCGTCCACATCGAGCGCGCGATCCGGATCGCCTCCTCGAGACGCTCGATGCGCACGCCGGGCCGCTCGTACGGGATGCCCGCCTCGACGTAGTCGGTCTCCATCCAGCCCGCCCCGATGCCGAACTCGTGCCGCCCGCCGGAGAGGAGGTGCAGCGTGGCCGCGGCCTTCGCGTGGATCACCGGATGCCGGTAGTCGACGTCGTACACCAGGGTGCCCACGTGCAGGCGGTCGGTCACCGCCGCGACGGCCGCGAGCGCGGTGGTCGGATCCCACTGCGTGCCGAAGTGATCGGGCCAGAAGATCGTCGAGTAGCCGAGGGCCTCGATGCGACGGGCGCGCTCGGCCCAGCGCTCGACCGGAAGGCTGTGGAGCTGGACACCGAAGCGGAACGGCCGGGAAGCTCGGGGCATGCGTCCTCCTGCGCGGGCGCGCAGGGGAGACGCTACCGGAGGGAGCGCGCGTCCGGCTGGCCGGGGTCGGAGGATCCGTCGGCAGGCCCCGGGCCGTCCGCGCCGCGCCAGCCGGACGCCGGGTGCGTCGCGTGGAGCGAGAGGGCGCAGTGCGCGCAGGAGGCGCGACGGGAGAAGAGCGCGCCGAGCATCCGTCCCGGCGCCGCAAAGAAGGGCTCGTCGCAGCGCGGGCAGGCCTGGTGCATCAGCTCGAGGAGCCGGGGCGCCCACCACAGCCCGAACGGACAGACGAGGGCCATGCTGATCCCGATCATCGCCTCGGAGGGCCAGGCGAGGCGGGCGGCCGCGTCCCCGACGAAGAGCACGAGGGCCACGGCGCAGGGAAGCGGCACGAGGCCCACGCGCAGGGCGCGGCGGCCCGAGCGCAGCCGCGCGAGCTCGCTCGCGAAGGTGTCCGCCAAGGCGCTCCCTCCTCCGTTCGTGGGATCGGTGGAACGCAGGAGATGCTTGAGCGCGGGCGTCGGCGCGGCGCCCTCGCGTCGCTAGCCTCGCGCCGGCGCGGGAGGTGCGATGGACGTCTTCGTGACAGGGGGCTCGGGCTTCGTGGGCGGCGCCTTGATCCGAGCGCTCGTCGCCCGCGGCGATCGCGTCCGGGCCCTCGCCCGCTCCGACACCGCGCTCCGTGCCGTGGTCGCGGCCGGCGCGGAGGCGGTGCCCGGAGACCTGCTCGACGCCGAGGCCCTGCTCCGCGGGATCGAGGGCTGCGAGACGGTCTTCCACTCGGCGGCGTTGCTGTCGTTCTGGGACCGGGAGGCGGAGCAGCGGCTCACGAACGTCATGGGCACGCGCTGCGTGCTCGAGGCGGCGCGGGCGGCCGGTGCCCGCTGTGTGGTGTACGTGGGCGCGGCGGCCGCCGTCTCCGACGGCGGCCCGATCCGCGAGCCGACCGAGTCGGCGGCCCGTCCGGAGCGCGCCTTCGGCCCGTACGCGCGTACGAAGGCGGAGGCCGAGGCGCTCGTGCTCGCCGCGAGCGACGCGCGGCTGCGTACGGTCGCCCTGCGGCCGCCCGCGATCTGGGGCCCGGGGGATCCGTCATTCCTGCCGACGCTCGTGCGCGCGGCGCGGCGGCGCCAGCTCGTCTGGATCGGAGGCGGCGAGTTTCCGTGGTCGACGTGCCACGTGGCGAACGTGGCGGAGGGGGCGCTCGCGGCCGAGGCGCGCGGCGCGGGCGGCGCCGTCTACGCGCTCACGGACGGACCGCCGTGGACCTTCCGGCGCTTCGTGACGGCGCTCCTCGCGACGCAAGGCGTGGCGGCATCGGGCAGGAGCCTGCCGCGCCCCGCCGCCCGCATGGCGGCGCGGGGCCTCGAGCTCGCCTACGCCGCCCTGCGCCGGCGCGACGCCCCGCCCCTGCACCGCAGTCTCCTCGCGCTCGTCGGCGAGCCCGTCGAGCTCTCCGACGCGCGCGCCCGCGCGGAGCTCGGCTACCGCGCGGCGATGGATCGCGAGACGGGTCTCGCGGAGCTCGAGGTCAGAGGAGCCGCTTCATGAGCGCGGTCTTGAGCTTGGTGTAGGGCGGATAGGCGAGCTTCGGGTCGATCCTTGTCGACTTCGAGACGACGCTCTTGCGATGGCTGAAGAGATCGAAGCTGTGCCAGCCGTGGTACGCGCCCATGCCCGACGGCCCGACACCGCCGAAGGGCAGCTCGAGGTTCGCGATCTGCCAGAGCGTCGCGTTCACGCAGGCGCCGCCCGAGCTCGTGCGTGCGAGCACCTCGTCCTCGACCTTCGGATCCGAGGTGAAGACGTAGAGCGCGAGGGGCTTCGGTCGCGCGTTCACGAAGCGGATCGCCTCGTCGATGCTCTTCACGGGCAGCACGGGAAGGATCGGGCCGAAGATCTCGTCGGCCATCACGGGCGCGTCCGGCGACACGCGGCGCAGGACCGTCGGCGCGATGTAGCGCTGGGCCTCGTCGGCCTGGCCGCCGACCACCGCGTCTCCGTCCTTCAGCAGCACGGCGAGGCGGCGGTGGTGGCGCTCGTTCACGATGCGGCCGTAGTCGGGGGTCTGCTTCGGGTCGTCCCCGTAGAACTCGCGCACGACCTTCTCGAGCGCGGCGAGGAGCGCGTCCTCGCGCGAGGCGTGCACCAGCACGTAGTCCGGCGCGATGCAGGTCTGGCCCGCGTTCAGGAACTTGCCCCAGGCGATGCGGTGCGCCGCCACGTCGAGGTCGACCTTCTCGTCGACGATGCACGGGCTCTTCCCGCCGAGCTCGAGGGTGACGGGCGTCAGGTGCTTCGCCGCGGCCTCCATCACCACGCGCCCCACCGCACCGTTTCCGGTGTAGAGGATGTGGTCGAAGCGCTGCTTCAGGAGCTCGGTCGTCTCGGCGACGCCGCCCTCGATGGTCGCGATGCACTCGGGATCGAGGTACTTCGGAAGGAGCCGCCCGAGGGCCGCCGACGTGTGGGCCGACACCTCCGAAGGCTTCAGCACGACGCAGTTCCCCGCCGCGATCGCGCCGATCAGCGGCGAGAGCAGGAGCTGCACGGGGTAGTTCCAGGGGGCGATCACGAGCACCACGCCGAGGGGCTCGCGCAGGATCGCGCTCTTCGCGGGCTGCACGTTCATCGGCGTCTTGCGCCGCTCCGGGCGGGTCCAGCGCGCGAGCATCTTCTTCGCGTGGAGCGCCTCGCTGCGCACGATCGCGACGTCGGTCACCCGCGCCTCGATCTCCGGCTTCCCGAGATCGGCGCGGAGCGCGGCGAGGAGCTCGTCCGTGTTCTCGTCGACGAGCTTCACGAGCCGCTCGAGCTGCGCGCGTCGCCACGCGAGGGGTCGGGTCTTCCCGCTCTCGAAGCTCCGCCGCAGGCGCTCGACGATCCCCGGGATCGCGGCGGGATCGGTCGACGGGGCGTGCGTGCTCTCGATCGTGAACGACATGGGGATCTCCTGGGTGGGGCCGGGCCCTGGCGGGCGGCTCTCGCGCAGTCTACCTCCGCGCCATGTCCCAGGCAGCCGCGAAGCCCGACGCTCCGCTCGAGGACCGCCCCCTCGGCCCGTCCACGACCGTCCTCTACGGGGCGCGGGGCGGCCGATATCCCCAGGGCAACTCCCTGCTCGTGCGCGGGCCGCAGGAAGCGGTTCTCGTCGACCCCAGCCTCGGCATGGTGCTGCGCCGCGAGCGGCTGCCGCGGGTGGACCGCGTCGTGCACAGCCACTGCCACGAGGACCACGTGGCGGGGAGCTTCCTCTTCCCCGCCGTGCCCTGGCACTTCCACGCCTTCGACCTGCCGGGCATCCGGAGCCTCGACGGCCTGATGGCGATCTACGGCTACGGGGGCGAGGTCGAGGCCCGCTTCCGCGAGGTCGTGGTCGAGCAGTTCCACTTCACGCCGCGCGCCGACCCCCTGGCGTTTCGCGACGGCGACGTCTTCGACCTGGGCGGCGGCGTGGGCGTGCGGGTGATGCACGCGCCCGGTCATACGCGCGGCCACAGCTTCTTCCACGTGGAGCCGGACGACGTGCTCTACCTCGGCGACGTCGATCTCTCGAGCTTCGGGCCCTACTACGGCGACGCCTGGAGCGACCTCGAGGACTTCGAGCGCACGCTCCGCCGCGCCCGCGAGCTCGAGGCGCGCTGGTACGCGACCTTCCATCACGTCGGCGTGCTCGAGGGCCGGGACGAGTTCCTGCCGCGGCTCGACCGCTTCGCCGCCGTGATCGCCGATCGCGAGCGCCGCCTCGTGGCGTACCTCTCGGAGCCCCGCAGCCTGGACGAGATCGCCCGCCACCGCTTCGTGTACCGGGCCACGGACGCCGTGTCGTTCGCCGAGCCCGTCGAGCGGCGCAGCATGGCCCAGCACGTAGCGCGACTCGTCGCGGCGGGGCGCGTGGAGGAGGTCGAGCCGGGACGCTTCCGCGCGGTCTGACGCGCCGCGCCTTCCGCGGGCTCCGTGCCTCGGCTCGCGTTCAGATGGGAGGGACGGGCTGCCGGGACCGGAGCGGATCGCTGCCCGCGACGGCGACGGCCGAGAGGAGGAGCGAGCCGACGGCGAGCGCCGTGCTCGCGACGAGGAGCCATACGGCCACGCGGCCGCCGGCGGCTGCCGCGGCCGAGAAGCCCAGGAGGCGCGCCGCGGCCCCGAAGACCGCGAACGGCACTGCCCAGGAAGCCGTGATGGCCGAGCCGAGCATCTTCGGGCTTCTCCCTTCGTGTGGCGTCTGCGCGGCACTTCCGTGTAATCCCGTCCAAGCCCATTCGTAGAAACGCGCACGAACCGACGGCTAGACCCGGCCGAGGGCCACCATCAGCGCCAGGGCGAGCAGCACGGTGGCGACCGCCCCGGCCCGTCCCAGGCCCCAATCCCGGCTGTAGGACCACGTCGGGAGCGCCGCGACCAGCAACCCGGACAGGATGGCCAGCAGGAACCACGTCACGGCGGTCACGCTCTCTCTCCCCAGGGCCGGGAAAAGCAGAAGGCGTGCCAAGCAGCTCCGGGCGGCATGCGGATTGCTGAGGCCTCAGCCGAGTCGGTGGCCGGGGCGAGAGCCGTGCTCCCGAGAGGCCTAGAATCGAGCGCGATGAGCGACCTGCACCCCAGCGCGGCGCTCCCGGGGCGGGAGGGCGGCGGCGAAGGCGCGAGCCTGGAGCCCGACGGGGCGCCGCTTCCGACGAGCGCGGAGCTCGCGGCGGCGCGCTGGACGGCGCTCTTCGTGGCGGTGGTCGCCCTCGTCGCGGCCGTGCTGCTGCGCTCGGCCCTGATGCGCTACGAGCGGGCCAAGGTCGAGCACGCGGCCGACGCCGCGGCGCAGCGCGCGGCCGGTCTGATCGAGGACCGGCTCGTCTCCTCCTACCAGTCCCTGCGCGGGAACGTCGAGGTGTGGGGCCGCTTCGGTCCGCGGCCCGCGCCCGAGTGGGAGGCCGAGGCCGAGGGCTTCCTGCGCGACCATCCCGGCTATCAGGCGCTGACGCGCCTCCATCCGGCGCTCGGCAACGCGATCGCGGCGAAGCCGCCCGGCCGCGCCATGCTGCGCGCGATCGCGCCGCTCATGGCCCAGCGGGTCGAGACCGCGGGCGAGATCGAGGCGTCCCGGGGCGAGGTCGCCGCCGGTCCGTTCACGCTCGAGGACGGGCGGAAGGTGTTCGGGCTGCAGGTGCCCATCACGTACCCGAAGCCGCTCCAGCCGGGCGTGATCTTCGCGGTGTTCGAGCCGGCGGAGGCGGTGGCGCGCATCACCGCGCGCATGATCCCGGCCTACTCGGTGCGCGTCTCGACGGGCGGCGTCGAGGTCTATGGCACGGGCGAGCCGGCGCCGAACACGCCGGCCGAGTGGCGGCGCGTGCAGGAGGTGCGGCCGCCGATCGGCCCGCTCTGGACGATCGTCCTCGAGCCCACGGCCGAGCTCGTGGCGACGGAGATCGGGACCGTGCCCGACGTCGTATTCGTGTCGGGCGCCGTGATCGCGCTGCTCCTCGGCTCGATCACCTACCTGGGCCAGCTCGTCTCCGCCCGGGCGCGTGCCCTCGGCCGCGCGAACCGCGCGCTCACGCAGCGCTTCGCGGAGGGCGAGCGGGCCCGCGCCGAGCTCGATCGCCTGAACGACGAGCTCGAGGCGCGCGTCGACGAGCGCACCGCGACGCTCGAGGACGCCGTCGCGGAGCTCGAGACCTTCAACTATTCGGTGTCGCACGATCTGCGGTCGCCGCTCGGCGCGATCCTGAACTTCGGCGCGATCCTCTCGGAGGACTACCGCGATCGCCTCGACGCCGAGGCCCAGGGCTACCTGCGCCGCATCATGACCAGCGCCGAGGCGGCCGTGTCGATGATGAACGCGCTGCTCGCCTTCTCGCGCAGCGGCCGCGACGAGATCAAGAAGACGCGGGTCGACATGGGCCAGCTCGCCCGCACGGTCGCCGACGAGCTGCGCTCGTCGCAGCCCGAGTACGCCGGCGCCGAGATCCAGATCGGTGAGCTCCCCGCGGCCCACGCGGACGCGACGATGATGCGGCTCGTGCTCACGAACCTGATCGGGAACGCCATGAAGTTCTCGCGCGATGCGGCCGACCGGCGGATCGAGATCACGGGCCGGAGCGACGCGGAGGAGACCTTCTACGGCGTCACGGACCACGGGATCGGGATCGACATGAAGTACACGGACAAGCTGTTCCGGGTGTTCGAGCGCCTGCACTCGAGCGAGGAGTTCGAGGGCCACGGCGTCGGGCTCGCCATCGTGGCGCGCATCGTCCGCCGCCACGGTGGACGCGTGGCCTGCGAGGGAGCGCCGGGGAAGGGTGCCACCTTCTCCTTCGTGCTCCCGCGCGCGTGAGGCCGCCCGCCGCATGACCGATCACCTGGCGCGTGACATCGTGCTGGTGGAGGACGACGGCAACGACCTCGCGGTCGCCCTGCGCGCCTTCCGCCGCGGGCAGCTCGACGGCAAGGTCCAGGTGCTGCGCGACGGCGCCGCCGCGCTCGAGTACCTGCGAGACGTGACGCACGGGGCCGGCGTGGTGCGGCCGAAGGTCGTCTTCCTCGACCTCAAGATGCCGAAGGTCGACGGCCTCTCGGTGCTGCGCGAGCTGCGCGCCGACGAGCGGACGCGCCGCATCCCGGTCGTCGTCGTGAGCTCCTCGGACCGCGACAACGACGTGCGCGAGGCCTATCGGCTCGGGGCGAACAGCTACCTCGTGAAGCGCTTCGATCCCGCCCGGCCGGGCGGATACCTGGTCGACGCGGCACGCTACTGGCTCGACCTGAACCGACCCTGAGGAGGTCCGTCCAGATGAGATCGCCGACCGCGCTCATCGTCGACGACGACGCGAACTTCCGGGAGAGCCTCGAGGCCCTCGTCCGGCGCGAAGGGTTCGAGACACGGACGGCCGCGAGCCTCGCCGACGCGCGCTCCGCCCTCGCGGAGGCGTCGCCCGACGTCATCCTGACCGATCTCCAGCTCCCCGACGGAGACGGCCTCGAGCTGGTCCGCGCCGAGGGCTCCGCCTCGGGCGCCGAGCTGGTCGTGATCACCGGCAACGCGACGGTCGACTCCGCGGTGGGCGCGCTGCGCGAGGGCGTGCTCGACTACCTCGTGAAGCCGATCGATCGGGCACGGCTGCGCGCGGCGCTCGCGAACGTCGCGCGCACGCGGGCGCTCAAGCAGGAGGTGTCGAGCCTCCGCAGCGAGCTCCGCGAGCTCGGGCGCTTCGGCGCCATGGTGGGCGCCTCCAAGGCGATGGCGGTCGTCTACGACGCCGTGAGCCGTGTCGCGCCGACGGGCGCGACCGTGCTCGTGACGGGCGAGAGCGGAACGGGCAAGGAGGTGACGGCCGAGACGATCCATCGTCTCTCGCCCCGGCGCGACGCGCCGCTGCTGCCGCTCAACTGCGGCGCCGTCTCGCCGAACCTGATCGAGAGCGAGCTCTTCGGGCACGAGAAGGGCGCCTTCACGGGCGCGGAGCGCCAGCGCAAGGGCTACTTCGAGCAGGCCCACGGCGGCACGCTCTTCCTGGACGAGATCACGGAGATGCCGGTCGAGCTCCAGGTGAAGCTCCTGCGCGTGCTCGAGACGGGGGTCGTGACACGCGTCGGCGGCACGGCGCCGCTTCCGGTCGACGTGCGCGTGGTCGCCGCGACGAACCGCGATCCGCGTGCCGCCCTCGAAGAGGGGAAGCTGCGCGAGGACCTGTTCTATCGCCTGAACGTCTTCCCGATCGCGTTGCCGCCGCTGCGCGAGCGCGAGGGCGACATCGAGCTCCTGGCCCAGCACTTCCTGACGGAGCTCAATCGCGCCGAGGGAACGGCCAAGTCGTGGAGCCGCGGCGCGCTCGCGAAGCTTCGTGCCCATCCCTGGAAGGGGAACGTGCGCGAGCTCAAGAACGTCGTGCAGCGAGCCTTCATTCTCGCCGACACGGAGATCCAGCCCGAAGCGCTGCCCTCCACCGAGGGCACGCCCCCGCCCGACGAGGCCGCGGCCGCGGACGTCTCGACGCTCGAGGTCCGCGTCGGCTCCTCCATCGCCGACGTCGAGCGACGGCTCATCCTCGCGACGCTCGACGTCGTCGCCGGCGACAAGCGGCGCGCCTCGGAGATCCTCGGGATCTCGCTCAAGACGCTCTACAACCGGCTCAACGTCTACGAGGCCGGCGGTGCGCTGCGCAAGGACGACGAGCCCACGTCCTAGGACGTCCGCGGAGCGGATCGCCCGGCGCAGTGCACAATCCACAGGGCGGATCTTCCAGTCTCGCGGCGCCGGACGCCGTCTCCGTGGCGCCCGCGCGCGCCGCCAACTGGCACGTCCCTTGCTCCCTCCCCTGGCTGAACCGCTGGGAGGAACAGTATGCGATTCCCCAACCGGATGGGCCTCGTGCTCGCCGCCTCGGCCGCGCTCCTCGCGTCGGGCGCGGCCCGCGCCGCCACGGCGCCGGACCCGTGGATCACGGCGAAGGTGAAGATCGCCCTGCTCTCGACGGACGGGGTGCACGCGACCGACGTGAACGTCGACACGAACGACGGTCGCGTGACGCTGCACGGCGTCGTCCCGAACGCCCAGGAGAAGGCGCGCGCCGAAGACGTCGCGAAGTCGGTCGACGGCGTGCGCGAGGTGCGGAACCTCGTGCAGGTCGTGCCCGCGAAGGCCGAGAAGGCCACGCGCGTCGCCGACGGCGAGCTCGAGAAGCGGATCCAGGAGACGCTCCAGAAGGATCCTGCGCTGCAGGACAGCAAGATCGAGCTGCGCTCGGTGAACGACGGCGTCGTGCTGCTCGGCGGCAGCGCGAAGACCGTCGGCGACGAGCTGCGGGCGATCGAGGAGACGGCGCGAACGCCGGGCGTACGGCACGTGGCGAGCGAGATCAAGGGACCGGACACGCTCGCGGACCGCGAGATCTGGCGCGAGGGTCGGCCCGACGATCTCGCGCCCGCCGAGTCCGACATGCGCGACGCGTGGATCACCACCGCCGCGAAGCTCCGCCTGCTCGCGAACCCCGCCACGCCGGCCCTCGACGTGAACGTCGACACCCAGGACTCGGTCGTGACCGTGTTCGGCAGCGTCGCGTCGGTCGAGCAGCGACGCGCGGTCGAGAGCGAGGTGAAGAAGGTCGACGGCGTGAAGGCCGTGCGCAACGAGCTGCAGGTCGTCCCGGAGCTCCAGCGCGACGCGGTGGTGAAGAAGGACGCGGAGATCCGCGACGCGATCGAGAAGCAGATCGAGGCGCGGGATCTCGAGGACGCGGACGTGGACGTGGCGGTGAGCGACGGCGTCGCCCGGCTCACGGGCAGCGTGAAGAGCCAGGCGGATCGCCTCGTCGTGCTGACCACCGCACGGGGCGTTCCGGGCGTGCGCTCGGTGATCGGCGACCTGCGGGTCGAGAGCACCGAGCGGCCGGCGGTGAGCGCCCGATAGGCGTCGCACCGCGAGGCGGGCGGCCGCGCGCGGCGGCCGCCCGCCTTCCTCACACGAGCCCCTCCTCCTTGTCCGCGACCTCCCGAGTTCGGGGGGATCCCTTCCTGGTGCGGCGGTGTCAAACTCGCGCGACTCTCGCGATACCTGCAGATCGGTCCGGGGACTCCCGTGATCTACGACCTCGCGCTGCAGCTCAGCATCGCCGTCTGCCTGTGGGTGGTGATCGACCTCGTCGGGGCGCGCGGCCCGCGCGCCGCGCGCGCTCCCTTCGCGCTCCTCGCCGGCGGTGCGCTGCTCTGGATCCTCGGCGAGCGCATGACGTTCCTCGGCACGAGCGATGCGGAAATCCTGCTCGGCCGCCGCGTCCTCTTCCTCGGAGCGAGCCTCGTTCCCGCCGCATGGCTGTGGACGGGCGCCGCCGCGGCACGCGCTCCCTCCTCGGGGCGCCGTCCGTGGCTCTTCGCGCTCGCGGCCGTTCCGCTCCTCGCGATCTACTCGGCGCTGTGGTGGTCGTCCGATGCACGCTTCGTGCATCCGACGCAACGTCCGCCGGTCCATGGCCCCTGGTTCCTGCCCTTCGCGGCGCTCGCCTGGATCGCGACGCTCGCCGGCACCGCGCTCATGCTCCGCGCCGGCTGGCTTCGGCGCCGCCGGGCGGACTGGCGCGTGCTCGCGATCTCCGCCGCGGCCCTGCTCCCGCTCGGGGCGAACGTGCTCCACGTCTTCTTCCTGAAGCTGCCCTTCGATCCCACGCCCGTGGCGCTCGGCATCTCGGGCGTCCTCGTGCGCTACGCGGTGATCGAGTCCGGGATCGGTGGCTTCGTGCCCGTCGGCGGCAAGCGTCTCCTCGACCAGCTCCCGACCGGTCTCCTCGTGAGCGATGCGACGGGACACGTGGTCTATGCGAACTCCGCGGCGAGAGCGCTCGTGGGTCCGGACGATCCGGTCGGTACGTCGATCGGGGCGATCGTCGAGTCGGCCGAACGCGACGCCTCGCGCCGGATCGAGGCTGCGCGCGTGCCGATCCTCGGCCGCGCCGGGAGCGCGGGCAGCGCGACGCTCCTCACGGACCGCACCGACCGCCGGCGCCTCGAGCAGCGCCTCGTCGAGGCGCAACGTCTCGAGGCGGTCGCGATCCTGGCGGCGGGCGTCGCCCACGAGATCAACAACCCCCTCGCCGTGATCATCGGGAACCTGGCATTGCTCGAAGACTTCGCGAAGGACGCAGCGGCGGCGGCAGAGCGCGGCGCGCTGACGGAGGCGCTGCGGCGCGAGATCGGCGACGTCTCTTCGGCCGTGACCGACGCCTCCCACGGCGCGACGCGGATCCAGCGCATCGTGCAGAGCCTGACGTCGCTCGTGCGCACGCGGGAGCGCGGCGAGCCCCGGCTCGTCGACGTCGGGCTCGCAGTCCGGCGTGCGGCCGCCCTCGCGTCCGCGGCGCTCCCGCCCGAGTCGCTCCGCACCGCGCTCGCGCCGACCGCCCGCGTCGCCGGCCACGAAGAGGACCTCGTGCAGATCGTCTTCCACCTGCTGATGAACGCGGTGCAGGCGAGCGAGGGCGCGCCCGATGTCGAGCTCGAGGTCGGGCCGCGGGACGGGGGGATCGTGATCGAGGTGCGCGATCGCGGCCCGGGCTTCCACGACGAAGCGCTCGCGCACCTGTTCGACCCGTTCTACACGACGCGCCGTCCCACCGGCGGCCCGGGCCTCGGCCTCTCGCTGTGCCTCTCGCTCGCCCGACGTCACGGCGGCTGGATCGAGGCGGAGAATCGGCTCGGCGGCGGCGCCGCGCTTCGCGTGTGGCTGCCCGCCGCGAACGAAGAGGGCGCGAGCGGAGAGCGAGCGCGCTAGCAAAGCGGGGCTCAGCCGCCGCTGGTCTCGTCCTCCGCCTCGGCTCCGGGCGGCGTCGCGTCGTCGAGATCGTCGAGGAAGCCCGCGGGCAGCGCGACCTTCTGCGTGCCGCCGCGCTTCCCGCGCGGTACGCGCATCGCGCCCGGCGGAAAGGGCTCTTCGCGCTCGACGCCGTCCAGGATCTCGCGCAGCTCGTCGAGACGCTCGATCCGGATCAGGCGGTCGCGCAGGCGGGTCGAGTGGGCGAAGCCCTTCGTGTACCAGGTGGCGTGCTTCCGGAACATGCGGACGCCGATCGCCTCGCCCGTTGCACCTCCGTTCGCGCCGCGCGCCCAGGCGGCGAGCATCTCGGCGTGCTCGAGCATCAGGTCCGCCACCTCGCCGAGGAGCGGCGGATCGGCGGGCTCGCGCCCCGCGAAGACGTCGGCGAGATCGCGGAAGAGCCAGGGACGACCGAGGCACCCGCGGCCGACGACCACGCCGTCGCAGCCGGTCGCGCGCATCATGCGCAGCGCGTCCCACGCCTCCCAGATGTCGCCGTTGCCGAAGACCGGGATCGTGCGCACGGCGTCCTTCAGGCGCGCGATCGCGTCCCAACGCGCCTCGCCGTCGTAGAGCTGCGCCGCCGTGCGCGCATGGAGCGCCACCGCGCGGCAGCCCTCGTCCTCGGCGATGCGCCCGGCCTCGAGGAAGGTGTGGAAGCGCTCGTCGAGGCCGATCCGGAACTTGATCGTGACCGGCACGTCGCCCGCGTGGCGTACCGCCGCGCGCACGATCGCGCGCAGCAGGTTCCGCTTCAGGGGGATCGCCGCTCCGCCGCCGCGTCGCGTGACCTTCGGAACCGGGCAGCCGAAGTTCATGTCGAGGTGGTCGACGCGTCCCTCGCCCACGAGCCACGCGACGGCCTCGCCCACGTAGTGGGGATCGACACCGTAGAGCTGCAGGCTGCGGGGCTTCTCGTCGGGCGCGAACTCGGCGAGGCGACGCGTCTTGGCGCTGCCCTCGACGAGCGCGCGCGCGGTGATCATCTCGCTCACGTACAGGCCCGCGCCGAAGCGGCGGCAGAGCCGGCGGAACGGCGCGTTGGTGATGCCCGCCATCGGCGCGAGCACGACGGGCGGGTCGACCGCGATCGGCCCGACCCGCGCCGCGCCGAACTCGCCGGGGCGGGCGGGGGAGACGTCGCGGCTCTGGGGGCTCCGGTAGCGGGGATCCATGGCGCGGCCGAACGTACCCCAGGCGCACGGCCGCGCGAGGACGCTCAGCGGACGAAGAGCCGTCGCTCCGTCTCCCCCAGGCTCCCGGGCCGGTAGAAGCGCTGCCACCAGCGGCCGTCCTTCTTCTCGAGCAGGAGCGGCGCGGCCTTCGTCGCCTTCTGCAGCACGGCGCGGAAGCGGTAGTGGTCGATCAGGCGGATCGCCTCGACCGCGTAGGCCGTCGCGATCGTGCGGTCGCGGATCGCGAGCAGGTTGTCCCCGTTCTCCTCCTCGCCGCCCTTCGCGAGGTTCGAGGAGCCGCAGAACACGACCGGATCGCTGTCGTTGAAGTCCAGCACCACGAACTTGTGATGGATCACCTGGCCCTGGCCGCCCGAGTACTCCGCCCGGAACGGCTTCGGCACCGTCTTCTCGAGGAACGAGAACGGGACCACCGAGGGCCGGCTGCCGTCGCCGCCGTCGACCGCGAGGTCGCCCGAGAGGCTCTGCGTGATGCCGTAGGAGTAGCGGTCCCTCGACGTCGCGAGGGCGCGGAGCTTCTCGAGCACCGGGCCCGTGCCGCCGAGCTCCATCACGGCATACAGCACGGAGCTGTCCGCGGCGTCGATCTCGTCCGCCACCTGGCGCAGCGAGACCTCCGCGCTCGCGTGCGGCGCGAAGCTCACCTGCAGGTCGGGGAGGCCGGGCTTGCGGAACGGGAACCAGCGCTTCGCGATCGGCGCGCCCTCGAACTTCGCCGGGGACTTCGGATTCGCGAACGCGACGTCGAAGGCCTCCGCGTAGCGCTGCACGACCTCGGGATCGTCGATCACGATCACGCTGTTCGACTGGACGTAGAGGCCACGCAGCGAGAAGTTCGCGGAGCCGGTGAGCACGCGCTTCGGCACGCCGCCTCGACGCTGGATCAGCACCTTGTCGTGGGCGAAGCGCTGGAAGTGGCCGGTGCGCACGTTCGCCGCGCCGGCGGACGCCTCGAGGCGCCGACGCGCCTCGGGCTCGATCGCCGTCGCCACGACGTGTCGCGACGAATCGTCGAGGAAGGCGCGCAGCCGCGGTCCGAGCGACTCCAGCGCCTTCACGAAGGCGGGCTCGTCGAGGTCGTAGGCGAAGAGGTCGACCGTGACCTTCGGATCCTTCCGGCACGCGTCGAGGAAGTCGAAGAGCATGCGCCGCGCGTGGTAGCCGAGCCACGACCAGCGCGCCTCGAACGGCCGCGTGTCGAAGTCGAGCGACTTCTTCGCGGGCCGGATCGGGGCGTTGTGGAACCGCTCGGCGTAGCCCTGGGAAGAGACGTAGCCCCGCGTGAAGCCGAGCTCGAAGCGGGCGTGTCCGTCCTCGAGGAGGTCGAGCGCGAGGTCGACCGACGGACCGTCGCGGAGCTTCGCGCCCGAGAAGAGCCGAGCCGTCACGGTGTAGCGGTAGCGGCCGCGCTTCACGACGGGCGGGAAGTGCGTCCAGCGGAACTTCTGGATCGGCGCCTCGTCGGTCGGGAACCAGCGCCGCACCTGCGTGTCCTGGGTCACCGGGACGGTGAAGCTCTTGCGGTTCATCACCCAGCCGCCGCTCGCGCCCGGTCCCTTCCAATGGATGGCGAAGCCGGCGAGGTCGGCGACCTCCGCCTCGGCGTAGTCGAAGGCGAGGAGCGCGGCGCCGTCGCCGCGGTGGATCTTCGCCGTGAGGGCGTCCTTCGAGGCACGGATCTGGTCGGCCATGGCCTGACTCCTCCCGCGGTCGCTCCGATTCTCCACGGCAGCCCGCGCGCGCACCATCCCGGGATCGCGGGGGCCCGCCGATTCGCCCGGCGCGGACGCGCGCTCGCGATGGCGCGGCCCGCGCGCGGGGTGTTCGTCGCCGCGGGCCGGAGCTACAACCTGATCGCCCTCGGCAGCGCGCGGCGCCGAAGGACCGCGCCGGCCCGCGAGGAGAGGACCGCCCACCGACGATGACGCCCGAGGACGCCCCCCCTCCCGTCGGCGCGCCGCGAGATCCGTCGCACGCGATCGATGCGCGCGCGGATGCCCTGATCGGGCGCATGAGCCTCGACGAGAAGCTCGCCCAGATCGGCGGCGTCTGGTCGAGCCAGCTCCTGCCGGGCGGTCGCTTCTCGCGCGACGCCGCGCGCGCGAAGCTCGCCCACGGCGTCGGCCACGTGACGCGCATCGCCGCCGCGAGCGTGCTCGGGCCGCGCGAGCTCGCGCTCGCGCACAACGCGATCCAGCGCTTCCTCGTCGAGGAGACGCGCCTCGGGATCCCGGCGATCGTGCACGAGGAGAGCTGCGCGGGCTTCACCGCGAAGGGCGCCACCTGCTTTCCCCAGGCGATCGGTCTCGCGGCCGGCTTCGAGCCCGCGCTGCTCGAGGAGATGGCTCGGGTGATCCGCGAGCAGATGCTCGCGGTCGGGGCCCGACACACGCTCGCGCCGGTGCTCGACGTGGCGCGGGATCCGCGCTGGGGGCGCCTCGAGGAGACCTTCGGCGAGGACCCCTGGCTCGCCGCGCAGCTCGGCGTCGCCTACGTGCGCGGGATCCAGGGGAGCGACCTCGCGCGGGGCGTCCTGGCGACGGGCAAGCACTTCCTCGGATACGGCGCGTCGGAGGGCGGCATGAACTGGGCGCCGGCGCACGTGGGCCCGCGCGAGCTGCGCGACGTCTACGCGCTCCCCTTCGAGGCGGCGATTCGCGAGGCGGGCCTGGCCTCGGTCATGAACGCCTACCACGAGCTCGACGGCGAGCCCTGCGGCGCCTCCCGGGCCGTGCTCACGGATCTCCTGCGCGGCGAGCTCGGCTTCGACGGCGTCGTGGTCGCCGACTACTTCACCGTCGACACGCTGCGGAGCTATCACCGCCTCGCCGCCGACAAGGCCGAGGCGGCACGGCGCGCCCTCGAGGCGGGCCTCGACGTGGAGCTCCCGACGAGCGACTGCTTCGGGGCCCCGCTGCGGGAAGCGGTCGAGAAGGGGCAGGTGCCGATCGCGCTCGTCGACCGCGCGGTGCGCCGCCTCCTGCGCACGAAGCTCGCGCTCGGTCTGTTCGAGCGGCCCTACGTCGATGCCGACGCCGCGCCGCTCGTCTTCGACACCGCGCCGCAGCGGGCCCTCGCGCGCAGCCTCGCCCGGCGCTCGATCGTGCTGCTCAAGAACGAGGGCGGGCTCCTCCCGCTCTCGAAGGACGCCGGCCGCATCGCCGTGATCGGGCCCTCGGCCGACGGCATTCGCGTGCTGCAGGGCGACTACCACCATCCGACGCACCTCGAGCTCGTGTTCGGGCTGACCGCGGAGCCGGCGCACGCTCCCGCGCCCGGCCTGGCGCGCGGCCGGCGGGCCGTCGACCTCTCGGAGCACTTCCCGCCGATGGTGAGTCTGCTCGACGGCATCCGCGCGAAGGTCTCGGCGGGGACCGAGATCCTGGAGGCGCGGGGCTGCGAGCTCACGGATCCGAGCAAGGAGGGGTTCGACGACGCGGTCGCGGTCGCGCGCGCGGCGGAGGTCGCGATCGTCTGCGTCGGCGGGAAGTCGGGGCTCGTCGACGGCTGCACGAGCGGCGAGTCGATCGACCGCTGCACGCTCGACCTGCCCGGCGTGCAGCAGCGTCTGGTCGAGGCGGTGGTGGCGACGGGCACGCCCGTCGTCGTGGTGCTGGTCGACGGCAGGCCCCTCGCCTTGCCTTGGATCGCGGAGCGCGTGCCCGCGTGGCTGCACGCGTGGCTCCCGGGAGAGGAGGGCGGGAACGCCGTGGCGGACGTGCTGTTCGGCGACGCCGATCCGGGGGGACGCCTTCCGGTGTCGATCCCGCGCAGCGTGGGCCAGCTCCCCGTGTTCTACGCGCACAAGCCGTCCGGGGGGCGTTCCCACTGGAAGGGAAGCTACGCCGACGGCCCCGCGAAGCCGCTCTATCCGTTCGGACACGGACTCTCCTACGGCCGCTTCGAGTACGCCGACCTCGCGCTCTCGCGGGCGGAGGTCGAGGCCGACGATCGGGTCGAGATCTCCTGCGACGTGACGAATCGGGGCGAGCGCGCCGGCGAGGAGGTGGTGCAGCTCTACGTGCGGGACGTGGTCGGGAGCGTCACGCGGCCGGTGAAGGAGCTGCGGGGCTTCGTGCGCGTCTCGCTCGCTCCGGGCGAGACCGCGCGGGTGCGCTTCGACCTCGCCGTCCGCGCGCTGGCGTTCCGCGACGTCGACCTCCGCCGCGTCGTCGAGCCCGGCCGGATCGCCGTGATGCTCGGCGCCTCGAGCGAGGACGTGCGGCTCGAGGGCAGCTTCGAGATCACGGGCGCCGTGCGCGAGATCGGCGGGGCCGCGGCGTTCTCCACGCCGGCGCACGTCGAGCGACGCCGATGAGCGACGAGCGGTTCGAGGGCGCCGTCTTCGTTCCGGGCCTCGCGCCGCCCGAGCGCCGGGACCGCCCGGCCCTGTGGCTCGCGTTCCGTCGCCGCGAGCTCCTCGTGGCCGCGGACGGCCCTCCGGTCGTCGCGACGCTCGAGGAGCTCGGGCTCGCGCCCGTCGCGACGCACTTCCTCGGCCACGTCGGCGAGGCGCCGTGCTTCGCGGCGGAGCTCCCGCCCGATGCGCACGCTCCCCGCGGCGCGGGCTTCTCGGACCTGCGTGGGCTCTTCGGGCGGCTCGGCGAGCGCCTGTTCGCTCTCGCCGGGCGCGCGGTGCAGATCGTCGAGTGGGATCGCACGCATCGCTTCTGCGGGGCCTGTGGCGGCACGACGGCGCCCTCTCCGACGGAGCGATCGCGTCGTTGCGCCGCCTGCGACCTCGTCGTCTTCCCGCGGCTCGCGCCGGCGGTGATCGTGGCGGTGGAGCGCGGCGACGAGATCCTGCTCGCGCGCTCCCCCCACTTCCCGCCGGGCTTCTACAGCGTGCCCGCGGGGTTCGTCGAGCCCGGCGAGACCGTCGAGGAGGCGGCGGCCCGCGAGATCGAGGAGGAGACGGGCGTCCTCGTCGAGGACGTGCGCTACTTCGCCAGCCAGCCCTGGCCCTTCCCGCACTCGCTCATGCTCGGCTTCCGGGCGCGCTGGCGCAGCGGCGACGTGCGCATCGACCCGACGGAGATCGAGGACGCGGCGTTCTTCCACTGCGACGACATGCCGCCGTGGTTTCGCGGCCGCATCAGCATCGCGGGCTGGCTGATCGAGGACTTCCTGCGCCGCCACGGACGGGCATAGCGCCGGCCCGAGAGCGGGCTCCGTTTTCCGGCCCACGGCGCCGCCCATCCTGCTAGGCTCGTTCCTCTCGAGGAGGCGGCGTGGCCCATCCGATCGTCGAGGAGGAGCTCGCCCTGCTGGGTCGCGTGACGCAGCGGCTGGCCGCGCTCCCCGAGCCGAGCCTCGCCCCGGAGGCCGCCCTCGAGCGCGAGCTGGTCCACCTCCAGTCGATGCTGAACGAGCGCGTGAAGGCGGAGGACGCCCCCGCGCTGCACCTGCAGCTCCAGCGCCAGACGGCGCTCCTGCGCCAGCTCCGCAGCTCCCGCGAGGCGCCCCGCGTCGATCCCGCCTCGCCCTACTTTGCCCACCTCCGCCTGCGCGAGGGCGGGCAGGAGCGCGATCTCCTGCTCGGCAAGGCGACCTGCATCGAGGGCGACCTGCGGATCGTCGATTGGAGGAACGCGCCGGTCTCGAAGATCTTCTACCGCTACGGCCAGGGCGAGGAGTACGAAGAGGAGATGGCCGGCCGCGTGCGCGCGGGCACGGTGGTGACGCGGCGGGCGGTCACGATCCTGCGCGGGGCGCTCGAGCGCATCGACGCGCCCGAGGGCGTCTTCACGCGCAGGCACGGCGACCCGGCCGGCGACGAGCGCTGGCAGCAGATCGCGCGCGAGCGGCTGCGGCTCGCCGGCGGCGAGGGCGCCGCGCTGCGCGCGCATCCCGCGGGCCAGGGCGGCGAGCGGCGGCTCGGCACCGATCTCGCGGGCTTCCGCAGACGCGCCGACAAGCGCCTGCCGGAGCTCGCCGGCCTGCTCGATCCGGAGCAGTTCGCGCTGATCACGCGTCAGGCCGCGGGCTTCGTCGTGATCCGCGGAAGCGCGGGGTCGGGCAAGACCACCGTCGCGCTCCACCGCATCGCGTACCTCGCCTACGACGACCCGCGCATCGACTCGGAGCGCACGCTGTTCGTCGTCTTCTCCCACGCCCTCGGAAGCTACGTCTCCCACGTGCTTCCCGCGCTCGGCGTGTCGGGCGTGCAGGTGAAGACGTTCTCCGACTGGGCGTCCGAGCAGCGGCGCCGCCTCTTCCCCGAGCTCCCGCGCGAGGTGCGGGAGAACACGCCGGCCGAGGTGCACCGTCTGAAGCTCCATCCGGTGCTGCTCCACGCGCTGGAAGACCACGTCCGGGACAACCCCGCCGAGCCGACCGCGCAGCAGGCCCTCGACGACTGGGCGAGCGTCCTGTGCAACGCGCCGCTCCTCGAGAAGGCGTGCGCGCGTCACGCCCCGGGCGACTTCCGCCGCGAGGAGCTCGACCGCGTCGCGGCCTACTGCCGCGCCCGCCTCGAGGAGCTCGAGGCCTGGATGGAGGGCGATCCCGAGGCCGCGCCGGCGCTCGATCCGGAGGACGATGCGCTCCTGCTCCGTGCCTACCAGCTTCGCGTGGGACCGATCCCGGCAAGGGCAGGCGGGCCGCTGCGCTACCGGCACGTGGCGATCGACGAGGTGCAGGACTTCTCGCCCGTGGAGGTGCGCGTGCTGATCGACTGTCTCGACGAGCAGCGCAGCCTGACGCTCGCCGGCGACACCCAGCAGCACGTGATGGAAGGCGCGGGCTTCACCTCGTGGAGCGATTTCTTCTCCCACCTCGGCCTCGAGGGCACGGCCGTCGAGACGCTGCGCGTGAGCTACCGGAGCTCGGAGCCGATCGTGGCCTTCGCCCAGTCGGTGCTCGGCAGCCTGCAGGAGGACAGCGAGCCGCCCCTCACCGTGCGCTCGGGTCCGGCCGTCGAGTGCTTCGAGTTCACCGAGAGCGGCGCGTGCATCGCGTTCCTGGCGGACGCCTTGCGCGCGCTCCTGCGCGAGGAGCCCCTGGCCTCGGTCGCGCTCCTCACGCCGTCGCCCGAGGTGAGCGCGCTCTATCACCGCGGTCTCGAGGAGTGCGAGCTCCCGCGTCTGCGGCGGGTCGAGTACGGGAACTTCACCTTCGCGCCGGGGGTCGAGGTGACCGAGATCGCCCAGGCGAAGGGCCTCGAGTTCGACTACGTGATCCTCGTCGAGGCCGGCGGCCAGCACTTCCCTGCGACGGCCGCCGCGCGCCGCCTGCTGCACGTCGGGGCGACGCGGGCGGTGCACCAGCTCTGGGTCACGTGCAGCGCCGCGCGGAGCCCGATCGTCGACGAAGCCCTGGCCGCCGGGGCGGCCGCACGGCCCGAGCCCGGCGCGTGACGGCTTCCGCCCAGGCGCCGCCGGGGCCGGGGGCGGTCGTCGTCACGGGCGCCTCGAGCGGGATCGGACGCGCATGCGCCCTGCACCTCGCCGCCTGCGGCTTCCGCGTGTTCGCCGGCGCTCGGAGCGGATCGGACCGTGCCGCCCTCGCGGAGGCCGGCGGGGGGCGCATCGAGCCGATCCAGCTCGACGTCACCGATCCGGCGCAGATCGGTGCGGCGGCCCGCGCCGTCGACGGCGCCGTCGGCGAGGACGGGCTCGCGGGCCTGGTGAACAACGCCGGGATCGCCGAGCCCGGGATGCTCGAGTTCCTGCCCCTCGACGCGCTCCGGCGACAGCTCGAGGTGAACGTGACCGGCCTCGTCGCCGTGACGCAGGCGTTCCTCCCGCTCCTGCGGCGGCGCCGCGCCCGCTCTCCCGACGCGCCCGTGCGTATCGTGCACGTGGGCTCGGCCTCGGGCTACCTGGCATCGCCGCTCGTCGGCGCGTACAACGCCTCGAAGTTCGCGGTCGAGGGCCTGGCGGACACGATGCGACAGGAGCTCCGTCCCTGGCGCATCGACGTGTCGCTCGTGGAGCCCGGTGCGATCCAGACCCCGATCTTCGAGAAGTCCGACGCGGAGGCGGAGGTGCACCTGGAGAAGCTTCCCGAGGAGGCGCGCGCGCTGTACGCGCCCTTCGTGGAGGCGATCCGCGCCAGCGTCGCGCGACGGCTTCGGGACGCGAAGCCGGCCTCGACCGTGGCGCGCGCCGTCGAGCACGCTCTCACGGCGGGGCGACCGCGCACGCGCTATCGCGTGGGCGTCGACGCGACCGTGCAGCGTGCCCTCGCCCGCTGGCTGCCCGATCGCGCGCGCGATGCCGTGCTCGCGCGCTTCCTCGGCCTGCCGCGGCGCCTCCCGTAGCGCAGCGCCTTCGCTCAGCCCGCCTGGATCGCGAGCACGAACAGCCCGACCGTGCACGCCATCGCGACCCCGAACGAGAGCGAGCGCAGGAGGTCGAGGTCGGCGAGATAGAGGACGCCGTGGGCGATCCGCGCGACGACGAACGTCTCCGCGAGCCTCGCCGACCAGACGGGATCGGCCTGCGCGAGATGCGCCACGACGACGGCCGGCGCGAAGGTCGCGATCGCCTCGAACGCGTTCTTGTGGGCGGCGACCGCCCGGGCGCCGCGGCCGGTGAGGAGCGCCTGCTGCGCGCGCGGGTTCTTGTTGTCGACGCTTCCGAGCTGCTGCCGGCGCGCGGGCAAGGAGAAGGGTGCCCAGACGTACGGCACGAGACACACGATGAAGAGACACCAGAACGGGATCGTCACGAGCGTTCCTCCCGGACGCGCCGGGAAGACCGCGGCCGGCGCAGGCCGACTGTGCCACGGCCCGCACGCGGGCCCCTCGAAAAATTAGAAATGATGACTTGATCAGTTCTGATGGACGCGTCATAGATGGCTCCGGAGGATCTCCCATGGCCCAGAGCCCCGACCTCGAGAGCGTCCGTCAGGCCGCCCGCGCGCTGCTCCCCGGCCTGCGCGAGCGGGCCGAGAAGACCGAGGGCCTGCGCCGGCTGCCCGAGGAGACGGTCTCGGAGCTGCGGGAAGCGGGCCTCTTCCGCCTGTTGCAGCCGGCCCGCCACGGAGGGTCGGAGCTCGGGCTCGAAGCCCTGGTGGCGGCGAGCGCCGAGCTGGGACGCGCCTGCGGCTCCACGGCGTGGTGTCACGGGGTCCTCGGGGTGCATGCCTTCATGCTCGGCCTGTTCCCGGCGGCCGCGCAGCAGGAGGTCTACGGCGCCTCGCCCGACGCCCTGATCGCAGCATGCTTCGCGCCGAGCGGCACGGCGACGCCGGCTCCGGAAGGCTACCGGCTGCGCGGTCGTTGGAGCTTCGCGAGCGGCTGCGACCACGCCCAGTGGATCGCGGTCTCGGCGCCGACGGGAGTCGAGGCCCTTCCCGGCGTGCCCGATCTGCGGAGCTTCCTCGTGCCCCGGAGCGACTTCCGGATCGAGGACAACTGGTTCGTGGCGGGGCTGCGCGGCACGGGGAGCAAGGACGTCGCGGTCGACGACGTCCTCGTGCCCGCGCACCGGACGCTCTCGCTGGTCGATGCCGCCCTCGGACGCGCGCCCGGCCTCGCCGCGAATCCGGCCCCGCTCTACCGCCTGCCGCTCTTCTCGGTGCTCGGCCTCGCCCTCGCAGGTCCGGCGGTCGGGATCGCGCGCGGGGCGCTCGAAGCGTGGCGCGAGCGGACGCGCGAGCGGCAGCTCGCCTACACCGGTGCGAAGCTCGCGGCGCAGGCGCCCGCCCAGATCCGGCTGGCGGAGTCGGCGGCGGAGATCGACGCCGCGGAGATGCTGCTCTTCGACGCCTGCGCGCGCGCGTCGTCCGCGTCCGAGCCGGAGGGCGAGCTCGCTCTCGCCGAGCGCGTGCGCGTGCGGCGCGACGTCGCCTTCGCCGTCCGGCTCTGCACGCGTGCCGTCGATCGCCTGTTCGAGGCCGGGGGCGCCCACGCGCTCTTCGACGCGAGCCCGCTCCAGCGCGCGTTCCGCGATCTCCACGCCATGTCGGCCCACGCGTTCCTGTGCTGGGACACGGTCGCCGAGCTCGCGGGGCGCGTCGAGCTCGGCTTCCCGCCGACGACGCCCGTGCTCTGACGTCCCACGTCCCGGAGGAAGATCCGTGCCTGCCCCGAAGCTCTCGTTCAGCCACCTCGTTCTCTACAGCGGAGCGGAGACGGGAAGGTGGTGAACCAGGTCTCGTTCCGGCTCGAGTCCCTGCCCGACCTCCAGGCGCTCGCCGCGGAGCTCGAGCGCCGCGGAAGCCGCGGCGTCGCCGGCGATCACGCAAACGCGTGGTCGTACTACGCACCGGATCCGGACGGGAACCTGCTCGAGCTCTTCGTGGATGCGCCCTGGTACGTGGCTCAGCCGAAGTTCGTTCCCTTCGATCTCTCGCTCCCGGCGGAGGAGATCGTGCGTCGCACCGAAGCGCGGATCGCGGACGATCCGACGAAGCGTCCCGTCGCGGAGTGGCGGAAGGAGCTCGCGGAGACGCTCGCGAAGGCGGAGGCCCGACGCGCGTGAAGCCGTCGCCGCCGAGGCGGTCGGGGCGCGCCGCCGCGGCCGCGCCGCGCGGGCTCCCGACGCGCGGTGCGCGTCGACGCGAACGCACGCGGGCGCGCCTGGTGGAGGCGGCCCGCCGCGTCATCGCGCGCAAGGGCGTCGACCCCGCCACGATCGCCGAGATCACGGACGAGGCCGACGTGGGCTTCGGATCCTTCTACAACCACTTCGCGTCGAAGGAGGAGATCGTCGAGGCGGTGATCGCCGCGGCGATGGAAGCCCACGGCGCGGCCCTCGACCGGCTCGCGGCGTCGATCGAAGACCCCGCCGAGGTGATGGCCGTCTCGATCCGCCACACCGTGCGCATGGTCGATCACGATCCGATCTGGGGTTGGTTCGTGGTGCGCGTCGGCCTCGCGTTCGACTCGATGCGGGCCGCTCTCGGCCACCGTGCGCTGCGCGATCTCGAGGCCGGCCTTCGCGCGGGACGCTTCCGCGTGAACGATCCGGAGGTCGCGTTGCTCGTGATCGGAGGCGCCAACCTCGCGGTGATGCGCGCCCGGCTCGAGGGGCGCGCGCCGGCCGACGTCGACGCCGTCGTCGCGGAGCAGCTGCTCGCGCTGCTCGGGATCGAAGCGGCCGAGGGCCGCGAGATCGCGCGGCGTCCGCTTCCCCCTGTCCTCGCGGAAGGCCCCGCGCACGGGGCCGCGAAGGAGATCGGATGAAGCTCGCGACCTTCACCCACGCGGGATCGACCCGGATCGGAGTCGTCGAAGGCGACGAGATCCTCGATCTCGCGGCCGTCGCGCCGGAGCTTCCCCGCGAGATGTGCGCGCTCCTCGCCGCCGGCCCGGCGGCGCTCGCGCGCGCCCGCCAGGCCTGCGCCGCCGCGCGGCACCGCCTGCCGCTCGCCGCCGTCCGGCTCGAGGCGCCGATCCTGCGACCGCCGAAGTTCCTCGCGATCGGCATCAACTACGCGGACCACGTGGCCGTCGACGACGTCTCGGTCCGCGACTGGCAGCTCCGCGTGCCGACCTGGACGATGGGCAAGTCCTTCGACACCCACGGGCCGATCGGTCCCTGGATCACGACACCGGACGAGGTCGGAGACCCGCATGCGCTGCGGCTCGCACCCTCGTGAACGGCGAGGTCCGACAGGAGTCGAGCACGAAGGAGCTGATCTTCGACTGCTTCGCGATCGTCGAGCACTGTCGACCGCCTTCACGCTGGAGCCCGGCGACGTGATCGCGACCGGGACACCGGGAGGCGTCGGGATCGCGCTCCGTCCGCCGCGCGTGCTTGCGCCGGGAGACGTGGTGCGCGTCGAGATCGAGGGCCTGGGCCACCTCGAGAACCGCGTCGTCGAGGAGCCGGCCGAGACGGCCACCGGCTAGCCGCGCTCACTCCTCGCCGAGCGCCCGCCGCAGGCTCGCGACCAGGTCCTCGACGCGGTAGGGCTTCTGGAGGAAGCCCGCGACGCCGGAGCCCGGGAGCTCGCGCGCCGCCTCCTGCTCGCTGTAGCCGCTCGAGAGGACGACGCGGACGTCCGCGCGGACCTCGCGCAGCGCGCGGTACGTCTCCGCGCCGCCCATCGGATGCATCGTCATGTCGAGCAGCACGACGCGGACGCGATCGCGATGCTCGCGGAACAGAGCGACGGCCTCCCGGCCGCCGGCCGCGACGATCACCTCGAAGCCCAGGCGCTCGAGCATCGTGCGCGCGAGGCGCCGCACCGCCTCCTCGTCGTCGACCACGAGCACGAGGCCGCCGCCCCGGTAGGCCTTGCGCTCGGTCGTCGGTACGTCGAGCGGCTCGGCCGGCGCCTCGCTCGCGGGCAGGAGCACGCGGAAGATGGTCCCGCGACCGGGCTCGCTCGTGATGCGGATCGCACCGCGGTGGCCGCGCACGATCCCGAGCACCGCCGCGAGCCCGAGCCCTCGGCCGGCGAACTTCGTGGTGAAGAAGGGCTCGAAGATCCGCGCCACCGTCTCCGGCGACATGCCCTCGCCGGTGTCCTCGACCTCGAGGAAGGCGTAGCGGCCGGGCGGCAGGTCGTCGTCGAGGTAGCAGCGGGAGAGATAGGCGCGGTCGCACCGTTGCACGCCGGTGCGCACCACGATCACGCCGCTCTCCTCGCCGATCGCGTCCGACGCGTTCAGGATCAGGTTCATGATCACCTGCCGGAGCTGCGTCGGATCGGCCTCGATCGCCGGCATGTCGGGATCGAGCTCGCGCCGCAGCGCGCAGCGCTTCGAGATCGAGACCTCGAGCAGGTGCGACATCTCCGTCACGAGCTCCGGGAGACGGATGCGCTTCAGGGTGAAGCGTCCCTTTCCGGAGTAGGCGAGCATCTGCTTCGAGAGATCGGCCGCGCGTCGCGCGGCCGTCACCATCTGGAGCAGGTTCTCCCGCACCGAGGAGTCTTCCGGCAGCTCCTCGAGCGCGAGGTCGGCGTGGCCGAGGATGCCGGTCAGCAGGTTGTTGAAGTCGTGGGCGATGCCGCCGGCGAGGATCCCGAGGCTCTCGAGCTTCTGGGCGTGCTGCAGCTTCGCCTCGAAGCTGCGCCGCTCCTCCTCGGCGCGCTTGGCGTCGGTCACGTCGATCACCCAGCCGTGCCACAGGATCGAGCCGTCGTGCTCGCGCGTCGGCGCCGCGCGAGCGGAGAGCCAGCGCCGCGCGCCGTCCGTGCGCACGACCCGGAACTCCATGTGCCAGTGCGAGAGCGTCTCGGCGGAGCGCCGGATCGACTCGCCGTGCGCAGCCGCATCCTCGGGGTCGATCCGCTGGAAGATCGATCCGGGATCGGCGTATGCCTCCTCCGCCGTCACGCCGTACAGGCCGAACACGCCGTCGCTGATGTACGGAAACGAGTAGCTTCCGTCCGGCGCGAGCCGGAACTGGTAGACGGCGCCCGGGATCTGCGTCGCGATGTGGCGGAGCTTCCCCTCGCTCTCCTGCAGCGCCTGCTCCGTGCGCTTGCGCTCGGAGGCGTCGACGATCCAGCCGTGCCAGAGCGTCGAGCCGTCGGGCTCACGCACGGGCGTCGAGCAGGCCGAGAGCCAGACGGTCCTGCCGTCGTGGCGGTCGAAGATGTAGTCCTCGCGCCACTGCTGGAGCGTCTCGCGGGAGCGGCGGATCGACGCGAGGAGCGGCGGAAGATCCTCGGCACGGATCCCGCGGAACATGCTCTCCGGGTCCGCGTAGACCGTCTCCGGTGTCACTCCGTAGAGCTCCAGCACGCCCTCGCTCACGTACGGGAACGAGTAGGTGCCGTCGGGCTCCTCCCGGTACTGGTAGACGACGCCCGGGATCTGCGCGGTGATGCGGCGGAGCCGCTCCTCGCGTGCCCGCAGCGCTTCCGCCGAGCGGAAGGCGTTCGTGTGGTCGAGGCCGAGGCCGAGCAGGCGGAGCGGGCGGCCCTCCGCGTCGCGCGTCACCCGCCCTCGCACCGCGAGGTGCAGCACCGCGCCGTCGACGTGGAGGCCGCGGAAGTGCTGGTCGAGCGGGACGTCGTCCTCGAGGCAACGCTGCACCGCTGCGTCGAGGGCCTCGCGATCGTCCGGGTGCACGAAGGCGAGGACGTCGGCGTAGCGGCGCGGCGCGAGGTCTCCGCTGCGCCCGAGGCCGTCCAGGATCTGCGGGTCGAACTGGAACTCGTCGCGGACGACGTCCCAGCTCAGGGCGCCCGCTCCCGCCAGGTTCAGGGCGAGATGGAAGCGCTCGTTCTCGTCTTTCAGTGCGGCGTCGTCTTCGCGTGTCGCGTTCGGATCGGCGACGCGCTGTCCGACGACGGCACGGCCGATGCGCGAGAGCCAGTGTTCGCTCAATCCGTTCCCTCGTGTCCCATCGAACGGGGCAGGGGCGCCCGGCGCGGGCGCTGCGGGATCCTAGGACGCGTCCGCGGTCCTGCCGAGGGGAGAGCGCCGCTCGCGAAAACCGGAGGGATCAGCTCGCGAACACCGGAGGCATGCGGTGGATCCAAGGCCGCGCCCGCTCGAGCTGGGACGCGACGCGCAGGAGCACGTCCTCCCGGCCCGTCGGCGCGACGAGCTGCACGCCGACCGGCAGGCCCTCGGGCGTGGAGTGGAGCGGAAGGGAGATCGCGGGCTGGCCCGACATGTTGAATGGCAAGGTGTACGCACCGAACGGCGCCGCGCGCAGGAAGCCCTGGAAGGGCGAGTCGGGCGGACACACGAAGCTCCCGAGCGGCGGCGCAGGCTCGGCCGTGGTCGGCGTGAGCAGGAGGTCGAAGCCGCGGCCCCACCACGCGGCGAAGCGGCGCCCGAGGGCGTGGACGGTCTCGATCGCCTCCACGTAGCGCGTGACCGGGAACGCGCGCGCCATCGTGGCGAGCCCCCACGTGAGCGTTTCCACGTCGGCCTGCGCGATCGGCCTGCCGACGCGCGCGCTCCAGGCGTCGAGCCCGCGCGCGACGGAGGTGGCGATCACGGTCACGTAGGCGTTCACGCCGGCAGGGTCGTCGAGCGCGTCGGGGTGGGAGATCTCGACGCCGTGGCCGATCGCCTCGAGCAGATGGCCTGCCTCCTCGGCCGCGCGCCTGCATTCCGGGTGCACGGCGATCTGGCGCGGCCCGTCGGTCATGAGGCCGATGCGCAGCCGACCCGGATCGGCGTCGACCTCGAGGGCGTAGGGCCGGAGCGGCGGCGCGGCCGCGTACGGATCGCCGGGCATCGGGCCGTGCACGACGTCGAGGAACGCCGCCGTGTCGCGCACCGTGCGGGACAGCGCGAGCTCGACCGCGAGGCCGGCCCATCGCTCGCCGAGACCCGGTCCGAAGGAAGAGCGGCCCCGCGTGGTCTTGAGGCCCACGAGCCCGCAGAGCGCCGCCGGGATGCGGATCGAGCCGCCGCCGTCGCTCGCGTGGGCGAGCGGCACCATGCCCCCTGCCACCGCCGCCGACGCGCCGCCGCTCGAGCCTCCCGCGGAGCGCGCGGGATCCCACGGGTTCCTCGTCGCGCCGTGGGCCTCGGGCTCCGTCGTCGGGAGAAGGCCGAGCTCCGGCGTATTCGTGCGACCGAGGATCACGAAGCCCGCGGCGCGGACCTTCGCCGCGAAGTAGCTGTCGGCGGCCGCGGTGAATCGTGCGTCGCGCAGGAAGCGCATCCCCGCGTGGTACGGATCGCCCGCGGTGTCACCGCCGAGGTCCTTCATGAGGAACGGCACGCCGTGGAACGGCCCGCGCGGAAGCTGGCCCGACGCTGCCTCCTCCCGCGCTCGCTCGTAGCGCGGATGGATCACGGCGTGAAGATGCGGGTCGACCTTCTCGACGCGCGCGATCGCCGCGTCGACGAGCTCGCGCGGCGTCGCCTCGCCGCGGCGCACGAGCTCGGCCTGGGCGACGGCGTCGAGACGGGAGAGGTCGGCGGCAGGCGGCATGGCGGCTCCTCGGCTCGCGGGACGCGCGCCTCGCGCGACCGTCCCTCGCCACGTAACAGATCGGCCGGGCGATGGGAAGGCGGCTGCGGAACGCCGTGCGCCGCATCCGTGTCCTAGCGTCAGGGGGAAGGAGCGGGAGACCCGCCATGGCGCAGAGATCCGGCGTCGTCGCGCTCGTGGTCGTTGCCGTCGCGGGATCGGCGGGCATCGCCGCGGTCCTCGGTCGGGGCGGAGCCGAGGAGCGAGAGTCGGCGCTGCGCGGCGAGATCGCGTCCCTGCGCAGTGCCGTCGCGGACGAGAGGAAGGCCCGCACCGACCTCGCACGGGAGGTCGCGCGGCTGCGCGCGGAGCTCGAAGCGCTCCACGCCGGGGCGGGAAGCGCCGCCGTCGGCGCGACGGCCGACCCCGCGCCCGAGCGCACCGGCTCGCGGATGCCCGACTCGCCGCGCCTGCGCCAGGCGATCGCGGAGCTCGAAGACGGCGGCAGCGCGCGTTCTCTCGACGAGGCGGCGCTGATCGCGGGCGGCTTCAGCGCGAGCGAGGCGGCGCGCCTGCGCGAGCGCTACGAGAACGTCGAGATGGAGCGGCTCTACCTCCGCGACCGCGCGACCCGGGAGGGCTGGCTCTCGACGCCGCGCTTCGCCGAGGAGCGTCGCGCCCTCGAGCAGCGCCTCGGCGCGCTGCGGGGCGAGCTCGGCGACGACGGCTACGACTGGTTCCTGTACGCGTCGGGCCAGTTCAATCGCGTGGTCGTGGCCGACGTCCTCGATGGCTCCCCGGCGCAGGAGGCAGGGCTGCAGCGCGGTGACGCCCTCGTGCGTTACGGCGACCAGCGCGTGTTCGATCCCGACGAGCTCATGCGCGCGACCAGCGCGGGCCAGGCCGGAGAGAGCGTCCGCGTGGAGGTGCTCCGCGGGAGCGATCGCCGCACGGTCACGCTCCCGCGCGGGCCGATCGGCGTGCGTCTCTTCACCGACCGGGTGCAGCCCGAAGCGCCGCGCTAGGGCGCGGCTACTCGACCCAGCTGATCGTCCACTCCCGGAGCTCTCCCGCGATGCGCGCCTCGGCGCTCTCGCCCGCGCGCTTGCCGAGGAGCGCGCGGCCGATCGGCGAGGCCGGAGTCACCACCGAGAGGAAGCCGTCGCCGCCGGGCCCGGTGAGCTCCTCGCCCGCCCCGCACGGCGCGAGGAAGAGGGTCCGTCCGCCGTCGTCGTCGGACTCGATCTCCACGATCGCGCCCACGTCGACGCGCCCGCCGCGTGGGACCGGCGCGGGCTGGAACGCGGCCAGCGTGCGGAGGTCGTCGCGCAGCCGCGCCGCGCGCTCGGCCTGGCTGCGCGCCATCCGGGAGAACTCGAGGGCGGTGCGCGAGTCCTCGCGCTTCTCCGCGGGCGTGGCGCCCGAGCGGGCCTCCTCGGCGGCGGCCTCGCTCGCGCTCTCGGCCGCCTCGAGGGAGACTCGCAGGCGGTCGATCAGCTGGGCGACGAGGCGCTGCTTGTCCATCGTGGATCTCTCGCTCGCGTGCACGACATCGCGCCGCGCGTCGCGCGCCTCCGCGCGCGGGCTCAGCGGCCGTCGCCCGTCGGATCGTACCCGAGATTCGGCGCGAGCCAGCGCTCGACCTCGGCCACCGGCATGCCCTTCCGTCGCGCGTAGTCCGCGACCTGGTCGCGGCCGATCCGGCCGACGGTGAAGTAGCGCGCGGCGGGGTGGGCGAAGTAGAGGCCCGAGACGCTCGCGGCGGGCGTCATGGCGAGATGCTCGGTCAGGTCCATGCCGACCTCCCGCGCGCGCAGGAGATCGAAGAGCTTCCACTTCTCCGTGTGATCGGGGCAGGCCGGATAGCCGAAGGCCGGACGGATCCCGCGGTAGCGCTCGTCGATCAGCTCGTCGTTCGAGAAGGGCCGGTCGGGCTCGTAGCCCCAGTCGCGACGGGCGCGCTCGTGGAGGTACTCGGCGAACGCCTCGGCCAGACGGTCCGCGAGCGCCTTCACCAGGATCGCGTCGTAGTCGTCGTGCTGCGCCTCGAAGCGACGCACGAGGTCGTCCGCGCCGAGCCCGGCGGTCACCGCGAAGGCGCCCAGGTGGTCGGGGAGGCCGCTCGCGACCGGCGCGACGAAGTCGGCGAGCGAGCGCGTCGGCTTGTCCGGCTCCGCCGTCCGCTGCTGGCGTAGCATCGGGAAGCGCACGAGCTCCCGCGTGCGCGCTTCGTCGTGGTAGAGCACGACGTCGTCGCCGTCCGCGTTCGCGGGCCAGAAGCCGTAGACGCCGCGCGCGCGCAGCAGCCGCTCGTCCGTGATCCGGCGCAGCAGCGCGAGGCCGTTCTCGTACAGCTCCCGCGCGGCGGCGCCGTGGGCCGGATGCTCGAGGATCTTCGGGAAGCGGCCCTTGAGCTCCCAGGCGCTGAAGAAGAAGGTCCAGTCGATGTAGCGGGCGAGCGTCTCCAGGGGCACGTCGTCGAGCACGCGCCGCCCGAGGAACGCCGGCTGGGGCAGATCGTCGGCTCGCCACGCGATCGGCGTGCGCCGGGCGAGCGCCTCGGCGTAGGGCAGGAGCTTCTCTTCGCCGCGTCCGGCGTGCACCGCACGGATGCGCTCCTGGTCTTCCCGGTTGCGTGCGTCGAGGACCGCGCGTTGCTTCGGGTCGAGGAGGCTCGCCACCGTGTTCACCGCGCGCGAGGCGTCGAGCACGTGCACCACGGGCTGGCCGTAGCGCGGTGCGATCTTCACGGCGGTGTGCTGCTTGCTGGTGGTGGCGCCGCCGATCAGGAGCGGGAGCCGCATGCCCTTCCGCTCCATCTCCTGCGCGACGTGCACCATCTCGTCGAGCGAGGGCGTGATCAGCCCCGAGAGGCCCACGAGATCTGCGTTCTCGGCGAGGGCGGTCTCGAGGATCTTGTCGCAGGGCACCATCACGCCGAGGTCGATCACCTCGTAGTTGTTGCAGCCCAGCACCACGCCGACGATGTTCTTGCCGATGTCGTGGACGTCGCCCTTCACGGTCGCCATCACGATCTTGCCGTGGCTCGCGGCGGCGGCCCCGGAGCGGCGCTTCTCGTCCTCCATGAAGGGCGTCAGGTAGGCGACCGCGCGCTTCATCACGCGCGCGCTCTTCACGACCTGCGGCAGGAACATCTTGCCCGCGCCGAAGAGATCACCGACCACGCGCATGCCGTCCATCAGCGGCCCCTCGATGATCTCCAGGGGCTTCGCGTACCTCTTGCGCGCCTCCTCCACGTCGGCCTCGATGTGGTCGACGATGCCGTGCTGGAGCGCGAAGGAGAGGCGCTCGTCGACGCTCGCCGCGCGCCACGCGGCGTCCGCCTCCTTCTTGCGGGCGGCACCCTTCACGCTGTCGGCGAAGGCCACGAGCCGGTCCGTCGCATCGGGCCGGCGATTCCAGAGCACGTCCTCCACGCGCTCGAGGAGGTCCTTCGGGATGTCCTCGTACACCGCGAGCTGGCCGGCGTTGACGATGCCCATGTCCATGCCCGCGCGGATCGCGTGGTACAGGAACGCGGAGTGCATCGCCTCGCGCACGACGTCGTTGCCGCGGAACGAGAACGAGAGGTTCGAGACGCCGCCGCTCACCTTCACGCCGGGACAGCTGCGCTTCAGCTCGCGCGTCGCCTCGATGAAGTTCTTCGCGAAGTCGTTGTGCTCCTCGATGCCGGTCGCGACGGCGAGCACGTTCGGGTCGAACACGATGTCCGTCGGCTCGAAGCCGGCCTCGTCGACGAGCAGCCGATACGCGCGCTGGCAGATCTCGACCTTGCGCGCGGTCGTGTCGGCCTGCCCCCTCTCGTCGAACGCCATCACGACCACGCCCGCGCCGTAGCGCTGGACCTTGCGCGCCTTCTCCAGGAAGTCGGCCTCGCCCTCCTTCAGCGAGATCGAGTTCACGACCGACTTCCCCTGCACGCACTTGAGCCCGGCCTCGATCACGCTCCACTTCGAGCTGTCGATCATGAACGGGACGCGGGCGACCTCGGGCTCCGTGGCGAGCAGGTTCAGGAAGGTCGTCATGGCCCGCTCGCCGTCGAGCATGCCCTCGTCCATGTTGACGTCGATCAGGTTCGCGCCGTTGCGCACCTGCTCGACGGCGACCGCGGCGGCGCCCGTGAAGTCTCCGGCGAGCACGAGCTTCGCGAACTTCTTCGAGCCGGTCACGTTCGTGCGCTCGCCGACCATCACGAAGTTCACGTCGGGGCGGAAGGTGAAGGGCTCGAGGCCGGCGAAGGTCGTGCGGCGCTCGAGCTCGGCGGGGATCGGTCGCGGCGGAAGGCCGTCCACGGCCTGCGCGATCGCGCGCACGTGGTCGGGCGTGGTGCCGCAGCAGCCGCCGACGACGTTCACGAGCCCGCTCTCCGCGAACTCCTTCAGCAGCGCGCCCGTCGTCGTCGCCGCCTCGTCGTACTCGCCGAAGGCGTTCGGCAGCCCCGCGTTCGGGTAGCAGGTGATGCGGGTCGGGGCGATCGCGGCGAGGTCGGCGACGTGGGGTCGCATCTCGGCCGCGCCGAGCGCGCAGTTCACGCCGACGCTCCAGGGCTTCGCGTGGGCGATCGAGTGCCAGAACGCCTCCACGGTCTGGCCCGAGAGCGTGCGCCCGCTGCGGTCGGTGATCGTGACGGAGATCGCGACGGGCCAGCGCTCGCCACGCGCCGCGAACTCCTCCTCGAGCGCGAAGATCGCGGCCTTCGCGTTCAGCGTGTCGAAGATCGTCTCGACGAGGAGCAGGTCGACTCCGCCGTCCAGCAGGCCGCGCGTCTGCTCGGCATAGGCGTCGCGCAGCGCGTCGAAGCCGAGGTTCCGGTACGAGGGGTCGTTCACGTCCGGCGAGATCGAGAGCGTGCGGTTCGTCGGCCCGAGCGCGCCGGCGACGAAGCGCGGCCGGTCCGGCGTGCGCGCCGTCCACTCGTCGGCCGCGCGGCGCGCGAGCCGCGCCGCCTCGAGGTTGAGCTCGTAGCAGAGCCCCTCGAGCCCGTAGTCGGCCTGGGAGACCCGGTTCGAGCTGAAGGTGTTCGTCTCGATCAGGTCGGAGCCGGCCTCGAGGTAGGCGCGGTGGATGCCCTCGATCACGTCGGGGCGGGTCAGCACGAGGATCTCG
This sequence comes from Myxococcota bacterium, assembly GCA_035542715.1. Classification (GTDB taxonomy): domain Bacteria; phylum Myxococcota_A; class UBA9160; order UBA9160; family UBA9160; genus DATKKW01. The sequence goes on from DATKKW010000046.1 coordinate 52,636, forward strand.
TTGTCGCCCTTGAGATCGCGCGGATGATCGCGGAAGCGCTCGCCCCGATAGTCGGCTTCGCCGAGACGGTGACGCTGGATCATCGTGCCCATCGCGCCGTCGAGGATCAGGATGCGGCGCTCCGCGGCCCGGTCGAGGCGGGTCGCACGGGGGTTCGGGGCGGGGGGAGGGGGCATGATCCGAATCCTCCGGAACGCGGGAGGGCATGGCAATCGTGCCGGCCACCCCTGCCGGCAGGCTTCCGGGCGGGGCCGCAGACGCCTCTCAAGCTATCGAATATCAGGTTATCTCGATAGAGGGATGAACACCTGAGGCAGCTCGGTTCCCGGCGAGACGGGCCGCCTCCCGCGCGCCCCTTGCCGAGTCCACGGAGTAGAGCAGGAGGCCCGCCCAGACGCAGCCGAAGGCCAGGAGCTGCGGGGCCGCGAAGGGCTCGTGATAGATGCCCACCGCCAGGAGGAGGTGCCCCGTCGGCGCGAGGTACTGGAAGAGGCCGAGGGTCGAGAGCCGGAGCCGCTGGGCGGCCGCGGCGAACCAGAGGAGGGGCATCGCGGTCACGACGCCGGAGACCGCGACCAGGAGCCCGCTCATGGCGGGGAGGCGGCCCAGGCCGGCCTCCCCGGTCACGTGCAGCCACAGGAGGTAGCCGACGGCGATCGGGGCGAGCAGCGTGGTCTCGACGGCGAGCGAGACGACGGGCGCCACGGGCGCCGCCTTCCGCAGGAGACCGTAGAGCCCGAACGAGAGGGCCAGCACGAGCGACACCCACGGCAGGCCTCCCCCGGCGAAGGCGAGCACGGCCACGCCGAACGCGGCCACTCCGACCGCGGCACCCTGCCACGGACGCAGCCGCTCCCGCAGGAACGTCACGCCCAGCGCGACGTTCACGAGCGGGTTCAGGAAGTAGCCGAGGCTCGCGGCGAGCACGTCGCCGCGCGCGACGGTGCCGATGAAGAGCCCCCAGTTGAGCGCGATCAGCGCCGAGGTCGCGACGAGCGCGCGCCGGATGGGCGGCGCGGCGAGGGCGTCCCGCGCGACGGCGACCTGGCGGGTCGTGCCGAGCAGGAGCAGGGCGAAGATCGACGAGAGCCACACGCGATGCGCCAGCAGCTCGAGCAGCGGGACGCGCGCGAGCGCCTTCCAGTAGATCGGCAGCAATCCCCAGCTCGCGTACGCAGCGACGGCGTAGACGGCGCCGCGTGTCGCTCCGCTGTGGCGCGCTCCGTCGACGCTCATCGCGCGCAGCGTCGCAGACTAGGGGAAAATCGACGTTGACCGCCCGAGGTGGAGGCGTATCGTGAATTCGTGCTGCCAGCGTCGGCGCGAGGAGACCGAGGTCTTGCTCCCTCCGGCGAAACGAGGGCACCGACGCGCCGGCAGCATGCATCGGAGTCGGGGGGAGCGGGCGCATCCGAGGAAGGCGTCTCGCGCGGCGCACACAGGCCGCCATCGCGCGGCCAGCCATGGCGCGACGACGCTCGAGCCGGATGCAGGCGCGGGAGGCCTTCCCGGACCCGGGAGCTTCCAACCGCGCGCGAAGGTCGATGGAGGCGGAGGGTCCTCGTCGCAGGTCGGGCCTCGTTCGGAAGGGACGGCACCATCCGGTGTCGGACGCGACCGGGCATCACCGGTAGGCCGCCACGAGGGACGTCGCCTCCAGAGAGCGTCGGACCGGCGAGGGTGCTCGCCGAAGGCACGTCGGGCGGCAGGAGCGATCGCTCCCGAGCACCCGATGGACGGGCGTGGAAGCGCCCTGGCCAGCGCGAGCCGCCGCGACGTCACTTCGCGTCGTCACAGAACGGGCCGCCCCGACGGAGGCCCGGGAAGGGCCCGCCGCCTCGGAAGGAGTCCCATCGTCTCCAGCGTCGCCTACGGCGTGGCGCGCTGCCCGAACAGGACCTTCTTCGCCTCCTCGTCGGGCCCCGTCCCCGTCACCATGTCGCGCATCACCGAGAAGCCCTTCTGCACCGCGGGCCGCTCCTTCATCGTGTCGTACCAGCGCCGCAGGTGCGGGAAGTCCTCGAGCTTCTGGCCCTGGCGCTCGTGAGGCACGATCCAGGGCCACGCGGCCATGTCGGCGATCGAGTACTCGCCGGCGACGAACGGACGATCGGCGAGGCGCTTGTTCAGCACGCCGTACAGGCGGTTCGCCTCGTTGGTGTAGCGGTCGATTCCGTATTGGATCTTCTCCGGCGCGTACTGCCGGAAGTGGTGGGCCTGGCCGAGCATCGGCCCGAGGCCGCCCATCTGCCACATCAGCCACTGCAGCACCTCGAAGCGGCCACGCAGGTCCTTCGGCAGGAACCTGCCGGACTTCTCGGCGAGATAGATCAGGATCGCGCCGGACTCGAACACCGAGATCGGCGCGCCGCCGCCGGGCGGCTCGTGATCGACGATCGCGGGCATCCGGTTGTTCGGGCTGATCGCGAGGAAGTCGGGCTTGAACTGCTCGCCGCGACCGATGTTCACCGGGACCACCCGGTACGGGAGCCCCATCTCCTCGAGCGCGATCGTGATCTTCCATCCGTTCGGCGTCGGCCAGTAGTAGAGATCGATCATCGGGCCTCCTCGGGCGGCGACGGGCGCGGGTCGCTCGTGCGGGCGACAGCTTGCCTCACGTCCGATGCGAGCGCCTCCTCCCGGGAACGCCGGACGCGCGCGCGACAACACCGCCTCGGCGAGCGCACGGCGCACGCCTCGCGGCCGACGAACCAGCGCGCGCAGCCATGGGGGATCGAAGGATCAGCGCCGGCCGAAGCGCTCGAAGACCGCCGCCGCGGCCGCCGCCTCGTCGGACTCGCCGCCGCCGCCGAGCCCCGCGACCGCGCGCTCGAGGGCGGCGCACACGCCTTCGGGATCGGTCACGCCGCAGGCCTTGAGCTCGCCCGGCAGGACGCGGGAGAGCAGCACCCGCATCTGCTCCACGCCCACGGCGCTCGCGTGGAGGCCGGCCTCCTTGAGCGCGAGCCGGACGATCCCGCGCATCGCCACGAGGTCGAGGCCCGTGAGCTTCGCGAGCTCCTCGCAGGTGCGCGTGAAGACCTTCGAGTCCGCCACGGTCAGGTGCCGCCCTGGGCGGCGAGGTTGCGCTGCGCCGCGACACGGCGGCGGTACGCGACCGGCGGAAAGAAGGCGAGCCACATCGCGATCGCGCACGCCCAGAGATCGGCCGAGTGTGCGAGCGCGACGAACGACTTCACGTCCAGATCGGTGATCTCGATCTGGATGCGCCCGACGGCGGAGCTCACGATCGCCGCGACCGAGGAGACGCCCCAGAGCAGCACGCGGTTCGTCACCTCCGGGCTCGCGAGACCGAAGCGGGCGCGCTTGCGGAGCTTGCTCCAGAGCAGGAACGACTCGACCGACATCCAGACCCAGCCGAGCGTTCCCGCGAGGATCGCGTTCCAGGACTCGACGCGGAAGTCGAGGTAGTCCTCGGCCAGGATCGCGCGCCCGACGAACGTCGCGGTGCTCCCCCAGATGAGCGCGATCAGGACGCCCGGCCAGCGTGCGGCCGGCCGGAAGATCCGCCACGCGCCGAGGGACGTCGCGAACAGGCCCGCGCAGATCGGGAACTGGGCGAACACGAGCAGCATCTGCCCGAGATCGGGCTGCGAGGCGCGCAGCTGCGAGGCGAGGATCAGCGGTGGGAACCCGAAGCCCGCGGTGAGCACGTACGAGAGGCCGATCGCGAGCTCGGGGGTCTGGTGGGTGCGCGCCGCGATGCGCAGCAGGCGCGCGCCGACCGCGAGGCCCATGAGCCACGCGAGCACGCTCCCGGCCAGCACGATCGCCGCCATGCGCCGCTTCCTTCTCCATGGAACTCCCGAGCGCGAGCCTCGGGAACGCCCGTAGAGGGAATCGACCGCGCGAAGACGCTCCTTGAGCCGAGGCGCGTGCCCCGCGCCGAGCGGACGGCGGCGCTCTCTAGCGCCCGGCCTGCTCCGGGGTCAGGGTCGTCATGCGGTCGATGGCGTGGACCGGCGCAGACGCGCCGGCCATGAGCGGCTGGATCGCCGCGTAGACGAGCTGCTGCTGCTGCACGCGCGACTTTCCGGCGAAGGCCGCCGACACCACGCGCAGGGCGAAGTGGCCGGGGCTCTCGGAGCTCACCTCGACCGTGTCGCCTGGGAAGGCGCGCTCGAGCGCGGCCCGGAGCTGCTGCGACACGTCGACGCCGGCGTTCACGATCTGGAGCGCCACGGCCCGTCCGCTAGTAGCGCGGCACGCGGGAGTCGACCTCCCGCGACCAGGCGTCGATCCCGCCCGTGACGTTGTAGACGTTGCGGAAGCCCGCCGCCGCGAAGTGCTCCGCAGCCTTCTGGCTGCGACCGCCGTGATGGCAGTGGAACACCAGCACGTGATCCTTCGGCAGCGCCTCGAGCTGCTTCGCGAGCTCCGGCGTCAGGAGCTCGGCGCCCGGAATGCTCGCCGTCGCGCGCTCGTCGGGCGTACGCACGTCGATCAGGCGCAGGGGCTCGCCGGCGTCGAGCTTGGCCTTGAGCTCCTGCGCGGTGAGCGACTTCACGGCGTTCGGCGCGTTCGGGTTGTCGATGCGGAAGGCCGGGCCCTCGTTCGTGTGCACGGCGTCGAGCACGAGGCCGTCGGCGCGGCGGCAGGTCGCGCGGTCGAGGAAGAGCGTGATGCCGTTCGACTCGACGCTCACCTCGCTCGACTTCGCGGGCGCGAGGAAGAGCTGGTTCTGGAAGCGGGCGTCGATCGAGAGGTGGAGCATCTTGTTCGGCTGCTCCGCGAGGGCCTGGCGGAGCGCTGCCGCCGCGGCCTCGGTGACGGTGACCCTCGGAGCCGCCACCTCGACGTTCGGCACGCCGAGCTTCTCGTGCAGCTCGCCCGACTCGTACATCTCGGTCACGATGTCGCAGCCGCCCAGGAACTCGCCGGCGACGTAGAGCTGCGGGATCGTCGGCCAGTTCGAGAACACCTTGATGCCTTCGCGGATCGCCGGATCGGAGAGCACGTCGACGGTGCGGTAGTCGCCCAGGAGCTCGTCGAGCATGCCGACGACGCGCGCCGAGAAGCCGCACTGGGGCATCTCGCGATTGCCCTTCATGAACAGCAGGACGCGGTGCTCCCGGACCAGGCTCTCGAGGCGGTCGCGGGTGGATTCGTCGAGGCTCATGCGCGCTCCTTCTTTCGGGCTTCTTCGGGCTCCGGACGTCGGATCGGCCGGGTGGAGCCGCCAACATAACGGACCGTTCTGGTGCTGTCTCGGTGCGGTCGGGGCGATATCGTGCCGGGGGCGGCGGAGGCGGCGCGGGAGGCGCGAGTGAAGGCGATCCAGGTCACGGCCCTCGGCGGGCCCGAGGTGCTGAAGCTCGTCGACGTGCCCGAGCCGGTACCTGCGGCCGGCCAGATCCGCGTCCGCAACCGGGCGGTCGCGATCAACTTCCACGACGTGGGCTCGCGCCGGAACGGCGAGCCGGGGCTCGCCGTCCCGTTCGTCCCGGGCACGGACTTCGCCGGCGAGGTCGACGCGGTCGGGGAGGGCGTGACGGCCTGGCGGACGGGCGATCGCGTGCTCTGCATCCACCTCCACGGCGCCTACGCAGAAAAGAGTCTCGCGCTGGCGCCGCTCGCGGTGCGGGTGCCCGAGGGCGTCTCCTTCGAGCAGGCGGCGTGCTGCCCGGTAGCGGGTCTCACGGCGTACTTCCTCGTGAAGGACCTGCACGTGGACGCGCGGAGCGTCGTGCTCGGCCACGCCGCGGCGGGCAGCGTCGGCTGCTTTCTCGGCGGCCTGCTGCGCGAGGTCGGCGCCACGTCGATCGGTCTCGTCTCGAGCGCCGCGAAGGCCGAGGTGGCGAGGCGCGCCGGCTGGACGCACGTGATCGACTACCGCGCGAAGGACGTGCGCGCCGAGGTGCGGGCGCGGACGGGCGGGCGCGGGGTGGACGTGGTCTACGACTCGGTCGCGGGCCCGCGCTTCGGCCAGGGCTTCGAGCTCTGCGCGCCGGAGGGCACCGTCGTGCTGTTCGGGCGCGCGGCGGGAGATCCGCCGGACGGCGCGGTCCTCGAGACCTTCCTGCGGAGCGGGCGGAACCTCGGTCTGCGCACCTACTTCCTGGGCACGACCATCGCCCACCGCCTGCCCGAGATCGGACCGGCCTACGCGGCGCTCTTCGACGGCCTGCGCAGCCGACGCATCGAGCTCCCGATCGAGACGCTCCCCCTCGCGGCGGCCGCCGACGCCCACGCGCGGCTCGAGAGCCAGCGTACGGTGGGCAAGCTCGTGCTCCTGCCGTGAGTGCCGACACGCCGTGGCGGCGTCGCGTCCTCGTGTAGAAGATCCGGGGTTGCGGCCGCCGTTCCCCCACAAGGAGCCGTCCATGCTCATCGTCCATCACCTCTCGAACTCCCGCTCGCTGCGCATCCTCTGGCTGCTGGAGGAGCTCGCGCTCCCGTACCAGGTCGTCGTCCACGCGCGCGATCCCGAGACGCAACGCTCCCCGGCGTCGCTCCAGGCCGTGCACCAGCTCGGGAAGGCGCCGGTGATCGTGCACGACGGCGAGACGATCATCGAGTCGGGCGCGATCATCGAGTACGTGACGCGCCGCCTGGCCGGCGGGCGCCTCGCCGTCGGCGTGGATTCGCCGGAGTACGCCGAGTACGAGGCGTGGCTCCACTTCGCCGAGGGGTCGGCCATGGGCCCGCTCGTGTTCGATCTGGTCTACGGGATGACGGGCGGCGGGAACGAGGCGCTGAAGGCCTTCTACGACGCCGAGATCGAGCGACATCAGCGCTACATGGAGGGCGCACTCGCGGACCGCGAGCACTTCCTGCGCTCGGGCTTCAGCGCCGTCGACATCGAGCTCGCCTGGGTGCTCGAGTTCGCCGAGATCCGCGGCCGCATGAAGGGCTACCCGCGGCTCGAGGCGTACCTCGCCCGCATGCGGAAGCGCCCGGCCTACGCGCGCGCCGTGGCGAAGGGCGGACCACAGGATCTGTCGGTGTTCGCCGTGCGCTGACGGCGAGCGCTCTCGCGTGCGAGCGCCCTCAGCGGGCCTTCTGGTTCTGCACGCGCACCTCGGGCAGACCGCGGCGCTGTTTGTGGAAGTAACAGATCTCGATCAGCGTCGGCCAGAGCTCGATCGAGCCCTTGATCACGCTCACCACGTCGTCGACGATGCGCACGAGGTTCTGCTGGAAGAAGTCGGGCTCGAAGCCGTAGAACGCCTTGTCGAGGTTCGCGGCGAACAGGCGCAGGGCGTCGGCGCGCTCGGGCGTCGAGGCCTTGCGCATGCCGGCCACCGCCCGGGCGTGGAGCCCGGTGATCTTGTCGAGCACCTCCCGCGCGTCCGAGGCGCTCACCTCGCCGTTGTAGTCGAACGCGATGCCGAGCTCGTCGAGGCGGGTGATGCTCGTCTTGATCTTGCGCTTGATCAGGTTGGCGACCTCTTCGTTGAAGATCTCCGCCGAGGGCGGATTGCGCATGTAGCTGCTCCGGGTGTGGTGCTGGGCCGCGTCGACGTGGGCCGACACGATGTCCTCCCGCTGCACCCAGAGCCGGTAGATGTAGTCCTCGAAGCGCAGGCGCGTCGGGAAGAAGGGCGGGAGCCCGAAGGTGTTGTCGTAGCCCGAGACGCCGCAGTCGATGCGCCAGTTCTGGTTCGTGACCACCGGCCGGAAGTTCACGAGCACGTAGAGGTCGTTCACCGCGTCCGGATCGACCTGCGCCTCGTCGGCGAGGAACATCTCGACGAAGTCGATCGCGTCGATGTCGGTCGTGCCCGAGCGGAAGGTCTGGGCGATCTTGACGATGGCGTCGTCCGAGACGGTGCCGTGCTTGAGCATCAAGGAGTTCTCGCGGGAGAGCCCCTTCGTGGCGTTCGTCTCGAGATCCATCGCGGTATCGATCAGGTACTCGCCCCGCTCGTAGTTCTCGGGGATCTCGGCCACCCGCTTGCCGAGGACGTCCTTGAACGCGGCCAGGATGTCGAACGACTTCTGCACCACGTGGTTCGTGCCCGCCTTGTGGAGCCGGCCGTGGCAGACCTCGTCGAGCTGGAGCGACTCGGGGCTGTCCTCCATGAAGGCGAAGGGCCGCATGTCGTCGTCCGAGCTCACCATGAGATCGCCCAGCGTGTACATCAGCGTGCAGTTGCGGTTTCCGCCGTAGCTCGGCCGGAAGAGGTCGCGCACCACGCGCTCGAGCCGCGCGTCGCGCAGGCGGCCGTTCAGGTAGCCGAGGAACTGCTCCTTCTCGCGCGGCCCCACGTAGAAGAGCTCGTTGTGCGTGCGGGTCTGCTCGAGCAGCGGGTAGTACTTCTCCTGGTTCGCCGGGCTCGAATCGTCGAACACGAGGATCCGCACCGAGTGCCCGTTGCGCCAGAAGTGCTGGTCGTACTGCTCGACCGTCTCTCCGACGTCGCGCAGGCGATAGGTGGGGATCACGAACGTCAAATCGCGCGGGTCCATGGCGATCTACTCCTCGAGAAGGGCGGCTCGCTGCACGTCGCCTGGCGGCCGCCACGTCGATCGGCGCGAATGTGTGCGGTGTGGATCGGCTCGAGGCGCAGTGTCGGCCGGAGGGCGCCCCTGACCGGTGTGGCACAGCATCGGCGGGTCTCAGCGACTCGCGTTCGACGTCACGCGTGGCGAAGAGGCGGGGACGAGGGAGTCCCGCACGGCGAGGACGAAGAACTCTGCATCGCCTTTTCCGAGCGCAGCGACCTCCGCGCGAACGGCAACGACGGTCGGCTCGACCTCGTGCTCGGGCACGGTGAGCTCGAGCTTCACCCGCTCCTGCGGAACGACGTAGCTCTGACCGCGATACGACCCGGCGGGGCCGGCCACGGACTCGAAGATCGCCACGTTGCTCAAGCGGAAGGGTCCCACCTTCATCCTGCGAAGGGCCTCGCGCACGGCGCCGAGACAGCCCGGCCGGACGACGATCTCGATCCTCTGCATGGCTTCGCTTCTCCTTCTCGCCCGAGCCCGGTGGGCGACGAGCGTCTGCCCCGCACCCTGCGGGCACGGCGCGATTCCGCGCAGCGCGCAGACGGCTCGACTCCGTGCAGAAGCATCAAGCGTGCCGGAGCGGGCGAACGCGAGAGGAGCACGGCGAGCGGGGCGCGCCGCGACGTGAGGTGCGCCGCGCCCCGCGCCGGTGTCGCCGGGCGGGCGCTTCCTGCAGAACGCAGGGGACCGCTTCCTGCCTCTTGCAACATGGATCGATCGGGTGGGACGAGGAGTCCCAGAGGCGAACGATCGCCCTGAGGTCCCGTCGGCCACGCCCTCGCCGCGGGCCCTCTCCACGGCGCGGGGCGGTGAGCGTTCACCGCGGATCGAAGCGCCAACGCGCCGCGTGCGGCGCTTCGCGATTCGCGCCTCGAAGCCCGGCACGTCCGATGCATTTCGTTCCGCACGCGAGCGGCCGCAGCAGGGCGACCTCGTCGAAGCAAGGGAGTCGGGTGACCCGCCATGGCCAAGCTGCTCGTGGTCGGGGACGACGAGGACATCCGCCGGCCCGTCGCCGAGTTTCTCGAATCGTGCGGTCACGAGGTGCTGATGGCGGCGGACGGCGAGAGCGCGCTCGCGACGCTCGACGCGGCGCCCGACGTGGGCCTGATCGTCACGCACTTCCGCATGGCACCGATGGGCGGCCTCGAGCTCGTCGAGCAGGTCCGCCGGCGCTTCCCAGACGTGCTCGTCATCCCGATGACCGCCGATGCGACGGTCGAGTCGGCCGTCGCCGTGATGAAGGCGGGCGCCTACGACTACCTGACGGAGCCGCTCTCGTCGGATCAGGTGCGGCGGGTCGTGGAGCGCGCGCTCGAGGTCCGGCGGCTTCGTGCGGAGAACCGGCTGCTGCGCGAGGCGGCGCTCGACGTCCTCCTCGCCGAATCGCGGAGCCCCGCGATGCAGAAGCTGATGCGCACCGCTCGCCAGGCCGCGAGCAGCGAGGCCACGATCGTCGTCCTGGGCGAGAGCGGAGCGGGCAAGAACGTCCTGGCGCGTGAGATCCACGAGTGGAGCCGGAGGCGCGAGCGGTCGTTCGTCGTCGTGAGCTGCACGACGCTGTCGGATCAGCTGCTCGAGAGCGAGCTCTTCGGTCACATGCGAGGCTCGTTCACCGGCGCCGTCAAGGACAAGCCGGGCCGGCTGGAGGCGGCCGACGGCGGGACCGTGTTCCTCGACGAGATCGCCGACCTCTCCCCCACGCTGCAGACCAAGCTGCTGCGATTTCTCCAGGAGCGGCGCTTCGAGCGCTTGGGCGGCGATCGCACGATCGAGGTGGACGCGCGCATCATCGCCGCCTCGAACCGCGACCCCGAGCAGGACGTCGCCGCCGGAAGCTTCTGCGAACACCTCTTCTCCCGCCCGAACGTCATCCGCCTGCGCGTGCCCCCGCTCCGCGAGCGTGTCGAGGACATCCCGCTCCTCGCGGAGAGCTTCCTTGCCGCCGCCGCCCTCCGCAGCCGCCGCTCGGGCCTCGTGCTCTCGAGCGAGGCGATGAAGGCGTTGTGCCAGTACCGCTGGCCGGGCAACGTGCGCGAGCTCCGCAACACGATCGAGCGGGCCGCCGTGCTCGGCCGGAACGACGTCCTCACCCCCGATGACCTCGCCGATCCGCTCTTCCGACCGTCCATCGTCGCGAGTCCGCCGCCGCCGTCGGCGCCGAGCGGCGACACGCTGGCCGACGTCGAGCGCGAGCACATCCGGCGCGTTCTCTCGAGCGCCGCGACGCTCGAGGAGGCGGCCGCGACCCTCGGCATCGGGACGACGACGCTCTGGCGCAAGCGCAAGCGGTACGGCTTCGACTGAGGAAGGACGTCCCTTGGCGGTGTCACCAGGGCGCCCGGGGCGTCATCGCTCCTTCCGGTTGTGCACCCGCACCTCAGGTACTCGCCCCGCTCGTAGTTCTCGGGGATCTCGGCCACCCGCTTGCCGAGGACGTCCTCGAACGCGGCCAGGATGTCGTACGCGCCTGCTCGAGCAGCGGGTAGCACCTCTCCTGGTTCGCAGCGGGTCCGTGGCGGGTGGGCCTCCGGCTCAGCGGTTCGCGAGGAAGCGCTTCTGCGGCACGGAGGTCTGCTGGAGCGAATCTCGAACGGCGAGCACGCAGAGCTCGACATCGCGCATGCCGAGCGCGTCGATCTCTTCGCGAACGGCGACGAGCGTCGGCTCGACCTCGTGATCGGGCACGGTGAGCTCGAGCTTCACGCGTTCCTGCGCGATCTCGTAGTGGCTGCCGCGATACGACCCGCTGGCGGCGCCCGCCGGGTCGAAGACCATGAGGTTGCTCGCGCGGAACGATCCCACCTTGACCTTGCGGAGCGCCTCGCGCATGGCGCCGAGCCCACCGGGATGGACGACGATCTCGATCCGTTGCATGGCTCCACTCCTTCTGGCGGCCCGAGCGTCGCGGGGCGCGCCGCAAGCATCGATCCGATCGAGAAGCATCAAGCGTGCCGAGGGAGCGGAGCGCCGCGGGACGCACGCGGAGGACGGCTCGTGGCGCGCTCGCACGCGCAGGGGCCCGCGTGGGCGCGGCGCGCCGCCTGCTCCCTGCAGATCGCAGGGCGCCCTTCGTTCGCCCTGCAAGGCGCGTCGACCGGGCGCGGTGGGGAGCGCTCCCAGGGCCCGTCCGGCCCCGGGGCAAGCCTCGACGACTTCGGGACGCGCCTTCGTCGAGATCCACGGTGGCTGACGCAGATCGGCGTCACCGAAGGTGCCGTCCGCTCGCCTCGCGACGAGGCACCCCGGGGCAAGCGCGAGCCAGGATGCGACCTCTTCCTCCGGCTCCCACTGCCCGTCGAGCGGCGGGGGCGCTCGCCCGCGAGGGCCACGGCTGCGAAAGCCCTCGGCCGCATCTCCGCTTGGCAGTGGGTGGGGCAGGTTTCTGATACAGGAGGACGTCGGCGAGGAGGGGTACGACGCGCGCTCGGACCCCGGCAGCGCACGGGCAGACGACGATTCCAGCGATCTCGGGCGACTGCTGAACAACGGCCTGCCTCCCCTCTACGAGAGCGGCAACACGATCCTGCGACCCGTCTGGAACCTCCAGACGATGATGGCGCACGAGGGCGCGCCGGGGGGATTCATGGGCGGCCTCGATGGCACGCTGCAGGTCGGCTCGGCGGGGTTCCTCGACGCTCGCTTCACGGCCGTCGCCATCGTGACGGGGGGAGCCGGGCGACCGCCGAGAGCTGCCAGGCCTTGCACATGCCGAGCCAGAACCCGCCGTCGGTGCCGCCGTCGCAGATCAGGAATCCGGTCCCGGTCTGGTAGCGCTGCTTCCCGCCCGGCCTCGACATCGTCCCGGATGGATCGTTCGCGAGCCTTGGCCCGTTCGTGCGCGGGGCCGTCGCCGGTGAGGCCGAGTCTCACTGCAGGCGCGACGCCCGCCTGAACGTCTACCCGCAATCAGGCGGGTGTCAGAGAATTGCGAGGCTGAACACACTGGAGATAGTGCTCGCCGCCGTCGACTTCGACCCCATGGGTCTCGTGGCCGAAGCCGGGGAAGCGCCGATCCCATTCCCGCAGCGCCTTGAGGTAACCGACATAGGGTCCATCGGCCGGACCGGCACTCTCGCCCGGCATCATCATCGGGATGCCCGGCGGATAGGGCACGACACTGGTCGCGACGACTCGCCCGGCAAGCTCGTCCAGATGGACACGCTCCACCTGGTTGCGGACGAGCTGACGGTAGGCGTCTGCCGGCGTCATCGTGGGCGTGGGCAGAGTGGAGAACGCCTGCTGCAGGTCGTGCATCTGGTTGGAACGCTTGTAGTGCTCGAACATCTCATGGCTCAGGTCGCGCAGCCCCAACCCCCGGTAGCGTTCCGGCGCAGCGGCAAGGATATCCGGCAGGACGACGCTCAAGGGGGCGTTCGCATCATAGTCCTCCTTGAACTTGATCAGCGTCGTCAGCAGCGTGCCCCACTTGCCTCTCGTCATGCCGATGGAGAACAGGAACAGAACGGTGAAGTCCTGCGTCTTCTCGTACTCGAATCCGCGACGCACGAGATAGGCCGCGATGATGGCTGCAGGGATGCCGCGCTTCTCGAAAGCCCCGTTCGTCGCGATGCCGGGCGCCACGACCGTGACCTTGATCGGGTCGAGCATGCAATAGCCGTCTTCCAGGCCCCCGAAGCCATGCCACTCCTCGCCAGGGTGCAGCACCCAGCAGTTCGGGTCCGTGACCAGCAGCTCCTCGGGCGCATCTTCGAAGGCGATCCTCCTCTGGGTCGCCGGATCGGTGACCTCGGTCGCATTCCACGTGGCGAAGAACCAGTCGCCCGCTTCTGCGTATCGCCGCCTGATGCGGCCCACGGTCTGGCGAAAGCTCACCGCCTCGCGAATCGACTCTGTCGTCAAGGCGACGCCGGTTGCACCATCCATCATCGCGGCGGAGATCTCGTTCGAGGCGATGATCGGGTAGAACGGCGATGTCGAGGCGTGCATCATGAACGACTCGTTGAATCGCGCATGCGTGATCGGGTCGCGCCCATCGCGAATGTGGATGAAGGAGGCCTGCGAGAATGCCGCGAGCAGCTTGTGGGTCGACTGTGTCGCGAACAAGGTCGGGCCGTCCTTGTAGGCGGCGGGATCGCCGAACATGGCGTGACGGTTGCGGTAGAGCGGATTGAAGCGCGCGTACGCGTACCAGGCCTCGTCGAAGTGCAGGCGATCGATGGCGTAGCCACCGATCTCGATCACGCGCTTGACGTCGTAGGTCAATCCGTCGTAGGTCGAGTTCGTGATCACCGTATGCCGCGGCTTGAGCCTGCTGGCGTCGCCGATCAACGGGTGGGCCTCGATCCGCTGCCTTACCATCTCCGGTTGCAGGTTTTCCGGATAGATCGGGCCGATGATGCCGTAGTGATTGCGATGGGGGACGAGAAAGACCGGGATGGCGCCCGTCATCGAGAGGCCGTGCTCGATGGACTTGTGGCAGTTGCGGTCGCACAGGGCGACATCATTGTGCGTCAGGCTGGCCATGAAGACAATGCGGTTCGAGCTCGAGGTGCCGTTGGTTACGGTATAGGAGCGATGCGCGCCGAACACACGGGCGGCATACTTCTCGCTCTCGCCGATCGGTCCACTGTGATCGAGCAGCGAGCCGACCGCGGCCATGCCGATCGAGAGGTCCGAACGAAACATGTGCTCGCCGAAGTAGTCGAAGAAGGTCTTCGATACCGGCGTCTTGAGGAACGCCGTGCCACCCAGATGCCCCGGGGTGCCGAACGCGTAATCGTGTACTCTCTCCTGCCTGAGCATGGAGGCGAACATCGGCGGCAACAGGTTCTCACGGTAGCGCTCGAGCGCGGCTTCGATCCTCCCTGCCATGAAGGTGGGCGTGTCCTCGGTCAGCCAGAGGAACTCGTCAGCGAGCTTGAGGGTTTCGAGGGGAATGGAAGGCACCTGGCTGCGCTTCCCGAAGAGAAACGCCGGTGACCGGTCGTTGCGCTCGCGGAACGCGTCCAGCACGCTGGCCGCGCCGTCGGATTCATCGAGGTCGACGTCGACGAGGACGCAACCAATCAGCGGATCGGATTGAATCGCCGCGACGCCGTCCGCAGCCGAGCGTGCCGAAATCACCTCGAATCCACGCTCACGCAATTTGTCGACCAACGCGCGCCCGGAGCGCGCCAGGGTCGTTCCCTCCGCAATGTCGCCGTACACGACGAGAACGTTCAACGGTGACTCGGGTGCAGTGTGAGCCATCGTCCTCTCCTCCTTTTCCGCGGGACACGCGGCTCGAGACCTTCCCGCTGGGCCAGCACGCGGCGCCGCTTCAGCCCCTGGTCCGACTGCATCCCTGCGTACTGCTTCCTCCACCGGTAGAGCGTCTGCTCCTTGTGTATCGATCCGTCACCGGCGAGCTCGGCTTGCGTGAAGGCCGCAACGATCTGCTCGACCGGCAAACTCGTCAGGCCCTTCCGGGACTCCAGTTTGCCGAAAACTCAGCCTCGTGTAGGCCGGAATTTCCAGAGCGGCTCACAATCGCACGGGCTTCAGCCGGCCATTCGTTCCGTCCTTTCCTTTCCGTCCACGCGGGCCCCCAGTGTCTGCTTCCGCCTCTGGTGCCTTGCCAAATCGCCCCGGTGTTCGGGACGGAAAGTCTCAGCTCTCCTTCCGACGCGTTCCCGGCGCGGTGCGCCGACCGGTATGTCGCTTGCAGCCCGGGCGCGCAGCAGGGGGCGTCATGCCGCCTTGGTGAGCGGGAGTTCTTGGAGTCGTTTTTTTTTCAGATGCCGAGGACCGGGAGGACTTAGACTTCCGATGCCCTCGGGCGGGGAGGAACGACATGCACGAATCCGCGCAGACGACGATCCGTCTTCGCGTCCGACAGGGCGCCTGCTCTGCGGTGAGAGCATTGGTGCTCGCGACGCTATTCGTGGTCGCTCCGTGGGTCGATCGCCTCGCGCTCGCGGAGCCCCCGAGCGATGCCCAGACCGACGTCGACGACCCGTTGGACCTGACCAAGAAGCCTGATCTGGCCCTTCGCCTCCCGGGGGATCCGGACACCTGGATCCGACCCACGTACCGGACGGACTACGCGATCTTCTTCGAGCGCAACGCCTGGGCGGGCAACTCAAAGACGATCCTCGGAGACCACGTCGATCACTGGGGGGAGGTGGGCATCGTGCCCGGGCTCGAGGGCCAGCTGTCGCTCGGCGAGCCGGGGAAGCTGCGTGCGCGCGTGAGCGGCGTCTACACCGACACGATGTTCGGCCTCGATGCGGCGGGCTCCAACTGTCATCCGGGCTCAAAGTGTCATCCGAACAAGTTCACGCTCGAGGACGCCTACGTCGGCTGGAGTTCGGGCAAGCTCATCCCGGCGCTCGGCGAGGACGCGATCGATCTCTCCGTCGGATCCCAGCCCTACCAGGTGGGGACGGGGGTGGGGACGGGCTTTCTGTTCTACGACGGGGGCACGGACGGAGGAAAGCGAGGCGGCTACTGGCTCGGCATGCGCAGGGCCTTCCGCTTCACGGGGATCGCGCGTCTGAAGACCGGCCCGCTCCTCGCCGAGGGGATGTTCCTGCGCCCCTACGACGACCCCAACACGAGCACCAAGGTCGCCGGCATGAACCTCGAGTACAGCTTCGGGGACCGCGGGAGGCTCGGCGGCGGCTACTGGAACGTCCTCAACTCGAACGACAAGCGGCGCGACGGGCTCAACGTCTATGATCTGCGCGGGGAGGTCCACCCACTGGAGAGCCTGCTCGGGCTCGGCTTCAGCGGCGACATCGTCCGCGAGCGAAACGGCAGGGAGAACAACTCGTGGGGGGGATTCGCGAGCGTCTTCTACGACTTCAAGGAGTCCGTCCGGTTCTCCCCCTACGTCGAGTACCGCTACGCGGCGTTCCAGGGCGACGACGGCACGGGAAACAACCGGTCCTTCGACCCGCTCTTCTACGGCTTCTCCGACTGGAACCAGTGGTACCTCGGCGAGATCGTCGGCGAGTACGTCGCAACGAACCGCAACCTCAGCGTGAACCTGATCCATCTACGGGCGAACCCGATCTCGCCGGTCACGCTCCATTTCTTCTACCTCCATTTCCACCTGAACGAGTTCTCGAACGAGCTGACCTCGCGGCCTCCGTCGAACCCGAGGGCTTCCCAGATCGAGAACAAGAAGCTCGCCGACGAGCTCGACTTCATCGTGGATTGGTCGGCGACCGACTACCTCTCGTTCTCCGGCGTCGCTGCCTTCTTGGTTCCCTCGTCAGGTGCCAAGGATTTCTTCGGTGCCAGCGGGACGTGGAGCGACTTCATGCTGTACACGAGCCTGAAGTTCTGAGCATCGTATGAGGCAGCCCCCACGGGCACGACTCCGGCGGGCGGTTGGACCGGTAGCACGAGGAGCGCGCCATGCGGTACCCCGCAACGCCCATGCCGCCCGAGTTGGCCGCCGATTTCCCGGTGCTCATCGTCGGCGCCCGCATCGAGGAGGACTCGGCGGTCGCACGCAGCGTGGCCGAGATCGTCACCGCGCTCGAAGCGCTCGGTCGCCGCGTGGTGGTCACGCATACGCTCGACGACGCCGAAGCCGCCATCCAGGCGCACCCCGGCCTGTCTTGCGTGGTGCTCGGCTGGGCGCTCGCTTCGGCGAGCGACGCGGCCCTCGAGCAGACCGAACGAATCCTGAAGAGCCTCCGCGGGCGAGCGCCGTCGCTTCCCGTCCTGCTCGGGGCCACCCGCCAGGCGACGCGGCAGGTACCCCTCGAGATCGTCGAGCAGGTGGAGGGGTACATCTGGGTGCCCGAGGACAGCCCGTCCTTCATCGCCGGGCGCATCGACGCGGCGGCACGACGCTACCTGGACACGGTGCTGCCGCCCTTCTTCGGGAAGCTCGCGAACTTCGCCGACACGCACGAGTACTCGTGGCATACGCCGGGGCACACCGGCGGGACCGCGTTCATGAAGACCGCGGTCGGTCGGGCCTTCCTCGGCTTCTACGGCGAGCAGATGCTGCGCTCGGACCTCTCGATCTCGGTGGGCGAGCTCGGATCCCTGAACGACCACTCCGGGCCCGTCGGCGAGGCCGAGCGCTACGCCGCGCGCGTGTTCGGGGCGGACCAGACGTTCTTCGTGATCGGCGGCAGCTCGGCGAGCAACCAGATCATCCTTCGATCGGCCGTGGCGGACGGAGACATCGTGCTGGTCGACCGCAACTGTCACAAGTCTCTCAACTACGCGCTCAACGTCAGCGGCGCGGTTCCGGTGTACCTGAAGCCGCGGCGCAACCCGCGCGGCGTGATCGGTCCCGTCCCCGCGAGCGAGCTCGAGCCGCAAACGATCCGCAAGAAGCTCGAGGAGAGCCCGCTGGTGAAGGACGCGAGCCGCAAGCCGGTGATCGCGGCGCTCACGAACTCCACCTACGACGGACTCTGCTACGACGTCGAGCACACCACCCAACTGCTGAGCCAGAGCGTCGACCGCATCCACTACGACGAGGCGTGGTACGCCTATGCACGCTTCAACCCCCTGTACGAAGGGCGCTACGGCATGCACCGCGGCCGCCGCTCCGCAGACGACGCGACGGTGACGGTGACGCACTCCACGCACAAGCTGCTGGCGGCGCTCTCCCAGGCATCGATGATCCACATCCGCTCGGGGCGCGTTCCGGTCGAGCCCGCGCTCTTCAACGAGTCGTTCATGATGTGCACCTCGACCTCGCCGCAGTACAGCATCATCGCCTCGACCGACGTCTCCGCGAAGATGATGGCCGACGCAGGCCCCGCACTCACGGACGAGTGCATTCGCGAGGCCGTCGACTTCCGCAAGGCAATGCTGCACATCGGTCACGCGCTCCGGGGGCGCAAGTCGGGCGACTGGTGGTTCCGCCCCTGGCAGCCCGAGCAGGTGAACGGCAAGCCCTTCCTCGACGTCGAGACGGACGTGCTCACCCGTTCGAGCGACGCATGGGTGCTCAAGCCCGGGGACGCCTGGCACGGCTTCGGCGACCTCGGCGGTCGGTACTGCATGCTCGATCCGATCAAGGTCACGACGCTCACGCCGGGTGTCGCCGGGGATGGAACGCTCGAACGGGAGGGAATTCCCGCTGCGATCGTGACGGCGTTCCTCGGCACCCAGGGCATCGTCGTGGAGAAGACCGAGCCCTATTCGATCCTCACCCTGTTCTCGGTCGGCATCACGAAGGGGAAGTGGGGGTCGCTCGTTGCGGGCCTCATGCGCTTCAAGGAGCTCTACGACGCGAACGCTCCACTGTCGTCTGTGCTGCCCGATCTCGTCGCCTCGTATCCGGAACGCTATGGCGCGCTCGGGCTGCGCGACCTCGCCGCCGAGATGCACGCCGCGATCGGGGAGCAGCACATCCTCGAGCACCTCGATGCGGCGTTCAGCAACCTGCCCGAGCCGGTCCTCTCGCCCCGGGAGACGTTCGCGAGGCTGGTGCACGGGGAGGTCGAGCAGGTCCCCGCCTCGCAGCTGCAGGGGCGGATCCTCGCGGTGCAGGTGGTTCCCTACCCGCCGGGCATTCCGATCCTGATGCCGGGAGAGCGCTTCGACGAGAAGACGCGAGCCGTGGGCGACTACCTGCTCGGGCTCGAGGCCTTCGATCGGAGGTTCCCGGGCTTCGGGCACGACACGCACGGAGTGGAGGTGAAGACCGACGAGAGGGGCCGCCTCTACTACGCCCTGTATTGCCTCCGGAGCTGAGGCGACTCGAAGGCGAGGAAGACATGGAAGCCCCCACGATCCCCATCCCGTTCGCGAAGCTCCTGAAGGTGGTGGCGATCGCGGACGCCGAGAACCCGCAGGTGCGCGAGCTGCTCGATCGGATCACCGCCGAGGGGTTTGAGATCGAGCTCTGCCAGCGCTACGAGCGCGATGTCTACGAGGACGCCGCCGTGGGCGCCTACGTCGCCATGATCGACGGCGAGCGGCGCGAGCCGGCGCGAGCGCTGGCGCGGGCGATCCGCGAGACCGGGAACGCCACGCCGATGTGGGCGCTCGCCGACTCGCACCGCATCTCCGACCTCGCGGACTTCGGCCTGATCGGCGAGGTGCAGGGCTACATCTATCTCGGGCAACAGACGCCGGCCTACTACGCCAAGCAGGTCGCGGCGAGCATCGTCGAGTACGGGATGAGCCTGCTGCCGCCGTTCTTCGGCGGGCTCCTGGCCTACGACTACGAGGCGAACATCGCATTCGATTGTCCCGGTCATCAGGGCGGGCAGTTCTACAGGAAGTCGCCGGCGGGGCAGCTCTTCTTCAAGCACTTCGGCGAGAGCATCTTCCGCAACGACCTGTGCAACGCGGACATCGACCTCGGCGACCTGCTCATCCACGAGGGCGCGGCTGAAGAGGCGGAGCGTCATGCGGCGAAGGTCTTCGGAGCGGACAAGACCTACTTCGTGCTGAACGGCACGACCACCTCGAACAAGGTGGTGGAGAACGCGGTGCTCAAGCGCGGCGATCTCGTGCTCTTCGACCGGAACAACCACAAGTCGATCCACCACGGGGCGCTCGTGCAGGCCGGGGCGATCCCGATCTATCTGCCGACCTCGCGGAACCCCTTCGGGATGATCGGCGCCATGGACTGGGACGCGTTCGACGAGGGCTACCTCCGCGAGCAGATCCGCAGGAACCCGCTCGTGAAGGATCCGGACGCCCACAAGGCGAAGAGGCCCTTCAGGCTCGGCATCATCCAGCTCGCGACCTACGACGGCACGGTCTACAACGCCCGGCGCGTGCTCGAGAAGATCGGACACCTGTGCGACTACGTGCACTGGGACGAGGCGTGGATCGGCTACAACGCCTTCCATCCGCTCTTCCGGGATCACAGCCCGATGCGTCTCGAGAACCTCTCGCCGGAGATGCCGGGTCTGTTGTCGACGCAGTCCGTGCACAAGCAGGGAGCGGGCTTCTCCCAGGCCTCGCAGATCCACAAGAAGGACGAGCATATCCGCGGCCAGAAGCGCTTCATCGAGCACAAGCGCTTCAACGAAGCGTTCCTGCTGTACGCGTCGACGTCGCCCTTCTACCCTCTGTTCGCCTCGATCGACGTGAACGCGAAGGTGCACGAGGGGAAGAGCGGCGAGCGGCTCTGGGATCAGTGCATCGAGCTCGGCATCGAGACGCGGAAGAAGCTGCGCGAGCTCGGGCGCTACTTCCGGCGCGTCGGCCGCAACGACGAGGAGAAGTGGTTCTTCGATCCGTTCGTGCCCGACGTGGTGACGATCCGAGGCTCGGCCTTCAGCGCGGACGTGACCGACGTTCCCTGGGAGGACGTTCCGACCGAGGTCCTCAAGCGAGAGCAGCAGTGCTGGACCTTCCAGCCCGGCAGCACGTGGCACGGTTATCCGGGCTACGCCGAGGGCTACGCCATGGTGGATCCGAACAAGCTCACGCTGCTCACTCCGGGCATCGACCGCGAGACTTGCGAATACAAGGACTTCGGTGTCCCGGCCACGGTGGTCGCGAACTACCTGCGGCAGCAGCGGGTGATCAACGAGAAGTGCGACCTGAACAGCATCCTGTTCCTGATGACGCCGAGCGAGGACGAGAGCAAGCTCAACACGCTCATCGCCAAGCTCGTGAAGTTCAAGGACCTCTGGGATCGCGACGCGCCGCTCGCCGAGGTGCTGCCGAGGCTCTCCGCGGCGTACGGCGCGCGCTACGCCGGTTACACGCTGCGACAGGTGTGCAACGAGATGCACGACTTCTACCGCAAGGCCGACGTCAAGGAGCTGCAGCGAAAGTGCTTCCGTCCGGAGCACTTTCCGGAGCAGGCGATGAGCGCGCAGGACGCGTACCGCGCCATGGTCGCGAACGAAGTCGACTACGTGCCGCTCTCCGAGATCTCGGGCCGCGTCTCCGCCACCCTCGCGCTGATCTATCCACCCGGCATCGGGGTGGTGGTGCCCGGCGAGCGCTGGGACGAGCGAGCGAGGCCGATGCTCGACTACTTCCTCGCCTTCGAGGAGTCGTTCAATCGCTTCCCCGGCTTCAGCTACGAGGTGCAGGGAGTCTTCAAGGAGATCGTGGACGATCGCATCAAGTTCTTCACCTATGCCGTCCGCGAGTAACCGATCACGGCCGCGAGAGCGCTGAAAGGCAGGGACGCTTCATGACGGAACCGACGAAGAAGATGAACGCATTCCAGTTGACGGTCATCGTCGCCGTGAACGTGATGGGCTCGGGGATCATCATGCTCCCGACGAACATGGCCAAGGTCGGAGCGATCTCGCTCCTGTCATGGCTCGTCACCGCGACGGGCTCGATAGCCATCGCCTACGGCTTCGCGCGGGCCGGTCTTCTGACGTCGCGGTCCGGAGGCATGGCGGCCTACGCGGAGGAGGCCCACGGCAAGGCAGGCTTCTTCATGACCTTCTACCTCTATTTCTTCTCGCTCGCGGTCGGCAACGTCGCGATCGCGATCTCGGCGGTCGGCTACCTCGCCACCTTCATTCCCTGGCTGTCCTCGACCCCGATCGCCACCACGATCGGCGCGATCGCGCTGATCTGGCTGACGACAGTGGCGAACTTCGGCGGTCCCCGCGTGACGGGCCGGATCGGTTCGGTGACGGTGTGGGGCGTCATCATCCCCGTCGCCGGGCTCTCGATCATCGGCTGGTTCTGGTTCAGCGGAGCCACCTTCGCGGCGGCGTGGAACCCGCACGGGCTCAGCCTGGGACAGGGCATGGGATCGAGCATCGCGCTGACGCTGTGGGCCTTCCTCGGCATGGAGTCCGCAGCGCAGAACTCCGACGCGGTCGAGAATCCGAAGCGCGCCGTGCCGATCGCCTGCATGCTCGGGACGCTCGGTGCCGGCGTGATCTACGTGCTCTCGACGACGGTGATCCAGGGCATCGTGCCCAACGCAGATCTGGCGGCCTCGACAGGGCCGTTCGGGTTCGTCTACGCGAGGATGTTCGGCCCGATGGTCGGCTCGATCATCATGGCGCTCGCGGTGATGGCGTGCGTGGGCTCGCTGCTCGGCTGGCAGTTCACCATCGCGATGACCGCGAAGTCGGCCGCGGACACTCGCATGTTCCCCGCCGTGTTCAGCAAGATGAGCGGGAACGCACCGATCACCGGCATGATCGTGATGGGTGTCGTTCAGACGCTGCTGGCGCTGTCCACGAGTTCGCCGACGCTCTCCGAGCAGTTCGCCGCGGCGGTGAACCTGGCGGTCGTCACCAACGTCGTGCCGTACATCATTTCCCTCTCGGCGCTGCTGGTGATGATGCAGAAGGCCGGGACGCCTCAGAGGACGTACCAGCGCGCTACCGCCATCGTGACGGTGGCGCTCGTGTACAGCGTCTACGCGATCTACGCCTCCGGAGCGACCGCCGTGCTCGGTGGCATGGTCGTGCTGGCCCTCGGCTACGTGATCTGGGCCTTCATCGCCCCGCGCTTCGAGGTGGCACCGGCGGCGAGCGAATCGTCCAGACAGGCGGCGTGAGCAAGGCGCGCACGGGATGAAGGAGAGAGGAGAGCCCATGGATCTCGAACGATCGGAGCACTCGCGCTGGGTTGCGTTGTTCGCTGCCCGACCGCTTGCGTCGATCTTCCTCCTACTGACGGTCGCCCTGCCTGCGTCGGCGGCGACGCTCGACCGGGTCCGTGAGACCGGGAGCTTGCGGGTTGGCTTCGTCGACGGTGCGCGCCCATTCTCGTACCGGGACGAGTCCGGCAACGCCGCCGGCTACAGCGTGGCGTTGTGTCAACTGGTCGCGGACGCGGTGAAGGAAGACCTGCAGCTGCCACAGCTCAAGATCGAGTTCGTTCCCCTCGGCGCCGAGGAGCGCTTCGGCGCCGTGAAGGAGGGAAAGGTCGACCTGCTCTGCGCGGCGGGCGCCCCGACGGTGAAGCGTCGCGAGGAGGTGTCGTTCTCGATTCCGATCTTCCTGAGCGGCGTGGGCGCACTGGTGCGCAGGGACGCCCCAGCGGCGATGCGCGCCATCCTCGAGGGAAAGCCCGAGCCCTATCGGCCGCGCTGGCGGGCCTCCCTGGGGCAGGTCCTGCGTGGGCGGATCCTCGCCGCACCACGAGCGACGACCGCGGAGACGTGGCTCGCGCAGAGGATCAGCGAGTTCGGCGTCGAGGCGAAGATGGAGTCGGTCGACGGCTTCCCTGCGGGCGTCGAGTTGGTCGCGGACCATCGTGCAGACGCGCTCTTCGGAGATCGCGCGCTCTTGCTCGACGCGGCGAGGCGGAGCCCTTCCGCGGCCGACCTGACGCTTCTCGACCGTCGCTTCACCTACGAGGCGGTCGCGCTCGCGCTGCAGCGCACCGACGAGGATTTCCGGCTGCTGGTCGACCGCGCGCTGAGCCGGCTCTACCGCTCGGATCAGATCGTGGAGATCTACGCGCGTTTCTTCGGGAAGCCCGACGAGGAGACGCTGCGCTTCCTGCGGACCAACTCGCTTGCGGAATGATGCGGGGGCCCCAGGGATCCAAGAGCGTCCCATGGGCGGCGGGCGGTGATGAGCGCCGCGATCGAAGACGTTCCTCGAGGCACGGAGGGCGGACGCTCTCTCGGGCTCGCAACGTGTACGGCGCTCGTGATCGGGAACATGGTCGGCTCCGGCTTCTTCATCGCTCCGTCCGCCCTGGCTCCCTACGGAACGACGGCGATCATCGGCTGGGGTGTGATGGCCGTCGGCGCCGTCAGTCTGGGTCTCGTCTTCGCGCGTCTCGCACGCATCGCGCCCGCCACGGGGGGACCGTATGCGTACACGCGGATGGGCTACGGCCGCTTCGCGGGCTTCTTCATCGCTTGGGGCTACTGGATCTCGATCTGGGCCTCGCTGCCGGCGATGGCCGCCGCGCTGGTCGGCTATCTCGGGGCGCTCGTCCCCGGTCTCGGCCAGCACCGGCCCCTGTGCGTCGGGATCGGCCTCGGTGCGATGTGGCTCGTGACCATCATCAATCTCCGCGGCGTCAAGGAGGCCGGGCTCTTCCAGTCCGTGACGACCTACACCAAGCTCGTGCCCTTCGTGGCGATCAGCGTGTTCGGCCTCTTCTGGGTGGACTGGAAGACCTTCGAGACGCTCAACCCGTCGGACCAGCCCTTCCTCGGCGCTCTGGCTGCGACCGCCCCCCTCACGATGTTCGCCTTTCTGGGAATCGAGTCGGCGACGGTGCCCGCAGGGGACGTGATCGATCCGCGACGGACGATCCCGCGCGCCACCGTGCTCGGGACCGTCATCGCGGCGCTGGTGTACATCCTCGGCACCGTCGTCGTGCTCGGGGTCATCCCGCGCGAGAAGCTCGTCCGCTCCTCCTCGCCCTTCGCCGACGTGGCGAGCGCGATGTGGGGCGAGTGGGCGGGCATCGTGATCGCGCTCGCGGCGATCATCTCGTCGCTCGGCGCCCTGAATGGCTGGACGCTGATGCTCGGGCAGATCCCCATGGCCGCCGCGGCCGACGGCGCGATGCCCGCGGTCTTCGGCCAGCTCTCGGCTCGCGGGGTCCCGGCCCGCGGTCTCGTGATCTCGGTGGGGCTCGCGACGCTCCTCGTATTGCTCGAGGTCTCCGGCACGAGCGCGATGGTCGCGTTCTACAACCTGATCGTGCAGCTCTCGACGGACGCCGCGATGATCCCCTACGTCTTCTGCTCCGTCGTGGAGGCGGTGCTGTTCGTCTCGCGACGGCCAATCTCGCGTGCGCTCCGCGTCGGCCCGTTCATGCCCATCTCGCTCGTCGCCTTTGTGTTCTCGTTGGGAACCATTTACGGTTCTGGCGCGAGCGCGGGGATGTGGGCACTCATCCTCCTCCTGTTCGCGGCCCCGATCTGGGTGTTCCTCGTCGGAACGGGTCCCCCAGATCGCTCAGCGCCTTCCAAGCCAGGAGACCAAGCATGAATCCGCTCGGCGTTCATTCCGAAGTCGGCAAGCTTCGCACGGTGATGGTGTGCCGGCCGGGCCTCGCCCATCAGCGCCTGACGCCCGGAAACTGCCATGACCTGTTGTTCGACGATGTGATCTGGGTCCGGGAGGCGAAGAACGACCACTACGACTTCGTCTCGAAGATGAGGGAGCGCGGCGTCGAGGTGTTGGAGCTCCACGACATGCTCGCGCGCACGCTGGAGTCGAAGGAAGGGCGCGCGTTCGTGCTCGATCGCCGCATCACCGCCAACGGGGTGGGCTTGGGACCGGTCGAGCTGATGCGACCCTGGCTCGACGAGATGCCTGCGCAGCAGCTCGCCGAGCGCCTGATCGGCGGCGTGGCCGTCTCCGACCTGCCCGACTCCATCGTGCGCACGCGGCTCACGGAGGTCTTCGGCGCCGCGGACTTCGTCGTGCCGCCGATTCCGAACACGCTGTTCCAGCGCGATCCCTCGTGCTGGATCTACGGCGGCGTGACCTGCAATCCGATGTACTGGCCCGCACGCAAGCCCGAGACGCTGCTGCAACGCGCGATCTACAAGTTCCACCCCATGTTCCAGGGTGGCGACTTTCGGATCTGGTGGGGCGACTCGGACGAGGACTTCGGGGCCGCCTCGCTCGAGGGAGGCGACGTGATGCCGATCGGCAAGGGCATCGTGCTGATCGGCATGGGCGAGCGCACGACGCGCCAGGCGGTCCTGCAGGTGGCCCGGGCGTTGTTTCA
The DNA here is from genome assembly GCA_035542715.1 of Myxococcota bacterium. Lineage (GTDB taxonomy): Bacteria > Myxococcota_A > UBA9160 > UBA9160 > UBA9160 > DATKKW01. The sequence goes on from DATKKW010000046.1 coordinate 78,691, forward strand.
GCACCGCGCGGCGCAGCGGGTGATCGCCTGCGTGATGCCGAAGAGCCGCGCGGCGATGCATCTCGACACCGTGTTCACCGTCTGCGACCGCGATCTCGTCACGGTGTTTCGCGAGGTCGTGGACCAGATCCGCTGCTACAGCGCGCGGCCGCTCGACGACGAGGGAGGCTACGACCTGCGCCCCGATGACAAGCCTCTGCTCGAGGTGGTGGCGGAGGCGCTGGAGCTGCCGAAGCTGCGCGTGGTCGAGACGGCGGGCGACGCCTACGAGGTCGAGCGCGAGCAGTGGGACGACGGCAACAACGTGCTGGCGCTCGAGCCCGGCGTGGTCGTCGCCTACGACCGCAACACGCACACCAACACCCGCCTGCGCAAGGCGGGCATCGAGGTGATCACCGTCCGCGGCGCAGAGCTCGGGCGGGGCCGCGGCGGCGGTCACTGCATGGCCTGCCCGATCTCGCGCGACCCGGCATGGTGAGGAAGGAGGGATTCCATGAGCTTCAATCTCCGCAACCGTTCGCTGCTGACCGTCCAGGACTACACACAGCGCGAGTTCCGCTACCTACTCGATCTCGCCCGGGACTTGAAGCGCGCCAAGTACGCGCGCACGGAGCAGAAGCACCTCGAGGGCAAGGAGATCTGCCTGATCTTCGAGAAGACCTCCACACGCACGCGCTGCGCCTTCGAGGTGGCCTGCTTCGACCAGGGCGCGAACGTGACCTACCTCGACCCTGCGGGCTCACAGATCGGCCACAAGGAGTCGTTCAAGGACACTGCGCGCGTCCTCGGGCGCATGTTCGACGCGATCGAGTATCGCGGTGCGTCGCAGTCCGGCGTCGAACAGCTCGCGAAGTACGCGGGCGTGCCGGTCTACAACGGCCTCACCGACGAATACCACCCGACGCAGATGCTCGCGGACGTGATGACCATGCGCGAGCACAGCGACAAGCCGATCCACGAGATCAAGTACGCGTACGTCGGCGACACGCGCTCGAACATGGGCCACTCGCTGATGATCGCGGGCTGCCTGATGGGGATGGACGTACGGATCTGCGGCCCGAAGAAGCTGTGGCCGACCGGGGAGTACGAGAAGATCGCGCGTGAGCTGGAGGCGCGGTACGGCGCGAAGCTCACGATCACGGACGACCCGGCGGCGGCCGTGAAGGGCGCCGACTTCATCCACACGGACGTGTGGGTATCGATGGGCGAGCCCAAGGAATTGTGGAAGGAGCGCATCGAGGTGCTGCTGCCCTACCAGGTGAACATCAAGCTCATCGATTCGAGCGCGAATCCGAACGTGAAGTTCATGCACTGCCTGCCGTCGTTCCACGACACGGAGACGACGGTCGGCAAGCAGATCGCCGACACCTACGGCATCCACGACGGGCTCGAGGTCACCGACGAGGTCTTCGAGTCGGAGCGAAACGTCGCCTTCGAGCAGGCGGAGAACCGCCTGCACACGATCAAGGCGTTGCTCGTGGCGACGCTGGGGGACTGAGGCGTGCGCATCGTCGTTGCGCTCGGCGGCAACGCTCTGCTGAAGCGGGGCGAGCCCATGACCGCCGAGGTGCAGCGCGGGAACGTTCGCGTCGCCGCCGAGGCCCTGGTACCCCTCGCCCAGGGCAACGAGCTCGTGATCAGCCACGGCAACGGCCCCCAGGTCGGCCTGCTCGCGCTGCAGGGCGCGGCGTACAAGCCCGATGAGGCGTTTCCCCTCGACGTGCTCGGCGCCGAGACCGAGGGGATGATCGGCTACATGATCGAGCAGGAGCTCGGGAACCTGCTGCCGTTCGAGGTGCCGTTCGCGACGCTGCTCTCGATGGTCGAGGTCGATCCGGCGGATCCGGGCTTCGCCAATCCGACGAAGTTCGTGGGGCCCGTGTACGAGAAGGCCGAGGCGGAGCGGCTGGCCGCGGAGAAGGGTTGGACGGTCAGGCAGGACGGCGCCAAATGGCGCCGGGTCGTGCCGTCGCCGCAGCCGAGGCGCATCTTCGAGATTCGCCCCATCCGGTGGCTGCTCGAGCGCGGCACGGTCGTGATCTGCGCGGGCGGCGGGGGCATTCCGACGATGTACGAGCCCGGCGCGAATCGGAAGCTCGTCGGCGTCGAGGCGGTCGTGGACAAGGACGCGTGCTCCGAGCTCCTGGCGCGCGACCTCGAGGCCGACCTCTTCATCATGGCGACGGACGCCGACGCCGTGTTCCTCGACTGGGGGACGCCGAGGCAGCGCGCCATCCATGAGGCGAACCCGCTGGAGCTGCAGAAGCACGAGTTTCCAGCGGGCTCCATGGGCCCGAAGGTCGGCGCCGCCTGCCAGTTCGCGCTCGCCACCGGAAAGACTGCCGCGATCGGTGCCCTCGCCGACTTGCCCGCGATTCTGCGCGGCGAGAAGGGCACGCTCGTGTCGCAGCGCTTCTCCGGACTGACTCACCACCCCTGAGAGTCGGGCATCCCGCCCGTCATGCTCGGCGAGAGCGTCGCCAGGACGGCCCGTGGCTCGGCTGCCTCCGCACGCTGCAGGAGCAGGGGCGCGCGGACGAAGGATGGGGAGCACCAGGTCCGGCGTCTGCGGTCGGGGCGACTCTCGTCTTGCTACACCGGCCGGAGACGGAGGCCCCGCTCGCGCCAGGAGGGCCCGGCGTCCCGTCGCGCGCTCGTCGCGTGTCCGTGAGATCGCTCGCAGGAGCGTAGAGCAAACGTCACACCGCTCTCGCCCTCGCGCTCGATACGATGCCGCTCGCTCGTCGGGCCTGAAGCGCCAGGCCCCGTGGGCTCATCATCGAAGCGAAGGGGGAGAGAGCGATGGTCGATCGGTGTCGGTGGATGCGTTCCCTTGCTCCGTCTGCAGCGCTCGCCCTGACCGTGGCGTCGCTCGTCGCGCCGCCCGCGGAGGCGACGACGCCGGGGAGCGGCTGTCAGCTCGACCCGACCCACGGGAACATCAAGCACGTCGTCTATCTCATCTTCGACAACGTCCACTTCCGCCGCGACGATCCGAACGTTCCGTCCGACCTCGAGCAGATGCCCAACCTCCTATCCTTCGTTCGCGACAACGGAACGCTGCTCACGAACCACCACACCGTCCTGATCTCCCACACCGCGAACGGCATCCTCACGAGCCTGACGGGCGTGTATCCCGACCGGCACGGCCAGGCCGTCGCGAACTCGTATCGCTACTTCAAGGCCGACGGAACCTCGGCGTCATCGTCCTCGTTCAAGTACTGGACCGATCTCGTCGACGACGTGGGCCAGCCCGCGGCCGACCCCCTCCCGAACATGGTCGGTCCCGATCCCGAGACCGGTCTCCCGCGGAACGCTCCCGCGCCGTGGGTCGCGTACACGAGGGCGGGCTGCGACTTCGGCGCGGTCGCCCTGGCGAACGTGGTGCTCGAGAACACCGCAACCGGCGCGGGCGGGGACATGACGAAGGTCTTCGGCGCCGACTCCCCGGAGTGGCTCGAGGCGAAGGCCTCCGCCGCGGCTCCCGGGGGCACGGCGGCGCGCCAGCTCGCGCAGACCGACTTCGTCGGCATCGCGATCCACTGCGCCTCGGGCGGAGGGATCTGCGCCGGCAACGCGAACGCGCGCCCCGACCTCCTGCCCGACGAGCCCGGCGGATACACCGGCTTCTCCGGCCTCTTCGGCGCGAAGTACGTGAACCCGGCGATCGGAGGCGTCGCGAACCTCGACGGCGATCCGATCACCGACCCGTTCGGCCAGCAGGGATTCCCGGGCTTCGACGGCCTGTTCGCGAGCACGACGCTCGGATACGTCGCCCGCATGCAGGAGCAGGGCATCCCCGTGACGTTCGGGTACATCTCGGACGCCCACGACCAGCACGGCATCGCGGGCGAGATCCACGCCACGCGAGGCCCCGGCGAGGCCGACTACGTCCAGCAGCTCAAGCGCTACGACGATGCCTTCGGGAAGTTCTTTGCGCGGCTGGCCGCGGCGGGGATCGACAAGCGCAACACGCTCTTCGTGTTCGGCGTGGAGGAGGGCGATCACTTCGTGGGCTCGGCCCCGAGCCCTGCCGGCTGCGACGGCGTCCACACGCCGTGCACCTACCCGCTCGTCGGCGAGGTGAACCTGAACCTGACCGGCCAGCTCGCCACGCAGCAGGGAGTGACGACGCCGTTCACCGTCCATGCCGACATGGCGCCGACGATCTACCTCACGGGCAACCCGTCACGCACCGACGCCGTCACGCGGGCCTTCGGGCGCGCGCTCGGTCGTCTCACGGCGGTCAACCCGTACACCAGCGAGACCGACCCGCTCAGCGCCGCCCTCGCCGATCCGGTCGGCATGCGGGCGCTCCACATGGTCACGGCCGACCCGCAGCGCACGCCGACGCTCGTGATGTTCGCCCACCCCGACTACTTCGCCTTCACGGGGGCGCCGAGCTGCGCCACGCCCTGCGTCTCGGTCCCGACGACGCCGCCCACGTCGACCTTCGCGTGGAACCACGGCGGGATCCAGCCGGAGATCGCGAACACGTGGCTCGGCCTCGTGGGCCCCGGGGTGCGCGCTCTCGGACAGAGCTCGACCTGGGCGGACCACAGCGACACGCGACCGACGATGCTGGCCCTGCTCGGCCTGCGCGACGCGTACGAGCACGACGGGCGCGTGCTCCTCGATTCGCTCGAGCAGGGCGCCCTGCCGCGGGCGGCCCGAGCGCACCGCGTGGCCCTGGAGCTCCTCGGCCGGGTCTACAAGCAGGTGAACGCCCCCTTCGGCCAGTTCGGAATGGACGCGCTCGCGCTCTCGACGCGCGCCGTGAAGAGCGGCGACGACGCCACGGACGCCGACTACGTGACCCTCTCGAACAAGATCGCGAGGCTCACCGACCGGCGCGACGCCCTCGCGAGCGAGATGAGATCGATGCTCGAGACGGCCGCGTTCGACGGCGGGTCGGTTCGCGACTCCGATGCGCTCGTCCTCGCCCTCCAGGGCGAGCTCCTCCTCGCGCAGGTGCACTTCGCCGCGACGCACTGAGCGTCGGCGGAGAGCCTCAGCGCGGGTGGAAGTCCCGCGGCGACCGGTCGAGCTCCAGCACCTGCTGGAACGTCGGCCGGTTCGTCGTACGGATCGAGTTCGGGATCAAGCCTGGGACGAAGTGCGTGCGCGACGCCGTGCTCCGCCACGCCGTCGGATCGCCTCCCTGCGCGGCCGCGAGACTCGTCGCCACGGCGTCGACCACGGCCCACAGCGACGCGGTGCAGGCCTCGAGCGATCCCGCGCCGCAGTAGCGCAGGTGGAACGGGCCCTTCACGCGGCGGCCGAGGAGCGTCCGCAGGTCCTTGTCGACGAACGACTCGCCGTCGAGGCCGCCCAGGTTCCGCACGGCGTTCAGGTCGCCGAGCTGGCTTCCGTAGACCGGGCGCATCACGGCCTCGGCCAGGGGCCGCCAGAGCGCGTCGAGGATCGTCGGGCCGGCCTCGTCGTAGCGCCCGTCGAGATCGGCGTCGAGGCGCGGCGCGTCGCGACGCACCCAGTCGTCGAGCAGCGCGACCACCTGGGCATCGAGCGCGCTCGGCGCCGCCCCCGTGTGGAGCACCGCGCTCACCACGGGCCACACCGGGGAGCGTACGTCCTCGGTCGCCGCCCGGTTCATGATGCCGGCGTCGTCCACGAGCTCGACCCGCCCGGGGAACCGGTCGAAGAGCTCCACGCGGTGCACCGAGCCGTAGCCCTCGTCGTCGCCGTGCATGAAGCCGGGCGCCGAGCGGTTGTTCCAGTTGAGGAGGAGTCCGTCCGGACCGCCGACGTCGTGCGGATGCTCCTCGCCCGTGAGGAAGCCGCGCCACTCGTAGCCGCCCGTTCCGAGCGTCGGGAGCCGGCGGTCGAGGCCGGGGGCCCGGCGCGGCAGCCGGCCCGACGTGAAGTAGGCGGTCGCGGTGCGCGACGCGTACGCCCAGTTGAAGGTGAAGCCGAACTCGTTCGCGACGTCGAAGAACCGCCAGGGCGTGGAGGCCTGGCCATCCGTCATGTCCTTCAGCGCAGCGAGGTTGAGGCCGTCGCGGCCGAAGGTCGAGCGCTTGCGCGTGAGCGCGTAGGGCTGCCCTCCGACCGTCGCCGTGCCGATCACCGGGCCGTGGACCGACACCGGATAGCGGAGCGGCACGCCGTTCAGGAGCCCGGCGTCGAAGACCTCGAGCGGTCGGCAGTCGCCCGCGTAGACGTAGTGCATGGACGCACGCGTCGGCGGGGAGCCGTTGGGCTCGCAGAGCCGCTCGGCGAAGACGTCGATCACGTCGTGGCCAGCGGAGGTCAGGCTCCACGCGTAGTCGTGCGTGCGGCCGATCAGCACGTACATCGTCATGCCCGGCACCGCGACGCCTTGCGCCTCGTAGCCGGGGCCCTTCAGGTGGACCTGCTCGACGATCTCGGGGTAGTAGTAGCCGAGCTGCGGGCCCATCACGGCGAGCGTGTTCCCCGTGCGCGAGCGCCAGGGCGCGACCACGAGGAAGTTCGACGCCTCCTTGCGCGGCGGCGCGGCGGCCGCGTCCACGATCCCCGTGCCCGGGGCCGTGCCGCCGCCCGTGCCTGCGGCGCTCACGGCGAGCGGTGCGCGCGGATCGAGGGGAACGATCGAGCCCGGGTCGATCCTCACCGATCCCGTCACCCGCCCCCCGGTGAACGGGCCGTACTCGAAGCGCCGCTGGATCGTGGTCGGCGCCTCCGGGTCGAGGGAGAGCATCGCGTCGTCCCACGCCGCGTAGCCCTTGTCGGGGCCGAGGGAGGCCTGGAGCTTCGCGAGCAGGTCGGCGTTCGCGGCCTCGGCGCCGCCGCCCGCGCCGAAGATCGATCCGATGAACGCCGTCACCGCGATCACGTCGTTCACGGTGACGGGCGAGACGTTGAAGCCGTGCGAGGTCCAGAAGGCGTTCACGCCGTCGGCGGCGGCCTGGGCGTCGGCGAGGATCTGCCGTCCCTTCTCGCCGTAGGTGTCGACGAGGAGCCGCTGCTGCGCGGTGACGAGCGCCTCGCACTCCGCGCTCGGCACGAACGACTGGCCGCTCGTGACGAGGGAGAACGCGTCGATGCCCGGCACGTCGCACACCGCCACGCGCGCCGGGCCGCGGCCGAGCTGGAGCAGGAGGCTGCGGTCGCGAGCCGTGACCCATCCGGTGCCGAAGGCGACGTCCTCGCGGGTCTCGCCGGTGATGTGCGGGACGCCGAAGGCGTCGTACACGATCTGCACGCCCTGCCGGCCGGTGGGCTCCTCCTGGCTGGGCTCGATCGGCGTGAAGTCCTCCGGGAGGAAGAGGCGGTCGAGGTCGTCGGCGGTCACGTTTCCGCGCAGCGGCGTGAGCCCGTCGTAGAGCGGGAGCTGGTCGAGCGACTGCGCGGTCGTCGGTAGCCCGCCGTAGTTGCCGGGCGGCAGGATGTAGCGCGCGGTGTCGCCCTCGGGATTCGGGCCGGGAGGACGCGGGCCCTCGTGGTCGGCCGTCGCCGGCGCGGCGACCAGCGCCGCGCCGAGCGCCAGCGCGGCGGCGAGGGAGAGAGCGGAGCGGCAGGCGGCGGCGTGCGGTCGGATCGTGCCCATCTGAGCCTCCTCGGACGCGTGCTTGGGATTCCGACCCTACGCCTCCGCCGACGCGGCGGTCAACGATTGTGCTGCTGAGTCGGGAATTCGCGTCACGTATGCACGGAGATCAGGGGCACGACCGGGGAATGCGGCTCACCGCCCCTCGAGCGCCGCCCCCGCGGCCGCGGCGACGGCGGCGACGGCCTCGTCGAGCGCGCTTCCCATCGCTCTCGCCGTCGCGGCCGGCGTCTCGTCCTCGATCGGCGTCTCGGCGCTGAACGTGCGATCGAGGATCCGACGCCCGGTGGTGTCGAGGAGCTCCACCTCGAGCGATACCGCCGCCGCCCGCGCCGGCGCGAGGACCTCGTCGAACGCGACGACCTCGACGCCCAGCGCGGCGGCGCGGGGCTCGTCCGTGAGACGGATCCCCGGGGTGTCGCGCAGGGCGCTCTCGAGGGCCCGCTCGACGTAGCTCGCCGGGAGCTCGCTCCAGCGACGCTGCTCGTAGAGGCCGTACTCGACCGGGGACGCGCGCCACACGATGCGCTCCCGCAGGAGCGGTGTGCCTCGCACGGGACGCAGGCGAAGGGGCACGCCCGACGATGCGACGGCCTCCGGCGAGACCGCCGGCGTGGGTCGGACGAGGGACGCCACGGGCCTCCCGTCGAGGGCGGCGGACTCGGGCCGGAAGAAGCGGGGCTCGGGCGCGTTCCGGAACACGCAGCCCGTCGCGAGCAGCGCAGCTGCGAGGCACGCCGCGCGCATCAGCGCACCTCGGGCGGCGTCGGCCCGTCCGCCCGCGGCCCCCGCACCAGCGCGCTCGGATCCCGCTCGATCGAATCTGCGAGGGCGCGCACGGCCTCGAGGGTCTCGCGCAGGGCGACCAGGCTCGAGGTCAGCTCCGCGCGCACCTCGGTGACGCCCGCCGCGGCGTCGCCGACCTGGCCCGAGGTGGCCCGGAGCGACGCAGTCGTGCTGCCGAGCCGAGCGTCCTCGAGGGCCCCTTCGAGCCGGGTGGCGGTGCTCCGCAGCTGCACCAGGAGCCCGTGGAAGGCGCCGTCATCGGACTGGAGCATGGTGGTCAGCGTCTCGACCGAGGCGAGCGTCCTGCGGGCGTCGGCGAGCGTCTCGCCGATCTGCTCCTCCACGGCGGGGAGCTTGTTCAGGATCTCGACGGAGAGGTCCTCGACGCTCTTCAGCGTCGAGGGGGTCGAGGGGATGTAGTTCCAGGGCGGCTCGAAGGGGAGCTGTGGGGGCGGGTGGCGCACCGGATCGAAGAAGTCGGTCTGGAGGAATCGGATCCCCGTGATGCCCGCGGAGGCGAGCTGGACGCGGAGGTTCGGATCGATGAAGGCCTGTCCGCGCTTCGGCAGCGCGAGACCAAGGCGCTGCATCGCATCGACGAAGATGTCGGAGGTGACCTGCACGTGGCGGCCGTCGGGGGCGACCGCGATGTCGCGCACGGTGCCGATCGTCACGCCGCGCCACTTGACGGGCGATCCCACGTCGAGCCCTTGAACGGACTCGTCGAAGTAGCTCACGGCCTGGAACGACTCGCGCTCGAAGCGATGGGCCCCGACCCAGAACGCGACGCCGACCAGCGTCGCGGCCGCCGTCACGACGAAGAGGCCGAGCTTCCAGTGGTTCGTCGCGGTCGTGGCCACGTCAGGCCGGCCCCCGGTGGAAGAAGGCGCGCACGCGCGGGTCGGAGCTCGCGTCCCGGAGCTCCCGGGGGCTTCCGCTCGCAATGATGCCGTGGGCGTCCCGGTCGACCAGGATGCAGCGGCAGGCCACGGCGAAGATGCTCGCGAGCTCGTGGGTCACGAGCACCGTCGTCACGCCCAGGCTTCGGTTCAGCGTGAGGATGAGCTCGTCGAGCTCCGCCGAGCGCACGGGATCGAGGCCCGCCGACGGCTCGTCCAGGAAGAGGAGCGGCGGATCGAGGGCGAGGGCGCGCGCGATGCCCGCGCGCTTCTTCATGCCGCCCGAGACCTCGGCGGGAAGATGGTTCTCGAAGCCCTCGAGCCCCACGAGCCGGAGCTTCGCACGCACGACGACGTCGATCGCCCGCGCGTCGAGGTCGGTCCACTTGCGGAGCGGGAGCGCGACGTTCTCGGCGAGCGTCATGGAGCCGAAGAGCGCGCCCGACTGGAACAGGACCCCGAAGCGCGGCGGCCCGAGCTCCTGGGCGGGCGGCGCGCCGTCGACCAGCACGCGGCCCGCGAGCGGGACGTCGAGGCCGATCAGGTTGCGGAGCAGCGTCGACTTCCCGCTGCCGCTCCCGCCGAGGATCGCGAAGACCTCGCCGTCGGACACCGAGAAGTCGAGACGCTCGAGGATCGCGGTCTCCCCGTACCCGATCGAGACGCCCTCGACTGCGATCATCGCCGCTCACCTTCCGAAGGCGTTGAACACGAGCGTGAAGATCGCATCGAGGACGATGATGGCAAACAGGCTCGTCACGACGGCGGAGGTCGTCGCACGCCCCACGCCTTCGGCGCCGCCGGACGTCGCGAGCCCCCGCTTGCAGGCGATGAGCGCGATGCTCGCTCCGAAGAAGGGCGCCTTCAGGAGGCCCGAGAAGACGTCCCAGGCGTGCACCGCGTTCTGCGTCTCGAGGAGGTAGGCCGCGGGGGTGAGGTCGAGGCGGAGGAGCGCGACCAGGAGCCCACCCGCGACGCCCGCGACGTCGGCAAGGATCGTGAGCAGCGGCAGCACGAGCACGAGGGCGAGCACGCGCGGGAAGACGAGGAAGTGATACGGGTCGAGGCCGAGCGTGCGCAGGGCGTCGACCTCCTCGCCGACGCGCATCGTGCCGAGCTCCGCGGAGAAGGCGGCGCCGGAGCGGCCGGCGACGAGGATCGCGGTCATGAGCGGAGCGAGCTCCCGCGTGACCGAGAGGCCGACCAGGTCGGCGACGAACAGGGTCGCCCCGAACTGCTGGAGCTGGATCGCCGCCTGGAAGCCCGTCACGAGGCCGACCAGGAAGTTCAGGATCAGCACGATGGGCACGCCGTCGGCGCCGGCCCGCTCCATCAGCCGGGTCACGTCCGTCCAGTGCACCGCGCGCGGACGGCGCAGCGCCTGCGCCGCCGCCAACGCCACGTCGCCGATGAAGTCGAGGGTGCGGCTCTCGCCGAAGAGCGCGAGCGTCTCCCGACCGATCTGGTCGAACACACCGATCCGCGTCGGCGCGAGCCTTCCGCTCGGCGGACGTTGGTGCGCCCCGTAGAGGTCGAGCAGGGCCTGAACCGCCCCGGTGGCGCCCGTGATCGCGACGTCGCCGCCCGAGGCCGCGAGCTCGTGGCGGAGGTCGAGGAGGAGCGCCGTCGCCGCGCCGTCGAGGTGCTCGACGGCGGAGAGGTCGAGCTCGGTGCGCGCGCCCGGCGGGCGCGCGAGCTCCGCCACGTTGCGCCACGACGGGAAGCACTGCCGGAACCGCAGCTCGCCGCTGAACCGCAGCGTGACGAG
>DATKKW010000047.1:0-276028 GCA_035542715.1 Myxococcota bacterium
ATCGCGGTCGCCCCGAGGTGTACGTCCCGGGCATCTGGCGTTGGGTGATGCTGGTGATCCGCTACCTGCCACGCAGCGTGATGCGGCGCATCGGTTTCTGACCCGACTGAGCTCGAGCGGCTGACCGCCCTCGCAACCTTCGAGGTGGACCCATGGCAGCACCCGTGAAGATCGTTGGCAGCTACCTGTCACCGTACGTGCGCAAGGTATTGGTCGCGCTGCACCTCAAAGGTGTGGCGTACGAAATCGATCCGATCATCCCCTTCATGGGCGACGAGCGGTTTTCGAAGCTCAGCCCATTGCGCCGCATCCCCGTATTGATCGACGACCAGGTGACCCTGGCTGACTCCACCGTCATCTGCGAATACCTGCAGGATCGTTATCCGACGCCGGCGCTCTATCCACAGGACATCGTGCGGCGCGCGCGGGCGCGGTGGTTGGAGGAGTTTGCCGACACGCGCATGGGCGACGTGTTCATCTGGCAGCTCTTCAACCAGGTGGCGATCAACCCCTACGTGTTCGGCGTCGAGACCGACCCCGAGGCCTTGCAGCGCACGCTCGAGCACGAGCTGCCCGACGTGCTCGACTACCTCGAGGGCCAGCTTCCCGCCGGGGGCTTCCTGTTCGGGGCCCCCTCGATCGCGGACATCTCGATCGCGTGCTTCTTCCGGAACGCCACCTTCTCGCGCTACGCCGTCGACGCGGGGCGCTGGCCCAAGGTCGCGGGCTTCGTGGCGCGCGTGCTGGCGCTCCCGGCCTTCGCGCGGCTCTCGCCCCTCGAAGACCGGATGATCCGGACTCCGATTCCTCGACAGCGCGAAGCGCTCGCCGAGCTCGGCGCGCCGCTCCTGGCGGAGACCTGCGGAACCGCGACGCCCCGTCGCGGCGTGATGCGGACCTGAGGCCCGCGGTCCGTCCTAGCCGACGCTGCCGAGCCGCGCGTCGATGCGCCGGGCCCACGCGAGCGCAGGCGCCGCGCGAGGACCGGCGGACATCACCGCCACGAAGACGCTCCCCCGCACGAAGTACACCGCGGGCGGAACGCCCTCGGGATGCGCGAAGGAGACGTGACCCAGCTCGCTCGGTCCCGGCGGGATCTCGGCGAGCTCGTCCTGGTCGAGGCGCTCGAGGAGCGCCGCGAGGGCGTCCTCCGGCGAGTCGCAGCGCACGAGCTCGATCGCGAGGGACTCGTCGGGGTGCTCCGGGCTCCGCCACTCCTCGCGCGTGGCGCGACGCCCGGCGCCGGCGGCGATCTCGCGGCCGCCCAGGGCGAGCCAGCCTTCGGCTTCGGCGCCGGTCCTCGCGCCCTCCGGCGGAGGCGAGGCGTCGCGGGTGGGAAGCCGCCGTCGCAGCGCTTCGACGTCGATCGGACGGCGTGTCTCGAGGGGCATGGCGTCTCCTAGCTCACGCTGCGCCGGCGCGGGACGTTCTCGAGCTGGCCCGTCCCGGACTCGATCAGCCGGTAGCGGTAGTCGCCCGGCCCGCTCGACCCGAACGGCATGCGCACCGCGAGCTTCGGCGTGTGCACCGCATCGGTGTAGTCGTCGTCGACGTCGAGCTGCAGGCAGCCGTCGTAGACGCGCTCGTTCGGGCCGATCTGGGAGAGCCAGGCGATCTCGTGGTAGCCCCAGCTCCAGCTCACCCAGTCGCTCCCGACGGTGGGGTCTCCGCCCAAGGTGAGGAACTTCCGCGTGACCATGTTGAAGAAGCGTCCCTCGAACAGGTCGCAGCCCAGGAGGTTCGCCAAGGTCGTGACGGCGTCCGCGCAGTCGGTGCAGTTCAGCACGAAGGGCACGCCGCCCGCGAGCTTCGCGAGGTAGTCCGAGAGACGGTAGTCGAGGAAGCCGAACATGGTGACCGGGGTGTAGGACTGGAGGATCTGGCCGTTGACGGCGCGCGTGACCGCCGCGGCGGCCTCGTCCCTGGTACGGGCGCCGAGGGCGAAGACGCAGGCGCGGTCGAGGGCGTCCGTCCACGGAAGCTGTGGATCGTTGCCCGAGGCCGTCTGCGTCCAGGGGCCGCGCGGCACGTCGAGCACGAGGTAGACCTCGTGGAGCGTCAGGTCGAAGGTCTTCCAGGCGCAGCCCGCGCGCCGCTGCCACGCCCACTCCGTGGTGCGCCGCCCGACGCCGGCGGTCCGCAGCCGCGGATGGGCGAGGACGAAGGTCTCGAGACCGGAGCGCCCGCTGGCGTCGAAGGCGACCGGCCGCGCCGCGACGTCGCCCAGCACGTTCCCGAAGAAGAGCCGGGCGAAGGCGCAGAGCAGATCGAGGAGCCAGCCGAGCACACCGCCCTCGTGTCGCGGACGGATCCGAGCGTCGATCGCGCGCACGCGCACCGTGCGATTGCGCGGGCCGCCGGAGAGCCGGGCCCGAATGGTCACCGTGGCGCCGAGCGCCGCCGCGGCGTAGGCGCAGGGCTGCGGCATCGCCCCGCGCCTCCACTCCGGTGCGACGATCGGCGAGCCGCCGGCGTTGCGCCGGATCGTGAGCGCGTCGCCGCTCGCCGACGCGGGATCGTGATTGAAGTGGATCTCGTCGACCTGCACGGCGGCCTCCAGCCTACGCCGATCCTGACGCGGCCCACGCGGAATGCGCACCCCGGGAATCGGGGATCCGGCCGGCGGGACGGGCGCCTGGGCGCGGGCCTGACGCGGGCGCGCCCGAGCGCCATCCTCCGGTCGGGCGTTCCGGCCCCCCCGGCGGAAACGTTCCGGAAACGATCGGAGGCGACCTTCCCGGCATGAGCGAAGCCCTGGTCCAGACCTCCTCGCAGCGCACCGTGCGCATCGCCGCGCTGCGCGTCGCACTGCTGCTGCTCTTGCTGGCGCTCGCCGCGGGCGGCGTGCGCCTGTGGCGCGCGATCGGAAGCCGCGCGGCGGCCGGACCGGTCGTCACCGAGCCGGTCGATCGGGGGAAGATCGCGGCGGTCGTGACGGCCACCGGCACCGTGAACCCCCTGAAGACGGTGCTCGTCGGCACCTACGTGTCGGGACCGATCCGCGAGCTCGATGCCGACTTCAACACCCCCGTGAAGAAGGGCCAGCGCCTCGCGAAGATCGATCCCGCCCCGTTCGAGATGAAGGTCCGCCAGGCCGAGGCGAACCTCGCGAGCGCCCGCGCCAGCGTCCTCAAGGCCGAGGCCGACCTCGCGCTGAAGCGCCTGACCCGCGCGCGCTCGACGGAGCTCGCGGGCCGGCACATGCTGGCGCAGAGCTCGCTCGACTCCGCCCGCAGCGACGTCGCCCAGGCCGAGGCCCAGCTCGCCCTCCAGGAGGCGTCCGTGCGCCAGGCGGAGGCCGGCGTCGAGGAGGCGCGCATCAACCTCGGCTACACGGAGATCGTCTCCCCCGTCGACGGTGTCGTGGTGTCGCGCAACGTCGACGTGGGACAGACCGTCGCGGCGAGCTTCCAGACGCCGACCTTGTTCCAGGTGGCCGAGGACCTGACGAAGATGCAGGTCAACGCCAACGTGAGCGAGTCCGACATCGGCGCCCTCACGGAGGGCCAGTCGGCGGAGTTCTCGGTCGACGCGTATCCCGGTCGCGTCTTCCGCGGCCGCGTGTCCCAGGTCCGGAACGCGCCCACGACGCTCCAGAACGTCGTGACGTACGACGTCGTGATCGACGTCGACAACTCCGACCTCGCGCTGAAGCCCGGCATGACGGCGACCGTCACCGTCGTGACGCGGGAGCGCGACGACGCCCTGCGCGTGCCGCTGCGCGCCCTCCGCTTCCGGCCCGCGAAGGCGGGGAAGGAGGCCGAGACCGCCGCGGGGGCGGCCGACGAGAAGCAGGCCGTGGTCTGGCGCGTGGATGGGAAGGGCGCGCTGCAGCGCGTTCCGGTCCGACTCGGCCTGCGCGACGAGCGCTACGCGGAGGTCGTCGAGGGCTCCCTCACGCCGGGTGATCCCCTCGCGGTGGCCTATCCGCGCACCGCGACGTCCGCGCCGGAGCAGCCCCCGCCGTTCGTGCAGGGGCGCCGAGTGCGCTGATGGCGCTCCTCTCGGTGCGCGACCTGTGGAAGGTCTACGACAACGGGGACGTGCGCGTCGAGGCGCTGCGCGGCGTGAGCCTCGACATCGCCCGCGGCGAGTGGGTCGCGGTCATGGGCGCGTCGGGCTCCGGAAAGTCGACGTTCATGAACGTCCTCGGCTGCCTCGATCGCCCGACGCGCGGGAGCTATCGGCTGGCCGGAGTCGAGGTCTCCGAGCTCTCGTCGGACGAGCTCGCGAGCCTGCGCAACCGCACGCTCGGCTTCGTGTTCCAGAGCTTCCAGCTCCTCCCGCGCACGAGCGCGCTCGAGAACGTCGAGCTCCCGCTCTTCTACGGCGACGTGCCGCTCGCCGCGCAACGCGTGCGGGCGCGGGAGGCCCTCGCGACGGTGGGCCTCGCGGGCCGGGAGGACCACCTTCCGAGCCAGCTCTCGGGCGGGCAGCAGCAGCGCGTCGCCGTCGCGCGCGCGATCGTGAACCGCCCCACGGTGCTGCTCGCGGACGAGCCCACGGGCAACCTCGACACCGCGACGAGCAGCGAGATCCTGGCGCTCTTCGCGCGCCTTCGGAAGGAGGAAGGGATCACGATCGTGATGGTGACCCACGAGTCCGACGTCGCGGCGTGGGCCGATCGGATCGTGACGTTCCGCGACGGCGTCGTGATCTCCGACCGGCGCACCGAGAAGGGAGCGGCATGAAGCTCCTGCGCATGACGATCCGTGCGGCGCTGCGCGCGCTCCGGCGCCACAAGCTGCGCTCGGGCCTCACGATGCTCGGCGTCGTGATCGGCGTCGCGGCGGTGATCGCGATGGTCGGCATCGGGCGCGGCGCCGACGTGGCGATCCGGCGCCAGATCGAGAGCCTGGGCACGAACCTCCTCGTCGTCGTGCCCGGCGCGACCACCGCGAGCGGCGTCCGGTCGGGCTGGGGCGGCGTCTCGACGCTGACCAGGGGCGACGCGGAGGCGATCGGGCGTGACGCCTCGGCCGTCGCCGCCGTGACCTACGTGAAGCGCCAGATCGTGCAGGTGGTCTACGGGGAGCGGAACTGGTCGACGGCCGCCCAGGGCACGACCACGGTGTTCTTCGAGGTGCGCGACTGGCCCGTCGTCGAAGGCCGCATCTTCACCACGCGGGAGCAGGACACCGCCGCGCGCGTCGCCGTCCTCGGGCGCACCGTCGCCGAGCAGCTCTTCGGCCCGGGCGAGGATCCCCTCGACGCGCAGATCCGCGTCCAGGGCGTGACGTTCCAGGTGATCGGCGTGCTCGATCGCAAGGGCCAGTCGTCGTGGGGACAGGACCAGGACGACGTGGTCGTGATGCCCTTCTCCACCGCCGAGCGACGCGTGCTCGGGAGCGCGTTCCTGGGGAGCGTCGACCAGATCCTCGCGACGAGCGCGAGCGCCGGGCAGCTCTCCGAGGCCCAGGCCCAGATGACCGCGATCCTGCGCGAGCGCCACCGCACGCAGCCGGGCGCCGAGGACGACTTCACGGTGCGCGATCTCTCGGACATGGCGCGCGCCGCCCAGGACGCGGGCCGTGTGATGTCGCTCCTCCTGCTCTCGGTCGCCTCGATCTCCCTGCTCGTCGGCGGGATCGGGATCATGAACATCCTCCTGGTGTCGGTCACCGAGCGCACGCGGGAGATCGGCATCCGCATGGCCGTGGGCGCGAAGCGGCGCCACATCCTGCTCCAGTTCCTCGTCGAGGCGACGGCGCTCGGGGCCGTGGGCGGGCTCGCCGGCGCCGCCCTGGGGATTGCCGCCGCGGGGCTCGTGTCGGGCATCGCGGGCTGGCCGGTCTCGGTGCCACCCGTAGCGGTCGTCGGCTCGATCCTGTTCGCCTGCGTCGTCGGGGTCGCCTTCGGCTTCTTCCCCGCGCAGCGCGCCGCCGGCCTCGACCCGATCGTCGCGCTGCGACATGAGTGAGGGCGCCCTGCGGCGCGTGGTAGGCTCGGCTCGAGCCATGCCGTTCCAGTGCAAGCGCATCTACGACGCCCCGGCGAAGTCCGACGGCTTCCGGGTCCTCGTCGATCGGCTCTGGCCGCGGGGCCTCTCGAAGGAGAAGGCCGCGATCGACCTGTGGGCTCGCGAGATCGCGCCGTCCGACGCCCTGCGCAAGCGCTTCCACGGTCACCCCGAGCGCTGGGAAGAATTCTGCGAGCGCTACGCCGCGGAGCTCGAGAAGATCCCGGACGGCTGGCGGCCCCTCGCCGAGCGAGCCCGACGCGGCCGTGTGACGCTCCTCTTCGCCGCCCGCGAGCCCGAGCGCAACAACGCCGTCGCCCTGCGCGCCTACCTCGAGGGCGATCGGTAGGCCCGCGTTGCAGGTCGCGGCCCTGATCGCGCGCTACGCCTACCCCGCGCTCTTCGTCGGAGCCGTGCTGGAGGGCGAGACCGTGCTCGCGCTCGCGGGCCTCGCGGCCCATCGCGGCTACCTCGACCTGCGCGTCGTGATCGCCGTCGCGGCGCTCGGCGGCTTCTTCGGCGACCAGATCTGGTTCGAGCTCGGCCGACGCGCCGGACCGGCCCTCGTCGCGCGCTGGCCCGACCTCTCGCCCGGCGTGGCGCGAATGCAGCAGCTCCTCGCGGGACGACAGGCAGCGGTGATCTTCGGGCTGCGGTTCCTGTACGGCATGCGGATCGTCGGCCCCGTCGCGATGGGCATGAGCGGCGTCTCGCGGCGCCTCTTCCTCACGCTGAACGCGCTCGGCGCCACGCTGTGGGGCGCGGTCTTCGCGGGGCTCGGCTACGTCCTCGGCGAGACGCTGCAGGCGGTGCTCGGGGATCTGCGGCGGATCGAGCTCGCGGTGTTCGCAGCGGTCGCGCTGGCCGGCTTGATCGTGGGCCTGGCACGGCGCGCGCGTCGCCGACGAGCGGCAGCGACGCCCACCCCGTGACGGCAGGCTCGCCGCTTCACTCGACGGGACGGCGCGAGGCGTCTCCCGCCCGTGCGTCCTCGTCGTCGACGAACGCCATCGACCCCTTGCGGAGGCTCCAGGAGGCGAGCTCCGGCAGGCTGAAGAGCGCGCCCCGCAGGCCTGCGTCGAGGCGCTGCGGACCCGCGAACGGCAGCGCGGCGACGCCGAACAGCGCGTCGCCGAGCGCCAGCGTGAAGTTCAGCGCCCCGAGCAGCGGTCGCAGCGCGGGCGCGTCCTCGGAGAAGAAGAGGAACGCGGAGTCCTCCGGCGCGGGCTCGTAGAGGGTCGAGGTCACGGTGTTCGACTCGCGCAGGGCGACGCGCCACGGCGGCTCGCGGCGCGCCATCTCGGCGAACCGCTCCTCCCGGTAGGAGGGCCAGTCGAGGCGCTCCGCCGCGGCGTAGGCCTCCTCCACGGCGCCGGCCGAGACGGCGGGAATGAACACGAGGCCGTGTCGACCGTCGATGCGGCCGCCGAGGCGCGCCCGGGAGGCAGCGGCCGTCGCATCCTCCCGCGACACGCCCGCCGCCCGGCCTCGTACCTCGGGCGCCTCGGCGAGGGCGGCGTCGATCGTCGCGAAGAGCTCCGTGACGCAGTTCCGGGTGAGGAGCGAGTAGGGATGGGCCGCGTCGAGGGCCCGCCCGAAGCCGTCGGCCGAAGCGCGCGCGGCCGCGAGGGCTGCGACCAGGGCGGCCTCGCCGGCCGCCGGATCGACGAGATCGCCGCGACGTGCCGCGCGCGAGGGCACGAGGACGCCGCTCGCGAGGCGAAGCGGCGCGCCGTTCGCCCGCGCCCGTCGCGCGTCGCCGAGCCGGCTCGCCGCGGTCTCGAGCGCGCTCCAGTCGATCTCGCGGAAGCCCGCCCCGCCGAGGGCGCGTGCGCGCGCGCGCTCCAAGGCGGCCCGCATCTCGCGCTCGAGCCAGGCCGCGTGACGCGCTCCGGCGTCGCCTCGGAGCGTGACCGTGGCCGCATCGTCGGGGAACGCGTCGAGCAGGACGAGCCGGTCCCCAGCGAGGGACGCGTCGATCGCGGCGAGGCGCGCGAGGCCGAGGGCGAAGGGCGGGCCCCAGCCGGGCCGCGGCGAGGCCACGAGCTCCGCGAGCTCACCCTCGAGGGCTGCGGCCGCGGAGCGGAGCGCCTCGGCCTCACCGGGCCGGAGCGCGAGCTCGGGGGAGTCGCGATCGGCGGCCGCGTCGGGGCGCAGCGCGGGCGCCGCGCGCAGCAGCGCCAGGGCATGGAGCGCCGTCTCCCGGTCGACGTCGCGCGCGGAGGCCGTCGGCGGGAACGCGACGAGCCGGTCGGGGTCGAGCGCGGGCGTCTCCGGGGAGGGGGCGGGCAGCGGGCTCGCGACGAGGGCGGCGCGGAGCGCCGCCTCGCGCCGCTCGAGGAATTCCGGGCCGCGCTCGCGCTCGATCCGCGCGCGCAGCGCCGCGAGGGCGTGCGAGCTTCCGGGCGACGCGGGCGCGGCGCTCCCGTCGCCCAGGAAGAAGCCGAGGGCAGGCAGCGCGAGCCCGTCGCTCCGAGGTGTCGGATCGGGGCCCGCCGCCCTCCGACGGAGGAGGAGCTCGACCCACGCCACGTCTTGCCGGCGGGCCGCCTCCTCCGCGAGCTCCGCGTCCTCCACGAGCTGGCGTCGGACGAACGTGTCGCGCAGCAGCTCGAAGGTGTCGGCGGAGACGGGGATGCGCGCCTCGCGGACGCCCCGGTTCCCGAGGAGCGCGTACTCGTGATGGAAGGTCGCGAGCGGGTCGCGGTGGAGGCGGAGCCGGCCGGGAGCCTCGTGCTGGAAGTGGAAGACCTCGTCGCCGAGACGCAGCGCCGTGTGGCCCCCGCTCGACCCGCCCTCGTTCGCCTCCACCGTGAGCCACGAGACGGCCGCGGCGTCCGGATGCGGAGGGCCCGCGCCCGCATCGGCTCCGGCCGCCGCGCGGGCGGCACGGACCGTGAAGAGCAGCGCGACGCCGACGAGACGCACGTCCTGCCTCAGCGAGCGTGGGTCTCTTCGAATCCCTTCTGCATCGCGAGCGCCATCGTGGGATCGCCCGCCGCCAGGTTCGACTTGTAGACCTCGAGCTGGGTCTCCGACAGGTTCGCCTTGCCGAGCGCCTCGCCGATCCCGCGGAAGGTCGCCTCGCTCGCCCGCCAGTTCGAGATGCCGTGCTTCGAGGCGATGCCCGAGAGCCCGTTCTCGAAGGAGGCGGCGTCGTTGCTCGACTTCACGTAGGCGACGGTGTAGTCCCGTACGTCGGACCGGTAGGCCGATTCGCCCCCCGCGCTCGAGTCCGAGCTGGACTGGAAGGGGCTCGAGACGCTCTTGGAGATGCTGTCGGAGATCGAGCAGCCGAAGGCCGAGAGGAGGAGCGTGCACAGGGCGAGGCTCGTGGCATTTCGAAGTGACAGGAGAGATCCTCCTGATCGCGCCGTTTCGAGGCTACCCTCGGAGGCGGGCAGTGGACAGAGGAGATTTCGATGCGCCGGTCCCGACCGTGTCCGTCCCTTCCGCGCGGGATCGTGGCGCTCGCCGCCGGCCTCGGCCTCGCGCTCACGGCCTGCTCCTCCCTCCGGACGACGAGCGACTACGACCCGAAGGCCGACTTCGGACGGCTGCGGACGTATGCCTGGCTTCCCCACTCGACGGAGCGGGCCGACCCGCGCATCGACACCGAGCTGCTGCGGGTGCGGGTGCAGCGCTCGGTCGACGCGGAGCTCGACCGCAAGGGCCTGACGCCCGCGCCGAGCGGCGCCAAGCCGGACCTGCTGGTCGACTATCACGTCACGACGAAGGAGAAGGTCGACGTCGTGACGTTCCCCTCGGGCTGGGGCTATGGCCCCGGCTGGAGCTACGGCCCCGCCACCCAGGCGCAGTCGCGCGAGTACACCGAGGGCACGCTGATCCTCGACTTCATCGACGCCTCGACCCGCCAGCTCCTGTGGCGCGGGACGGCGTCGGCCGAGATCGTCCCGGGCCGCACGCCCGAGCAGCGCGAGCAGCGCATCGACCAGGCCGTGCGCGAGATCCTGGCGCCCTTCCCGCCCCACGCGGCGGGATCGTGAGGCCATGGCCCCGAGGCGGCGCGGCCTCTCCCTCTCGTCGGATCTCGCCGCACCCTCCACCGTCCGGTGTTGCGGAGCTGAATCCTGCTCTTCGGCCTGGTCCCGATGCTCCAGGCGCCCCTCTTCCGGCTCGCCTTCCGCCTGCGCCATCGCAATCTGCGGCGCCTCTTCGGGCAGCTCGCCCCGCGCGCCGGAGCGGAGCCGCTGCGCGCTCCCTAGGCGTCGGCCTCGAGCATGCGCTGCGCGGCGCGGTCGGCGAGCGTCATCACGGGGATCATGGTGTGCGTGGCGGCGGTCGTCGGCATGACGGAGGCATCGACCACGTAGAGGCCCGGCACGCCGTGCACGCGATGGTCCTGGTCGACGACGCCCGTGCGCGCGTCGAGGCTCATCCGACAGCTCCCCTGGACGTGGGCCGAGACGAGACGCGTGACTCCCGTCCGGATCGGGAAGCCCTCGAGGCGGTCGAGCTCGTTCGGCGAGCGGAGCGGCGGGAAGATCTCGCTCGCGAAGCCCACCTGCTCCGCGCCCGCGGCGAAGTAGATCTCGGCCGCGGTGCGCAATCCGCGCCGCAGGCGCTCCTGCCATTCCCGTTGGAGCACGTAGTCGATGTGCACGCGGAAGCCGCGGGGAGGCACCGGCTCGAAGGCGATCGAGCCGGAGGGGCGGTCGGGGACCAGGAGCAGCGAGAGGGCCGTGCGATCGATGCGGAACATGGCCTGCTTGTGCGCGTCGCCGAAGCCCGGCAGGAGCACACCGAGCTGCGACATTCCGCCGGAGATGCCCTCGAGCCGGTAGCCGCCGAGGCCGTGCTCGGCCGTGCCGTCGTCGAACTCGGAGCAGTAGGCGGACTGGGGGATCCCGCGCCAGGCAACGATCGCGCCCCGATCCCGGAAGACCGCCGTCACGGGCATCTGCGGCTGGAGCGAGAGATTGCGGCCGATCTGCGGGAGCTTCGCCGCGAAGCCCGAGGCCGCGAGGATCGCCGGGGAATGGACGGCGCCGGCCGCGAGCACGACGCGCGCCGCCTCGATCCGGAGCGGAAGCCGCGCGACGCGCGACGCGCGCTCGACGATCGCGCCCGTCACGACGAAGCCGCCGTCGGCGCGCGCGGGATCGCGCAGCGCGATCCGCTCCACCCGCGTGTCGGTGTAGACCGCGGCGCCCGCCGCGACGGCACGCGGCAGGTACGTGAGATGGGCGCCGAGCTTCGCGTCGTAGGCGCAGCCCACCAGGCAGTAGCCGCTTCCGACGCAGCCCACCCGGTTGTGGAGGAACGTGCCCGCCTCGAGCCCGAGCTTGTGCGCGCCCTCGAGCAGCTTCGCGTTGTTCGCGTTCACCTGGGAGGGCGTGATCGGGTTCACCTTGAGCGAGGCGAAGACGCGCTGCTCGCTCGGCGCGAGCGCGTCCTCGTCGAGCGCGGTGAGGCCGAGCAGTCGCCGCCAGTGGGCGTAGACCGCGGGTGGGATGGGCGTACAGTCTGCGGTGTTGACCACGGTCGAGCCGCCGAGCACCGAGCCCTGGAGCACGTTCACGAGGCCGTCGCTCGTGGTCTGCTGCCCGCCGTCGCGATAGAGCGCGGGATACATCTCGTCGTCGCGCTGCGTGAAGTCCTTCGCCTCGAAGCGCCCGCCCTCCTCGAGCACCACCAGCTCGACGCCGGCCTCGGCGAGGATCGCGGCCACGACGGCGCCCCCGGAGCCCGAGCCCACGACCAGGGTGTGCGTTCGCAGCGCGAGGGGCGTCGTGTGCTCGGCGCCCTCGACGATCACCGGTCGACCCCTGCGACGGCGCCGCCGCGGTGGATCCAGGGCCCGTCGTAGCCGAGCGACGACCAGCTCGCGTCCTGCGCGTAGAACACGAACAGGCAGACCTGCTTGAGCCCGGCGTAGACCTCGCGCGCGAGATCGAGGCGACTCTCGACCAGCGCCCGCACGCAGACGAGACGCTGGTCGATGGGGAGCGTCGAGAACCGCGCGAGGCGGCCCGCGAGCAGGGGGCTCGCCCACTCGACCACGAGCAGCGCACCGCGGAAGCCGCGCTGGAGCTCGGGCGGCGCCTCGGCGACCAGGCGCTCGACGCGTGCCGCGAGCTCGACCTCGCGCGCGCCCGCGGCGAAGGGTCCGCCGCTCGGCACCAGGGTTTCGGCGACCGCTTCGAGCGTCGCGCGGGCGGACGCGCCGAGGATCCCGCCCTCGCCCGGGCTGGCGATGCGCGAGCCGTCCTCTGCGCAGCCCGTCGTGCCGAGCATCGGCCACGTCGCCGCAGCGCCCGCGAGCTGGAGCGAGCGGCGGAGGAACGTCCGGCGGCTGAGATCGGGGAGGTCCATGGTGGCTCGGAACGCGGAGGCCGCGCTGGCTAGTGGATCCGCTTCTCCCGCCCCGCCCACTCCTTCTCGCGCAGGCGGAACTTCTGGATCTTGCCCGTGGAGGTCTTCGGCAGCTCGCCGAAGGCGACGGCCTTCGGACACTTGAAGTGGGCGAGACGCTCGCGGCAGAAGGCGATGATCTCCTCCTCGGTCGCGGTCGCGCCCGGTCGCAGGGCCACGAAGGCCTTCGGCACCTCGCCCCAGCGCTCGTGGGGCACCGCCACGACGGCGCACTCCAGCACGGCGGGATGCGTGACGACCGTGTGCTCGATCTCGATCGTCGAGATGTTCTCGCCGCCGGAGATGATGATGTCCTTCTTCCGGTCGCGGAGCTCGACGTAGCCGTCGGGGTGCACGACGCCGAGGTCGCCCGAGTGGAACCAGCCGCCCTCGAACGCCCGGGCCGTGGCGTCGGGGTCCTCGAAGTAGCCCTTCATCACGTTGTTCCCGCGCATCACGACCTCGCCCAGCGTCTCGCCGTCGGCCGGGACGTCGCGCATGCGCTCGTCGACGACGCGCAGGTGCGTCG
The DNA here is from genome assembly GCA_035542715.1 of Myxococcota bacterium. GTDB lineage: Bacteria > Myxococcota_A > UBA9160 > UBA9160 > UBA9160 > DATKKW01. The sequence goes on from DATKKW010000047.1 coordinate 12,864, forward strand.
CGTGGATCGCGGGCACGCCCTGGCGCGCCATGACGCGGGCCTTCGCCTCGACGTCGTAGGCCTCCCAGGCGCGCTGCATGTCGCAGAAGACGTGGGGACCATAGGTCTCCGTGAGCCCATAGAGATGCGTCACGCGCACGCCGAGCTCCTGCATGCGGGCGAGGAGCGTCGGCGAGGGCGGCGCGCCGCCGGTCGCGACGCGGATCTCGGGGTCGAAGCGCAGGCCGCGGGCGTCCGGGTGCTCGGCGATCATGAGCAGCACGGTCGGCGCGCCATTGAAGTGCGTCACGCCGTGCTCGCGGATCAGGCGGAGGATCTCCCCCGGATCCACCCTGCGCAGCATCACGTGCGCGCCGCCGGCGCCGCTGACGGCCCACGGGAAGCACCAGCCGTTGCAGTGGAACATCGGGAGCGTCCAGAGGAAGACCGAATCGCGGCCGAGGCCGTGGGTGATGATCTCGCCGAGCGCGTTCAGCGTGGCGCCGCGATGGGTGTACATGACGCCCTTCGGCCGGCCGGTGGTGCCGCTCGTGTAGTTGATCGCGCTCGTGCGGTCCTCGTCGTCGACGCCGCTCGTCACGGGGAGCGGCTCCGCGCCGGCGAGGAACGCGTCGAAGGTCGGCCCGTCGAGCGGCGATCCGACCACGCCGGCCACGGGGTCCTCGAGGTTCACGAGGAGCGGACGCGCGCGCAGCCCACCCGGCGCCTGCCTCACGAGCTCCGCCAGCTCCGGGTCGACGATCACGACCTTGGCCCCGCTGTGGTCGAGGATGTAGCCGACCTCGTCGGCGTGGAGCCGCGTGTTGATCGCGACGAGGACGCCCTGCACGAGCAGCACGGCGAAGTGTGCCGCGAGGAGGGCCGGCACGTTCGGCGCGAGCATCGCCACCCGATCGCCCGGCGCGACGCCCGCCCGCACGAGGGCGCCGGCGAAGCGGCCGACGAGATCGGCGAAGTCGGCGTAGGAGAGGCGGAGGTCGCCGTGGATCACGGCGGTCTGGCCCGGGAAGACGCGCACCGTGCGCTCGAGCAGGGCCACGGGCGAGAGCGGGTCGAGGTGGACCGGGCGCGCCATCGTCCGCGGATCCTATCGCGGGGCGCGAGGCCGAGAAAAGGAAACCCCGGGAGTGGACCCTTGGTCCCGTGCGGCTACGGCATCCGCACTCCCGGGGCGGTGGCGCTGGGAACCTGCGTCCCCTGCTGCTACCGAGACGAACCCAAGACGAGCTTCGGTACGAGGCAGGCGATCAGGACGCCGCCACCTCACTCGCCGTAGTCGTACATTCAGACACCTGATCACCTCCGTCTCGGCATTGGGGAACACCCGACGAGCCCCAGAGCCCGTCTCCGGGTCCCGGGAGCGAGACGGTCGCCGAATACCGCCGCCCCGGGGCGCTCCGCCCGGCCACCCGCGCCGGCCCCCCGTCTTTCGATCGGAGGGGCCGCCGCGTCGTCCGGCCCGGAACTCGGGGATGAGTGAGATCCCCTTCCTCGTTCCAACCTATCGGAAGGAGACGCGCCGGTCTACGGCTTCCGCGCCGCGCCGGCGGGGGCTCGGGATTCCGGCGCGCCCGCTCGGGCCTTCGCCCGAGGCGCGCGCGCCCGTTCAGGCGTGGGGCGTCAGGGTGAAGACCATCGTGTCGGGCGTCGGGCGGGCGCTCGCGACGTGCGCCGGAAGCTTGAAGCCGCGCGTCGTGATGGCCTCGATGAAGCCTTCCACCACGATCCGCGAGACCTCCGGGAAGGCCTTCGCCTCCGACACTTCGAGGCGATGGATCCGATCTTCGGGATCCGAGACGAAGCGCCAGATCGAGAAGTTGTAGATGTTCTGGGAGAGCGTGATCATCACGTCTCCCACCTTCGCGAACGGCTGGCCCTCCTGGCTGCGGATCTGGCGATACATCCCGAGGTCGATCAGACGGTTCGCGGCGCGCATCCCCCGCTGCAGCAGGTACTGGCGCGGGTCGGAACGCCCCTCGGTGTCGCGCAGCACCTCGATCAGGCGGCCGTAGGAGTCGATCGGGTACCAGCGGGCGCCGTCGAGCTTGCTGTCGACGATCCGCAGGTCGGCGGCCTGCAGCCGCGCGTCGAGCGCCTGGCGCGACATGGCCTTGCGCTCGACGAGCGCCCGGACGTCGTCGACCACCGTCTGGATCAGGCTGCCCTTGATCGACGGTCCCGCGAGCCCCATGGCTTCCCCTCCTCGGCCCGATGGCGCCGTCCGGCGCATCGGCGCGCCCGACGCGGAGCTTGAGGGCGAAGCTGCGGGAGGGCGGAGCCTCAGCCGCCCGAGACGAGCGCGAACTCGATCTCCTCGGGCGACGGGCGCGCGCTCCGCACGCTCAGCGGGAGGTGGAGCGCCTCCCGGACCAACGCCTCGATGAAGCCCTCGAACAGGGGCTGCGCCTCCTTCGGGAAGCGAGAAGCCTCCGAGATCACGATCCGAGGCGCCTTCGTTCCATCGGCGTCGACGAAGGCCCACTTCCCGAAGTTGAAGATGTTGGCCGCGAGCGTCGCGATGATCTGGCCGATGCGCGCCAGGCGCTCGCCCTGGAACGCCTCGATCTGGTGCCGGAAGATCCCGAGCTCGATGATGCGCGCGGCCGCGCGCGCGCCGCGCTCGACGAGGTAGCGGCGGGGATCCGCGCCGCCCTCGAGATCGCGCAGCAGCTCGATCATGTGTACCCAGGCCTCGACGGGGTACCAGAGCGCGCCGATCAGCGGAGCCGCCAGGAGCTTGCGTTCGGCGGCGGAGAGCCGGGCCTCGAGCTCGGCGGGAGGGACCGCGCCGCGCTCGACCAGCTTCTGCACGTCGGCCACGACGCCCTGCAGGAACGCGCCCTTCATCGACGGCGGCGTGGTGCTCATGGCGACCTCGGTGGGGAAGAGGGATCCGACCCTCCGGATCGGACGGTCACGCCGGCGCCTTGATGGCGCAGGACAGGGCCCGCGGGCCCTCGGATATACTGGCCGGCCATGCCGCCGAGCCCCGACCCGCGGACCGACGCCCAGGCGACGCTCCTCGTCTCGTGCCCCGATCGCCGCGGGCTCGTCGCCGCCCTGGCCCAGGTGCTCTACGGCCATGGCGCGAACATCCTCGAGTCGGCCCAGCACATCGACGGCGAGGCGGGCCTCTTCTTCCAGCGCATCCGCTTCGACTTGAGCGAGCTCCTGACCGACCGCGTGGGCCTCGAGGCCGGCGTGCGCGAGGTCGCCGGGCGCTTCTCGATGCGCTGGCAGATCCACTACGCGAGCCAGCGCAAGCGCGTCGCGATCTTCGTCTCGCGCTACGACCACTGCCTGTGGGACCTCCTGCTCCGCCACGAGGCCGGCGAGATGCCGTGCGACGTGCCCCTCGTCGTGAGCAACCACCCCGACCTCGCGCACGTGGCCGAGCAGTTCCGGATCCCGTTCCACGTCTTCCCGATCCGTCCGGAGACGAAGCGCGCACAGGAGGAGAAGGAGCTGGCGCTCCTCGGCGAGCAGCGCATCGAGCTCGTGGTCCTCGCCCGCTACATGCAGGTGCTCTCGGCCGAGTTCGTGGCGCGCCTGCCCGGCCGCATCATCAACATCCATCACTCGTTCCTGCCGGCCTTCATGGGCGGGAAGCCCTACCACCAGGCCCACGCCCGGGGCGTGAAGCTGATCGGCGCCACCGCCCACTACGCGACGACCGACCTCGACGAGGGCCCGATCATCGAGCAGGACGTGATGCGCGTCTTCCATCGCGACTCGGTCGCCGACCTCGTGCGCAAGGGACGGGACGTCGAGAAGACCGTGCTCGCCCGGGCGGTGCGCTGGCACCTCGAGGATCGCATTCTGGTGTATGGTAACCGCACGGTGGTCTTCGAGTGACCGCCGCCCGGGCCATGATGCTCGGGGTGCTGTTCGCGGTGGCCGTGGTCGGCTGGGTGGTCACGTGCGCGAACTGGCAGGTCGAAGAGGTGGCGCGCGGCGTGCGCGCCCTCGACGAGCGGAGCTTCGACGCGCTCACCGTGATCGCGGTCGGCACGGGCGGCCCGTACGAGAACCAGGACCGGCTCGGCCCCGCGATCGGCGTCGGCTTCGGCAAGGACCTCGTGCTCGTCGACGCCGGCCGCGCCGTGGCCGAGGCGCTGCGCAAGGCGAACCTGCCGGCGGCGCAGCCGAAGCTCGTGGCGCTCACGGGCCTCGCGCCCGAAGACACCGTGGGCCTGGACGATCTCCTCCTCGCGGGCTGGCTCAACGGCCCGCGGGCGACACCGCTCCGGCTGGTCGGTCCGCCGGGCACCATCGCCCTCGCGCGCGGCCTCGAGCAGGCCCACGCCGTCGGCATCGCGGCGGAGGCGCGAGCGCTCGGGCTCCCTCCGGAGGGCGCGCGCTTCGACCCGGTCGAGGTGAGCGGCCCGTACCGCGAGGAGCGAGACGGCCTCGTCGTCACCGCCGCTCCCCTCGGCGACGGCGCGGCCCTGATCTTTCGCTTCGAGGCGAAGGGCCGCTCCGCCGTCGTCTCCGGCACGAGCGGCGACGAGGAGGCGCAGGTCGCCTTCGCCCAGGACGCCGACGCGTGGGTGCGCGAGGCGATCCACGGCGAGAGCATCCGCGCCGCGATCGCGGCCGCCGCGCAGGGCGACCCGTCCGCCGCGAAGCGGCTCGAGCAGGAGGCCGCGCTCCACGCCGACCTCGACCAGGCCGCGACCGCGGCGACGCGGGCCGGCGTCCGGACGCTCGTGCTGACGCGGCTTCGACCTCCCCCGGTGTTGGCCTGGCAGTACGAGCACGCGATCGGCAAGCGCTTCCCGGGGAACGTGGTCGTGGCGAAGGACGGCGACGAGATCGGCCTGCGCTAGGCCTCGGCCCCGCGGACGGGATCTCCCGAGCCGCCGCTCGCGAAGCCCCGACGCCGCGTCCGTCGATCCCTGGATTGATCCCCGCGTGCCACGCGTCGATGAAGAGGTATGGAGCGCGAGCGGGCCCACGGTCGGGAGGTGTTCGTCGCGCGCCAGCCGATCCTGGATCCGCACGACGCCGTGGTCGCCTACGAGCTCCTGTTCCGCGCGTCGGCCGACGCGCAGAGCGCCGGTCGCATCGTCAACCCGAAGCTGACCTCGTTCCAGACGATGGTCGACGCGTTCATGCGGATCGGGGCCGAGACCCTGCTCGGGCGCAGCCGCGGCTTCGTGAACGTGCCGCCCGATCTCCTGCTGAGCGAGCTCGTCGAGGCGCTGCCGCAGGAGCGTGTCGTGCTCGAGGTCCTCGAGACCACGCGACCTTCGACCGAGGTCGTCGGCCGCTGCGCGGAGCTCGTCGCGCGCGGCTACGAGCTCGCGCTCGACGATTGGGTGCCGGGAGATCCGCGCGCGCCGCTCCTCCCCTTCGCGCGCTACGTGAAGGTCGACGTCATGGCCACGGACGCGGAGCGGCTGCCCGAGGTCGCGCGCTCGCTGCGCGACACGGCGGGAGTCGCGCTCCTCGCCGAGAAGGTCGAGACGCGGGAGCACGTCGCGCGCTGCCGGCAGGCGGGCTTCGAGCTCTTCCAGGGCTACTTCTTCGCGCGTCCCCAGACGGTGTCGGCACGCACCGTCGACCCGAGGCGCGCGGCGGTCCTCGCGATCTTCCGAGACCTGTCCGCCGACGCCGACGTCGACGTCCTGGGCGAGCACTTCAAGCGCACGGCGGAGCTCGGCGTGGGACTGCTCCGCCTGGTGAACTCCGTCGCGCTCGCGCGCCGCGAGCAGATCGCGACGCTCGAGCACGCGCTCGCGATGCTCGGCCGCCAGCAGCTCCGGCGCTGGCTCGTCCTCCTGCTGTTCGCCGGGGCCGGGGAGCACGGTCTCGCGAGCCCGCTGCTCCAGGCGTCGGCCGTGCGCGGCCGGCTGATGGAGCTCCTCGCGCGAGGGGAGCGCCCGGACCGCGCGGCCCGCGAGCGCGGAGAGCGCGCGTTCCTCGCGGGCATGGTCTCCCTGCTCGACGTGGCGCTCGGCCTCCCGCACGAGCAGCTCGTGCGCGAGCTGCATCTCGAGCCCGAGGTCGGCGCCGCGATCCTGCGCGGCGACGGCGAGCTCGGGGCGCTCCTCGCCCTCGCGTCGGACGTGGAGCGCGGCGAGCTCCCGCGCGCGCAGTCGCTCGTGGAGCGCATCGGCCTCGATCCCGAGCGGCTGCTGCGGGCCGAGGCGGAGGCCTGGGCGTGGACCGACGAGGTGATCGCCGGCGCCGGATCGCTCGGCGAGACGGCACCCGCCCCCGCGAGCGCCGTCGCTGCGCAGGAGTGAGAGCGCTCCGCGTCAGATCGTGATCGTCGAGTCGTCCGAGGGGATCTCGTCGTCGTCGGGCGACCGCGGGACGGGACGGGGCGAGGGCGGCTCCGAGCCCGGCGGGGGCTCCGCCCCCTCGCCGGGCGCGAGCTCCTCGCTCGGCGCCGTGGGTCGGTCGTTCGCGGCCCGCTCGCCGGTGAAGCGGCGTCGCTGCTCGCGGAAGTAGTCGACCGCCGGTGCGAGGGCGATCGCCTCGTCGATCGTCGCGACGGCACGATCGGCGTCACCGCGCTGGAACAGCACCTCCGCCAGGGTGTCGAGGACGTTCGGGTCCTGGCGGTGCGTCCGGCGCACGGCTTCCTCGGCCAGGCGCTCGGCGACCCCGAGCTGCTCCGCGCCGGGCTTCCCCTCGGTGGCGAGCGTCCACGCCGTGTTGTTCAGGAGCTGGGGATCGGTGCCCGGGATCTCGAGCAGCCGCTCCGCTCGCCGCAGCACGACGCCGGTCCTGCCCGCGACCTCGCCGACGACGAGGAAGAGCGAGAGCGCGAGCGCCGCGACGACCGCCGCGTCGGCGACGCGCAGCCACGGCGCCGCGGGCTCGCCGCGCAGGCCGGAGCGCGCGACGAGGGCGGCCGCGACGTAGCCCGCGGCGAAGCCCGCCGCGTGGGCCGCGCCCGCGACGAAGGGCGCCGTGAAGGAGACGACCGCCTCGAGCAGGATCGCCGCGACGAGCACGCGCCGCGGCAGACGCCAGAGCGCGGGCAGCTCGGCGGGATGGCGCAGCTCGAGATGGAGCGCCGCGCCGACGAGACCCGACGCGACGCCCGAGGCGCCGAGGGCCTGCTCGTAGCCGACGACGAGGCCGCTTCCCATCGCGGCCACCGACGCCGCGGCGATCACGAAGAGCGTCCGCGCCGCGCCGAGCGGTCGCTCGACGAGCGCCCCGATCAGCACGACCACGATCAGGTTGAGCAGGAGGTGCAGCGCGTTCGCGTGGAGCAGGTTCCCGGTGAGGACGCGCCACGGCTCGCCGTGCAGCACGAGCGTGCGGCTGAACATGCCCGCGAGCTCGAGCGTCCCCGGCGTGGTGAGCCGGCCCACGACGTACAGCGCGACGCAGATCGCCGCGAAGGCCCAGCACGCGACGGCCGGACGGCCGCTCCGCGCGCGCTGGTCGAGCTCGGCGAAGCGCGCGAGACGCAGCGGACCGTCGGAGAGGGCCGCGACGCGCTCCACGAGCGCGCGGTGGAGGCGGTCCGCGGCGGCGGGGTTCGCGAAGGCCGAGCGGGGAAGCACGAAGACCGAGCGCGTGGTCCCGATCCGCAGGCCGCGCGCGCCGGCCACGAGGTGGGTGACGTCGGCGTAGGGCGTGAAGTGCTCGCGGGAGAGATGGCCCGGGTGGCGGAAGCCCGCCGCGTGGAGCGCGACCGCGCCGCGCCCGCGGCGCAGCGGGATGGTCTCGGGCTGCACCGCGAGCACGCCTTGCGAGACGGAGCTCGGGCCGGCGATGGGACCGGTGTCGCTCACGCCGCCCCTCTTTCCGACCGGCTAGTGGTGTGCGCGCTCCGGCACCGCGATCGACGGGAACACCCGCGTGTACTGCAGGAACACGAACAGGAACGCGCCGAGGAAGCCCGCCGCGATGCCGAGCTGGACCAGGCCGATCCACGCGGCGCCGTTCGCAGGCTCGAGGGACGGCCAGACGAGGACGTTGCGCTCGAGCCAGAAGCCGATGGTCTCGACCAGCGCCACGCCGCCCAGGATGAGCGGCGTCTTCTTGGGCTTCTGCCCGAGCAGCACCCAGAACGGGATCACCCAGCAGCACGCCCAGACCACCATCGAGAGCCAGCCGTAGGGCGAGGCCGAGAGGCGCTGGAAGGAGAAGTTCCAGTACCAGCCCGTGTTCCCCTGCTCGACCAGGAACTGCTCGCCGAGCCGCGCGCGGAGGAAGCCCGTCTCCTCCGGCAGGTTGCCGTACCAGATCACGAGGTACTGCGACCAGAAGAGGTACATCCAGAAGATGCTGAAGGCGAAGATCATCTTGCCCATGTCGTGCATGCGGGCGGGCGTGATCTGGCCGCGCAGGCCGGGCGCGTTCCGCAGCAGGACCGCGGCGAAGGTCGTGGCGCAGATCGCGGACAGGAACCCGCCCCACGCGAAGTAGGCGCCGAACAGGTTCGAGTACCAGGCCGGCGTGAGCGACATCACCTGGTCGAAGGCGATCGCGGTGTAGCCGAAGGCGAAGAGCAGGAGGAGCGGCGGCGCGATGCGCTTCGTGATGAGCGCCGAGCGGGCGTTCTCCTCGGCCTGACCCCGCCAGCCGGAGCTCCAGCTCTCGTACAGGCCCTTCCTCGGCACGCCCGGCGTCTGGGCGACGCCATGGAGCGTCGGCCGGACCGAGTGGTAGAGGTAGACGATCGTGAGAATCGCGAGCACGCCGAGGACGCCCAGGTCGACGGCATAGAGACGCGGCACGTTGAGCCACGCGGCCTTCGCCGGCAGCGGGTGCGCGATCCAGGGGTACACGTAGTCGCGCCCGAAGAAGCCGATCACCGCGAGCACGAACGACACGGGCACCCACGCCGCGAGGCCCTCGGCGATGCGCCGCACCGGGCCCGGCCACTTGGCGCCGACCGTGACGAACATGCACGAGATCACGACGCCGCCCTGGGCGATGCCGGCCCAGAACAGGAAGTTCACGTGGAAGGCGCGCCAGGCGGTGGCCTTGTCCGTGGAGAGGCCCAGCAGGAACGCTCCGATGCCGACGACGACGAGCACCCCACACAGCGCGGCGAGCGCGCCGGGCACGTTGCGCGGATGGGCTCGTTCGACGGCCGTGCTCGAGCTCACGGTCGGCCTCCCCTCTGATCCAGGTAGCGGACGTAGTTCACGATGTCCCAGCGATCGTCGGACGGGATGCGCGTGTACGGCGGCATGCGCCGGCGTCCCTGACGGATCGTGGTGTAGATGTGGCCGTCGCTGCGCGCCTTCACCACGCCGACCACCGGCAGCACGCCGGCGAACGGACCGCCGCCCGTGGCCGACACCGGCCCGTTCCCGAGGCCGGTCGTTCCGTGGCAGGGCGAGCAGTAGGTCAGGTACTTCACCTGCCCGTTCTGGAGCGAGGCGAAGTCGGCCGGGCGCGGGTTCACGAGCGCGTTGGCCGCGTCGTCGCTCGAGGGCTTCGCGTCGGGCCGCCCGACCCAGGGATCGAGCTGCCCCTCCCAGGGGAGCTCGCCCGTGACGGACACGGTGCCGGCGGGCTGGCCGAACGGCAGCTGGCGGTCGTCGGGGAACTTCGGCGCGGAGAACGCCTGCACCGCCGGCTGCCACTTCATCTGCGGGAACCAGCTCTCGCTCCACTGCTCCCAGCAGCCCGTGGAGAACGCCACGGCCATCAGCACCAGGGCGTAGACCGGCCGCAGGCTACGGTTCGACAAGGGTGACCTCCTTGGCGGAGTTCGCGCGCAGGAGCGCGTCCACCTCGGCCACGTCCCGCTCCTTGCAGCGCACCGTCACGCCGAACTCCTCCGCCGAGAAGCGCGCGCTGTAGCCGGGGTCGGGCACGCCGAAACGGCCGTGCGGCAGGCCGCCGAACACGAGCAGGCCGAGCAGCGTCATGAGACCACCGAACAGGATCGTGAGCTCGAAGCCGATCACGACGTAGGGCGGGATCGAGGTGAAGGGCTTGCCGCCGACCACGAGCTGCCAGTCGTTCGCCATCCAGATCGTCATCAGGAAGCCGGTGAAGAGCCCGGCGAGGCCGCCGACGAGGGTGAACAGGCGCACCCGGCTCGGCTTCTCGATCAGCGCGTCGTCGATCTCGGGGAACGGCGCCGGGCAGTACACCTCGACCTCGTCGTAGCCCCGGTTCCGGAGCCGCTCGATCGAGCCCACCACGTTCCCCGGCGCGTCGAACACGCCCACCAGCAGCGGCATCAGTGCGCCCCTCCCTGACCGTGCGCCCGCTCGTGGATCACGAGCTCCTTCACCTCGGCGATCGCGATCACCGGGAAGATCTTGATGAAGGCGACGAAGAACATCGCGAAGAAGCAGAAGCTGCCCGCGAGGATCGTGAGCTCCGCCGCGTGCGGCGTGTAGAGGCCCCAGACCGCCGGATCGTACTCGCGCGAGAGGCCGGAGATGATGATGACGTAGCGCTCGAACCACATGCCGACGTTGACCAGCGTCGAGACGACGAAGATCGTCGGGATGTGCGTCCGCGCCTTCGGGAACCAGAACACCTGGGGCACGACGGCGTTGCAGATGATCATGATCCAGGTGGAGATCCAGTACGGGCCGAAGGCGCGGTACCAGAACGAGGTCTGCTCGGGCTCGACCCCGCTGTACCAGGCGATGAAGTACTCGATGCTGTAGGAGTAGCCGACGATCAGCGAGGTCAGCAGGATGAACCTCGCCATGTTCTCGAAGTGGTAGTTCGTGATGTAGGCCTCGAGGCCGAAGATCCGGCGCACGGGGATCATCACGGTCAGCACCATCGCGAAGCCCGAGAAGATCGCGCCGGCCACGAAGTACGGGGCGAAGATCGTGGCGTGCCAGCCGGGCACGATCGACATCGCGAAGTCCCAGGACACGACGCTGTGCACCGAGAGCACGAGCGGCGTGGCGAGGCCCGAGAGGTGGAGCACGCTGCGGTTCCACGCCTTCCACTGGCGCCCCGTGCCGTGCCAGCCGAGGGCGAGGGCGGTGTAGAGGAGCTTGCGCCAGCCGGTCGAGCGGTCGCGCGCGATCGCCAGGTCGGGCAGGAGGCCGACGTAGAAGAACACGATCGAGATCGTCGCGTAGGTCGTGATCGCGAAGGTGTCCCAGACGAGCGGGCTCTTGAAGTTCACCCACAGCCCGCGCTGGTTCGGGTAGGGCAGGATGAAGTAGCTCTTCCAGATCCGGCCGACGTGGATGCCGAGGAACTGCGCGGCCGTGAGCACGGCGAAGACCGTCATCGCCTCGGCGCTGCGGTTGATCGCGTTCCGCCACTTCGAGCGGAACAGGTAGAGGATCGCCGAGATCAGCGTTCCGGCATGGGCGATACCGACCCAGAACACGAACGTGACGATGTAGACGCCCCAGAAGATCGGATGCGAGTAGCCGGCGATGCCGAGGCCCTCGTACACCTGGTAGACCCAGACCGCGCCGGCCGCGTGGACGAAGGCGACCAGGAAGCCGAGCAGGAGCCAGTACGGCAGGGTCGGCCGTCCCATCACGGCCAGGATGTCCTGGTTCGCCTGGGAGTCGGGCGGCGTCGGCACCGGCCGGATCATGTCGGCGACGGAGACGGCGGGAGGCGGCGGCGTCATGGAGTCAGCCCTCGACCGAGCCGCGCGTCACCTTGGCCAGGTAGGTGATCGCGGGTCGCGTGTTCAGCTCTTGCAGCGCGTGGTAGCCGCGCTTCGCGTCGGCGCTCTTCTTCGCCACGACGCTCGCGGCGTCCTTCAGGTTGCCGAAGTGGATCGCCTGGGTCGGACACGCCTGGGCGCAGGCCGTGGTCACCTCGCCGTCCGCGATCGCGCGCCGCTCGTTCTTCGCCTTCTGCCGGGCGAGCTCGATCCGCTGCACGCAGAACGTGCACTTTTCCATCACGCCCTGACCGCGCACGGTGACGTCGGGGTTCAGCATGAGCGGGAGCGGCTCGGGGAAGTTCTTGAGGTTGTAGTCGTACCAGTTGAAGCGGCGCACCTTGTAGGGGCAGTTGTTCGCGCAGTACCGGGTGCCGATGCAGCGGTTGTACACCATCCCGTTCAGGCCCTCGGGATTGTGGTACGTCGCGATCACCGGGCAGACGGGCTCGCAGGGCGCGGAGCCGCACTGCTGGCAGAGCATCGGCGAGTAGCGCACGTCGACGTTGCCGAGGCTCTCGTGGCTCGAGCGAGCCGGGCGACCTCCCCGGTAGTCGAGCTCGCCCTCCGTCACGTAGCGCTCGATCCGCAGCCAGGCCTGGAGGCGGCCGCGGATCACCTGCTCCTCGCCGACCACGGGCACGTTGTTCTCGACGTAGCAGGCGGCGACGCAGGCGCTGCAGCCCGTGCAGCGGTCGAGGTCGATCGACATGCCCCAGCGATGGAGCGCCGTCGCCGCGGCGTCGTCGACGGCGTTGTAGGGCACGATGAACTCGTGCTCTCCGGCGCTCCCCTCGCCGACGCCCTCGCCCTCCGCCGCCTCGCCGTGGCCGCCCTCGCCGAGCAGCGCCGCGAGGCTCACCGTCTCGCCGAGCTCGCGCTGGCGCTTGTTGTCCGAGGCCTGCGAGAAGGCGATGCGCTCCTTGCGCCCGGCCGGCGTGACCTTCGCCTTGGTGCAGAGCCAGGCGCGGCCACCGGCCTCGTCGGTGAGCGTCGGGAGCAGCGAGAGCACGTTCACCCCGCGGACCTCGCCGGGCTGCCCGTCGTTCTCGCGTGACGCGTAGCGCCCGACGCCGTGCCCCTGCCCGGTGGCGATCGCCACCACGTCGTCGCGCAGTCCTCCGCGCACCCAGGCCGGAAGCTCCGCCCGGCCGGTGGGCGTCTCCACGACCACGACGTCGCCCGTCACCAAGCCGAGCTTGTCGGCGGCCTCCTGGCCCAGCTCGGCCCACGACTGCCAGGTGATCTTCGCGACCGGATCGGGCAGCTCCTGCAGCCACGGCAGGTTCGCGCCGCGCCCGTCCGAGAGCATCGGCGAGGGATGGGCGAGGAGCGTGAAGGGGCCGTCGCCGTCGAGGCGCGGCTCGGCCACCTCGAGCTTCGCGACGCCCGCCGCGAGGCCGGGCGCGCCGGTCGGCGCCGTCTCCGCGAACACGCCGCCGCGGGCGAGGGCGTCACGCCATGCGGTGTCGGACCAGGCGGCCTCCAGGATCGAGCGGAAGTCGCCGCTCGGGAGCTTCGCCGCCACCTCGGCGCCGAGCTTGCGGCCGGCGTCGAGCAGCACGTCGAAGATCGAGCGCACGTCGAACAGGCCCGCGAGCGTCGGCTGGAGGAGCGAGCGCACGCCCGGGCGGGGCGACGCGTCGCCCCAGCTCTCGAGCGGCGTCGAGTCCGGCAGCACGAGGTGCGCCGCGTTCGTGGTCTCGTCGATCGACGAGGCGAAGGACACGACGAACGGCACCTTGGCGAGCGCCTCGGCGAAGCCGCTCGAGGCCGGCATCGAGTAGAGCGGATCGGCGTCGTGCACGAGCAGCACCGAGACCTTGCCCGACTTCATGGCGTCCACGAGGGCGAGCAGGTCCTTGTAGCTCGTGGTCTTCGTGCCGCTGCCGGCCGGGATCTGGACGGTGTTGCCGACCGCACCGAGGACCTGGTTCAGCACGAGCACCGCGCCGGCCGTGGCGACGCCCCGCGCGCTCGTGAGACCGGTGCTCGGCGGCAGCGCCAGGGGCGCCTTGGCCTTCGCCAGCGCGGCGCCGAGGCGCTCGATCGTCTTCGCATCGACGCCGGTGCGCGCCGCGGCGGTCGCGGGATCGAGACCGCCCGCGAGGCTCGCGAGGGCGCCGTGGCCGCCCTCGGCGCCCGCACCGGCCGCGATCGCGGCCTTCGCGAGGGCGAGGGCCAGGATGCCCTCGGTGCCGGGCTTCGCGACCACCCACTCGTCGGCGTTGCCCGCGGTCATGGAGAGCCGCGGGCCCACGTACACGAAGCGCGCGCCGCCGCGCTCCTTGGTCGCGACGTCGCGCGCCTCGGCGAGCTGTCGCGCGTGCTCCGTCGGGGAGCTGCCCGTCTCGAGCACGTCGCCGCCGAAGGAGATCACGAGGTCGGCCTTCGAGAGGTCGAACAGCGGCTCGGTGTCGATGCCGAAGACGGCGGCCGTCGCCGCGCGCAGGCTCTCCGGCGCGAAGGGCTCGTAGACGATGCGGCCGCCGAGGCCGACGGCGGAGACGAAGCGCGCGAGCACCTCGTTGCCGGTCGGGCCGCGGTCGGCGCCGAGGAGCCAGGTCTGCGCCGCGCTCTCCCGCAGCTTGCCGGCGAGCACGTCGAGGGCCTGGTCCCACGCGATCGGAGAGAGCTTGCCGTCGCTCCCGCGCTGCAGCGGACCGGCGAAGCGGTCGGGATGGTAGGTGCGCCCGATCGACGCCTGGCCGCGCGCGCACAGCGCGCCCTTGTTCACGGGATGCGCCGGATTCCCCTCGAGCTTGATCGGTCGACCCTCGCGGGTCTTCACGTGCACGCCGCAGGCGGCGGGGCACTCGCGGCAGGTCGACGCGTAGTAGACCGGAATGCCCGGTGTGATCGTCTCGGGCTGGATCACGTAGGGGATCAGCTTCGTCACGCGCTCGGAGCAGCCGGCCGCGGCGGCGGCGCCCGCTCCGGCGCCCACGAGCTTCAGGAAGTCTCGACGATCGAGCTCGGGCATTCGTTCGTCCTAGGTCCTAGTAGTGGCAGGTCAGGCAGTCGACCGACGCCTTGTTCTGCCAGTGGCAGCTCAGGCACCAGCCCATCTTCAGCTTGTCGGCGGGCATCCCGTTCACCCACTTGGTGTCGGGGACGAGGTAGAGCTTGTGCAGGTCCTGCACCGGGCCGTGACACGTCTGGCAGGCGACGCCCGCCGCGACGTGGCGGTTGTGGCGGAACTTCACGTAGTCGGGCACGCGATGGATGCGGACCCAATCGATCGTCTGCTGGTTCTTCCAGTACTCCTGGAGCTTCTGGACGCCCTCGAGGTCGGAGCCGAACTGGGCGTGGCAGCCCATGCACGTCTCGACCGGGGGAACTCCGGCCATGCGGCTGCGGTCCGTACCACTGTGACAGTAGAGGCAATCGATCTGGTACTTGCCGGCGTGCAGCGCGTGGCTGAACGGGATCGGCTGCACGGGCCCTGGCGCGTCGGGATCCGCCGCGAGGCGCTGAGCCTCGTAGGCGGCGTCGGATGACTTGGCCTGCTGGGCCGAGACCGATCGCGCGCCCGGGAGGCCGAGCACGACCGCGCACGTGAGGGCGAAGAGGAGGACGGCGAAGAGCTTTGACGGACCCGGGGCGTGGCGGCTCATGGACGGACTGTCGTGCCCCCTGAGCGGTCGAAGGCCGGCCTCCGAGGCGGAGGCTCGGTCTCGACGGATTGCGGTGGCGATTCTCCTCCCGCGTCGCGGACTCGCAGCGTACGTGGGCCGTCGCGAGCGTCGGGCGCGGTCGGGAACGGGCGCTTGTTTACTGCCGCTCGATCCGAGCGTCAAGGCGCAATTGCGGCCTCGCGCGCATCGGGCGCCGGAGCCGCGCTCGATCTGCGCCGTCAGGGCGCCGACGTGCCCTCGCGGCCGAAGTCGTCGGAGATCCGCACCACGTCGTCGAGCTCCGGGGTCGAGACCTCGACCAGCTCGACGCGCTCCAGAGCCTCGAAGCGATGCTTGCGACCGACGGGAATCCGACGGTGCTCTCCCGGGCCGAGGTCGTAGGTGCGCACCACCCCGGCCTCGTCCTCGAGGTGGAGCCGCATGCGGCCCCGCATCACGAGCACCGACTCGTCCTTGCGCCGGTGGTACTGGAGAGAGAGGCGCCTGCCGGCCTCGATCACGAGCACCTTGCCGACGTAGCGCTCCGTGTGGGCCCAGATGAGCTCGTGGCCCCAGGGCTTCTCGACCCGGCGCCCCGCCCCGTCGTCTCCGCCGCTCTCCTTGCCCAAGGCCCGCCTCCCCCGCGCGCTCCGCGCGCGGCAACCTTGCCTCGCGTCACGACGCTCGACCAGCGCCGGGCGCCGTTTTGCGGTGCGTGCCCAGAAGTCGTCGGATAGACTCGGGAGGCGCTTGACTCCCTCGTCAACGCACCGATTTCCGCCACCCCGGACGCACAGCCACGAGGAGTCCCAGCATGGGCGACGCTTGGATCATCGACGCCGTCCGCACCCCGCGCGGGCGCGGCAAGAAGGAGACCGGAGCCCTCTCCGGGATCCATCCCCAGGAGCTCTTCGCGCAGACGCTGAACGCGCTGCGCGCGCGTCAGGGCATCGACCCGCGCGACGTCGAGGACGTCGTCGTGGGCTGCGTCTCCGAGGCCGGGGAGCAGGGCGGCTGCATCGCGCGCAACGCCGTGCTCGCGGCCGGCTGGCCCAACGAGGCGACGGGCGTGGTCCTGAATCGCTTCTGCGGCTCGGGCCAGCAGGCGGTGAACTTCGCAGCGATGGGCGTGATGTCGGGCCAGCAGGACCTCGTGGTCGGCGGCGGCGTCGAGTCGATGTCGCGCCAGCCCATGGGCAGCGACGGCGCCGGCCTCGACGGGCACAATCCGCACCTGCGGGAGCTGCACCCGCTCGTTCCCCAGGGCATCTCCGCCGACCTGATCGCGACCCTCGAAGGCTTCACGCGCGAGGACCTCGACCGCTTCGCCGTGCGAAGCCAGGAGCGCGCCGCCCTCGCGCAGAAGGAGGGCCGCTTCGAGAAGAGCCTGATCCCGGTGAAGGATCTCGCCGGCAAGGTCGTGCTCGACCACGACGAGCACCCGCGCGCGGGCACGACGCTCGAGTCGCTCGGAAAGCTCCCGCCCTCCTTCGAGGCCATGGGCGGCTACGTGCAGAAGGGCGACGCGCTCACCTTCGACCAGAAGGCGAAGACCCGCTATCCGCAGATCGCGGGCGTGAAGCACCTGCACCACGCCGGGAACTCCTCGGGCATCGTCGACGGCGCCGCCTCGCTGCTGCTCGCGTCGCCCGACTACGCGAAGGCCCACGGGCTCAAGCCCCGCGCGCGCATCGTCGCCATGGCCACGGCGGGCGACGAGCCGGTGATCATGCTGACGGCGCCCACGCCGGCCTCGAGGCGCGTGCTCGCGAAGGCGCGCATGACGATCCGCGACGTCGACCTCGTCGAGATCAACGAGGCCTTCGCCGCGATCCCGCTCAAGACCATGCGCGATCTCGGCATGGATCCCGACAGAGTGAACGTGAACGGCGGCGCGATCGCCCTCGGCCACCCGCTCGGCGCCACCGGCGCGATGCTGATCGGGACCGTGCTCGACGAGCTCGAGCGACGCGACAAGACGACGGCGCTCGTGACGATGTGCATCGGAGGCGGCATGGGCATCGCGACGATCCTCGAGAGGATCTAGGGGAGCGGCGATGATCGACTTCGAGCCCACCGAGGAGCAGCAGCTCATCGTCGACACCGTGCGGCAGTTCGCGGCCAACGAGATCCGCAAGGAAGCCCGCGACGCCGACGAGGCGTGTCGGCTGCCCGCGGGCGTGCTGCAGCAGGCCCACGAGCTGGGCCTCACCTCGAACGCGCTGCCCGAGGCGTACGGGGGCGGCGGATCGCGCAGCGCCGTGACCGGCGCCCTGATCGCCGAGGAGCTCGCCTACGGCGATCTCTCGATCGCCCTCGGCGTGCTCTCGCCGACGCTGATCGCGCTCCCCGTCTCCGACTTCGGCACCGAGGAGCAGAGGAAGAAGTGGCTGCCCCGCTTCACCGGCGACCGCTTCGCGCCGGGCTCCCTCGCCCTCGTCGAGCCGAGCTATCGGGCCGACGCCTTCCGTCCCACGACGACCGCGCGGCGCGAAGGCGCGGAGTACGTGCTCGACGGCGCGAAGTGCCTCGTGCCCTGGCAGGACGGCCTGCAGGAGGTGCTCGTCGTCGCGAGCGAGGCGGGAACCGCGCAGGCGTTCTTCGTGCCGATCGCGGCCCCCGGCCTCTCGGCCGAGCGGGAGAAGAACCTCGGCCTGCACGCGCTCCCGACGGCGGAGCTCCGGCTCTCCGGCGTGCGCGTGCCCGCCTCCGCGAAGCTCGGGGGCGATGCCGGCGCGGACGTGCGCGCCCTCGTGAACCGCGGGCGGGTCGCCCTCGCCGCGGCGGCGGTCGGCGTCGCGCGCGCGTCGTTCGAGCTGGCTCGCGACTACGCCAAGGAGCGTCAGACGTTCGGCGCGCCGATCGCGACGCGCCAGTCGATCGCGTTCAAGATCGCCGACATGGCGATCGAGATCGACGGCGCGCGGCTGCTCGCCTGGGAGGCGGCCTGGCTCCTCGACCAGGGCAAGGACGCGACGCGCGAGGCCGCCCTCGCGAAGCACCAGGCGCAGCGGGTGTCGCTCGAGGTCGCCGACGGCGCGGTGCAGGTCTTCGGCGGCCACGGCTACACGCGCGAGTACCTGCCCGAGATGCACCTGCGCAACGCCCGCGGCTTCGCGACGTTCGAAGCCCTGAGCCTCGTCTAGCCGACGACACGGAGGACGCCCCGATGACCATCTCCTTCGAGCCGGCCGAGAACACGACGAAGGCCAAGGCCTTCTTCCACCAGGTCGCGCGCGAGCAGATGCGCCCGATCTCCCGCAAGTACGACGAGCAGGAGCACGAGATGCCCTGGGAGTTCGTGCGCTTCATGTGGGATCGCGGGCGACACCAGGGCGGATCGTTCGAGGGCCCGAACGACGGCTTCGTGCAGGTCTGCGTGCAGGCCGAGGAGCTCTGCTGGGGCGACGCCGGCCTGTACCTGCGCATCCCGAGCCCGGCCCTCGGCGGCTCGGCCGTGGCCGCGGCCGGCACGAACGACCAGAAGATCAAGTTCCTCTCGCCGTTCCGCGGCGACGGCGAGCCGAAGTGGGGCGCGATGGCGATCACCGAGCCCAACGCCGGCTCCGACGCCGCGGCGATCCAGACCACGGCGCAGCTCGACGGCGACGAGTGGGTGCTGAACGGCACGAAGATCTTCTGCACCGCCGGCGAGGGGGCCTCGACCTACCCGGGCGGCTTCGTCGTGGTCTGGGCGACGGTCGACAAGAGCGCGGGCCGGGGCGGCATCAAGTCCTTCGTCGTGCCCGCCGGCACGCCGGGCATGAAGCTCGTCGGCCTCGAGAAGAAGCTCGGCATCCGCGTCTCGGACACGGCGACGCTCGTGCTCGAGAACTGCCGCGTGCCGAAGGAGAACCTGCTCGGCAGCGCGGAGGTCAAGAAGGCCGACCCGACGAAGACCGGCGACAAGGGCTTCAAGGGCGCGATGGCGACGTTCGATGCGAGCCGGCCGATCGTGGCCGCGATGGCCGTGGGCGTCGGTCGCGCGGCCCTCGATTTCCTGAAGGAGGAGCTCGCGCGCCAGGGCGTCACGATCCGCTACGACGCTCCGCTCCACGAGCGCACGCAGGTCGAGCGCGACGTGATCGACATGGAGGCCGAGCTCCAGGCGGCCCGCCTGCTCACCTGGCGCGCGGCCAAGATGATGGACCACGGCAAGCGCAACAACCTCGAGGCGTCGATGGCGAAGGCGAAGGCAGGCCTCGCCGTCACGAAGATCACGCAGAAGGCCGTGGAGGTCCTGGGCCCGCTCGGCTACTCGCGCAAGCTCCTGCTCGAGAAGTGGATGCGCGACGCGAAGATCAACGACATCTACGAAGGCACCCAGCAGATCAACCAGCTGATCGTGGCTCGCCGCATCCTCGACTACTCGTCGTCGCTGCTGCGCTAGCGCGAGAGGCGTACCGGAGGCCCGATGCCCGTCGATCCCGAGCTGCTCGAGATCCTCGTCTGCCCCGAGAGCCGGCAGCCGCTGCGCGAGGCGCCGGCCGAGCTGCTCTCGAGCCTGAACGCGCGCATCGAGCGCGGGGAGCTGCGTGCGCGCGGCGGCGAGCGCGTGACGAAGCGCATCGCCGAAGGGCTCGTGCGCGAGGACGGCAAGGTCCTCTACGTGGTGGACGACGGCATCCCGGTGATGCTCGTCGAGGAGTCGATCGAGGTCTAGCGGCGCCGGCGCGAAGCCGCGACTACTGTGCGAACTCCCGCCGCTTGAGCTGCCGCACGTACTCGGAGAGCTCCGGATCGCTCGCCACGAGCTCGCCCACCCGCTCGTCGAACGACGCGGACTCGCGCACGAGCGGCCCCTCGTCGACCCGAAAGCCCAGCAGGGCCTCGACGCAGCGCACGAGGGCGAGGGCGCCGCGCGGATTCGGCGAGACGCCGATGTAGTGCGGCAGGCCGGCCCAGAGGCTCGTCGTCTCGACACCCTCCCGGATCAGGCGATCGGCGAGCACGCCGACGATGCCGGTCGGGCCCTGGTAGCTCGTGCCCGACACCCCGACGCGGGCGAGGAGCGCCGGCTCGCTCGCGAAGCCCGTGACGACCACCGGTCGCGAGTACACGACGTCGGCGAGGTGCGCGCCGAGCAGCACCACGCGCGAGAGCGCGAGCGCACGCACGAGCTCGAGGATCGCGTCGCCGTAGGCGCGCCAGCGCAGGTGCGGCTCGACGCAGAGGCCGATCACGAGGTCGCGCTCCGCGCCGATCGGGCCGTGCCGGAGCTCGTTCTGCGGCCAGGCGATCTCCCGCGTCCCATCCGGGGCGAGACGCACCGTCGGCCGGCGCACCGTGAAGTCGTAGAGCTCCTCGGGATCGAGGTCGCCGAAGGGGGTCGCGCCGATCGACTCCGACAGGTGTCGGGCGGCGAGGGTCGCCGCGCCGCCGGCGTCGTTCCAGCCGTCGAAGGCCAGGAGCAGAGCGCCGTCGCGGAGCCGCGGCCGCGCCGCGAGGCGGAGGACCGAGCCGGCGCCGCTCAGCCGAGCTCCTCCAGGACGCGCAGCAGGTCGAGCGCCGTGACGACGCCGACCACGATGCCGCGGTCCGTCACGATCAGGCGATGCACCCGCCGCTCGCGCATGATGCTCGCCGCCACCGCGACGCCGGTGTCGCGCGTCACGGTGTAGACCTCGCGGGCCATGATCGTCTCGACGGGCTTGTCGGAGTCGTCGATCGGGAGCTCGGCGATGTCCTGGTAGTCCTCGACGTCGGTGTAGAAGCGCCCGCTCTGGCCCGCGGTCACGTGGTCGGCCGCGCGGCGCACGAGATCGCTCTGCGAGACCACGCCCAGCGGGCGGCCGCGCTCGTCCACGACCGGCGCGCCGGAGACGCGGCGCTTCGCGATCTGCTCGCCGGCCGCGCGCAGGCTCGTCTGCGGAGACAGGCAGAACACGTCCGGGTTCATGAGCTCGCCCACGCTGCGCCGCTTCTTCGGGGTCGCCATGGGTCGATTCTCGCACCCGGCGCTGCGCGCTGCACCACCGCGCGCTTCCCCCTATCGCACGAAGCGATAGCCGTGCCCGCGCACCGAGACGATGTGTCGCGGGTGGGCAGGATCGGGCTCTACGTAGCGCCGCAGGCGCACGACGAAGCTGTCGACCACGCGCGTCTGCGTCTCCGGGCGGAGGCCCCAGACGCTCTCGAGCAGGACGCCCCTCGGCACCGCCTCGCCCTCGCGGTCGATCAGGGCGCGCAGCAGACCCGCCTCGCGCGTGGTCAGGCGGAACGTCCCGCGCGGGCTCTCGATCTCGAAGCGGTCGAAGTGCACGACGACGTCGCCGAAGGCGACGCTGCGCGGGCCGTCGGCGCCGGGCTCGACGCCGTCCCAGCGCCGTCGCCGCAAGAGGCCGCGCACGCGCGCGAGGAGCTCCTCCAGGCGGAAGGGCTTCGTCAGGTAGTCGTCCGCGCCCTCCTCGAGCCCGCGCAGCACGTCGGAGGCGTCGTCCTTCGCCGTGAGGATCAGGATCGGCACGAAGTTCCCCGTGGCGCGCACCCGGCGCGCCACCTCGAAGCCCGAGAGGCCCGGGAGCATCAGGTCGAGCACCACGAGGCCGACGGGATGCTCCGCGTCGGCGATGCGCTCGACCGCGGTGGCCCCGTCGTCGACCACCTCGACCTCGTGGCCCGCGGCCTCGAGGTTGTAGCGGAGCCCCTCGGCGAGGTGCGCCTCGTCCTCGACGACGAGGATGCGCGCCACGCTACGCCCTCCCCTGGCTCTCGGCCGCGCGCAGGGTGACGACGAAGCGGGAGCCGCGGCCGTGGCCTTCGCTCCGGGCCACGACGCTCCCGCCCTGACGGCGCACCAGGCTCCGCACGATGAAGAGCCCGAGGCCGAGGCCGGCCGCGCGACGCTGCACGTCGCGGCCGGCGCGGTAGAAGCGCTGGAAGATCTTGCGCAGCTCGGCGCGCGGAATGCCGATGCCGCGGTCCGCGATCTCGACCTGCACGCGTCCGTCGCGGCTCGCGTCGACCGCGACGCGCACGTCGATCGGCGGATCGGAGTACTTGACGGCGTTCTCGAGCAGGTTCCGGAACACGACGCCGAGCTCGGCCGGATTGCCTCGCACGGAGGCGGGCGCGGAGCGCTCGAGGCGCACGGCGTCGGCGGGCAGCCGGTGGCGCGCCCGGATCTCGTCGATGCAGCGCTGCAGCAGCTCGGCCACGGGAGTGCGCTCCGCCGTCGCCTCCTGGGCACGCGCCTCGGCCCGGGCCGCAGCGAGCACCTGATGCACGGTGTGATCGAGCCGATCGAGGTCGTCGCCCATGCGCTGGAGGAACTCCCGGCGCTTCTCCGGCGCCGGATCGTGGAGCGCGAGCGTATCGACGTAGAGCCGGAGCGAGGCGAGCGGCGTCTTCATCTCGTGCGTCACGGCGTCGAGGAACGCCTGCTGGCGGAGGTTCAGGCGCATCTCGCGCACGAGCCACGCGCAGAGCAGCACGAGACCCACGATGATGAGCGCGAAGAAGAGCGTCCCGAGGACGAGGAGCAGCCAGTAGACGCCCTCGTGCCCGCGCGCGAAGGGCCTGAGGCCGCCCACGGCGAGCGTCTGCCAGGCGACGAGCAAGGCGATGGCCAGCAGCGTGAGGACGATGCCGATGGTGAGGGGAAAGCCGATCGAGCGTCGGGCCAAGAGCTCTCCTGCCATCTTGCCGGGCCGTGGGCGCCTTCAGCATAGTCGCCACCGCGTGGCCTGCCGCCCGCGCGCTCCCGCGCGCCGGCCGATCACGTCGAGGAGCCCCGATGCCCCGCCCGGCCGTTCCGTCTCCGCTTCGCCTCGCGCGTCGCTCCGCGCTCGTCTCCGCGCGGCGGCCGCTCCTCGGCGTCGTGCTCGGCTGCCTCCTCGTGGTGGCGGGGGCGGCGCCCGCCCGCGCCGGCCTTCCGCCCGAGGGCTCGTGTCCCACCGTCGCGGGCACGATGCCCGAGCGGGGCGGCGAGGACGTGCAGCCCGTCGTGATCCGGGAGGGCCTCGCCATCACCGCCGAGCAGCTGACGGCCCTGCGGACGCTCGTGCCGCCGGAGGTCTGGGACATGCGCGGGGCCTTCTTCCACGAAGGCATGCGGATGGAGATCGGCCCGTGTCACCGGCGCTATCCCGTCGACGCGGCCTACGATGCCGCGACCCAGGCCCATGCGGCGAAGGTGAAGGTCGACGAGAAGGGGAACCTCGAGGGCTACGTCGCGGGCCTGCCGTTTCCGCCGGACTCGATCGACGCCGCGGCACCCGACGCCGGCGTGCGCTGGGCCTGGAATCTCGCGCTGCGCTATCGGGGCGTCGGCCCGCACGGGAAGTTCCGCCTGACCGACTTTCCGAGCCGCATCGGAGCGCCCGAGACCTACATCGGGAGCTTCTTCCTGCTGCAGCTCGCGGCCCGCGCCGATCTCGCGGACAACGGCTACCGCGAGAAGGACGCGCCCAAGGACTTCTTCGCGGCCGGCGGGCGCTTCGACGAGCCCTTCAACGCGAGGCATCTCGCGTGGCGCCAGCTCCGTCCCCTCGACTCGTTCGACGACTACCGGGAGATCGACGACATCTTCGTGTACGTGCCCACCATGCGGAAGGCGCGGCGCGCGGCCTCCGGCTGGATCGACGGCCTCTACTTCCCCCGCTACACGGCGGGCGGCGATTCGGGCGGAAGCCCGGTGCCGTTCGGCAGCAACGGCTACGGACCGACCTCGTCGATCTCCCCCAACTCCGGCCTCTCGATCGCGCAGACCGAGAACATGCGGCGCGGCCTCACCGGCCTGATCCTGCGGCCGAACGCCTTCGCCTGGACCTACGGCGGCGAGCGCGACGTGCTCGCGCCGCTGAACGGCGCGCGCGGCGGCTGGCCGGAGACCGCCGACCGGAACTTCGGCGAGAGCGGCCTCTCGGTCGCGAGCGACCGCTGGGACCTGCGACACGCCGTGGTGATCGACGGCGTCGCGCGCGAGTCGACCGAGCTCGTGCGGCGGCTCCGGATCTACGTCGACTGGCAGACCCAGCAGCCGCTCTACTGGATCGGCCGGCGGAGCAACGGCCTGGTCGACTCCGTGGGCATCCTGGTCCACCGCTTCAGCGGCGACGTCTCCGGCTATCCGGCGTGGCCGGACGGCCATGCCGCCCTCGTGTTCGATCCCGTCGCCGCGGCGTTCGTCGAGACCGAGGAGGGCGGCACCGGCTGGCGCCGCGAGTCCTACGGCATCCTGTCGGTCCCGACGAGCGACATGGACGTGCGCACCATGAGCTCGACGGACGCGCTGCAGCGGGGCCGCTAGCCGCCGGCGCGCCTCCGCTAGAACGTGTAGCGGAGCATCAGGAACGCCTCGTCCGATTGCGCGAGGGGCGACACGCCATCGTACGCCGTGCGCGTCTCGAAGCTGCCCCCGTTGTTTCCGATCACCGGCTGGATGTAGGGGATCTGCTGCCGCTGCGGATGCCCGTAGAAGTTCGACACCCCGATCGTCGCCGAGAAGGCGTCGCTGAAGCGGTACGCCGTCTGGAACAGGACCGCGCCCGAGTTCGAGCGGACGTCGTGCACGAGGGTCAGCGACGGGTTCAGGCGGTCCTGGAAGTAGCCGGTGATGATGGTGAACGTGCCGAGGACGGCCATCGGGCCGTTCAAGGCGTAGATCCCGCCGCGCTGGTAGTCGGCGATGTAGCGGAAGAACCACTGCGTGTTGAACAGGAACGTGCGGTTCGCGTTCAGGAAGTTGATGAACGTCGGCCGGTCGACCGACACCGTGAGGTTCAAGGTGTCGTTGATGCTGTGGCCGCTCGCGGTGTGGTTGTTCGCGTAGGGCTCGCCGCTGTCCCAGGTGAACTCCACGCCCCAGTTGGTCTTCGTCCGGTCCTCGGCGAAGTCGGCCGAGAGCCCGAGGATGTTGCGCTTGTGGTAGAAGAGCTCGATCTCGGAGCCGCCCTGCCAGAAGAAGTCGCGCCGGCCGAAGCGGCCGTTGCCCCCCGCGCGCAGGTCGGGCCGTTGCGTTCCCGCCGCGCCGAAGATCCCGCGGACGAGATCGCACGTGATCGGCGTCGTGACGGAGCAGTCCTTGTCGGTCGGGAGCGCGCTCCCGAGGACGCTCAGCAGCGTGAGCAGGTTCTGTGACACCACGGCGAGCTCGTTCTTGTAGCCGAGGGCGAGCAGGTTGGTGACGCCGGCGACATTGCAGAAGCCGGCGGGCGCGCGACCGCTGAACGCCGGCGCCACGCAGCCGTCGATGCGCGGGTCGTAGAGCGGGTCGGGCGAGCCGTCGGCCAGGAACGGGCCCCGGGCGCCCGGCAGCGTGATGAGGTGGCCGTGCACGTAGCGCGTCGCGACGGGCCCCCCGGGCTCGAACTGCGGGAAGCGCTGGAGGAGGACGCTCGCCTCCGCGTTCGCGAGGTCGATGCCGCTCACGTCGCAGTTCGTGCCGTAGAAGGGCCCGCACCCGAGCAGCGCCTGCTGCTGGACGGTGAGCGTGGTGGAGAGGCCGCCGAAGGTCTCGCTGCCGCCGAGGTTCAGCGACTGCACGGTGAAGGGCGGGATCGGGCCGCCCGGATTGATCAAGGTCAGGATGACGGTGAGCAGGGTCCCGGCGCTGAGCCCGAGCGGGTTCTGCGGCGTCGGGAAGCCCGCGGGCGTGCCGGCGAGGCCCACGCCGAGAAGTCCCGCGATCGTACCGGACGGCGGCAGCGCCACGGCCTGGCTGTTCAGGATCGTGAGCGCGCACTCGTTCGAGAGGTCGAGACCGGGGATCGTCAGGATGTTCCCCGCGATCCCGACCGTGCCCGAGCAGAAGACGTCGAAGAACTGGCGATTGATCGTCTCGTTCTTCAGCACGTTCTGCGCGAGGTTCGGGTCGGACGGATTGATCACGTGGCCGTTGCGGTCGACCGGCTGGCCCGTGTTCGGGTCGACGGCGCGCGAGTAGACGTTGAAGTTGTTGATCGTCGGGAAGTCGTTGTAGCCCCAGAAGTCCGTGAGCGCGAAGCTGAAGCGATCCCAGCGCCACTCGAGGCGGCCGCCGAGCTCGAGGCCCTCGATGTTGTTCCAGGGGGCCGGGGGCTTCTTCTCGCCGGCGACGCCCACGCCGAGCGCGCCGTGGGCGAACAGGCCGACGCTCTTCCCGCACACCAGGAAGATCGTGTAGGGCTCGCCGCAGCGGCCGAGATCGCTGGGCTCGAAGTCGTCGAGGTTCGCGGCGAACTCCGCACGCACGTCCTCGAGGGGCCCCACGTCGTAGAGCGAGTAGACGAAGCGCGCCGCCCAGAGCGGGATGCGCGAGTCCTCCAAGCTCGAGAGCGTCGCGAGGGCGAGGTCCTGGGGATTGAACTGGTCGGTCGTGCGGAAGAGCTCCGTCTTGCCCCAGACGATGTTCTGCTTGCCGAGGCGCATCCACAGGCGACCGTCGAGGGTCTCGGCGTCGATGTACGCCTCGCGCAGCTCGTGCTCGTCCTGGCTCGCGCCGTGGTCCCACTCGAGCTGGGCCTGGCGGAAGTTCTGGTCGAAGCTGTCGAACTTTCCCATCTCCTGGCGCAGGGCGGTCGACGGGACGTACAGGCCGTGGGCGGCACCGGGATCTCCCGCCGGCGCGGCATCGGGCACCGTCGGACGGAACGGGAGCGGCGTCGTGAAGTTGTGGACGGACTGCAGCGAGCCGCTCGGATGGATCGTGTTCTTCGGCAGCCAGGGACCCATGGGAAGGATGCCCGGGCCGAGCGTGCCGCCGAAGTTCCGGATCGCGAACTGCGAATCGAGGAGCGGCTTGAACGTGTTGTCGAGGTTGGTGCCGCCCAGGGTCGTGATCAGGTCGAGGGGCGGCACGTCGGTGAACGGAAGCAGGTAGTGGTTCGGAGAGGTCTTCTCGGACGGCATGTCGATATCCGGGACCACGCCCGTGAAGCCCGAGGTCTTGCCGTCCGTGTTCTTCTCGGGGCCGCGATAGGCGCGGTTCCCGAAGTAGTCGGCCGACTTGTCCAGGCCGCACATCTTGCTCCAGATGCAGTCGTAGCGGACCAGGATGCGCGAGTAGGAGCTGATCGAGTCGAAGGGGCCGAAGCCCTTCGGGGCGATGTCCGCCTCGACCTCGATGTCCAGGATGTTCGCCCACTGCGACCAGTACCACGTGTCCGGGTGGTAGGCGTTCGAGAGCGCGCGCATCTGCATCTCGCCGTAGCCGTGGATCTGGACGCGGCCGTCGAAGAACTCGATCGCGGGCGCGCTGCGGGCGAAGACGACGAGAGAGCATGCGAGGAGCGAGCACAGGACGAGCGTCGAGTGGCGGGGGCGTCGGAACGGCATGCGAGCTCCGCTTCGGCCCGACCGCGCCCAGCGCGATCAGGGCCTTGTGGGTGGATCCGGAGCCCCCGCCGAGCCCCGGACGCACCGTGGGTTAGAACGTGTAACGAACGCGCAGGAACACCTCGTCGCGTTGCCGGATCGGAGACAGGCCCTGCTCCGTCACGGTGTGGTACGGACCCGGGGAGCCCTGCGCCGCCTCGTTCGTGAGCGCGACGGGCTCGAGCGCCATGTCCCGGTTCTGGAATCGGCCCATGAAGCTCTCCACGCCGACCGTCGCGGAGAAGTTCTCGGTGAAGCGATACTGGACCTGCGGCAGCGCGGCCCCGGAGTTCGACTTCACGTCGTAGACGAAGGTCACCGACGGCAGCAGGCGGTCCTGGAAGTAGCCCGTCGAGATCGTGAACGTGCCGAGGAAGTTCCAGGGCCCGAGCGTGTTGATGAAGCTCTCGTGGTAGTCGGGGATGTACTGGAAGAAGACCTGGCTGTTGAAGAAGAACGTGCGGTTCGCGTTCAGGAAGTTGATGAACGTCGGCCGGTCGACCGACACCGTGAGGTTCAGGGTGGACGCCTTCGTGGTGCCGTTCACCTTGTTCGCGTCCTGGAACACGCCGCCTTGGATCCAGGCGGACTCGATGCCCCAGTTCGACTTCGTCACGTCCTCGGCGAAGTCCATGGAGAAGCCGAGGGTGTTCTGCTTCGCGTAGCGGAGCAGAACCTCGCCGCCGCCCGCCCACACGAAATCGCGACGGCCGAAGCGCTCGTTCCCGCCGGCGTTCAGGCTCTGCCGCCGGTTGCCGAGGACCGCGAAGATCGACTGCACGTTCGAGCAGAGCTGCGGCGCCGCGAAGGAGCAGCCGTTCGTGCGCATCTGGTTCGCGGAGTCGAACTGGTTCACGGCCGGGGCCTGGCCCGCGGGCGGCACCGAGAAGGCGACGAGGAGCTGGAGGTAGTTCCAGCTGAACTCCGCCATCTCCGTCCGGAAGGGCTGGCCCGTGAAGGGCTGGACCTGGTCCGGGATGCCGTCGACCGCGGCGCTGTAGCCGGGGTCTCCGGGCCCGCGCGCGCCGGGAAGGATCACGAGGCGGCCGTTCGCGTAGCGTGTCGCGACCGGGCCCCCCATGAAGCCGACGGTCCCGGGCTGGGGACGGCTCGCGTCCGTCGTGAGCCAGCCCTTGAGCGTCGTCCCGTCGAAGCCGGGGATGGACTGCACGAGCACGCTGCCCTCGGCGTTCAAGAGGTCGATGCCGTTCACGTCGCAGCTCGTGTTGTAGAACGGGCCGCAGCCGAGGAGCGCCTGCTGCTGGCTGCTGAGCGCCGTGCTCATCGAGGTGCCGCCGTTCAGGGGCACGAGGTGATTGCCCGCGCCGGCGAGCACCGAGAGCACGACCCCGCCCAAGCCGCTCCCGGCGAAGACGTTGGTGAGCGCCGTCGTGATCGGGAGGAGCCCGTTCGCGAGCACCTGGCTGTTGAACACCGTCTGGGCGCAGGCCGTCGGGTCGAGGGCGGAGAACCCGACGCTCGAGGAGCAGATCATCGCGAAGACCGACTGGTTGAGCGGGTTCTTGACCAACGCCTCGTTGTTGGGGTCGTTCGGATTCGTCGACGGCGTGAGGCACGCCGGCTCGTTGCCCGTCGTGCAGGATCCGCTGGCGCCGTATTCGCGCGGGCGGCCCGTGTACTCGTCGACGTTGCGCGAGTAGGTCGAGACGCGGTGCGCGTAGGGGATGCGGTTGTAGTTGTAGATGTCGGAGATCGCGAAGCTGTAGCGGTCCCAGCGGAACTCGAGGCGGCCGCCGCCCTGGAGGCCCTTCCAGCCCTGCCACCAGTTCTCGGGCCGGTCCTCACCGATCACCCCGTAGCCCGCGATGCCGTGCGCGAACAACCCCATCGACTTGTCGCAGACCGGGTTCGGCGTGTAGGGCTCGCCGCAGCGCCCGAGGTCGTCGGGCTCGAAGTCGTCGAGGTTGAGCGCCGTCTCGAAGCGCACGTCGTCGAACGGGCCGACCGTGTAGAACGAGTAGATGAGGCGGGCCGCCCAGAGGGCGACGCGCGACTCCTCGAGGCTCGGCAGCGAGGCCAGCGCCAGGTCGCGCGGGTTGAACTGGTCCGTGGTGGCGAAGAGCTCCGTCTTGCCCCAGACGATCTCCTGCTTGCCGAGGCGCGCGAGGAGGCGGCCGTCGAAGAGCTCCAGATCGAAGTAGGCCTCCTTCAGCTCCTTCTCGTCCTGCTGGCTGCCGCCGTGGTTCCACGCGAGCTGGTCCTGGGTGAAGTTCTGGTCGTAGCTGTTCAGCAGCTCGCTGTGCTGCTTGATGACGCTCTTGGCCGGCAGGCTGAGGTAGTTCAGACCTGCCGCTTGCGTGGCATCACCGCCCTTTCCGAAGGGCTGGGTCGGCGCGGGACGGAACGGCAGGCGGCCGGAGCCGGAGAGCGGCCCGCCGGTCGAGGGAACGAACGTAAACGGCACGATGTCGCCGCTGCGGAACGGGTTCGGCGTGCCCCGCAGGAGGGCGTTCGCCACGACCTTGTCCTCCGGCGCCCAGGGGCCGAGGGTCTGGATCGCGATGCCGTTGTTGTATCCCTGGACCGCGCGCATCGCGAAGATGTAGTCGTTGATCGGGACGAAGGTCGTGTCGAAGGCGGGCTTGTAGGGCTGCCCGTTGAAGAGCACGGCGCTCGTCTGGATGTCGAAGAGCGTGTTCAGGCCTTCGACCTGGGGCGGACCGCCGACGCGGCGCGCATGGCCGAGGTTGAGCGTCGGACCGAAGATGCGGCCGGGCCCGTCCGGATTCGGGCCCGTGGCCTGGGCGACACCGCTCATGTTCGCGAAGCGGGCGTTCCCGAGGCGCACCGGAAGCTTGTTCGCCCGGTCGCCGAAGACGTCCGCCGAGCTCGCGAGGCCGCAGGCGCGAGTCCAGACGCAGTCGTAGCGGACCTCGACGCGCGTGTACGCCGACAGCCCCGTGATCGGCCCCCAGCCGTCGGGCAGGATGTCGAACTCACCCTCCAGGTTGAGCACGTGATACCACTGCGTGAGGTCCATGTTCTCTTTGAAGTCCGCGTCGATCGCACGCACCTGCTCCTCGAAGAAGCCGTGGAGCTGGATGCGACCGTCGAGCGCCTCGATCGCGCGCGCGGGCGCCGCGAGGGCCGAGACCCCGCACGCCGCGAGGATTGCGCCCGCGAGCCTTCGAGACACGGAACCCACGATCATGCCCCCTCCCACACTTCTTCTTGACGCGGCCTTCCTGCACGCACGGGCCAGCCAAGGGGCCGGCCCGCGTTCTTCCGAGCGGCGGCGCAATCTGAGAGGGAGTCACTTCTGGGCGCATGAACGCGTGAGCACCGGGACGGCGCACACCCGCGAGCTTCCCCCCTGTCGCGCGGTCGCATTTATACCCGTGAAGCCGATCGAAGCTCAACGGATTTTTTTGCGGATCGAGGGACTTGCAGGCGAATGTCGGGAAAACCCGTGACGCGGCGCGATAGGAATGCGCTCGCGCGGGAGCTCGGATACCACACGCGCGGGATCGGGCGAGCGCTCCCGTGCATGAGATCGGTGTCGGAGGAAGAGCTCGGGCTACGGCGGGTCGCGGGTCGCAGGCCGACGCAGGATCGCGATCGGGCGCGGGGCTAGGAGCCTGCGCCTCCGTCGGCGCCGCCCGGCTTCGCCTTCGTGCCGCGCGCGCGCGCCTTCGTGCCCGCCGCCTTGCGACGCGGCGCCGTGCGCGCGGCTGCCTTCTTCTTCGCGGGTCGCGCAGCACGCGCGGGCTCCGCCGCCGGCGCGCGCTTCCCGCGGCGCCCCCGCGCGGGTGCGGCTTCGGCCACCACCTCCGCGGCGCCCTCCCCCGTCTCGACGGCCGCCTTGCCCTTCGGCGCGCGAGGCGCCCGCGGCGGGAACTCGAAGCCGTGTCGACCGTTCTCCTTCAGCACGAGCGTCGCCGAGAAGGGCCGGCCGAAGCGCGAGGTGAAGTCGGTCAGCAGGTCGGTCTTGCCGTTCGCGAGATAGACCAGGGCCTCCTCGCGCGTGATCTCGCGCTTGCAGACCGTGCGCGGGAGCACGAAGCCGCAGCTCTTGGGCCGCGACTCGTCCTTGCCCTGCGTCTCGTCGAGCAGGCGCCGTTCGCAGACGAACTGGGAGGGCGACTCGACCACCCGGCAGCCCTCGCCGCGCGGGCAGACGCCGAGCGGCTCCGGGTTCACCTCGTACTCGGGCGCGCCGCTCGCGTTGCCATCCTCCGACGCGCCCTCGCTCCGCACCTTCACCTGGAAGGTCTCGGGGTCGAACTCGAGGCGACCCTTGTAGGTGCGGCCGTCGCGGGCGGTGAAGCCGTCGAGCACGCCGGTCCGGCCGTCGCGCAGCAGCGCCCGCACCGCGGCGCGGTCGATGTAGCGACCCGACGTGTCCTTCCAGATCCGCACCGGGCAGTCTTCGGCGGGATCGCCCTGCTCCGGGCAGCGATAGAACCACGACCGCTCATAAACGGGCTTGTGGCAGCGCGGGCAGTCGCCGAGCGGGTCGCGCTCGGGATACACGTCCTCGAATTCGAAGCCGCGCGTCCGGTCGACGATCTCCTCGGCGTAGTCGGCGATCTCCTTCAGGTAGTCGTCCGGTCGCCGACGGCCGCGCTCGACCTCGAGCAGGTGGGTCTCGATCTCGCCCGTGAGCTTCGCCGACGCCAGCCGGTCGACGTGGATGCGCTTCAGGATGTCGATCAGCCGCATGCCCTTCACGGTCGGACGCAGCGCCTTCCCCACCCGCTGCGCGTAGCCCTTGCCGATCAGGTTCTCGATGATGTCGGCCCGCGTCGCGGGCGTGCCGATCCCCTTCTCGTGGAGCACCGCGGCGAGGTCCTCGTCGTCGATCTGCTCGCCCGCGTTCTCCATGAGCGACAGCAGGCGGGCCTCGGTGATGCGGGCCGGAGGCTTCGTCTCGCTCGCCTCGAGCTCCGCGCCGCGCGACGCCACCGCCACGTCGCGGGCCTCGTCGGCGCCCGGCCGGAGGGGCGGCAGCACCGCCTCGTCCTCCTCCTTCTCCATCGCGAGGACGGCGCGCCAGCCGGGCTCCTGCAGCGTGCGGGCGCGCGTCCGGAACGACTCTCCCGCCACCTCGGTGGTGCGCTCGACGCGCATCCACAGCGCCGCCGGGTGGAAGGCGCCGAGGAAGCGGCGGGTCACGAGGTCGTAGAGGCGACGGTCGTCGCCGGAGAGGTGCGGCCCCGGCAGCACGCCCGTCGGGATGATCGCGAAGTGGTCCGACACGCCGGCGTTGTCGAAGATGCGACCCTCGTTCTGCCGCCCGTCGCGCCGCAGGCGCTCGGCGGCGGCGGCGTAGTCGGCGAGCGCCGGATCGGGCTGGCGCGCATCCGTGCCTTCCGCGAAGGACTCGAGCACGCGGTCGACGACCTCGCGGTAGTCCTCGGGCAGGCAGCGAGAGTCGGTGCGCGGGTAGGTCAGGATCTTGTGCTGCTCGTAGCAGCGCTGGGCCGCGCCGAGGGCGCGCTTCGCCGACCATCCGAAGCGGCGGTTCGCCTCGCGCTGGAGGCTCGTGAGATCGAACAGCGGCGGCGCCGACTCGCGCGAGGGCTTGCGCGTCTCGGAGGCGAGGGCGCGGGGCGCTGCACGCACGGCGTCGACGATCGCGCGCGCCCGCGCCTCGTCGAAGAGCCGGTCGTCACGGGCTTCACCGTCGTCTCCGGCCTCGAAGCGCGGATCGAACCAGATCGCGTCGTAGCCCTGTCCGTCGTTCTCGAAGCGGGCGGTCACGCGCCAATAGGGGCGCGGGACGTGGGAGAGCACCTCGTGCTCCTTGTCGACGAGGAGCGCCAGGGTCGGCGTCTGGACGCGCCCGGCCGACCAGGCCGTCTTCTCCTTGCGCGACTTCAGGCGCTTGGTGAGGGCGCGGGTCGCGTTCATGCCGATCAGCCAGTCCGAGTAGGCGCGGCACTCGGCGGCGGCGCCGAGACCCTCGAACTCGTCCCCCTGCCGCAGGTGGGCGAAGCCGTCTCGGATCGCCTGGTCGGTCATCGACTGCAGCCAGAGCCGCCGCACGGGCTTCTGGACGCCGAGGTTCTTGAGGATCTCCCGGAAGATCAGCTCGCCCTCGCGGCCGGCGTCGCAGGCGTTCACGATCCGGTCGACGTCGGGGCGCTGGGCGAGGCGCTTCAGCACGCGGATCCGCTCGGCCTGGCCCGACTTGGGCTTCAGCTTGAACTCGGCGGGGAGGATCGGCAGGTCGTCGAGGAGCCAGCGCTTGTACTTCGGGTCGAGCTCCTCGGGCTCGAGCAGCTCATAGAGATGGCCGACCGCGAAGCTCACGACGAGGTCGGGGCTCTCGAAGTAGCCGTCGTGCTCTTCGAAGCCCCGGAGGGCCGCCGCGATGTCCCGGGCGACGCTCGGCTTCTCGGTGATGACGAGGGCCTTGGCCACGCGCTCCCGTCCCCTTCCTAGGCTCGCTGCTCTGGTTGCTTGCTTCGGCTCTTCGGCGCCGCGCCGGAGCCCGACCGATATCCCGGGCCCGAGAAGGCCGACCGATAGCCCTCACCCTCCGGCCTGACAACCCGAGGCCCGACCCGGTTCCCGGGACGGCTCCGGCCCGGCCCGCGGCTCCCTCCCCGGTCGGGCGCTTCGGGCAAAACTTGAGCCGGTCGGATTCTCGCGGCACCGTTGCGCGCGCCCGCGGCGGCAAGTCCGCGAAACGAAAGGAGTGGCGTGAGCGACGCACAGCCGATCACGGGGCTTCGCCCCGGCCAGGTCGCCCCCCACGTGTTCCTGTGCGGCGACCCCGCCCGGGTCGCACGGATCGCCCGGGGCTGGGAGGACGTCCACGAGGTGTGCTCCGTCCGGGAGTACCGGGTGGTGACCGGCCGCCGGGGCGGCGTCGCGCTCACGGCCGCCTCCACCGGGATCGGGGGCCCGAGCACGGCGATCCTGCTCGAGGAGCTCGCGAAGCTCGGCGCCCATACCTTCGTGCGCGTCGGGAACAGCGGCGGCCTCGCCTCGCGCCTGGAGCTCGGCGACCTGGTCGTCACGACCGGGGCGGTCCGCGACGACGGCACCTCCCGGAGCTACGTCGTGCCCGAGTACCCCGCCGTCGCGCACCACGCGCTCGTCGCCGCGCTGCTCGAGGCCGCCGCGCTGCGGGGCGCGCGACACCACGCCGGCGTCACCTGGTCCCTCGACGCCTTCTACGCCCGGAACGCGGTCCTCGGCGCCGACGGGTCCCTCCAGTCGATGAGCTTCGGCGGCTACTGGACGCCCGAGCACGAGGCCCGGGTGCGCTCGATGCAGGCCGCAGGCGTCCTCAACTGCGAGATGGAGGCGGGCGTCCTGCTCACGTTGGCGGGGCTCTTCGGCCTGCGGGCCGCCTGCATCTGCGTCGTCTCCGACCGCACGCCCTGGCCGGGCCCGGCGGCGATCGACCTCGACCGCAACATGGAGACCTGCATCGCCGTGGCGACAGACGCGATGCTCCGGGTCGCGAAGGAGAGCCCCGCCGCCTGAGGCGCCGAGGCCGGTGGCGGACCGGCGCGCTGGCGCGTCGCTACCGCACGAGCGATACGGGCACGGGCATCAGGTTCCAGACGAAGGCGGATCCGACCACAGGCCGCCGCGCGATCACCTCCCGCTCGAACCGGCCACCGTGGAAGACGTAGCGGCGGATCTCGCCCTGGTCGTCGCTCGCCACGTAGAGCTCGTCCACGCCGTCCCCGTCGAGGTCGGCGAGGAGCGCCGCGTGCTCGAAGCCCGACGACTGGCGGTCGATCGACTCGACGTGCCACGGGGCCTTCGGATCGGCGCCCGGGCGGAGGAGCCAGAGGCCGCTGCGGAAGGCCGCCGCGACCATCTCCTTCTTCCCGTCCCCGTCGACGTCGCCCGCGGTCAGGAAGCGCGTCAGCCGGTCGTCGAGGGTTGCGATCAGGGTCCCGGCCTTGGGGTCGGTGCCGGCGTCGTAGCGCCGGATCTCGACCGGGGCGGTGATGCGCATCTGCGCGCCCTCGCCCTCGGTCTGCGCCTCGACCGAGACGTAGAGCTCGTCGCGCCCGTCGCCGTCGACGTCGCCGACCAGGATCTCCTTCGCGTGGCGCGCGCCGAGGTCCGCCACGAGCGTGCGCCCTTCGCCCTTCGCCGGCACGTAGCGCACGACCTTCCCGGCCTGGGGCGAGCCGTCGAGCCGATTCGGCTCGCTCGGCGTCGCATACACCTCGGTGATGCCGTCGCCGTCGAGATCGCCGAGCTCGATCTCGTGCACGAACGTGTCGGGCGCCCGATCGAGCTCCCGTACCGCGAAGCCGCCGCCCGGCTTCGGAGAGATCAGGCCGACGACGCCCTGGTCGTGGGTCGCGACCGCGATGTCGACGGGCCGCCCGCTCCCGAGATCGCCCACCTCGGCGTCACGCATGCGGTTCTGCTTGCCGCCGAAAGTGGTCGACCAGAGCGTCTCCGGCGCGAGCTTCCCGTCGGGCCCCTTGCGCCAGAGCTTCACCGCGGCCGCGTTGCCCCCGAGCGTGAGGATGCCCGGCACGCCGTCGACTCCGGTGTAGACCATCGCCTTGTGGAAGACGTTGCTCTCCGCATCCTCGACGACGCGGGTGACCCAGGCGCCGCCCTCCCGTGTCAGGATCTCGAGCCGCGCGGGACCGGGCTTCGGCAGCACCTTGCCTTCGGGCGACACCTCGAATTGGGAGAGCGCGACGAGGAGACCGTTCGGGAGATCGGCCGGGAGATCGGTCGGCGTCGCCGCTGCGGACGGGCCTCCCGGCGCCGCGGCGGGAGCCCGGCGAGCCGGCTCCTCGCCACGGCTGCAGCCGAGGAGGGCGGCGAGAGCGACGAGCGCGGGTGCGAGGGCGGAGCGGGGCACCATGGTCGGCCTCCTGCGCGTGGCGGGCACGTTGGTAGCAACGGGAGGCGCCGGGCGGCAGACGGCACGGTCCCCCGCGCGGCTCGCTGTGCCATGCTCGGACGCGATGGGCACTCCGACGCAGATCGACCTCCAGCCTCCGCGCGGCACGCGCGACTTCTACCCCGAGGACATGCGCGTGCGGAGCTGGCTCTTCGACCACTTCCGCGAGGTGTCGCGGCGCTTCGGCTTCGAGGAGGTCGACGCGCCCGTGGTGGAGCACGCCGAGCTCTTCACGCGCAAGGCCGGCGAGGAGATCGTCGAGCAGCTCTTCCACTTCGTGCTGCACGACCGCCACCTCGCGCTCCGGCCCGAGATGACGCCCTCCATCGCGCGCATGGTGCTCGCGCGCCATGGCGCCCTGCGCTTCCCCCTCCGCTGGTTCGCGCTCACCCAGAACTGGCGCTACGAGCGCATGACGCGCGGGCGCAAGCGCGAGCACTACCAGTGGAACATGGACGTCTGGGGCGAGCCCGGCGTCGGCGCCGAGGCCGAGCTCCTCGCGGCCATCGCGCTGCTCTTCGAGCGCCTCGGGCTCGGACCCGACGCGGTGCGCATCCGTGTGAACAGCCGCGCCCTGCTCGAGGAGACGCTCCGCAGCGGCGTCCTGCGCGACCGGCCGGAGGCCTTCGCGCCGCTCTGCGTGACGATCGACAAGCTCTCGAAGATCGGCGCCGACGCCGTGGTCGACCTGCTCTGCGAGCCGACGGGCCCCGTGCGGCTCGAGCGTCCAGAGGCGAAGGACGTGGTCGGGATCCTCGGCCTGCGCGACCTCGACGAGGCCGCCCGCCAGGCGCCGGCGGACTCCCGGGCCGTAGCCGACCTGCGGCGCCTGTTCGAGCTCGCAGGGGCCTACGGGTACGCCGAGCAGCTCGTGTTCGACGCGTCCGTCGTGCGCGGCCTCGCCTACTACACCGGGATCGTCTTCGAGGGCTTCGACACCGCCGGGGCCCTGCGCGCGGTGTGCGGCGGCGGGCGCTACGACGGGCTGCTCGAGACCTTCGGCGGGCCGCCGACGCCTGCCGTGGGCTTCGGCTTCGGCGACGTGGTGATCGCCGAGCTCCTCGCCGACCGCGGCCTGCTGCCTTCCCTCGGCCGCAGCGTCGACGCGCTCGTGTTCGCGCTCTCGGAGGCCGAGCGCGGGGCGGCGATCGGTCTCGCGCGGCGCCTCCGGGCGCAGGGCGCGTCGGTGGCGCTCGCCTTCGGAGGAAAGCTCAAGCGCGCCCTCGAGGAAGCCGATCGCGCAGGAGCACGGCGGGTGTACGTGCTCGGCCCGGACGAGCTGGCCCGCGGCCAGGTGCGGGTGCGCGATCGCGCGAGCGGGGAGCAGCGCGACGAGCCCCTCGGCGCGTGACATTTCGCCGACGCGCCCTCGCTTGCCGGGCAGCAGGGCGCTATGAAGGGCGCGTCCTCGAAGATCGAGCGCGCCGCCCCCCCGGCGCGTGGGAGGTGATCCAGGAAGAGAATGCACGGCTGGACCATTCGCGACAGCGCCGACCTCTACGGCGTCAAGAACTGGGGCGCGGGCTTCTTCACGGTGAACGACAAGGGCCGGGTGGAAGTGCGACCCACCGCGAACGGCGGGCCCGGCATCGATCTCCTGGAGCTGGTGGGTGAGCTCCAGCGTCGCGGCCTGCGAACGCCCCTCCTGGTGCGCTTCTCCGACATCCTGGCCGAGCGCGTGCAGGGCCTCGCCGGCTCCTTCGAGCGGGCGATCTCGGAGTACGGCTACCGCGGTCGCTACCGCGGCGTGTACCCGATCAAGGTGAACCAGCAGCGGCACGTGGTGGAGGAGATCGTCGAGTTCGGCGCGCGCCACGGCGTCGGGCTCGAGGCCGGGAGCAAGCCCGAGCTCCTGGTCGCGCTGGCGCTGCTCGACACGCCGGGCGCCCTCATCATCTGCAACGGCTACAAGGACCGCGCCTACATCGAGACGGCGCTCCTCGCGCAGCGGCTCGGCCGAAATCCCGTCATCGTGGTGGACCGCTTCACCGAGATCGACCTGATCGTGAAGACGTCGCGCGAGCTCGGCATCCGGCCCCGCATCGGAATGCGCGCGCGTCTCACCACGAAGGGCGCCGGCAAGTGGGTCGAGTCGACGGGAGACCGCTCGAAGTTCGGCCTCTCGGCGGTCGAGATCATGGAGGCCGTCGAGCGCCTGCGCGGCGAGGACATGCTCGACTGCCTGGAGCTCCTCCACTTCCACATCGGCTCCCAGATCACCGCGATCCGCGCCCACAAGGACGCCCTGCGCGAGGCGAGCCGCGTGTTCGTCGAGCTCCACGCGCTCGGCGCCCAGCTCAAGGTGGTGGACGTGGGCGGCGGGCTCGGCGTCGACTACGACGGCAGCCAGACGAACTTCCACTCGTCGATGAACTACTCCGTGCAGGAGTACGCGAACGACGTGGTCGCGCACATCCAGGAGGCCTGCGACGAGCGCGGCGTGCCGCATCCCGACATCGTGACGGAGGCCGGCCGCGCCATGGTCGCGCACCACTCGGTGCTGATCTTCGACGTGCTCGGCACGAACGAGATGCTCACCGGGAAGCCGGCGGAGCCCGTGGCCCCGGACGACCCGAAGGTGCTGCAGGACCTCTGGGAGGTGTGGTCGGCGATCTCGCGCAAGAACGTGCAGGAGGCCTACCACGACGCGCTCCAGCTGAAGGAGGAGGCCGCGACGCTGTTCAGCCTCGGCCACCTCGACCTGCGCGCGCGCGCCAAGGTCGAGCGGCTGTTCTGGGACTGCTGCGACAAGATCCTGCGCATCGTGCGCGACCTGCCCTACGTGCCCGAAGACCTCGAGGACCTCGAGAAGGACCTGGCCGACACCTACTACGGGAACTTCTCGGTGTTCCAGTCGGTGCCGGACCACTGGGCCGTGAAGCAGCTCTTCCCCGTGATGCCGATCCACCGCCTCGACGAGCGGCCCACGCGGCGCGGGGTGTTCGCCGACCTGACCTGCGACAGCGACGGCAAGATCGACCAGTTCATCGACCAGCGGGACGTGAAGGACACGCTCGAGCTCCACGCCGCGAACGGACATCCCTACTACATCGGCGTGTTCCTGGTGGGCGCCTACCAGGAGATCCTGGGCGACCTCCACAACCTGTTCGGCGACACCGACGCGGTGCACGTGCGGCTCGACGCCGAGGGCGGCTACGACGTCCACCACGTGGTCGAGGGCGACAGCGTGGACGAGGTGCTGTCCTACGTGCAGTACGACCGTGGCCAGCTGGTCGAGAAGGTGCGGCGCACGATCGAGGCGGCCCTGCGCACCGGCACGATCTCCCTCGAGGAGAGCGCGCGCCTGCGCAAGCGCTACGAGCAGGGGCTCCAGGAGTACACGTACCTGAGCCGGGGCGAGTAGCCGCGCCTCAGCCGAGCGTCGTCCGGAGCTCCGCGTACCGGACCATCGCCGCCAGCGCCTCGACGGCGCGGTGCGCGCTCGGGTAGCAGACGCGCCCGCTCTCGCGGACCCCTTCCGGTCCCGCGTTCCCGTAGAAGCGGTCGGTGTAGGCGAGCTCCGTCGCCACCAGCACCGGCTTGCCGTGGCGCTCGCTCGCCTCCCGCGCGGCGTGGGCGTAGCGGCGGTCCTGGCGCTCGTGGAACTCGGCGATGCGGTCGAGGCCATGGCCCGGGAAGAACGGGCCGGTGCGGAACGCGTTCGCCTGGTTCGACTGGATGCCGATCCCGAGGAAGAGCACGGCGTCGACCTCGGGGTGCGCGCAGAGCAGGTCCATGACCTGCGGGATCGTGTCGCGCGTCTCGCCGCCGGCGAGGTCGATCGGATTGCTCTTGCTCCAGCGCGCCGGGACCATGCCGTCGATCGTCCTCTTCACGTCCTCGGGCAGCGGGACGAGGGCGAGCCCCGCGGCGGCGCAGGCGTCGGCCGCGAGCACGCCCCAGCCGCCGACCGAGGTGAAGACGACGACGCGGTTCCCGCGCGGAAGCGGCTGCGTCGCGAAGGTCGCGGCCCACTCGAAGGCGTGCTCGACGCTCGGCGCGCGCACGAGGCCCGCCTGGCGCGCGAGCCCGTCGAACACGCGGTCGTCGGTGGCGAGCGAGCCGGTGTGGCTCGCGGCGGCGCGTTGGCCCTCCGCCGCGACGCCCCCCTTCAGCACGACGAGCGGCTTGCGCGCGCACATGGCGCGAGCGGCCTCGAGGAAGCGCCGCCCGTCGCCCACCCCCTCGAGGTAGGCGAGACCCACGGCGGTGTCGGGATCGGCGGCGAAGTACTCGACGAAGTCGGAGATCCCGGTCTGGGCGGAGTTTCCACAGGAGACGGCCTTCGACACCCCGACGCCGGTCAACACCGAGTAGTTGAGGAACGAGGAGACGAGGTTCCCGCTCTGGCTCGCGACCGAGATGCGCCCGGGCGGCGGAAAGGGCGCGACGATCTGCGCGCACATCGCGTCGGCGGTCGAGACCACGCCCTGCCCGTTCGGGCCCGCGAGCACGATGCCGAGCTCGTCGGCCAGCGCCACCAGCTCGTGCTCGAGAGCGCGGCCCTCGGGCCCCGCTTCGCCGTAGCCCGCGCTCGCGACGAAGGCGGCCCGCACGCCGATCTTCGCGCAGGCGCGCAGCAGCGCGACGTTCGCGGCGTTCGGCGT
Organism: Myxococcota bacterium; assembly: GCA_035542715.1. Lineage (GTDB taxonomy): Bacteria > Myxococcota_A > UBA9160 > UBA9160 > UBA9160 > DATKKW01. Next base: position 53,829 of record DATKKW010000047.1, read on the forward strand.
GCAGACGAAGACCAGGTCGGCGCGGCCCGGCGGGATCTCCGAGACGTCGCGCAGGCACTTGCGGCCCAGCACCTCGGCCCCGTCGCGGTTCACGGGGAAGATCTCGCCGCGGTAGCCGAAGCGCAGCAGGTTGTGGAGCGTCACGAAGCCGAACTTCCCGGGGTGGCTCGAGACGCCCGCGACGACGATCCCGCGCGGGTGGAAGAGCGGACGGAAGCGCTCGACGACCGCCGCGGCGTCCGCCGGGACGGCACGCGCCGAGACGCGCGGAGGCGCGCTCGACGCGCTCTTCGCGGCCGGGTCCTCGAGCACGACCAGGGCGTCGACCGCGACGGGCCGCGCGCCCGCCACGATCACCGGGTTCACGTCGACGCTCTTCACGTCCGGGCGCTCGGCGCCGAGGCGGCCGAGCCCGACGAGGAGGTCGGCGAGGGCGTCCTCGTCGACCGCCGGCTCGCCGCGGAACGGCTTCGTGAGGAGATGGCTCGTCCGGAGGCCGCGGATCATGCGCCGCGCCTCGGCGCGCGAGAGCGGGGCCGCGCCGAAGACGACGTCGCCCAGGGCCTCGGTCAGGATTCCGCCGAGGCCGAGCACCACGCAGGGCCCGAACTGGGGATCGCGCACGAAGCCCGCGATCAGCTCCCGCCGCCCGCGCACCATCTCGGCCACGAGCAGCGCGACGTCGCCGTCCTCGGCGCGCCGCCTGGCGAGGAGCTCCTCGGCGGCGCGACGCACCGCCGCGGCATCGGCGAGGCCGAGGCGCACGAGATCGCGCTCGGTCTTGTGGGCGATCGCCTCGCCGCAGAGCTTCACGACGACCGGGAAGCCGAGCCCCTCCGCCGCCGCCACGGCGCCCGCAGCGTCCCGGGCCAGGGCCTCGCGTGCGCAGGGCACGCCGTAGCCGGCGAGGAGCCGCTTGCTGGCGTGCTCCGAGAGGGTCTTCGCGTCGGACGCGGGGAGCGACATCGGGATCTCGTCTCGGCTGGAGGGGGTTCAGGAAGGCTTGCGGGGCGGCGCTTCGGAGCGGCCCGACGGCCCGTAGTAGCCGCGCAGGTCGTCGCTCGTCGCGACGGGGGGGCCGGCCTTCGCAGGGCCGGCGTCGCGCGCGCGCTGCTGCTTCGCGTACGCCTTCTCGGCCTTCTTCAGCTCACGCTCGCGCTTGTGGACGGACGCGCCCCGCTTGCCCATGGCGCCAGCATAGGCGATGGGGCCGCGCGCCGGCAGACGGCGCGGGAGCGGCGGCCGCGCCCCGCGGCCCGATCTCAGCCGACGATCAGGATGCGCGTCTCGCGCGGCGCCGTCGCGATCAGCCGCGAGAGCACGTTCCCGCGCAGGATGTGCCACAGCGCGCCGCGCTGGGAGGTGCCCACGAGGATCGCGTCGCAGCCGAGGCCCTTCGCGACGTAGGCGATGGCCTCCCCCGTGTCCTGGGCCAGGCGCCAGATCGGGACGGCGGTGAAGCCCTGCTCCTCGAGGTGGTTCACCGCCGCCTCGAGCACCTCCGTGGCCTCGCGGCTCGGCTCGGTGTCGCGCGGCACGAACAGGCCCGGCACCTCGTCGACGAACAGCACCGCGACGTCGGTCTGCCTCGCGCCGCGCAGGCGCATCTCGGCCTCTTCCAGCAGGCGCTGGTTCGGCCCGCGCAGACACACCAGCGTGTGTGGCGCGTAGGTCGGGCGGAGCTCCTGGGCCTCCTTCAGCGTCAGGATGCGCGCTGCCGCGGGCTTCTCCGCCGCGAGGCGCTCCGCCTCCTCCGTCGTCACGGCGGGCCCCTTCTGCCGACGGCCGAGCGAGATCTCGCCGCGGTGGACGAGGCCGTAGGCGAGCATCACGATCGTGAGCGAGCCACCGAAGAGCGTGGCGTGGGGCTTCTCGAACAGGTTCGTCAGGAAGGCGACGATCACGAGGAGCGACGTCGCCACGCCGACCGCGAACAGCATGCCCGTGCGGCCCTCGTGGATGCGCACCCGGTCGAGGGCCGTCGACGAGAGCACGAACGCGCCGAGCAGGCCGAAGGCGTAGAGCTCGCCCAGCATCCCGATGTCGCCGCGCGTGGCCGTAATCACGACGAGCGGCATCACGACCGCCGCGATGATCGCGATCCACGGCGTCCCGAACCGGGGGTGCCGCTCGAGCAGCGCGCGGGGCAGGAAGTCGCCGTCCGCGAGGGCGCCGAACACGTGGTACGCGCCCACGATCGCGGTGTTCGCGGCGAACAGCAGCAGCGCCGACGCGGTGAGCACGATCACGATGCGGAGGCCCTCTCCGCCCACCGCGGCCGCGAGCTCGGACTGGAACGCGTCGGGGTTCGCGCGCGAGGCGTCGAGCACGTTCGTGGCGAACGCCGTGAGGATGGGCGACGTCACGAGCACCGCGATCACGACGAGCAGCATCGCGACGCCCCCGGTGCGGCGCCGCGGCGGGCGCATCGCCGGCGAGATCTGGGCCAGGGACTCGAGGCCGCTGAAGGCGAGCCACGCCGCGGCGTAGCCCACCACCGCGTCCGAGAGCGGGATCGCTCCGGCCGCGGACACCGCGCTCCCGATGCGCGTCCACTGCGGCACGTCGAGGTGCGTCGCGGTGATGCCGATCAGGGCGAGGAGGCCCAGGAAGGCCGCCGTGCCGATGGCGGCGCTGACCTGCGCCGACTCCCGGATCCCGACCCAGTTGAGCACGCCGAGCAGGAGCAGGCCGGCCGCGGCGAGCCACGGCTCGAGCCCGTGGAGCACCGGCACGAGCGACGCGAGGTACGTGAAGCCCGACACGGCCGAGATCGCCGCCGTCAGGAAGTAGTCCACGAGGATCAGCATCCCGCCGAGGGCGCCGATGCGCGCGCCGAAGGCCTCCTCCGCCACGGAGACCACGCCGCCGCCGCCGGGATAGCGCGCCGCGATCTCGCTGTACTTCTCGGAGAGGAGCACGAAGGCGAGGCTCGTCGCGAGCACGAAGGTCGCCGAGCTCGCACCGACCTCGCGATACAGGATGCCCGGCACGTAGTAGATGCTCGTGCCGATGTCCGCGTAGACGATGGCCCAGCAGAGGAGCGGGCCGAGCGTACGAAAGTGCGACGGTGTGGATGAGCCGTGGGAGCTCACGAGGGCGGCAGGCTAACCACGGCGGGCCCGAGCGCCAAGGGTGCGGCGGAGCCGGCCCGTCTGGGCCGGCTCCGCGCCGAGCGCTCGCAGAGCCTCAGGCGGCCTCGAACAGACCGGCCGCGCCCATGCCGCCGCCGACGCACATCGTGACGATGCCGTAGCGGCCCTTGGTGCGGCGCAGATGGTTCAGGACCTGGGCCGTCATGCGAGACCCGGTCATGCCGTACGGGTGGCCGATCGAGATCGAGCCGCCGAGCGGGTTCAGCTTCTCGAGCGGAACGTCGAGCTGGCGCTGGCAGTACAGGAGCTGGGAAGCGAAGGCCTCGTTCAGCTCGACGATGTCGATGTCGTCGATCTTGAGCCCGGCCTTCGCCAGGAGCTTCGGCACCGCGAACACCGGACCGATGCCCATCTCCTCGGGGTTGCAGCCCGCGACCGCGAAGCCGCGGTAGAAGCCGAGCGGCTCCAGGCCGAGGCGCTTCGCACGCTCGAGCGACATCACGATCGTGGCCGAGGCGCCGTCCGAGAGCTGCGAGGCGTTTCCCGCCGTGACCGAGCCGCCCTGCTTGAAGGCCGGCGGGAGCTTCGCCAGGCCCTCGAGCGTGGTGTCGGGTCGGTTGCACTCGTCCTTCGACACCGTGACGTTCTCCTCGAAGGTCGTGGTGCCGTCCTTCTGCTTCTGCGCGCGCTTCGCGACCGTGATCGGCACGATGTCGTTCAGCCAGCCCATGTCCTGGGCCTTCGCCGTGCGCTGCTGCGAGATCAGCGCGTACTGGTCCTGGTCCTCGCGCGAGATCTTGTAGCGCTCGGCGACGATCTCGGCGGTCTGGCCCATGCCCATGTAGATGCCGGGCCACTCCTTCTGGATCTTCGGGTTCACCATGTCGGCCACGCGCATCTTGTCGTTCTGCACCAGCGTGATCGACTCCGTGCCGCCACCGATCGCGACGTCGGCGCCGTCGACCAGCACGCGGTGGGCGGCCATCGCGATGGCCTGCAGCCCCGACGAGCAGAAGCGGTTCACGGTCGTGCCGGCGATCGAGGCCGGGAGGCCGGCACCGAGGAGCGACACCCGCGCCACGTTGCTGCCCGACGGTCCCTCCGGCAGGCCGCAGCCGATGATCACGTCCTCGATCTCGCTCGGATCGAGCGCGGGCACCTGGGCGAGCGCCGAACGGATGGCGTGGGACGCCAGGTCGTCGGGCCGCGTCATGTTGAAGGAGCCACGGTGGGACTTGGCGAGCGGCGTGCGGGCGCTCGCGACGATGACGGCTTCACGCATGGGAAGGGGATCTCCTTGGTGCAGGGGGTTCGAACCGACCGGAGCCCGAGCGTACCGGCGGAACGGCCCCGCGGCACACCGCGCCGCGGGGCCCGACCTCGGCCGACCCGGCTAGGCCTGCCGCTTCTGGGCACGCCCGATGGGACGCCGGCCCTGGTTGAGCGCGCGCAGCTCCTCGACGCCGGCGTCGGCGATGGCCTGCCCGGCCACCTCGTCGCTCTCGCGCGAGAGCTCGTCCATGTCGACCCACGCCGCGTAGATCGGCCGCGTGCGCTCCGTGATGATGCCGGCCTTGAGCAGCGTCTTGATCAGGACGCGGAAGATGTTGGTGCCCTCGGTCATGGCGCGGCGGCGGTCGGCGTCGCTGAAGGCCTCGAGCACCGCGCTGCGCACCCACTGCCAGTCCAGGCCGAAGGGCTCGTAGATCACCTGCTTCTGCTCGGAGTTCACGAGGTTGAAGAGCAGCGTCTGGAAGCACTTCGCAGCCCAGAGCTCCGCCTTCTCGTGCTCCTCCTCCGTCAGCTTCGGCACGGTGCGATCGGCCCAGATCTTCCCGAACTTGTGATGGAAGGCCTCGTCGGTCATGACGAGCTGCACCATGCGCCGCAGGAGCGGATCGTTCGTCTTCGAGTGCAGCGTCGCGAAGGCGCCCATCGCGAGGCCTTCGACCAGCATCTGCATGCCGATCAGCTTCTTGTAGACCTCCTCGGACGACACCAGCTCGTGGAGGAGCGTCGAGAGCGTGCGGCCGCAGGGATAGGGCGTGCCGAAGCGGCTCTGCACGTAGCGCGCGAAGGCCGTGACGTGTCGGGCCTCCTCGCGGGTCTGGTTCGCGGCGTACTCCTGGGCGCCGGGATCGCGCAGCACGTGGCACAGGCTCGCCGACAGCGAGAGCGCCCCCTGCTCTCCGTGGAGCAGCGAAGAGATCATCCAGCGCGAGCTCGCGTTCGCGAGCTCGCGCTGCTGCTTCTCGTCGAGCCGGTCCGCGACGGCGCAGTTGAGCTCGACCACGAAGCTCCTCGGCATCACGGTCTCGTTCGCGAGATCGAAGGGCTGCTCGAACTCGAGGTAGCGCCGGTCGTTCGGGTCCCAGAAGTGGTCGTGGGTCGCGGAGATGATCTCGTCGAAGGCGTCCGATCGCGCGCCGAAGCGGTCGACGTCGAGCATCGCGGGGAAGTCGTCGGAACGGACGGTCTGGTAGATCGGGTCGTAGGTCAGCGTGTCGCTCATCGGCGGCGGGTCTCCGTGGCTCGGGGTTTCCGGGGCGCGCTCGGGGTCGGGGACGGCGCGGCCGCCCAGACGCCGGAGAGCTCGAGATGCACGAGGGTGTCGATCACGCGCGCGCGCGGGACGCGGCCGGGCGCCTCGGCCCACCACGCCGCCAGCCGGGCGCGCAGCCCGACCAGGGCCTCGGCGGCGACCACGGGATCGATCGCCGTCGGCGCGTTCCCGCTGGCGACGCGCTCCGCGAGGGCCGCGGCCGCGCTCTTGGCGAGCTCCTCCAGCAGATCGGCCGCGACGCTCGCCGCCTCGCTCTCGCGACCGAAGAGGATGCGCACGAGACCGCGGTTCTCCTCGGCGAAGTCGAGGAGCTCCGTCGCGCGCAGGCGCGCTCCCTCCTCCGGGGTCTGCGCGACGCTGCGCACGCGCTCGAAGCGCGCACGCAGATGCGACACCGCCTCGGCGACCACCTCGCGGAACAGGGCGGCCTTGTCCTTGAAGTGGAGATAGAACGTGCCGGCTGCGACGCCGGCCGCGCGGGCGATCTCGTGGGAGGTGACGCCGTGGAGCCCGCGCTCGGCGAAGAGCTGGGTGCCGGCCCCGACCAGGCGCTCGCGGGTGTCGCGGCGGCTGCGCTCGGGTGCGGTGAGCGGGCGGTCCGAAGCACTGACGTCCATGTCAGTGGCTGACGGTAGCTTCAGCTCGAGCCCAGGCAATGCAGGAAAGGCCCGACCCCGTCGGGTCGTCCCCTGGCTAGGCGTGCTCCGCCGCGAACTTGATCGTTCCCGCGTCGAGGCCGCGCAGCACGATCTCCCGGCCGCCCGACTTCATCATCCACTCGAGCCGGTGGTCCCGGTACTGGCGCACGACCGGCATGCCCGAGAGGTCCGCGCCCGGCTTCATGTTCTCCTTCACCCAGGCGGCGAGGTCGGCCGAGTCCTTCGCCACGGCGGGCTCGGCGGCGCAGCGGGCGGACCAGTCCGCGAGCTTCGGGAAGCGTCCGGCCGGGAGCGGGAAGCCGAAGAACGCGGAGCCCGCGACGTGCGGCCAGACGGCGGCATCGCCGCGACCGAAGCACTCGCCGTTCATCCACGCGCGGCCCGCGAGCTCGCGCTCGAGCCGTCCCCACAGCCGCTCGAGCTGACGCCCGGCGGTGGCGAGCATCTCGTCCGCCCTGGCGCCTTCGGCGCGCTTGAAGACGCGCAGCTCCATCACGCCCCAGTTCACGGCCTCGAGCTCCGTGTCGCAGATCTCCTCGAGCATGCGCACGCGGGCGCGCTCGGCCGGCGACGCCGGCTGCATCGGAGGCTCGGGATACCGCTCCTCCAGGTACTCGAGCATGATGGTCGAATCGAAGAGCCGGACCTCGCCGTCCGGGCCGCCGTCGACGAGACACGGCACCTCGAGGCGCGGGCTCGCGGCGACGAAGGCGCGCGTTCCGGGGTCGTCCATCGAGGCGAGCGGGTTCACGAAGCGCCGCTCGAGGGGCAGGCCCTTCGCGTAGATCACGATCTTCACCTTGCGCGCGTAGGGCGAGAGCGGGTGCTCGTACAGGACCAGGGCCATGGGGGTCTCCTCCGGACGCGGGGGCCTGCACTGTACGCCGGCCGGGGGCGGAAGGTTGCGGCGGGCGCCGCCTCAGGCGTCGGGCGTCGGCTCCGAGTAGAACTGCGCGTACCACTTCCGGAAGCGCGCGAAGTCGGCCTCGCCCTCGGTCAGCGCGGGCCGCGGCCGGTAGATCTTGTGGTCCCAGATCGGGAGGTCGAGCTTCCAGTCGGCGGCGTAGGCCTCGAAGAACGCCTTCACGATCGTCGGATCGACGCTCTCGTGCGCGTAGTACGCGTGCACGATGCGAAGCTCCTCCGGAGCGATCGGCGTCAGTGCGTTCACCGCGATGCCGTGCATCGCGCCCCGCACGCGCGTGTAGAGGAAGCCCGGTCCGGAGTTGAAGCTGTCGACGTCGGTCGCGTTGGCCGCCGTCGCGGCCTGCTCCTCGGCGCTCTGGTCCACGTCGATCTTGAGCCGGTAGAAGGGGCCGTCGGGCTCCCAGTGGCAGCGCGCCGTCTTCCAGCCGTGGAGCGTCGAGAAGTGCGCGAAGTCGACGCCGTTCTCCATCACCTCCTGCGGGTGGCTGCGGATCGTCCACTCGAGCGTGCCGTGGAGGTGGAACGCCGGATCGCCGATCTCGGGGATCGTCTCGGGCTCCCAGCTCGGCGCGATGCCCTCCGCGTGGTGCCAGACGAAGACGAGGCCGTTGCGCTCGAGGACCCGCCAGGTGCGGAGGCACGCCTTCGGCGGGATGCGCTGCGCGTAGGGCACCTCGATGCACTCGCCGGTCGCGCCGTCGAAGCGCCACGAATGGAAGGGACAGCGGAGCGTGTCGCCGACGACGGCGCCGCCGTGCCCGAGGTGCGCGCCCAGATGGGGGCAGTAGGGATCGACCGCGCGCGCGCGTCCGTCTTCGCCGCGATAGAGCACGATCTCGCGCCCGAGGGCCGCGATCGTCCGCAGCTCGCCCTGCGCGAGCTCGTGCGCGTGGGCGATCGCGAACCAGCCGTTCGGGTAGGGCGGCAGCGGGATGCGGGCCATGGCGCGACACCTCCGTCACGAGGCGGCGTCGGGCCCGGGACGGGCCGCGGCGCTCGGCACGGGGATTGTAACGTGTTCTATTTTTTCGCCACTAGGGATTTCGGCCGGAGGCCCCGGCCTTCGCCGCGGCGGCGGCCTTGCCGAGCACGTATGCCCGGATGTCTCGGGCGTCCTCCGCCGAGAGGCGCCCGGCGAAGCCCGGCATGCCGTTCGCCTTGCGCGCGCCGTCGAGCACCGTCGCCGCGAAGGCGGCGCGATCGGGCACGACCGCGGAGTGGCGAAGGTCGGGCAGGACGCCGCCGGAGATCGCGCCCGCGCCGTGGCAGACGGAGCAGTTCGCGGCGTAGAGCCCCTCTCCGCGCTTCACGGCGCGCGACGACGCGGGCTTCTCGCCGGGCGGAAGGGCGGCGAGCGTCGTCTCGGGCCTCGCGACGGGCGGGAGCGCTGCGCTGCCGCCGAGCTTGTAGGTGAGGACGCGGCCGCCGCCGCGCACGCCGGCCGAGGCGGCCGCATCGCCGCCCGCGAGCGCGAAGCCGCCTCCCCAGCCCGCGAGCACCGACACGTACTGCTCGCCGTCGACCTCGTAGGTGACCGGCGCGGCGACGACACCCGTCTGTGTGAATCCCTCCCAGAGCTTCTCCCCGTCGTCGGCGCGATAGGCGACGAAGCGACCGTCGGCCGTGCCCTGGAACACGAGGTCGCCCGCGGTGGTGAGGGTGCCGCCGTTGCCGGCCGTCACGTGCGGGACGCGCCAGACCTCCTTCTGCCGCACCGGATCCCACGCCAGGAGGTGGCCGGAGACGTACTCGCGCGGGGCGTCGGTGATGCGCGAGAGGTCGACGCCCGTGTTCCAGCGTCCGGGCGTGTAGCGGAACTTCTTGTCCACCAGGAACTCGAGCGGGATCTCCTGCGCCGGGACGTAGACGAGGCCGGTCTTCGGATTGAACGACATCGGATGCCAGTTGTGGCCTCCGTGGGGCGACGGCTTGATCACGACGGGCTTGCTCCGGTAGTCCGTACCCGCAGCCTCGACCGGCCTGCCGGTCTTCTTGTCGACCCGGGTCGCCCAGGTCACGTCGACGTATTTCTCCGCGGAGAGGAGCTCGCCGGTCCCGCGGTCGATCACGTAGAAGAACCCGTTCTTCGGAGCGTGCAGCAGCACCTGCCGCGGTCGGCCGTCGATCTCGAGCGTCGCGAGGACGATGTGCTGCGTCGCGGTGTAGTCCCAGCTGTCGCCCGGCGTCTCCTGGTAGTACCAGGCGAGCTCGCCCGTGTCGGGCCGCAGCGCGAGGATCGACGAGAGGTAGAGGTTGTCGCCCCCCTTCGGGCTGCGGGCGTAGCGGCTCCAGGGCGAGCCGTTCCCCGTGCCGACGTAGAGCAGGTCGAGCTGCGGGTCGTAGGCCATCGAGTCCCAGACCGTTCCGCCGCCGCCGACCTTCCACCACTCGCCGCCGGTCCAGGTGGGGAGCGCCTTCTCGAGGGCCGCCGACTCCTGGGGCTGCGAGGGATCGCCCGGGACGGTGTAGAAGCGCCAGACGAGCTCGCCGCTCCGCGCGTCGTAGGCGGAGACGTAGCCGCGCACGCCGAGCTCCGCGCCGCCGTTGCCGATGATCACCTTCCCCTTCACCACGCGCGGCGCGCCGGTGATCGTGTAGGGGCGCGTCGTGTCGGTGGTCTGGACCTGCCAGACGGGCTCGCCCGTCGCGGCGTCGAGCGCGATCAGCCTCCCGTCGATCGTCCCGAGGTAGACGCGCCCCTGGTAGACCGCGACGCCCCGGTTCACCACGTCGCAGCAGGCGTACGCGCCCTTCTCGTGGGGAACCTCCGGATCGAAGCGCCAGATCTCGCGACCCGTCCGCGCGTCCAGGGCGAAGGCCACGCTCCACGAGGCGGTGGCGTAGAGGATCCCGTCGACCACGATCGGCGTCGCCTCGAGGCCGCGGTCGGTGCGCGTGTCGTACCACCAGGCGAGGCCGAGGCGTCCCACGCTCGCCGCGTCGATCTGCGAGAGCGTGCTGTAACGCTGCTCGGCGTAGCCGCCGCCGTGGGTCAGCCAGTCGGCGGGGTCGCTCTCGGCCGAGGCGAGGCGGGCGTCGTCGATCCCCGCCGTCGCGACGCGCGCGTGCTCCTCGAGGGCGGCGCGGTCGGCGTTCGGATCGAGCGGATGCGGTGCGCGGCCGCGGCCGGACTGACAGCCGGCCGCGGCGAGGGCGGCGACGAGGGCGGCGGACGCGAGGGCGAGCGCGATCCGGACGCGGACGCTCATCGAGCCCCCCCTACGGCTTCACGGCGATCTGCGCGACGTCCGAGAACAGCACGCGCCCGGAGCCGCCCGTGAATCCGCCGCGGATCTGCTTGCGCTGCAGCGGGTCCTTCGGGTCGACCACGTAGCCGAGCGGGGTCGACTTCTCGGTGCCGTAGAGGAAGACCGCGGCGAGCGGGTAGCTGCCCGCGGCGCCCGGCGCACGCAGCTGGAACGTGACCTCGGACTTGGGATACGTGCCCTTCGCCGGATCCGAGGCGACACCCGTCACGTTCACGAAGGAGAGGTTCCGCCCGAGGCGCTCCGGTCGCTTGTCGAGCCAGGCGCTCTGGGGCTGCCCATCGGGACCGACGATCGCGGGCGCCGCCACGATCTCCCAGCCCGCCGCCGGGGCGGGGCGCGCAAACCAGCGATGCGCCGCATCGACGAGGCCGACGCCGACCACCGGCCCGCCTCCGCCCGTGACCGTCACCTTGACCGTGAAGGTCTCGCCCGGCTTCACGCTCGCGGGCGCCGCCAGCGCGACCGTCGACGCGGCGTCGAGCGCCTCGATCTGCTTCGCGAGCGTCGCGCGATCTGCCTCGCTGAGCCCGTCGTAGCCGGGCGCGCCCAGCACCTTCTCGCCCGCCTTGATCAGCGCGATCTGCTTGTTCGCCGCGAGCTCCTTCGCGGCGCGGTCGCCCGGCGCTCCGGCGAGCTCGGCCTCGACGCGCGACGAGTGGCAGGCGGCGCAGAACGGAGCGACGTCGGTCTGGTAGTCGGGCGTTCCGCCCGGATAGCCGCGGGCCGGCGTCGCCGGCGCGAGGGCCCCGATCGCCAGAGCCCCGGCGATCGTCGTCGCGGCCCGGAGTGCGAGTACGCGCATGTTCCCTCCTTCCCGGTGTGACCGTGCTTGTATCACTTCCCGCGGCCCTCGGCGTGCACCGACCGCGCCCCGCCTGCTGACGCGTCGCGTTGGAAGGCGCGCGGCTCCCAGCCCCCGCTACCCTGCCCGACGATGCCCCTCCTCCCCGACGCCGCCGGTCGCCCGCTGCGCAGCCTCCGCATCTCCGTCACCGATCGCTGCAACCTGCGCTGCGCCTACTGCATGCCCGAGGAGGAGTACGTCTGGCTCCCCCACGAGCAGTTCCTGCGCTTCGAGGAGATCCGCGCGCTCGTCGACGTGTTCGCGAGGCTCGGCGTCGACAAGGTGCGGCTCACGGGCGGCGAGCCGCTGCTGCGTCGCGACCTGCCCGTGCTCGTGCGGCTCCTGGCCGGGCAGCCGGCGCTGCGCGATCTGGCCCTCACCACGAACGGCATCCTGCTCCCTCGCCTCGCCGAGCCGCTCTTCGCGGCGGGCCTGCGACGCGTGACCGTGAGCCTCGACACGCTCCGGCACGGCCGCTTCCGCGCCCTCACGCGACGCGACGAGCTCGATGCCACGCTCGCGGGAATCGACGCAGCGGCGGCCGCCGCCAGGGCCCACGGTCGCGAGGGACTCAAGCTCGACAGCGTGATCCTGCGCGGTGTGAACGACGACGAGCTCGGCGATCTCCTCGAGTACGGCCGTACGGTCGGCGCCGAGGTGCGCTTCGTCGAGTACATGGACGTGGGCGGCGCGACGCGCTGGAGGCAGGGGCGCGTCTTCCCACGCGCGGAGATGCTCGAGCGGATGGCGGCACGCTACGGCGCGATCGAGCCGCTCCCGCCGACGGACTCGGCGCCCGCGGCGCGCTTCCGGCTCCGCGACGGCACCGTGTTCGGGATCATCTCCAGCACCACGCAGCCCTTCTGCGGCACCTGCGACCGCGCCCGCCTCACGGCGGACGGCCGCCTCTTCCTCTGCCTCTACGCGCGAACGGGTCTCGACCTGCGCCAGCCGCTCCGCGACGGCGCGACGCCCGAGGAGCTCGCCGATCGGATCGCCCCGGCGTGGCGCGGGCGGCGCGACCGCGGCGCAGAGGAGCGGCTCCGCGTCGCCGAGCGCGCGCCGCTCCTTCGCGCGGCGGAGCTGCGACGGGATCCGCACCTCGAGATGCACACGCGCGGGGGCTGAAGCATCGGCCACGGCCGCCTTTCCGATTGACACTGGCGCCGGCTCCGTCTTACTGTATCGGTTGTCCGATACAGTGAGGCCGACGCCGGATGCTGTTCCACGTGCGTCCCGCCAGCGGGCTGCCCCTCTACCGGCAGCTTATCCAGCAGATCGAGCGGCTCTCGGCCGCAGGTGGCCTGCGCGAGGGCGACCCGCTTCCGTCGGTGCGCGAGCTGTCGCGCGATCTCGGCGTGAATCCCGCCACTGTCGTCAGGGCCTACACCGAGCTCGAGCGGGCCGGCCTCGTCGAGACGCGCCGCGGCCTCGGCACGTTCGTCGCGAAGCGAGGCGCTGGCCTGCAGCGCGCCGAGCGGGTGCGCCGCCTTCGGGGCGCCGCCGAGGCGCTCGTGGTCGAGGCCCATCACCTCGGCCTCTCGGAGGAAGACGTGCACGACGCCGTCGACCAGGCGGCTGTGCTCTTGCACACACGGCAGAGGAGCGATCGATGAGCGACCGCGCGATCGTCGAGGTGTACGGGCTGGTCAAGCGCTACGGCGACCGGCGCGTGCTCGACGGCGTCGATCTCCGCCTCGAGCAGGGAGAGGCGCTCGGCCTCCTAGGCCGGAACGGCGCCGGCAAGACGACGCTACTGCGAATCCTGATGGGGCTCCGGCGCCCGGACGAAGGTCGCGTGCGTGTGTTCCAGGAGGATCCTCGCGATCTCGGCCGCGCGGCGCGCCAGCGCATCGGCTACCTGTCGGAGTCGCAGCACGTCTTTCCGTGGATGCGGGTCGAGCAGCTGATCCGCTTCGTCGCGGGCCTGCACACGACCTGGGACGCCGCCTACGCGCAGGACCTCGTCCGTAAGCTCGACCTGCCGCTCCGGGCGCGGGTCCGCACCCTCTCCCTCGGCGAGAGCCGCCGCCTTGGTCTGCTCCTGGCCGTCGCACACCGCCCCGATCTCCTCGTGCTCGACGAGCCCGCCGGAGGGCTTGACGCCGTCGTGCGCCGCGAGTTCCTCGACACGGTGATCGAGCTCCTGCAGCAGGCCGGCAAGAGCGTCCTGTTCTCGTCCCACATCTTGTCGGACGTGGAGCGGGTGGCATCGCGCATCGCAATCCTCGAGCGGGGCAGGCTCCTCTTCGACGGTCCGCTCGAGCAGCTCCAGGAATCGGTCCGCGGCGTCGATCTCGAGCTCGACCCCGAGGTGGAGGCGCTCGCGCTTCCGAATGCGCTGCGGGTCGAACGACGCGGAGGCGGCGCCTGGAGCGCGGTTCTCGAGCGCTGCGACGATCGGGCGGTCGCCGCCCTGCGGCAGCGCTTTCCGGGCGCGGCCATCGAGGTCCGGGAGCTCTCGCTCGAGGAGATCTTCATCGCCTACACCGGAGAGAGGCATGAGTAGGCACGCGCTCGCGATCGAGTGGGAGCTCCACCGAAGCCCTCGCCGCGGCTTCGGGCTGATCGGCGTGGCTGTTCTGCTCGCGGCGGTCCCGGGGATTTGGGCGTGCAGCTTCTTTCCATACATCCTCGCCAGGACGTCGTGGGAGGGTGACACGCGCCGCGCGCAGGACGAGTTCCTCGTGTGCCGGGGTGTATCCATCGAAGCCCTGGTAGGTGCGCGGTGGCTCTTCGATCAGCTCTATCTACTGGCATTCCTCGCGCTGGTCGTGGTGTCGACGGCGGCGTGGCGGACGCTTCTCCCCGACCATGGCGACGCCGAGGCGCCGAGCGCGTCCATCGTGACCGTTCTCCTCATGCTCTACGCTGTCGTCGCTGCCTTCGTCGCCTGGACGCGGCCGCGCGGCGACCGCTCGCCCCCTTGGATCGTCGTGCCGTATATGTGCGTCACACTCCTCTTGTCGTGGCCGCACCCGCCATGGAATTGCGTAGCTGCGCTTCCCTTCGCATCGAGCCTCGTCTTCATCACGCTCGTCGCCACGACGTTCGCGTTCCGCGGGCTCGTCCGGATGGACCGCGGTGCGCCGCCCCGCACGGTCTTGCGCGAGGGAGAGCCGCTTGCTCGGCTCACGAGCACACCCGTGCCCGCGGGACCGATCCGCCTGCTGGTCGCCTGCGCGCTCGTCCGCGTCTTCCGGAGTTCCACTGCAGCTCTCTTCGCGGTCATGGTGCTCCCTCTCTTCGCGGTCATGGGGCTCCTGTTCGTGACGGTCGGCGTACCGGGCCCGACGACCTTGCTCGTCCTTCCCGCCTGCTTCCTCGCGTGGTTCGGCGCCTACGCCAGATTCCCGTTCGACGTGGATGGGGAGCGACTCGGAGTCTGGTCGGCGCCCGCCTCTTCCGCGCTCGAGTTCCTTCTCAGCCGGCCGCTGCGTCGTAGCGACGCCTATCTGGCGAGCTGCATCGTGGCCGCTGTGTCGATTGGGGTGCTCGTGTCGGTCGGCACCGCGATGGCATGGACCCTCGCGCACGCGAAGGGAGAAGCGATCCACCCGGGCGCCGCCGCATCCGTCGCCGCTGCTCTCTTCGCGGGCGGCTATCTGGGATCGCTCGTCGGCGTGAAGTGGATCGCCTCCGGCCGAGGAGAAGGCCTTGGACCCACGTTCCGGGGGATCGGAGCTGCGTCCATCGGGATCCTTCTGGTCTCCTCTGCCGTGATCCCCGTGGTGGGCGCGGCCGCGCTTCCCGCGCTCACTCCTTCCTGGCTCGCAGGGTTGCCCGCGCGCGTGGTCGCGCTCGCGCTCGCCTTCGTCGGGGCGCACGCCTGGGCCTATTCGACGTTCCGCAGGATGGAGGTCTGACGCCCGCGAGGATCACCGCTCCCCCGCGAGCTCCGCGTGGCAGCGCGCGCACTGGTCGACGAGGAGCTTCGCCTGCAGGAAGTAGGCGTCCGGGATCCCGCCGCGCTCGTGGGCCAGGTGGCACTCGACGCAGCCCACCTCGAGGCCGGCGTTGTGGACGGCGACCGCGTGGAAGGGGCGGGTCCAGCCTCCGGTGCCCTCGGCCCGCCGCTCGCTCTCCGGGTAGGTCGCGTGACACTTCCGACAGTCGGCGTCCCGGAGCGGATGGCGCATCTCTCCGGGCTCCTCGAAGCGGCCCGCGACGTACCAGAGCGCGTCCTTCGCGGCGAGCGCCTTCACGCGCAGACGGCCGACGAGGCCGGTGCCCGAGTGGCAGTCGTAGCAGCGGAACGCCGCCTCCGGGCCGTCGCCGCGCGCTTCCACCTTCGCGCCGCCGTGCACCGACGCGAGCGTCTCGTGCGGGACGCCGTCGAAGTCTCGACGGAGGTCGCGGTGAAGGGGCGTGCCGTTCGGAAGGTGGCAGGAGTTGCAGAATTCGTTGCGCTGCTCGAGGCGGTCGGAGATCGCCCAGCCGGCCCACGCGACGAGGGGCAACGCGGCGGCGAGCACCGGGAGCGCGACGAACAGGCGCCCGCGTCTGGGCTTCTCGACCGCCATCGCGCCTAGGTTACTCTGCGCGACGAAGAGCAACGACCGGCCCGGGCCGGGCGAGGAGGAGCGGCATGGATCTCTCGAAGGTGGGTCGCCTCGGCGTCTGGTGCTGGCTCGACATGCTCTCGGCGACGCAGGCCGCCGAGTTCGCGCAGACGGTGGAGCGCCTCGGCTACTCGATCCTGTGGCTCCCCGAGGCCGTGGGACGCGACCCGTTCGTGCTCGCCACCTTCCTCGCGTCGCACACGAAGACGCTCCGCTTCGCGACGGGCATCGCGAACCTCTATGCACGCGATCCCATGACGATGAATACGCTGCGCAAGACCACGGGAGAGCTCTCCGGCGGCCGCTTCATCCTCGGGATCGGGGTCTCCCACGCGCACCTCGTGGCCGGCGTGCGGAAGCACGACTACGGAAAGCCCGTCTCCACGATGCGGGCCTACCTCGAGGCGATGAGGGGCAAGCCGTACATGGCGCCCGCCCCGCCCTCCGAGCCGCCGATCGTGCTCGCGGCGCTCCGGCCGAAGATGCTCGCGCTCGCGGCGGAGATGGCGCAGGGCGCGCATCCCTACTTCGTCCCGCCGGAGCACACCGCCCGCGCGCGAGAGATCCTCGGCAAGAGCGCCTGGCTCGCGCCGGAGCAGATGGTCCTGCTCGAGACCGACGCCGCGAAGGCGCGCGCCGTCGCGCGCGCGAACATGAAGGTCTACACCGGGCTCCCGAACTACCAGAACAACCTCAGGTGGCTGGGCTACACCGACGCCGACTTCGCGGACGGCGGAAGCGATCGCCTGGTCGACGCGATCGTCGCCTGGGGCGACGAGAAGGCGATCGCGAGCCGCATCCAGGCGCACCTCGACGCCGGGGCGAACCACGTCTGCATCCAGCCCTTCCGCGCCGACGGCGTTCCGGGGCCGGACCTGCGGATCCTCGAGGCCCTGGCGCCGGGCAAGTGAGCGCCGGCGCAGCGGCGCGACCCCGGCGGAAGTTCTGGGGCTGGGGCGCCGAGGGCGCGGGGCCGAGCGCCGCCCAGAGCGAGGGCATCGGGAAGACCCTCGCCGGACGCTTCCCGGGACACGAGTTCGTGTCGATCCCGCCGCCGCAGCTCGACGAGATCGCCCTGCCGGCGTCCCGCGTCGCGGCGCCGGCGACCCTCGCGCCGCTCTGCTCGGCCGACGCCTACGACCGCGCCGGCCACACCTACGGCAAGTCGTACCGCGACGTCGTGCGCGCGTACGCGCGCGACTTCGCCTGCGCGCCGGATCTGGTGGCCTTCCCGCACGACGAGGCCGAGCTCGTCGCCCTGCTCGAGTGGTGCGCGAGCGCGGGCCACGCGGTGATCCCGTACGGCGGCGGATCGAGCGTGGTCGGCGGCGTCGAGGCGCGCGGTCTGCGCGGGCGCTTCCCGGGCGTGGTGTCGCTCGACCTCGGACGCATGGATCGCGTGCTCGAGATCGACCGCGCCTCGCGGGCCGCCCGGATCCAGGCCGGCGTGCTCGGGCCGGCGCTCGAGGATCAGCTGCGACCCCATGGGCTCACGCTCCGCCACTATCCCCAGAGCTTCGAGTGGAGCTCCCTCGGCGGCTGGATCGCGACGCGCTCGGGCGGCCACTACGCGACGCTCTACACCCACATCGACGAGTTCGTGGAGTCGCTGCGCGTCGTGACGCCGAGCGGTGTCGTCGAGACGCGCCGCCTCCCCGGCTCCGGCGCCGGGCCCGACCCGAACCGCCTGTTCTCCGGCAGCGAGGGGATCCTCGGCGTCATCACCGAGGCCTGGATGCGGCTGCAGGATCGGCCGCGGCTGCGCGCGTCGGCGTCGGTCCGCTTCGCGGGCGACGGCGGCTTCCTGCGCGGCGCGCGCGCCGTGCGCGCGCTCGGCCAGTCGGGCCTCTTCCCGACGAACTGCCGCCTGCTCGACCCGATCGAGGCGACGAACTCCGGCGCGGGCGACGGCGCGAGCGCGGTGCTCGTGCTCGGCTTCGAGTCCGCCGACCACGGGCTCGACGCGTGGATGTCGCGCGCCCTCGAGCTCTGCCGCGACCACGGCGGAGACGCCCCGCCCGGCGCCGAGCGCACGCGCAGCGACGAGGCCGCGACGCGCGAAGGCGCGGCCGGCGCCTGGCGCAACGCGTTCCTGAACGCGCCCTACCTGCGCGACGCCCTGGTCGGCCTCGGCGTGCTGACCGAGACCTTCGAGACGGCCGTTCCCTGGGATCGCTTCGAAGCCTTCCACGCCGCGGTGTCGACCGCCGCCCGCGACGCCGTGGCGGAGGTCTGCGGCGCCGGCAGCGTCGCCTGTCGCTTCACCCACGTGTATCCGGACGGACCGGCGCCCTACTACAGCGTGATCGCGCCCGCGCGGCGCGGCGGCGAGCTCGCGCAGTGGGACGAGATCAAGAGCGCGGCGAGCGCGGCGCTCCTCGCGGCGGGCGGCACGATCACGCACCACCATGCCGTGGGTCGCGATCACCGGCCGGGCTACGACCGCGAGCGGCCCGAGGCCTTCGCGCGCGTGCTGCGTGCCGCGAAGCGCGAGCTCGACCCGACGGGCCTCTTGAACCCCGGCGTCCTGATCGATCCCTGAGCGCCGCGGCCGCGCTCAGCGCAGGAGCGTCTCCACCGCCTTCCGGAACTTCGCGGGATCGCGCGTCTCGATCGTGATCGACGGCACGTCCACGCCCGCCTCCTCCAGCTCGACCAGCTTGTCGCGGCAGGCCTCCGAGGAGCCGGCGAAGCCGAGATCGTCGACGAGCTTCTGCGGGATCGCCGCGGCGGCGGCCTTCGAGCCGTGCTCCTCGAAGGTCCTCTTCACGAGGGCCGCCTCCGCCTCGTAGCCGTAGCGCGCGAGCTGCTCGTAGTAGAAGGTGCCCATGCGCGCGATGTAGAACGCGGTGATCGGGCGCCCCCGGTCGCGCGCCGCCGGATCGTCGCTCACGGTCACGCTGCCGGCCTTCACCGAGATCGCGCCCGGGTCGCGACCGGCCGCGAGGGCCCAGCCCTTGAGCTCGTCGATCGCCGACTTCATGCGGCTCGTCGGGATCATCGCCGGGATCCAGCCGTCGGCGATCTCCGCCGTCATGCGGACGCTCTTCGGGTTCAGCGTCGCGAGAAAGATGGGGATCTCGGGGCGGACGGGCTGCATGCGCAGCGTGAAGCCGCGGTCCATCTCGAACCACTTCCCGTGGTGGACGAGGCGCTCGCCGCGCAGGAGCGTGCGCACGATCGCGACCGTCTCGCGGATCCGCGCGAGCGCTGGCTGGAAGGGAACGCCGTGGAACTGCTCGATCACGTTCGCGCTCGACGCGCCGAGGCCGATGATCGCGCGGCCGCCCGAGAGCTCGTCCAAGGTCGCGAAGTGCTGCGCGAGCGCGCCGGGCGTGCGCGAGTAGACGTTCACGATCCCGGTCGCGAGGCGGATGCGCCGCGTCTCGAGGGCGAGCTGCGTGAGCAGCGAGAAGGCGTCGCGGCCCCAGCCCTCGGGCACCCAGAACGAGTCGACGCCCGCGTCGTCGGCGAGGCGCGCGAGGAGCACGGCGTCCTCCCGCTTCATCTCGAACTGCCACATCACCATGACGGAGAGCTTGCGGGCCACGGGGTCCTCCTCGACGGCCGAGGATGCCGGGCGCCGCGCCGGCCCGCACGCGGTGCGCGGCTCGCAGGGCCGCGCGCCACGCGGCTATGCTGCCGCCCATGGCGAGGATCAACGAGAACTACCGGAAGCTCCGGGCCGGCTACCTCTTTCCCGAGATCGGGCGCCGCGTGCGCGCGTTCCAGGAATCGCATCCGCAGGCCAGGCTCATCCGCCTCGGGATCGGCGACGTGACGCTGCCCCTCGCGCCGGCCGTGGCCGAGGCCTTCGCCCGGGCGGCCCGCGAGATGGCCACGCCGGAGGGCTTCCGGGGCTATCCGCCGGACCAGGGCTACGACTTCCTGCTGGACGCGATCCGCAAGGGCGACTTCGAGGCGCGCGGCGTCTCCCTCGACGCCGACGAGATCTTCGTCTCCGACGGCGCGAAGTGCGACAGCGGAAACCTGCAGGAGATCTTCGGGCTCGAGTGCTCCTTCGCCGTGTCGGACCCGGTCTACCCGGTGTACGTCGACGCGAACGTGATGGCGGGCCGTACCGGCGCCGCCGGCGACGACGGCCGCTTCGCCGGCATCACCTACCTGCCCGCGACCGAGGCCAACGGGTTCATGCCCGGGCCTCCGCGACAGCGCGTCGACCTCGTCTATCTCTGCTCGCCCAACAATCCGACCGGCGCGGTCGCGACGCGCACGCAGCTCGCGGAGTGGGTGGCCTGGGCGCGCACGAACGACGCCGTGATCGTGTTCGACGCGGCCTACGAGGCGTACGTGACCGATCCCGCCCTCCCCCGCTCGATCTACGAGATCGAGGGCGCGAAGGAGTGCGCGATCGAGATGCGGAGCTTCTCGAAGCGCGCGGGCTTCACCGGCGTGCGCTGCGCCTACACGGTCGTGCCGAAGACCCTCACCGGAAGCACCGCGAGCGGCGAGCGCGTGCCGCTCCACGCGCTCTGGGCGCGGCGCCAGACGACGAAGTTCAACGGCGTGTCCTACCCGGTGCAGCGCGCGGCCGCCGCGGTCTACACGCCCGAGGGTCTCGAGCAGACGGCCGCGCAGATCGCCTACTACATGGAGAACGCGCGTCGCGTGCGCGAGGGCCTGTCGGCGGCCGGCTTCACCGTGTTCGGCGGCGTGAACGCTCCCTACGTATGGATGCGCACACCGAAGGGCTTGGGCTCCTGGGCCTTCTTCGACCGGCTCCTCGCGGAGGCCCACGTCGTGGGCACGCCCGGCGCCGGCTTCGGCCCGAGCGGTGAGGGCTACCTCCGCCTCTCCGCGTTCAACGCGCGCGAGAACGTCGACGAAGCGGTGGCGCGCATCCGAAGGAGCTTCTCGGCCGGTTGAGGCTCGGCGGCACCGGAGGCCGTGCGCGCCGGTCGATCGGCGCTGGACGGCGGCCGCCCGTTCGGGCGATCCTGCGCCACGCCGAGGGCGAGCCCGGCCGGAGGACCCGTGACCCAACCGATCGAGCCCGGAGGCGTCCGCAGCGCCGCGGATGCGAAACGCCTGGTCGAGGAGCGCGGACTCACGCACGTGCGCGTCGGCCTGTTCGACGTCGACGGCGTGATGCGCGGCAAGTACCTCTCGCGCGAGAAGCTCTCCTCGGTGCTCGACGGCGGGATGGGCTTCTGCGACGTCGTGCTCGGCTGGGACAGCGCCGACCAGCTCTACGACAACGTCGCCTACACCGGCTGGCACACCGGCTACCCGGACGCGCCCGTGCGGGTGCTGCCGGAGACGTGCCGCGAGGTCGCGACCGAGCCCGGCGGCATGCTGCTCTTCCTGGCCGAGTTCGCTCCGCCTGCCGAAGCGCTGTGTCCCCGCGGCGTGCTGCGGCGCGTGCTCGAGCGGGCGGCGGCGCGGGGCCTCCTCGCGAAGGGCGCCCTCGAGTACGAGTTCTTCCTGTTCGACGAGACGCCCGAGTCGGTGCGTGCGAAGGGCTATCGCGATCTGCGGCCGCTCACGCCCGGCTACTTCGGCTACTCGATGCTGCGGAGCGCCGTGCTCTCGGACTTCCACCGCGAGCTCCTCGACTGCTGCCAGCGCATGGACATGGCGCTCGAGGGCCTGCACACCGAGACCGGCCCGGGCGTGCTCGAGGCCGCGATCGCGGTCGACGGCGCCCTCGCCGCGGCGGACAAGGCGGCGCTCTTCAAGACCTGGACCAAGGTGCTCGCCCAGCGTCGCGGCTGGATGGCGACCTTCATGGCGAAGTGGTCCCGCGACTGGCCGGGCCAGAGCGGACACGTCCACGTGTCGCTCTGCGATTCCGACGGTCGTCCGGTGTTCCACGATCCCGCGGCGCCCGACCGGATGAGCGCCACGATGCGGAGCTTCGTGGCCGGTCAGCTCGCGCTCTTGCCGGAGCTCCTCGCCCTGCTCGCGCCGACGGTGAACTCCTACCGGCGGCTCATCCCCGGCTTCTGGGCGCCGACCCACGCGGCCTGGGGCGTGGAGAACCGGACCTGCGCGCTGCGCGTCATCCCCGGCTCGCCGAAGTCCCAGCGCGTCGAGTACCGGATCGCCGCAGCGGACGGGAACCCCTACCTCGCCCTCGCCGCGGCGATCGGCTCGGGCCTGTGGGGCATCGAGCACGGGCTCGAGCTCGGGCCCCCGGTCGTGGGCAACGCGTACGCGGCGAAGCTGCCGGAGTCGAGCGCGCTTCCGGCCACGCTGTGGGACGCCGCCCAGCGGCTGCGCGCCTCGCGCGCCGCCCGGGAGCTGTTCGGCGACGCCTTCGTGGAGCACTTCGCGGCGACGCGCGAGTGGGAGGAGCGCGAGCTTCGCAAGCACGTCACGGACTGGGAGCTCGCGCGCTACTTCGAGATCATCTGAGCGCCGCCGCTGCCCGCCCCGCGCCGGGCGAGGCGGCGCCTCGGCGCGGATCGCCCGGCTCGGGCGGGTGACTCGCCGCCTCGCCGGAACGTGCCCGGCGTGCCATCGCGCCCCGAGGATGCCCCGGCAATGCACGAGGCGCCGCGACGCCCGGCCCGCACCTTGCACCTCGCAGCCTCGATGAGCGAGTTCGCGCGTCTCCTGCTCTACGCAAGCGGCCTCCTCGGCCAGGCCCTGCTCCTGCGTCGGATCGCGGGGCTCGAGGGCGCAGACGGCGCGCTCGTGGTCGCCGGCTTCAGCGCCGCAGCGATGACCCTCCCGGCCTTCTCGCGCCGCCTCGCGCCCTGCCACCAGATGGGGATCGGCATGCTCGCCCTCGGCGGCTTCGGCATGACGCTCGGCTGGTGGCTCGACCTCGGCGCCCCCGCCGCGGCCGCGGGCCTCGTCGAGGCGTGTCATGCCGCGCCGGGAGCGCCGCACCTCCATCTGCTCTCGTGGATGAACGCCGGCATGCTGCTCCTCGGGCTGCCGGCGATGACGCTCGCGCTGCCGCCGGAGCGCCGCGGGGCGTGGCGCACCTGGCGCCGCGGCGGCCTCCTCGCGCTCGGGGCGCCTGCCATGGTGGTCGGAATGCTCGCGGGCTCCCTTGCGGCGAGCCTGCTCGCGAGCGCTCTCGGCCTCCCGGCCGAGGCCGCGCGGCTCGCGGACTGGGCGGCCATGAACGTGGGCATGCTGGCCGCCATGCCGCCGGCCCACACGCTCGCGGACTACCTGTCACGCCGCGCGGGGGTGCCGATCCGCGCCGCCCACGCTACGCCGTGGGAGCCGCCCGGCGGCGCCGCTCCCGCAGGAGCTCGACGACCATCGGCAGCAGCGACACGAAGATGATCCCGAGGATCACGGCCTCGAAGTTCCGCTGCACGATCGGGATCCGGCCGAACCAGTAGCCCGCGAGGGTCAGGGACACGACCCAGACCCCCGCGCCCGTCACGTTCCACCAGGCGAAGTGTCCGTAGGTCATGCGGCCCACGCCGGCGACGAACGGGGCGAAGGTCCGCACGATCGGGACGAAGCGCGCGAGGAAGATCGTCTTCCCGCCGTAGCGCTCGTAGAACTCGTGCGTGCGCTCGAGGTGCTTCGGGTTGAAGATCCGCGAGCGTTCGCTCGTGAAGACCTGGGGACCGAGATAGCGGCCGATCGCGTAGTTCGAGGCGTCGCCGAGGACCGCCGCTCCTCCGAGCACCGCCATCACGAAGGGAAGCACGAGCGGCGTGTCGGGCGTCGCGGCGAGGGCGCCCACGGCGAACATCAGGGAGTCGCCGGGCAGGAACGGAGTGACCACGAGGCCCGTCTCGCAGAACACGATCACGAACAGGAGCACGTAGAGCCAGGGCCCGAAGACCTCGGCCCATTGGTTCAGGTGCTGGTCGAGGTGCAGGAAGACGTCGAGCGCCTGATGAAGCGCGTCCATCGGGCCCTCGGCGCCGCGGCCTAGAGCAGCCGCTCGGCGATCTGGATGGCGTTCAGGGCCGCGCCCTTGCGCAGCTGGTCGCCGCTCACGAAGAGATCGAGGCCGCGCTGGTCGGGCTGCGACACGTCCTGGCGGATGCGGCCCACGAAGACCGCGTCCTTTCCGGTCGCGACGAGCGGCATGGGGAACGTGTTGCGCTCTCGGTCGTCCACGATCTCCACGCCCGGCGCGACCTTGAGCACGTCCCTCGCCCGCTCCTCGGGGAACGGCGCGCCGAACTGGAGGTTGATCGCCTCGCTGTGGGCCCGCAGCACGGGCACGCGCACGCAGGTGGCGGTCACGCGCAGCGACGGCGCGTCGAGGATCTTCTTGGTCTCGGCGATGACCTTCGACTCCTCGCCGTTGTAGCCGTCGGCGCCGATCGCGGTGTTGTGGGAGAAGACGTTGAAGGCGATCGGATGGGGCAACGCCTTCGGCTCCGCCCGGCCGCCGCCGAGCACCGTCCGGGTCTGGCTCTCGAGCTCCTGCATCGCGGCGAGGCCCGCGCCGCTCGCGGACTGGTAGGTGGCGACGACGATGCGCTCGATCGGGCTCACGCGGTGGAGCGGCGCCACCGCCACGCACAGGATGATCGCCACGCAGTTCGGGTTCGCGATCACGCCCTGGTGTCGGAGGACGACCTCCGGGTTGACCTCGGGCACGACGAGCGGCACCGCGGGGTCCATCCGGAACGCGCTCGAGTTGTCGATCAGGATCGCGCCGGCGGCCTTGATCGCCGGCGCGAGATGCTTCATCGAGCTGGAGCCGCTCGAGGCGAGGACCAGGTCGACACCGCGGAAGGCCTCCGGTGCGTCGGCGCGCTGCACCGGGATCTCCTCCCCGCCGAAGCGGAGCGTCTTGCCGACCGAGCGCGCCGAGGCGAGGAGGCGCAGCGTCTTCACGGGGAAGCGGCGCTCCTCCAGGATCGAGAGCATCTCGTGGCCGACCACTCCGGTCGCGCCGAGGACGGCAACGTTCAGGCCAGGCATCGGGGAACCTCGCTCCGGGCCCTCGCTCACGAGGGATGGAGCCAGTTTGTAGCGGAGGCCGGGGCGGGCGGCAGCCCGACCCGCGTTGCGGCTACGTTGCCGGCCATGCCCACGGGCTTCGAGTGCCGCTCCCCGATCGACGGACGCCTGGTCGCCGCGCGGCCCTATGCCGACGGCGCCGCGGTGAGAGCGAGCCTTGCGGCCGCGCGGAGCGCCCAGCGCGCCTGGGCCGCGACGCCGCTCGCCGAGCGGGTCGCCACGATCGAGCGCTTCTGCGGCGCGCTCCTCGGGCGCAAGGCCGAGGTCGCCCGGGAGATCACCCTCCAGATGGGCCGTCCGATCCGCTACGCGCCGCTCGAGGTCGAGCGCTGCGTCGAGCGGGCGCGCGCGATGGCGAGCCTCGCGCCCGAGGCGCTGGCGGACGTCGTGCCCGCGCCGACCTCGGGCTTCCGCCGTTTCGTGCGCCGGGAGCCCCTGGGCGTCGTGCTCGTGCTCGCGCCCTGGAACTACCCGCTCCTCACCGCCGTGAACGGCGTCGTGCCCGCGCTGCTCGCGGGGAACGCGGTCGTGCTGAAGCACGCGACGCAGACGCCCCTCTGCGCGGAGCGCTTCGGCGAGGCGTTCGCCGCGGCGGGCCTGCCCGAAGGCGTCTTCCAGGCCCTCCACATGACCCACGACGACGCGGCCCGCGCGATCGGTGACGCGAGCGGGCCCGACTTCGTCGCCTTCACGGGATCGGTGGAAGGAGGCCACGCGATCCAGCGCGCGGCGTCCGAGCGCTTCCTCGCCACCAACCTCGAGCTCGGCGGCAAGGATCCGGCCTACGTCCGCGCCGACGCCGACCTCGCCCACGCCGTCGAGAACCTGGTCGACGGCGCGTTCTTCAACTCGGGCCAGTCGTGCTGCGGCGTCGAGCGCATCTACGTCCACGAGCGGCTGTTCGACGCGTTCGTCGAGGGCGCCGCGGCGCTCTCGCAGCAGTACGTCCTCGGCGACCCGCTCGATCCCGCCACGACGCTCGGCCCCCTCGTGCGCACCGAGGCCGCGGAGCTCGTGCGCGCCCAGATCGACGAGGCCCTGGCGAAGGGAGCGAAGGCGCTGCTCGATCCGCGAGGCTTCCCGGCGGATCGGCGGGGGACGCCCTACCTCGCGCCGCAGATCCTCGTCGGTGTGGATCACGGAATGCGTGTGATGCAGGAGGAGAGCTTCGGCCCGGTCGTGGGCGTGATGCCCGTGCGCGACGACGACGAGGCCGTGCGGCTCATGAACGACAGCCGCTACGGCCTCACCGCGGCGATCTGGTCGCGGGACGCCGCGGCGGCGGAGGCGATCGGCGCGCGCCTCGACACGGGCACGGTCTTCCTGAACCGCTGCGACTACCTCGACCCCTTCCTCGCCTGGAGCGGCGTCAAGGACTCGGGACGCGGCTGCTCGCTCTCGCGCCTCGGCTTCGAGGCGCTCACGCGCCCGAAGTCCTACCACCTGAGGCTCGCTCCGTGAGCTTCGAGGAGCCCGGCTCGATCGACGCTGCGACGTTGCGTGGAAACTGGAGCTACCCGACGAGCGTGCGCTTCGGTCCCGGCCGGATCGGCGAGCTCCCCGATGCATGCCGCGAGCTCGGCCTCTCGCGGCCGCTCCTCGTGACCGACCCGGGCCTCGCTGCGCTCCCGATGGTGCGCGACGCGGTCGGCGCCCTCGGCGCGGCGGGGATCGAGGTCGCGGTCTTCTCCGACGTCCGCTCGAACCCGGTGCTCGCGAACGTCACGTCCGGGGTCGACGCATTCCGGCGCGGCCGACACGACGGCGTGATCGCGTTCGGCGGCGGGAGCGCCCTCGACGCCGGCAAGGCGATCGCCTTCCTGGTCGGGCAGAGCCGGCCGATCTGGGACTTCGAAGACGTGGGCGACTGGTGGAAGCGCGCCGACGCGGCGGGGATCCGGCCGGTGATCGCGGTGCCCACGACGGCGGGCACGGGCAGCGAGGTGGGCCGCGCGGCCGTCATCACCGACGAGGCCACCCACGTCAAGAAGGTGATCTTCCATCCGCGCATGCTGCCCGCGATCGTGCTCGCCGACCCGGCGCTGACGCTCGGCCTCCCGCGGCGCATCACGGCCGCCACGGGCATGGACGCCCTCGCCCACTGCCTCGAGGCGTACTGCGCCGTGGGCTTCCATCCGATCGCCGACGGCGTGGCGCTCGAGGGAATGAAGCTCCTCCACGACTGGCTCCCGACCGCGGTGCGCGACGGAGCGAGCCTCGTCGCGCGGGCCCACGTGATGGCCGCGGCGAGCATGGGCGCCGCGGCCTTCCAGAAGGGGCTCGGGGCGATCCACGCCCTCTCGCACCCGCTCGGGGCCGCCCTCGACGCCCACCATGGCGAGACGAACGGCGTGTTCATGCCGTACGTGCTCGCCTTCAATCGCCCCGCGATCGAGCGGCGCATCGCTGCCGTGGCGCGGTATCTCGACCTCCCGCGACCGGACTTCGACGGCTTCCTCGAATGGGTGCTGCGGCTGCGCGAGGAGATCGGCATCCCCCACACGACCGCCGCCCTCGGCATGCGGCCAGAGCACGTCGCGACCTTCGCGGAGCGTGCGGCGGTCGATCCGACGGCGCCCGGCAATCCGGTTCCCCTCGACCCGGCCGCGCTGCGCGACCTCTACCAGCGCGCGCTCGCAGGCCAGGTGGGCTGACGAGGCGACGGCGTCGCCTGGCGCGAGCGGGCGCCGGGGATCGCCCGCTCGCGCCGCAGCGTCAGCGTTCTTCCTTCCCGGCCCGGCCGATCCAGCGTTCGGCGCGGAGAACGGTCTCGATGAAGTCCGGGAAGGCCCGCCGGAGCGCCGCGATCGCGTCGTCCCGGTCCTCCGCGGCCACGGCGAGCGCGACGGGATCCGGCTGACCGTCGCTCTGTGCGCCCGTCTCGTGGCCGTCGACTCGCTCCGCCCGCGCCATTCGTGCGTCCTTCCTCGCGTGCCGCAGGCATCGCCGGAGCAAGGAGCGCGCCATCGCCCGCTCCCGGGCCCGTCCATCGCGATCCCTCGCGGCGTCGCGGGCTTGCGAGACGGAACGCCCCGTCGCCGACGCCGCTTGCACAGGTCGATTCCACAATTTTCGCCACCGTGCCGCGCGCGGCGGCCTTCCGCGGGTCTCCCGGGCCTGCTCTCGGCGGCATGGATCCTGCTCCTGCCACGGGAGCCCGCGTCTCGAGGAGGAGACCGATGCGCCTCGCGCTGCCGCCCCTGCCCTACGCGTTCGACGCGCTCGAGCCCCACCTCGGGAGAGAAGCCGTCGAGACCCACTACGAGCGCCATCATCGCGGCTGCGTCGAGGCGCTCGAGGCGCTTCTCGCCGGCATGCCCGCCGCCGAGCGCAGCCTCGAGGACCTCGTACGAACGAGCGACGGCGCGGTCTTCCAGAACGCGGCCGAGGCGTGGAGCCACGCCCTGCTCTGGCGCTCGATGCGGCCCGACGGCGGGGACCGGCCCCTCGGCGGCGCGCTCTCGCGCGCGATCGCCCGGGAGTTCGGATGCTTCGGCGCGTTCCGCGAACAGGCGCGACGCCGGGCCGCGGCGCACTTCGGCTCGGGCTGGCTCTGGCTCTACGTCGAGTCGGGGAGCGGTCGATTGCGCTGCGAGACCACCCAGGACGCCGAGACGCCGCTCGCCCACGGCCACTCGCCGATCCTGGCCATCGACCTCTGGGAGCACGCCTACTACCTCGACTACCGGGCGGATCGCGCCGCGTACGTCGAGACCTTCTTCGATCGTCTCGTCGACTGGGGCGAGTGCGAGGAGCGGCTGCGGAAGGCGTTCTAGCGGGCGCGCGGCGGCGGGGCTCGCCGCGGCTACCTTGCCGCGCGCATGGGAACGCAGCTCGGCGTCGTCGCGCTCGTCCTCGTCGCCGCGCTGATGCACGCGACCTGGAACGCCCTCGTCAAGGCGGGCGGCGACAAGCTCGCGATGCAAGGCCTGGTCGCCGTCGGGGGCGCTGCCGTCATGCTCCCGATCGCGCTCGCGAGCCCGCCGCCGGATCGCGCCGCATGGGGCTTCCTCGCAGCGTCCGCGGTGGTTCACGCGGGCTACGCCCTGTTCCTGGTCGCGGCCTACCAGGCCGGCGACCTGTCGCAGGTCTATCCGATCGCGCGCGGCGCGGCGCCGGCCCTCGTCGCGGCCGGCGCGTGGCTCGCGGCGGGCGAGCGCCTGCCGCCCCTCGGCCTGGCGGGCGTCGCGATCGTGTCCGCGGGCATCATGAGCCTCGCGCTCCTCGCGACACCCGCGCGCGACGGCCGCGCCGCGCCCGTGGCGATCGCCCTCGCCGTCGCCGCGTTCGTCGGGACGTACTCGGTGCTCGACGGCATGGGCGCGCGCCGCACCGCCGGCGCCACGACGTACATCGCCTGGATCAGCCTGCTCGACGCGCCGCCGCTCGCGCTTGCGCTGCTCGTGCGCCGGAGGGGACGGCTCCTCGCCACGCTCGCTCCCTGCTGGCGGAGCGGCCTCGCCGGCGGCGTGATGTCGGTCGTCGCCTACGGGATCGTGCTCTTCGCGATGCGCCGCATCCCGATCGCCCACGTCGTGGCGCTCCGCGAGACGAGCGTGATCGCGGCCACGGCGATCGGCGCCCGCTGGCTCGGCGAGCCCTTCGGGCGACCGCGCCTCGTGGCCGCGACGGTCGTGGCGACGGGCGCCGCGCTCATGCGGCTCGCGGGCTGAGCGGCGGGCGGCTCAGGCCTCGCTCGCCTCGTAGCGCACGCGCAGGATGGTGAAGCGGCTGCGGCCCTTCGGGCGGGCGACCTCGACCTCGTCGCCCTCCTCCTTGCCGAGCACGGCCCGCGCCATCGGCGACTCGATGCTGATCCGCCGCGTCTCGGGATCGAACTCGTCGGGCCCGACGATGCGGAACTCCAAGGTCTCGCCCTCGTCGCCCTCCAGACGGACGAAGGCGCCGAAGAACACGCGCGACGCGTCGGCCGGCGCCTCCCGCACCACGACCAGCTCCTCGAGACGCTTGTTCAGGAAGTGCACGCGGCGGTCGATCTCGCGCAGCTTCTTCTTGCCGTACTGGTACTCGGCGTTCTCCGAGCGGTCGCCCTGGGCGGCCGCGGCGGCGACTTCGCGCGTCACGCGCGGACGCTCGACCTTCCAGAGCATCTCGACCTCGTCCTGGAGGCGGCGATAGCCCTCGGGCGTGATGTAGCGGGAGCCGGGTCGGCGGGGCGCCTCGCTCTCGTCGTCGGCCATGCCCGGAGGATCGCCGCCGGCGGCAGGGGGAACAAGAGGCGCGCCGGTATGCTGCGCCCTGCGCGAGGAGGGCTGATGGCCGGCAGCGCCGCGGCGCCCGAGATCTCCGTGCTGGTTCCGGCCTTCGACGCCGCGGCGACGCTCGCCGCCGCCCTCGAGAGCGTGCGGCGCCAGCGCGGCGTGACGCTCGAGTGCGTCGCCGTGGACGACGGCTCGCGCGATGCGACGCGCGCCCTGCTCGAGCGCTTCGCCGCGGCGGACGCGCGCTTCCGCGTCGTCGCGCGCCCGCACGAGGGTCTCGTGCCCGCGCTCTGCGCGGGCCTCGCCGCGTGTCGCGGCGCGCTCGTCGCGCGCTTCGACGCCGACGACGTGATGGCCCACGATCGGCTCGCGCGGCAGGCGGCCGCGCTCGCCGCCGACCCGACCCTCGCGGGCGTCGGCTGCCACGTGCGCGTCTTCCCGCGCGCCCGCCGGAGCGAGGGACGGCGCGCCTACGAGCGCTGGCTGAACGGGATCCGGAGCGCCGACGACGTCGCCCGCGAGGCGTTCGTCGAGTGTCCCCTCGCCCATCCGACGCTCTGCCTGCGACGCGAGATCCTGCTCCGCTTCGGCTTCCGCGACGCGGGCTGGCCCGAGGACTACGACCTCGTGCTGCGGCTCCTCGCGGCGGGACACCGGCTCGGTGTCGTGCCGCGTCGCCTCGTCGCCTGGCGCGACCACCCGGGGCGCCTCTCGCGCCGCGACCCGCGCTACGCGATCTCCCGGTTCGTCGCGTGCAAGGCGCACTTCCTGGCCCGGGGCTTCCTGCGCGATGCGCCGGAGTACGTGCTCTGGGGCCACGGCGGAACGGGACGCGCGCTGCGCCGGGCACTCGCGGCCGAAGGGCGACGCCCGTCGCACGTGATCGAGGTGCACCCGCGCCGCCTCGGCCAGCGCATCGACGGCGCGCCGGTCGTGCCGCCCGGCGCGCTCGCCGCCCTGCGCGACCGTCGCGTCGTGGTGTCGGTCGCGGGCGCGGGCCCGCGCGGCGAGATCCGCGCCGCGCTCGCGGGCATGGGCTTCCTCGAAGGGCGCGACTTCGTCTGCGCCGCGTGACGCTCCGGCGAGCGCGGCGCTACGCCGACGTCATCCCGGAGTCGCGCAAGGTGTCCTCGATCAGGTGCCGGACGCGCGGATGCAGGCCGAAGGTCATGTGGGCGCCCGGGTACCACACGATCTTCGGGCGGTCCCAGTGGCGCCAGAGATCGCGCACCTGGTCGGGAGGCACGAGGCGATCGACGATCCCACCGAAGATCGCGCGGCTCTCCTTCGGCACCTTGGGCTCGAGCACGAGCGGGGAGACGACGCCCAGCACCTCGTGCATCGCTTCGCGGCGGAGGCCCAGGTGCTCGAAGCGCGCGACGTGGAGCGGCGGCCCGTGGCGCCACACGAGGCGCGAGAAGTCCGTCGCCGGGATGCCGGGGATCGCGCATGCGAGGTCGTCGGCGACGCTCGCGAAGAGCGCGGCGTTGTAGCCGCCGAGGGAGAGGCCGTAGGCGCCGGCCCGCGTCCCGCCCTGGCCACGCACCCAGGAGAGGATCCGGCGCATGTCCCACATCGCCTGGGCCTCCGCGTGGATCGAGTCCATCACGCGGCCCGAGAGGAAGCCGTCGCCGCTCCGCCGGCCCATCTTGCGCGCGCCGTGGAGGGGCAGCACGGGCAGCACGAGATTCATGCCCAGGCGGTCGCCGAACCAGCGCGGATTGAACGCGGAGAGGTCGATCAGCGGCCAGCCCATCTGGTAGCCGTGGATGCAGAAGAGCCACGGCCGCGACGGATCCGAGTGTCGCACCACCCAGGCATGGGCCGTGCGGTTCGCCGCGTACCCGAGCCAGCGCTCCCGGCCGGGCTCCTCGGCGTGGGGCTCGTACTCGCTCTCGAACGAGAGGTGCTCGTAGTCGATGCCGCGCACGCGGGCGCTGCGCAGGTGGGGCCGCTCGAGGGGCGGCGGCGCGACGTGGTAGGCGAGCGGCTTCTCGTGCCAGCCGCGGTCCTCGAACAGCTCCTTCGCCTCGATCAGCTCGTCGCGCACGAAGGCCGGCTCGTCGCCGACCACGATCGGGATCGTCGCCGTCATCGTCGCGAGGAGCGCCTCGTCGGCCGCGACCTCGGCGTCGAGACGCAGCGACGGCTCGGGGACCGGCACCTCCTCGACGTGAGGCTCCTGCAAGACCGAGATCGCGCCCGCGGCGAGGTACGAGGCAGCGGAGGCGACCCAGAGCACCAGGGCCTCGACGAAGCCCCAGAAGAAGAGCCCGATCCCCGAGATCAGCATGCCGAGGACGCCGGCCAGGGACATGAACTGGGCGATGCGGTTGTCGCCCGGCCAGAGGAGCTGCGCCGTTCCAGCCGAGAAGAGGAGCGCGCCGGGGATCAGACGGAAGACGTCGCCCACCCGCAGCCCCTCCGCCGCGGTGTAGACGAACCACAGCAGCCCCGCGGTCAGGGGCACGACGGCGATGCGAGGGAAACGAGGCTGCTCGAACATCTTCCTCTCTCCTCGGAAGGGACCTACGACATGCGCCAGGCGAGGAGCTCGTGGGCCTCCGCGCGCAGGCGCTCCCGGAACGCGGGGTGGGCGATCGCGATCAGGGCCTCCGCCCGCTCGTCGATCGTGCGGCCCGCGAGCTCCGCCGCACCGTACTCCGTCACGATCACGTCGACCTGGTGACGGGGCGTCGTCACGCAGGCGCCGGCCACGAGCCGCGACTCGATGCGCGATACCAGCTCGCCGTTCACGCTGGCGGCGGCGGGAAGGCATACGAGGGAGTGTCCGCCCTCGCTCATCGCGCCGCCGGCGACGAAGTCCTCGTGTCCGCCGATGCCCGACCACTGGCGCCCGTTCAGCGTGTCGGCCGCGACCTGCCCGCACAGGTCGATCGTGAGCGCTCCGTTGATCGACACCATGCGGCGGTTGCGCGCGATCACGCCCGGGTCGTTCACCAGCTCCACCGGGACGAAGCGGACCTCCTCGTTCCCGTCGAGCCAGGCGTAGAGCTCGGCGGTGCCCATCGCGAAGGTGCAGATCGAGACGCCGTCGTAGCCGTTCCCGAGGCCCTTGCGGTTCGTCACCTTGCCCGCGCGATGGAGCGCCATGAGCCCGTCCGTGAACATCTCCGAGTGGACGCCGAAGTCGCCGAGCTCGCTGCGCGCGAGGATCTTCACGATCTCGCTCGGAACCCCGCCGATCCCGGTCTGGAGGGTCGCGCCGTCGGGGATGAAGCGGCGCGCGTGCTCGGCGATCGCGTGCTCGACGGGATTCGGCTCCGACTCGGGCAGGCAGATCGGCGTGCGCTCGCTCTCGATCAGGACGTCGACGATCTCGAGGGGGATCGCGTGGGGATGGGCCGGCGGCAGGCCCAGCGTGCGCGGCAGCTTCGGATTCACCTCGACCACGAGCAGCCGCTCGGGGTCGCGTCCCGCGGCGAGGATCTCGTCCACGGTCCCGCCCGCGTGGAGCGAGAGCGAGAGCATGCCGCTCGCGTCCGGCGGCGTCGCGCTGGTGGCCATGATGCGCGGCCTCATCCGCCGGAGGATGGGCCCGGCGCGACGGAAGTCGCCCGGCACGAAGCGCACGTCGTGTCCCTGGGCCCGGAGCGCTCGCTCGACGGGACCATGGAAGGCCGAGAGCAGGCGCACCCCGCGGCGCGCGAAGACGGAGTAGAAGCCCGTGAGCAGCGCCGCGCCCACGACGAGCTCCGAGTAGTCGTCGCGCTCGCCGAGGGCGTGGAGGAAGTCCTGGGGCTGTCCCGGTCCGAGCGGAATCGCGAGGGAGTCGACGCTGCGAACCAGCGCGGCGGCCTCGGCGGCGCTCAGGCGACGGGGGCTCGGCATCGGGGCGGGCGACCTCCGGATGACGCGGCGGGCGGAATGCACGGCGACCGCGCACCACCATAGCCGCCGCGACGTCTCGGGGCGCGCCCGTCACGCGTTTCCCGCGACGCGCAGAAAATCGCCCAGCCCCCCTCGAAGGGTGCTATTCCTCGATCTGGAAGGGAGGAGGGGTTTCGGGGTCCGGGAGGTCCGTCGACGTCGGTCGCGCGCCAGGCAGCCGCCGCGAAGCCGCATCAGGCGGCGCCGGTGTGACGGGCTCGAGAGGCCATCATTGCCCGAGCCACGACTCCGGGCCAGCCCGCGAGTAGTGAAGGCCTCGCCTCCCCCCTCCCTTCCCTTTCTTTCTCCTTCTCCCCCTGCTCGTCGCTAGCGCAAGAAGACCGGGTAGATCGCGTTCGCGACCAGCCCGAGCACGAAGAAGACGCCGGCCTGCCGGGTGACCAGGAACGCCCAGGCCACGTACCAGAGCGGCCAGAGCGGATAGCCCGGGGGCTTCGCTGCCGGCTTCGGCGTCGAGAACACGCGGATCACCTGCCACGCCTTCGGCGCCGCCAGGAACGCGAGGAGCGTCCATGCGCCGAGCGTTCCCGCGAGCACGAGGATCGCCACGAGGACGAAGAACGAGACGACGAGCACCTGGTTCAGGAAGAGCGAGCGCTCGCGACCGAGGATCACGGGGAGGGTGTGGATGCCCTTCTCGCGGTCGGCGTCGAGCTTGTCGACGTGCTTCCCGATCAGCACGGTCGTCACGAGGATCGCGTAGGGCAGGCTCGCGACCCACACCCACGCGGGCAGCGCTCCGGTCGTGACGAAGTAGCTGCCCGCGATCATGAGCGGGCCCCACACGATCGCGACGCCAGGCTCGCCCATGCCGCGGTGCTTGAGCTTCACCGGCGGCGCCACGTAGAACACGCTGATGAAGAGCCCGGCGAGGGCGAACGCCACGACCGGCCAGCCGCGTTCTCGCGCGAGGTAGAGGAGGATCGCGAGGTCCGCGAGGTTCACGACCGCGATCGCGGCGACCAGGCCGCCCTTCGAGATCAGCCCGGAGAGGATCGGGTGCGGCGCGTACTGGCCGCGCACGTACTCGGCGCTGTCGACGCCGCCGGCGAGGTCGAACCAGTCGTTGATCATGTTGTTCGCGGCGTGGGCGAGCACGAGGCCGAGGAGCGCCAGCGCGAAGAAGCCCCAGTTCGCGTCGGCCGGCGTGGGCCCGGCGACGGCGAGGAGCCCGCCGATCAATCCCGACGTGAGCGTCATCGGGAACACGCTCGCGCGTACGATGAGCAGCCACTTCGAGACGACGTCCATGCCGCGCTCGGGGGCGAGGTTCTGCGTCGTCAGCACTTCCTTCCAGTTCTGGATCACGGTGGCCATGGAGACTCCTGTGGCCCGCTGCGCGGGCCGGGCTGCCGGGCTCAGGCGAGGAAGCGGGCGCGCTGCTCGGGCGTCGGGACCGGACAGGCGTCCTTGCGGCCGAACCAGCGGTAGCGATGGCGCGCGACGAAGTCGTAGACCCCGTCGCGCAGGAAGCGGGGCACGACGAGCGCGAGCGAAGCGAGGGGCCACGGCGCGCGCAGGCGCTTCATCGCGCGCAGCATCGCGTCGCTGCGCAGGTAGGCGCGGCCGTCCTGCAGCAGGACGACGGTGTCGAGCGTGTCCTCGGGCAGGCCCGCCTGGCGCAGGAGCCGCCGTCCGAGCTCGCTCTGGAGCGGCGCGAAGGCGAATCGGCCCGCGGGATCGCGCTCGGTCACGAAGCGCACGGCCGCGTGGCAGAGGTTGCAGACGCCGTCGAAGAGCAGGATCGCTCGGGGCTCGTTCGGGCTCGGGGCCATGGGGCTCTCGGCTGCGACACCGGCGCGGGATCAGACGTCAAAGTAGCCGCCGCCGACGCTCACGCACTCGCCGCCCACCCGCACGCCTCGGATCGCGCCGGGCCCTCCCTCCACCTCGCAGTGGATCACGCTCGGCCGACCCATCTCGAGCCCCTGCTCGACGCGCAGCGGGGCGAGGCCGGCCGTCGGGGGGATCACTCCGTGGTCGACGAGATAGGCGGCAAGGGGGCCTGCAGCCGCGCCCGTCGCGGGATCCTCCACGATCCCGTGGCTCGCGGCGAACATGCGCGCGCGCACGCTCGACGCCCCGGTCTGCACGAAGAGATACGGGAGCACCGCGGGCTCTGCGCTCACGAGGGGCTCCCACAGCTCCGGGCGCTGTCGGGCGCGCTTCAGGGCGTCGAGGTCCTTCACGGGCACCATCAGGAAGGGAGGGCCCGTCGCGACGACCTCGAGAGGCAGCGCCGTCGACAGGTCGCCCGGCCGGAGGCCGACCGAGGCCGCGACCGCCGTGCGATCGTCGAAGCGCCCGCCGAAGCGCGGCGGCGGCTGCGTCATCGTCCACATCGGGGCGCCCTCCGGCGTGCGTCCCTTCTCGACGGGAATCGGCCCGATCCCCTCCTGGAACACCATCCGCTCGCCGGCGCCGAGCACGAAGGCCGTGCCGACGGTCGGATGGCCGGCCATGGGCATCTCCGCGCGCGGGGTGAAGATGCGCACCCGGAAGTCGCAGTCGCTGCGGGTGGGGCGCTGGACGAAGGTGGTCTCGGAGAGGTTGAGCTCCCGCGCGATCGGCTGGAGGAGGGTCTCGTCGTAGCCCTGCGCCTCGGGGAAGACGGCCAGCGGATTGCCGCCGAAGCGGCGGCGCGTGAACACGTCGACCAGGACGTAGGACAGTCGCGGCATGGGGCGGCAGCATAGCGGCGACACCGCGGCACACGAGGTGCGCCGAAGCGGCGGAGCGCAGCCGGCCGGCGTACGCTCGCCTGAGGAGGAGCCCTCCATGATCACCCTCCGCCGGAGCGACGAGAGAGGCCACGCGAGCCACGGCTGGCTCGAGGCCCGGCACACCTTCTCCTTCGCCGACTACCACGACCCGCGTCACATGGGCTTCCGCGCGCTGCGGGTGATCAACGAGGACCGCGTCGCGCCCGGCCAGGGCTTCGGCACCCACGGCCACCGCGACATGGAGATCGTGACCGTCGTGCTCGAGGGAGCGCTCCGCCATCGGGACTCGATGGGGAACGAGGGCGTGATCCGTCCGGGCGAGGTGCAGCGCATGAGCGCGGGCACGGGTGTGCTGCACAGCGAGATGAACGCGTCGCAGCACGAGCCCGTCCGCCTGCTGCAGATCTGGCTCCTTCCCGAGCGCGAGGGCATCGCGCCCGGCTACGAGCAGGCGGAGTTTCCGCGCGAGCTGCGTCGCAACGAGCTCGTGCTCGCCGCCTCGCGCGACGGGCGCCAGGGCTCCGTCACCATCCACCAGGACGCCGAGCTCCGCCTCGCGCGGCTCGACGCCGGGAAGTCGGCCTCCCTGGCGCTCCGCCCCGGGCGACATGCCTGGGTGCAGGTCGCGAGCGGAAGCGTGCGCCTCGGCTCGGGCGCCGGCGCGGTGCTCCTTTCGGCAGGCGACGGCGCCGCCCTCTCGGAGGAGTCGGAGGTCGCCCTCGAGGCCGGCTCCGACGCCGAGGCACTCGTGTTCGATCTCGCCTGAGGTCGCGCTCGGGCGCGCCTCGGTAGGTCCCCGGATCCGCGCATCGCTTCTCTCGCGGCGCCCCTCCGGTCGTCGCAGGACGCGGCGCTCCTCTTTCCGATGAGGGGTTCACCTTTCCTGCGCCCGCGCAGGGCGCCTTCCGATCCGTCGTCAGGGCGTCGGCGACGGCCTGGCGGCGTCGCGCGCCCGCGCACCGGAGGCCTTCTGCGCGGCGCCGACCTCACATCGTCCCTTCGCGGGCTCGTCCACATGCTGATCGCCGAGCCCGATCGCCTTCTCGACGAGAGCCGCAAGCGCGGCGAGATCGAGGTGGCGCGGCTGCGGCTCGTCGTGTGCCTGATCCCGATCGCGCTGAACGTGGCGAACGCGCTCCTGCAGCGCCTCGTGGGTCGTCACGGGAGCGACACCACGGGCGGGCGCCTGATCCCGCTTCATCTCGCGACGGTGGTCGTCGCGCTGGCCGTGCTGCGGGTCGCCCGCCGGCCTGGCGAGGTCGGGCGCCTCTCCTTCGTGACACCGGTCATCGACGCGGCGATGATCAGCATCGGGATCGCGATGATCGGCCGCATGCTGCCCGACCGCGCCGTCGCCATCGCGTTCCTGGGCTTCCCGCTCTACCTGCTCGCGGTCCTCGCCACGACCCTCCGCTTCGACGTGCGCGTCTGCCTGGTGGCCGGCGCGGCCGGCGTGTGCGGATACCTCTGGGCCGTGAGGGAGGTTCGCGTCGGCGCCGGCTTCGACGCCCTGGCGCGGCTCGCGCTCCCGGGCGACCCCCTCGACGCGAACGTGCGGCTGCTCCCGGCGATCTCGATCGTGATCGCCACGTTGATCGCGGCGACGGTCGTGCTGCGCACCCAACGCCTCTCCGTGCTCTCGACCCGCGATCCGCTCACGGGGCTCCTGAACCGCGGCTACTTCGACGACCGCCTCATGGCGGAGTTCGCCCGCTCGGCGCGCTCCGGCCAGCCCCTCGCGCTCGCCGTGCTCGACGTGGACTTCTTCAAGCGCTTCAACGACGACCACGGCCACGCGGCGGGCGACGAGGCGCTCCGCGTCCTCGCGCGGACCCTCGCCCACGCCTTCCGCTCGAGCGACCTCGTCGCGCGCTACGGAGGCGAGGAGTTCACGGTGCTCCTGACCGAGGCCACGCCCGCGTCGATCGCCCTCCGCCTCGACGCGGCGCGACGCGCGATCGCGGCGCGCCCCGTGCCGCTCGGAAACGGCGCCTCGGCGCACATCACCGTGAGCATCGGCCTCGCCGGCATGCCCGAGGACGGATGCGATCCGGCGAGCGTGCTCCAGGCTGCCGACGGCCGGCTCTACGCCGCAAAGCGTGGCGGCCGGAACCGTCTCGTCGGACCGGCGCTGCCGGAGCCTCTTCAAGCGACCGGATGAGGCTCGCTTCGTCCCCGGCGTTCCGGTAGAACGGAGTCGGAGGACCTCCCCATGAAGATCGGTCTCATGCTGTTCGCCACCGACTACGCGATCCGGCCCGACGACTTCGCGCGCGCGGCCGAGGAGCGCGGCTTCGAATCGATCTGGTACCCGGAGCACAGCCACATCCCCGCGAGCCGTCGGACGCCCTACCCCGCCGGCGGAGAGCTCCCGAAGGATTACTGGCACACGAACGACCTCTTCATCTCGCTCGCGATGGCCGCGGCGGTGACGAAGCGGATCCTGCTCGGCTCGGGCATCTGCCTCGTGATCCAGCGCGACCCGATCCATCTCGCGAAGGAGGTCTCGACCCTCGACCGGCTCTCGAACGGGCGCTTCCTGTTCGGGATCGGCGGCGGCTGGAACGCCGAGGAGATGGAGAACCACGGCACGCCCTTCGCCGAGCGCTGGAAGATCCTGCGCGAGAAGATCGAGGCCATGAAGGCGATCTGGGCCGACGAGAATGCGGAGTACCACGGGAAGTACGTCCGCTTCGATCCGATCTGGCAGTTCCCGAAGCCCGTGACGAAGCCCCACCCGCCGATCATCCTCGGCACCGCGACGCCGCTCGGCCGGCAGAAGGTGGTCGACTACTGCGATGGCTGGATCCCGATCGACCTCCTGATCCAGGACCTGCCCGCGGCGATCGCCGACCTGCACGCGCGCGCGCGCAAGGCCGGTCGCGACCCGGGGTCGATCCCGATCTCGGTGTTCTGGGCCCCCGCGGAGGAGGCGGCGCTGCGCCGCTACCAGGAGCTCGGCGTCGAGCGGGCCATCCTCGGCGTGCCGGCGGCGCCGCGCGACGAGGTGCTGCCGCTCCTCGACCAGTACGCGCAGCTCGTGCCGAAGCTCGCGTAGTCGCGCGCGCCGCGGGCGGCGCGCGCTACACGACGAAGCGCCAGCCCGCGCCGTCGCGCACGACGAGGCCGACGCTCGGGGTGGCGAAGTGCGTGCCGAACACGCGGACGCTGCGGTCGCCGTTGTCCGCGAGGAAGCGGCGGCGCGTCGTCTCCGCGGCGCCGCCGTCGTAGTCGAAGTGGCTTCCCCAGTCGGGCCGCGCCATCTGGATCGGGTGGTGCATCAGGTCGCCGGTGATCACCGCCTCGGCGCCGCCCGATCGGATGCGCACCGACACGTGCCCCGGCGTATGGCCGGGCGTGGGCTCGAGGCGCACCTCCTCGGTCACCTCGTGGTCGGGCTCCACGAGATCGGCGAGGCCCGCGTCGACGACCGGCTGCACCGAGTCGCCGATCACGTCGCCGAAGACCTCGGCCTCCTCGCCCTGGAGCGTGCTCCAGTACTCCCACTCCTTGCGTGCGAACAGGTACCGGGCGCGCGGGAAGGTCGGCACCCAGCGGTCGCCCTCGCGCATCGTGTTCCAGCCGACGTGGTCGACGTGGAGGTGCGTGCAGAGCACGGTGTCGATCGCGTCGCGCGCGAACCCCGCCTCGATCAGGTCCTCGAGGAAGGGGCCGTGGAGGTCGTTCCAGCTCGCGACCGCGCGCGGCTTCTCGTTCCCGACGCAGGTGTCGACCACGATGCGGCGGCCCATCGATTCGATCACGAACGCATGGACCGACATCAGGAGCGCCCCGTCCTCGGTGGCGAAGTGCGGCGCGAGCCAATCGACCGAGCGGACGTTCTCCGGTGTCGCGTGCGGGAGCACGAAGGTGCCCGGTCCGGGCCCCTCGAGCTCGACGATGCGCGTCACGCGCACGTCGCCGACCTGGAAGCGGTGGATGCGTTGGCCGGGAAGGCGGATCTCGTCGAGCGACTCCATGGAGCCTCCGCAGGTGCGTCGCGCGGGGGGTCGCGCGGCGCGTGGTAGCATGCCACGGGCGCGGGCCCCGGAGGAGACATGAAGCCGGCCTTTCGATCCCTCCCGAGGGAGCGCGCGCAGCTCGACGCCCCGGCGCAAGTACGCGACACCCGGATCGATGATCTCGACGCCTGCCTCCGGCCCGGCCGCTTCGTCGACAGCGACGCGCCGGCCGTGCGGGCCTTCGCCGCCCGGGTGACGTCCGGAGCCCGCGACCCGCGCGAGCGCGCCGTCGCCCTCTACTACGCCGTGCGCGACGGCTTCCGCTACGACCCCTACTCCGCGAGCCGCGAGCCGGAGGCCTACCGCGCGAGCCACGTGGTCGGGACGAAGGCGGCGTTCTGCGTCCCGAAGGCGATCCTGCTCGCCGCTTCGGCTCGGGCGGCAGGGATCCCGGCCCGCGTCGGCTTCGCCGACGTCCGCAACCACCTCGCCAGCGAGAAGCTGCGGGCGCGCATGGGCGGGAGCGACCTCTTCGTCTTCCACGGCTACACCGAGCTCCACCTTTCCGGCGCGTTCGTGAAGGCGACACCGGCCTTCGATCGCGGCCTGTGCGAGCGCTTCGGCGTCCGGCCCCTCGAGTTCGACGGCACGGCCGACGCGCTGCTGCATCCCTTCGACGCCGCGGGCCGACGCCACATGGAGTACGTGCGCGAGCGCGGGAGCTACCTCGACCTCCCCTTCGAGGCGATGCTCGAGGCGTTCCGCGAGGCCTATCCCGAGGCCGTGTTCGCCGCCCCGGCGACACCCGTGCGCGACGAGGCCTTCCACGTCGACTGAGGAGGATCGCGATGCCGCTCAAGACCCCGGCCGAGTACGTCGAGAGCCTGCGCGACGGGCGCGTGGTCTTCTGGGACGGCGAGCGGATCGACGACGTCACGCTCGATCCTCGCTTCCGGGTGCCGCTGGCGGTCGCCGCCGCCGACTACGACCACGGGGATCCGGAGAAGCGCGCGCTCGAGCTCTACCGCACCGAGGAGGGCAGCGAGGCCCATCGCGTCTTCCAGGTGCCGCGCACCGAGGAAGACCTCCTCGCCCGCGTGGCCCTCGCCCGGCGCATGAGCATCGTGGGCGGCGTCACGGGCGTGTACATGGCGCTGCTCTCGGTGAAGGACGAGGTGGGCATCGCCAATCCCCGCTACGCCGAGAACATCGAGCGTCTCTGGCGGACGGCGCGCGACCACGACCTGCGCGCCGCGGAGGTGATCACCGACGCCAAGGGCGATCGCAGCCGGAAGGCCCACCAGCAGGACGATCCCGACCTCTACCTGCGCATCGTCGAGCGGCGGCCCGACGGCATCGTGGTGCGCGGCGCGAAGCTCCACATCACCGCGGCGTCGCTCGTGCACGAGCTCGTCGTGATGCCGACGAAGTCGATGCGGCCCGAGGAGGCCGACTACGCGGTCTCCTTCGCGATCCCGGCGAACGCCCCGGGTGTCACGATCATCAACCGGAGCTTCGCCCCGGCGGAGCTCGACCCCTTCGACTATCCCGCCAGCGCGCATCACAGCGTTCCCGAGGGCTTCGTGGTGTTCGACGACGTCTTCGTGCCGTGGGATCGCGTCTTCCTCGCGGGCGAAGCGAAGCTCGCGGGCGTGTTCGCGCGCGCCCTCGGCCTGTGGGAGCGCACGCTCGGGATGGTCGAGGCGGCGGAGCGCGCCGAGATCCTGGTCGGCGCGGCGCTCCTCGTCTCGGAGCAGCAGGGCAAGGGCGCCGACGCCCACGTGCAGGAGGCGATCTCGGAGCTCGTCTGCTACGCGCAGATGATCCGCATGGCGCTCGAGTGGTCGTGCCGGAACTTCGAGCGCACGCCCTCGGGCATGGTCCACCCGAGCATCCTCGGCATCAACGTCGGCAAGTACTACTTCGCCGCGAACTACCACACCGTGCTGCGCTACGTGCACGACCTGGGCGGCGGCCTCGTGCTGACGCTCCCGAAGCGCGCCGACCTCGAGAACCCCGAGAGCGGAAAGTACCTGCGCAAGTACCTCCACACGACGGCGGACGTCGACGTGGAGGAGCGCATGCGCATCTACAACCTGATCCGCGACCTCACGGCCGACGCCTACGGCGGCTGGCACCTCGTGACGACGCTGCAGGCGGGCGGCGGGCTCGCGGCCCAGCGCGTGATGATGAACCGCAGCTTCGACCTCGCGGCCGCGCGCGCGAAGGCGAGGCGCGCGGCGGGCGTCGAGGGCTGAACGACGGAGCAGGAACGGTACGCGCCCCCGCCGCCCGGCGCCGCGCGGGTCCCCGACACTCCATGGTGGTAGGC
The DNA here is from genome assembly GCA_035542715.1 of Myxococcota bacterium. GTDB lineage: Bacteria > Myxococcota_A > UBA9160 > UBA9160 > UBA9160 > DATKKW01. The sequence goes on from DATKKW010000047.1 coordinate 96,815, forward strand.
GTCAGTACCGCTCGATCACGTGCTTGGCGAAGTCCTGGAACACCTTGCGGGCTCGGTCCATCGGGGGGAGGAGCGTGACCTCGCGCAGGCCGGCGGACTCGGCGGCCCGGATCTGGTGGATCAGATCGTCGGGCTCGCCGACGAGGCACCACGTGCGGATCGCGTCGGGGGTGACGAAGCGGCGCTCCTCCGGCACGAGGAAGCTGCAGTGGCCCTCGTGCACCTGCAGGTATCGCTTCTCGCGCGGCGTCTCCATCTTCTCGACGTAGGCGCAGTACTCGTCGTAGAGGGGGCGCACCGGCGGCGGCAGGTGGTCGGCGCTGCCGCTCTGCTGGTGCACCTCCCAGCAGTAGTGGAGCGCTGCCGCCACCTGGGAGCCGCACTCGTCGATCACGCGCTCGCTCGTGAGCTTCTCGCCGGGATGCAGCACGACGGCGGTGGTGAGGGCCGCGGTGTGGAACGGCTCGGGCAAGCTGCGCCCCGCCTTCGCGGCGCCCTCGGCGATCAGGCCGAGGCTGGAGCGCGCGAGCTCGGGCGGCTCGTAGAGGGCGGAGATCCGGCCATCGCCGTAGGCGCCCGTCGCGCGCAGGGCTCCGGGGCCGTTCGCGGCGACCCAGATCGGGATCGGGCGCTCGAGCTCGATGAAGCGGCGATCGCGGTGCAGGAAGCGGATCGCCCGCGTCTCGCCGCGCAGCGTGTACTCGACCTCCTCGCCCGCGAGCAGCCCTCGCACCACGCGCAGGTACTCCGCGAACTCCTTCGGCGGCATCGGCCGCATGCCCATCACGCGCATCGCCGTGTGGCCCGTGCCGATCCCGAGGAATACGCGCCCGGGCGCGAGCCGCGCGATCGTCGCGATCGAGTGCGCCGTCACGGGCGCGATGCGCGTGGGCGCGATCGCGACGCCGGTCCCGAGCCGGATGCGCGACGTGCTCGCGGCGGCGAGGGCGAGCACCGCGTAGCAGTCGCTCCAGATCATCTGGGAGTCGGGCACCCAGCCGTGGTCGTAGCCCAGCGACTCTGCGTGCTGCAGCAGCCGCCAGTCGTCGACGTGCGTCGCGATCATGGCGCCGAACTTCATGGGGGCCTCCACGCGCGTCGGGCGCGTGCAGCGCGCCCGGACGTCAGGCCTCGCATCTTCCCACAACGTGACGTCTCAGCGGCTCTTGAACTCCTGGGGCGCGTCGGGAAGCTCCGCGAGATCCAGCTCGAGCCGCGTCTCGCCACCGTCCGCCTCGGCGCCGACCGTGAAGGCGCCCCAGGCCGACAGCGTCTCCTCGGCGCGACCCGCCCGGACCACGATCGTCCGAACCATCGGCACGAAGGAATCGTGGAGGTGGAAGCGGACCGTGCCCTCGAGCGTCCGCTCGGAGGAGGTGGGCTTCACCCAGAGCGTCACGCGGAACCAGCCCGGCGAGTCGGAGAGGACGCTGGCGCCGAGCTCGAGGCCGTTCGCGCGGGATTGGCCCCCCCATCGGTGCTTCTGCGGGTCGTTCGGCGGTGGCATCGATGGGATGGGCAGGCGCTCGGGGTGCTCGACGCCGTCGTCGCGGAAGATCGGGGCCTTCCCGGACCCGTGGCTCGCGATCGCGTGCGTGAGGACGCTCTCGCTGGCGAGCGTTGCGGGGAATTGCTCGAGGACCTCTCCGAGGATCTCCAACCCTGCGGCGGCGGCGCGCCCCTTCTGCTGTCGCACCGCGCGGGCGAGCGCGTCGAGCGCCAGCGGGAAGGCCTCGTGGTCGGGATCCGGATCGGGGCCACGCCGATAGTAGATCGCCCAGACGCCGTACCGTTCCTTCAGCCTCTCGCGCTGCTCGGCGAGCGTCTCGCCATTCGGCCGCGGCGCTCGGAGGAGTGCCCAATGGAACGGGTCGCCGCGACCGAGGCGCGCGTTCGTGGAGCGCAGGATCTGCATCAGGTCGGGGTCGGAGAGCGAGAAGCCCACGTACGCGATGCGCTGCGTCGAGAAGATCGCGAACAGCTTCTCCCGCGCGCTGTCGGACTGGGCGTATCGCTGGACGTAGTCGCGCTCGCTCAGGACGATCGTTCGCGGGCGCTTGATCCATCCGTGCAGATGCACCACGCAGCGCGCCAGGCCCGGCGTCGCGATGTTGTGCAGGAACTCCCGCATGTCGCCTTGAGAGTCCCACTCGAGCTCGCGGAATCGCTCGTCGCCGAACGCCTGCTGGAGCGAGAGGTCGTAGTTCGTGGTCAGGAAGTGCCGGAAGGGGATGGCGAGCAGCTTCTTCGCCACCTCCGCGTACGGCGCAGGTCGCACGAGCGCCGGATCGGGCGCCGAGAACTGACGATCGAGGAATCCGTAGTACGCGATCTCGTCGGGATCCGTGCGCCCCGCTGCGAGGGCGCGACGGTGACGCTCCACCACCCACAGCATGTCGTCGCCGGTGGCCGGAACGAGCTCGGGCTTGCGCCGGCGCACCTCCATGGCGAGCCCCTCGACGAGACCGCGCCAGTCCGGATAGCCGAGCGGACGGCTCAGACCCGAGCCGACGAGAGCGAGCACTGCCCCGTGCCCGATCTCGAACGCGAGGTCGGAAAGACGCGCTTCGCTCTCGTCGTCCGCCGCCCACGGGCTCGCTTCCTGGTCCGACATCCGCTCCTCCTACGTCGCGAGCAGCATCCGCGTCAGGTTCGGGAGCCCCGCGCCCTGGTGGTAGCGGTCGCGGCGGAGGTCGGTGCAGTTCTCCATCAGGATCCGCTTCACCTCGTCGGGGCGCCCGAGGTATTGCGTGCGCACCGAGAGGAAGGCCGCCACGAGGCCCGAGATGTGGGGGCACGCCATGCTCGTGCCGGAGAGCTCCACGTAGTCCGACTCGCCGGTGCGCCCGCGCGCCGCGTTCGCGGACACGATGCGCTCGCCCGGCGCGACCACGTCCGGCTTCGTGCGCCCGTCGGCGGTCGGCCCGCGCGACGAGAAGTACGAGATGCCGAAGAGCGCGGGCTTCTCCTTGTGCACGGAGCCGACGGCGATCGCCTCGTCGAGATTCGCCGGATCTCCGATCGAGAGGTCGAACTGGAGATCGAGCGTGCCGTCGGGCGTCTCGACGGGCACCGAGCCCTCGTTCCCCGCGGCCACGCAGACGACCACGCCCTGGCGCCAGAGCCGGCGCAGCTCCTTGCAGATCGGCGAGTGGCCGCAGGCGTAGACCTCGGGGTCGAAGCTTCCGCCGAGGCTCAGGTTCACCCCGTGGATGCGCAGGGTCGAGGCGCTCTCGTTGAGATCGTAGATGTGCTGGAGCCCCTTCAGGATCCAGAGGTCGTGGCCGCCGCCCTCGTCGTCGAGGACCTTGTAGCAGTGGAGCTTCGTGCGCGGCGCCATGCCGGTGAGGCCGTGCGGGTCGTCCTTCTGCGTGCCCGCGATGATGCCCGCGACGTGGGTGCCATGGCCGTCGGCGTCCTTCGTCGCATTCCGCCCCTTGCGCTCGAGCGGCTCCGGCGTGCCTCGTACCGTGCAGTTCCAGGCGGCGGCGACATTCTCGTGCGTCGCGAAGTGGGGATGGCCGGCGTCGATCCCGGTGTCGAGCACCGCCCAGTGGATGCCTTCGCCGGTCGCGCCGTAGCCCCCGCGCGCGGCGTCGGCCTGGAGCGTGCGCACGGACTCGCGCAGGAGGGCGCGCTTCTTGGCGTTGCGCCAGATCCGGAACACCTCCCGGCCGCCGTGGCCCGCCGCGAGGTGGTCGATCTCGCGCGCCGTGAGCTTCGCGCCCACGTAGCGGAGCAGCGGATCGACCTGCGCGAGCTCCTCGGCCTGGCGCGCCGAGGCGCCGCTCACCCGGCCGACGATCTCGACGATCTTCGTGTGGATCGTCGCGGAGCGTTTGCGCAGATCGTCCACGGAGCCATCGTCGCCCTGCATCAGCTCGACGAGCACCGGATAGCGCTCCTCGTGCGGACGATCGGTCGCGCGGATCACGTCCTTCGCGACGACCGGCGGGCCGACGCTTCGGGCGCGCACGGAGCCGACCACCTCGCCGATGCGCGCGCGCACCGCGGGCTGCGCCAGGTACTCGAGCGCCTCGTGCCGGTTCAGGCCCGAGTTCGAGACTGCGACGTCGACCACGTCGCCCTTCGGCCGCGTGTCGTTCGCGAGGTCGCCGTCGAGCGCGACGGGATCGAGGCGATCGGCGAAGTTCGTCCACGCCGCGACGCCGCGCGGCCGGCGGAGCGGCTGGCCCACGTGGTCCTGCACCTCGTCGAGGCCGAGGGGCGAGCCGATCGTCACGAGGAGCGGCACCTCGAGCCCCGCGAAGCGTGCCTCGCCCAGCACGTCGTAGGCGATGATCGAGCCCTGGCTGTGGGCGACGATCACGTAGGGCCCGAGGACGGGATCGAGCTGCGCGCGCAGGCGCTCGCGGATCGCCTCGCGCTTGGCCTCGTCGAAGAAGTACGCCGCGGTGTCGCGGATGAAGCGCTTCATGAGCCAGCGCGCGACGGGCTCGCGCAGCGGCGCGGGGAGGATCTTCTTCCGGGGACCGCGCGGGCCCTCCGCGTGCTCGACGATGCCGTAGCGCGCCTCGAGCCGCGCGACGTACTCCTGCGCGGCCGGAGGCAGCGCGGGATCGACCCCGTCGCGCGCCGGGCCGGAGCGCCGCGCGAGCGTACGCCCATCGGCGTCGGCCGGCGCGTGGAGGATGTCGGCCCAGTAGGCGAGACGCGTCGCCGATCCCTGCCACTGCCCGAAGAGCGCGCGGTCCCACGACTGCGACAGCTCCTCGGGCGGCGGCTGGGCGCCGATCCCGTGCACGTAGACGATCGTCGCGTGGTGGAACGAGGCGGCCGCGGCGGCCTTGCGGGCGCGCGAACGGCTCGCGCCCCGCGATCGGCGGGGTCGTGCGCTCATTGGATCCTCCCCTCTCGGACGCGCGTCCGGCACGTTCCACTGGCGCGCAGCCGCCGAGATGGTGCGCGATGGAACGGAGATGGGGAGGGGGAATCATCCCCCCAGATCGTGGGGAGGGGGTCGACGCGGGGCGGTTTCGGGCTGCGCGAAGGCGGGCGGCTTCGCGCGGCCCGCGCCTACTGCTTCGCCTCGCGCCGCTTCGCCTGGATCCGATCGCCGGGCTTGAGCGCGGCGGCGGTCTCGTCGGACGCCTTGAACACGTGGGGCTTCCCGTCGTCGTCGCGCAGCGTGACGCGTCCCTGCGCGCGGTCGACCTTCTCGACCTTTCCTTCCACGACCGACGGGCCGTCGTCCTTCGGGGCGGGCTCGGCCGCGCGCGCCTCGATCGCCGCGAGCGCGCACGCGAGCCCCACGACTGCGATCGCCCTTGCGAGCTTCATGGCTGCCTCCTAGTCCTGGCTGTGTCGCGTGATGTCGTAGAGCGCCCCGGCGGCGGCGCCGACGCCCGTTCCGATCAGGGCGCCCTTGCCGGCGCCGTAGCCCGTGCCGGCGCCGATGGCGGCGCCGCTTCCGGCGCCCACCGCAGCGCCCGTCGCCGTGCCGCAGCCCGAGAGTCCGAGCGCGAGCGCGGCGCACGCCGCGACGGCGGTGCTCGATCGAATCTCCATGGTGTTCCTCCTGCGAGGCCCGAACGGTCTTCGGCCTCGCTCCGAGGAGGGATTGCACGATCGGTGCCACCTTCACGGGCGTAGCGACGCGGCGCGATGCTGCCGCCGCGGACGCCGCAGCGTGGACCGCGCACCGAGGATTTGTACAAACGGAGGACCCTCGCCGTGGCCGGCTTCGGAGGGCGCCGCTAGCGGCGCGAGAGGATCAGCACCGGGATGTTTCGCTCCGTCCGGTCCTGGTAGTCCTGGAAGTCCTTGTACATCGCCACGAGCTTCGGCCAGAGCTTCGCCTTCTCCTCGTCGCTCGCGCGGCGCGCCGTGACCGCGAAGCGCTCGGCGCCGAGCTCGAGCTCGGCATCGGGCTTCGCCTCGAGGTTCAGATACCAGGCCGGGTGGTGGGTGAAGCCACCCTTCGAGGCCACCACCACGAAGCGCTCGCCGTCGCGCAGGTAGAGGACCGGAGCCGTACGCTTCTCCCCGCTCTTGCGGCCCGTGGTCGTGAGCAGCAGCACCGGCGCCCCGCGCAGGAACTTCCCGCCGACCCGGCCCCGGGTCGCCCGGTAGGCCCACACGTTCAGGCTCGACATGAGACGGATCACGACGTTTCCGAAGCGCTCTTCGGCCGGCGACCAGGGACGGAGCTTCGTGGCCATGGGACCTCCCGTTTCGCGTACGATACCCGCGTGCGCGTCACCACCCAGCGTCTTTCGGTGAACGGCGTCGAGCTCGTCTACGACGAGTCGGGCGCCGGCGATCGCGCCTTCGTCCTGGTCCACGGCTTCACGGGCTACCGGGACGACTTCGCGCCGCGCCTCCCGGAGCTCGCGCGGCTCGGCCGCACGATCGCCTACGACCAGCGCGGCCACGGCGACTCGACCAAGACGGGGGACGCCGCGACCTACTCCTTCGCCCAGCTCGCCGACGATCTCCGCGCCCTCGTCGACGCCCTGGGCCTCGGGCGCTTCGATCTGCTCGGCCACTCGATGGGCGGCATGGTCGCGCTCCGCTTCGTGCTCGCGAATCCCGAGCGCGTGGCGTCGCTCGTGCTGATGGACACCGCGTCCGAGCCGCTCACGAAGCGCCTCCCGCGCCAGATCTTCGACGCGGGCGCGAAGATCGGCCGCGAGGCGGGCATGGAGAAGCTCCTCGAGCTGATCCGCGCGAACCCGAACGAGCAGGCGGTCCGCACCGAGGCCGATCGTCGTCTCGAGCGCGAGTGGGGCGCCGAGCGATACGCGGCGCACCTGCGCGCGCGCCTCGGGCGCATGGACGTGGAGGCCTTCCATCGGCTGGGCGTCGAGCTCTCCGAAGCCGAGCCCATGACGCCGCGGCTCGGGGAGATCCGTTGCCCGACGCTCGTCCTCGTGGGCGAGCAGGACGCCGGCTTCCTGAAGCCGGCCGAGGTGATGGAGCGCGCCATCCCCGGCGCGCGGCGCGTGACGCTCCCCGCTGCCGGCCACTCGCCGCAGCTCGAAGCGCCGGGGGCGTGGCTCGACGCGGTGTCGGAGCATCTTCGGCACGCGAGGGAGAGCGGCGTCAGTCGAAGCGCGGGGCGCCCGTCCGCGAGCTGATCGCTCCGTCGGCCACGATCACCGCGCCGTTCACGTAGCTCGCCTCGTCGCTCGCGAGGAAGAGCGCCACGTTCGCGATCTCGTCGGCCGTGCCCATGCGCCGCTGCGGGATCTGCGCCTCGAAGGCGGGGCGACCGCCGGGGATGTAGTCGAGCCACGCCATCATGGGCGGCGTCTCGATCGGGCCGGGGCAGATCACGTTCACGCGCACGCCGTGGCGCGCGTTCTCGACGGCGGCCGAGCGCGTCAAGTTGATCACGGCGGCCTTGGCCGAGCCGTAGGCGCCGAGGTTCGGCTCGCCGGCGAGCCCCGCCCCGCTCGAGACGTTCAGGATCACCCCCGAGCCCTGGGGAATCATCACCGCGAGCGCCTCGCGCGTGCCGTAGAAGACACCATCCAGCGTCACCGACATCACGCGCCGCCAGTCCTCGTCCTGGGTATCGGCGACGAAGGCGCCGTGCGGGAGGCCGGCGTTGTTCATCATCACGTCGAGCCGGCCGCGTCCGAGCTCGCGCGCCGCCGTCACCGCCGCCCGCACCTGCGCGGAATCGGCCACGTCGGCCGCGAACGCCGCCGCCCGCCCGCCGGCAGCCTCGATCTCCTTCGCCACGGCCGCGGCCCGATCGCCCGCGACGTCCGACACGCAGACCGCCGCGCCCTCCCGCGCGAAGCGCAGCGCAGTCGCGCGTCCGATCCCCGAGCCGGCCCCCGTGATGAGGGCCACCTTCCGCTGGAGACGTCCCGATCCCGACACGACGCGCACCTCCCGGCCCCGCAGGTCGGGCCGCCAAACCCCTGCGGCGAGGACGGACGTCCCCGCCGGGCCACGAGCTCGCGCGCCGATCGCGGGAGCCCGGTTGTCACCAGATTTGAAACATGTTCTAATCTGTCGGTCAACGCCGCTCTTGGAGGACCCGCGCATGGGCCGCTTCCCCTTCGGCATCCCGAACTCGTGGTTCCACGTCTCCTATTCCGACGAGCTCGCGCCCGGCGAGGTGAAGGCGCTCCGCTACCTCGGCCGCGAGCTCGTGCTCTTCCGCGGCGAGGACGGGAAGCCGGCGGTGCTCGACGCCTACTGTCCCCACCTCGGCGCCCACCTCGGGGTCGGCGGAAAGGTCGAGGGCAGCACGATCCGCTGCCCGTTCCATTCCTGGCGCTTCGACGGCACGGGCCGCTGCGTCGAGGTGCCCTACGCGAAGCGCATCCCGCCGAAGGCCGAGACGCGGGCCTGGCCCGTCGCCGAGGTGAACGGCCGGATCTTCGTCTGGCATCACGCCGAGGGTGCCCCGCCCGACTTCGAGATCCCGAAGATCCCGGGCTGGGGCGATCCGAACTGGACGAGCTCCTGGCAGAAGTACCGCTGGGTGATCAAGAGCCAGCCCCAGGAGGTGATGGAGAACGCGATCGACTGGCACCACTTCCAGACGGTGCACCTCATGGACCCGCCGCGGGAGCGCAGCCACAAGTTCGACGGAAAGATGTTCTTCTGGAACATCGGCACCCGGAAGACGGTGCAGACGATGGGCGTCCAGGACGACCTCTACATGGAGGCCCAGAACTGGGGCCTCGGGTACAACTTCCTCACCTACACCGGAATGTTCACGACGGTCGTCTCCGCCGGGCTCACGCCGATCGACGACGAGACCATGGAGTTCGCGACCGGGATCATCGGCCGCAAGGACGGGCGCAGCGAGGAGGAGACGGTCGCCCTGCTCAAGGCCTACATGGACGACCAATCGAAGGCGATCGAGCAGGACTTCGCGATCTGGGAGGCCAAGCGCCACAACGTGAAGCCCGTGCTGTGCGACGGCGACGGCCCGATCGCGGAGTACCGCCGCTGGGCACGCCAGTTCTACTCGAAGCCGCTCGAGAGCGTGGAGGCCCCGCTCTGAGCCTCTCGCGCCGGGATCTGCTGAAGCTCGCGGGGATCGCCGGCGCCGCCTCGGTCGCCGGCGCCGGCTGCGCCACGGGCGCGCTCGGCGGCGCGGGGAAGCAGGCCTTCGACGAGGAGGCCGACGTCGTCGTCGTCGGCACGGGCGCGGCCGGCCTCGTGGCCGCGCTCTCCGCCGCGAACGCCGGCGCGAAGGTGATCGTGCTCGAGAAGGCGTACCTCGTGGGCGGCACCACCTCGAAGTCGGGCGGCGTCTACTGGATCCCGAACAACCGCTTTCGCGCCGGAAAGGGCGACGAGCCGCGCGAGGCGACGCTCGCCGCGATGGCGCACGCCTCGTACCCCCAGCTCTTCGACGCCTCGAAGCCCGACTTCGGTCTCCCGGCGAACGAGTGGGCGCTCCTGCAGGCGCTCTACGACGAGGGGCCCGTCGCCGTCGACGGGCTCCAGGCCATGGGCGCCCTCGACTCCCAGCCCGCCGAGAATCCGTTCGGCCCGATGCCGGACTACTTCGATCCGACGCTCGAGGACGCGACGCCCCGCGACCGGCGGCTCTGGCCGCGCAAGCCCGACGGCTCCTTCGGGCTCGGCGACGAGATGGTGCGCCAGCTCCGCACCGCCCTCGAGCAGCGCGGCGTCCACATCGAGAAGCCCGCGCGGGCGACGCGGATCCTCGAGAACGAGCGCGGCGAGGTGGTGGGCGTCGAGGCGCGCAAGGGCGACCCCGACCAGACGAGCGGCGAGACGCTGCGGCTCCGGGCCCGACGCGGCGTGGTGTTCGCGACGGGCGGCTTCACGCACAACCGGGAGCTCATGCTCCACTTCCAGCCCGGCCCGGTGTTCGGCGGCTGCGCCGTGCCGACCAACACCGGCGACTTCGTGGCGATGGCCCAGGCCGTGGGCGCGAAGCTCGGGCAGATGGGGAGCGCCTGGCGTGCGGAGATCGTGCTCGAGCAGGCGCTCGCCTTCGCGAGCACGCCCGACGACGTCTTCATGCCGCCGGGCGACAGCACGATCCTCGTGAACAAGTACGGCAAGCGCGTGGTGAACGAGACCACGAACTACAACGAGCGCACGCGCGCGCACTACGCATGGGACGGCGTGGCCCACGAGTGGCCGAACCTGATCCTCGTCATGCTCTACGACCAGCGCGGCGCCGAGGTGTTCGGCGGACGCTTTCCGATCCCGGCGCCGGGCTCCTCGGCGCCCTGGGTGATCACGGGCGAGACGTGGAGCGAGCTCGCCGGGAAGATCGACGCGCGCCTCGCGGAGCTCGGCCCGAAGGTCGCGGGACTCCGGCTCGCGCCCGACTTCCAGGCGAACCTGAAGGAGACGATCGCGCGCTTCGACGCCGCGGCGCAGGCGGGCGTCGACCCCGAGTTCCATCGCGGCGCGCGCAACTACGACCGCCTCTGGCACTCGCACATCTGGTCGTTCCCGAACCCGCAGCCCCCGGGCTCGAAGCACGACCTCGGCAAGACGAAGAATCCCACGATGCATCCGATCGCGGCGAAGGGGCCGTACTACGCGATCCTGCTCGCGCCGGGCACGCTCGACACGAGCGGCGGCCCCGTGATCGATGCCGGGGCGCAGGTGCTCGACGCGCAGGACCGTCCGATCCCGGGCCTCTACGCCGCGGGCAACTGCGTCGCCTCGCCGACCGGCCCGGCCTACTACGCCGGCGGCGGAACGCTCGGCCCGGCCGTCGTCTTCGGCTGGATCGCCGGCCGCAGCGCGGCAACGGCACCGCTGAAGGAGCCCTCCTAGCGTCGCGCCCGCGCGGCACGTGAGGACGAGATGCGAAGCGTGCTGGTCCATCGCGAGCGCCTGCCTCGAGAGGGCGCGCCGCGCGGAATCGTGATCGCGCTCCACGCCGACGGCGGAGACGGGAGCGAGCTCATCGCGGCGTGCGCGCGGTCTGCCCCGGCATGGATCGTCGCGGCGCCCCAGGCCGCGCGCAGCCGCAACGCCGTGACGTGCGGCGGCACGCCGTGGCCGGGCTACTCCGGCTACGCCTGGTTCCGACACGACGGGAGCGACGTCGACCCCGTGAGCTTCGCCGACGCGCTGCGCCAGCTCGCCCTCTTCGTGGACGACACGCGCACGCGACATGGCCGCGGGCTCCCGGTGGTGCTCGCCGCCGCCGGGCACGCGCAGCGGCTCGCCCAATCCCTCGCGCGACGCCTGGGCCACGTGGTGGACGGCCTCGCGCCGATCGCTGCGTCGCCGGAGCCTGCGGAGCCGCGCCTGCGGGCCGTGGTCGAGCGGGTGGAGCGGGCGCTGCGCGAGGCGCGTCCGGAGGTCGTCGGCGGGCTCGCGGTGCCGCTCCGCCAGGGCCCGCGCGGATCGTCTTGCGAAAGGAGACCGAGATGGGAAGCGTGGAGAACAAGCAGCTGATCACGGACTACTTCGCGTCCCTCGCGAAGGGCGACTACCCGTCGGCCCTGGGCAGGTTCGCCGACGACATCGTGTGGTGGGTGCCGCCGTCGTCGCCCCTCGCCGGCACGTACGAGGGAAAGGACGCCGTGCTCGGCCTCTTCGCGAGCGGCACCGGGCTCTACGACCCGAGCGTGCCGCTCACGCCGAGCGTCGAGGGAATGGTCGCCGAGGGCGACAAGGTCGCCGCCGAGATCGTGATCACCGGGCGCACGGCGAAGGGGAAGGACTACCGGAACCACTACCACTTCCTGTTCACCGTGCGCGGCGGGAAGATCGTCGCGGTGAAGGAGTACGTGGACACGCTGTACTCGCAGCGGACGCTGTTCGAGTAGCGGCGGGCGTTGCGCCGAGCTGGCGCGGGGCGGTGTGGGGGGCGCTGCGAGTCTGCGTGATTGGAGAAGCGATGAAGAACTCTTGGATCCATCTGGCGAAGGGGACGGTGCCGCGGCAGGCGCACGTGGCGGTGCCGAAGGGGCTCAAGGAGGAGGAGATCGGGCGCGGCGGCTTCCAGGGGCGCGTCGCGAACGTGTACCGGCGGAACGAGCCGACGGGCTGGCTGCGCGTCGAGGGCGAGTTCGCGCCCGGCGACGTGGACGGGGAGAAGATCGCGACGGCCGATGCGCGCGACGCCCGGGGCGACGCGACCGTGCTCTGGGACAACGAGGACCTGGTCGTGTCGGCGTCCCGCCGCAGCGACGCGATGCCGTTCTTCCTGCGCGACGCCGACGCCGACCGCCTCTACTTCGTGCACCGCGGCGAGGGCACCTGCGAGACGGAGTTCGGGCCCCTCGCCTTCCGCCCGGGCGACTACCTCGTGATCCCGAAAGGCGTCACCCACCGACTGGCCCCCACGACGCGCGACAACTACCTGCTCCAGCTCGAGAGCCGCGGCGAGATCCGCTTCATCGAGCACGTCAGCCTCGGCAGGCACAACCCGTTCGACCCCGACGTGATGGAGATCCCCGAGCCGAAGGCCGAGACGGGCGACGGGCGCGCCGAGTACGAGGTGCGCGTGAAGCGCGACGGCCGCTTCACCTCCTTCTTCTACGCGCACCACCCCTTCGACGTCGTCGGCTGGAAGGGCGACCTCTTCCCGTTCCGCTTCCACAACACCGACTTCCGGCCCGTGATCGCCGATCGCAACCACGTGCCGCCCTCCGCCTACGGGCTCTTCCAGAGCGACGGCTGGGTGCTCTGCAACTTCGTGCCGGCGCCGATGCAGCGCGACCGGGAGGCGAGCCGCCTGCCCTACTACCACCGCAACATGGACTACGACGAGATCGGCTTCCTGCACGCGGGCAGCGTCGCCGGCGTACCCATGGAGGGCACCACGATCATGTGGCACCCGCGCGGCGCGGTGCACGGCCCGGGCGAGGAGATGCGCGCCCTGGCCGAGCAGTTCTGGCAGGAGATCGGCATGAACGACATCGAGGCCGTGAACATCGACTGCGTGCGGCCGCTCCGGATGTCGGACGCGGCGCGCGCGGCAAAGCGCGACCAGGTGCAGCTCACGACGGGGAAGAAGGGCTAGCGCGATGGCCTTCCCCCAGCTCGCCCGCTATCCGGTGCTCGGCCCCTCGCTCTGGTCGTTCGACAAGCTGCCGGCCGGCGCGCGCGTGGAGCCCCTTCCGATCCTGGCCCAGGACGGCGGCGAGTCCCACGGCACGCTCTACACGCGCGGAGGCGAGCGGACGGTCGCGCTCATGATGCACCCGCGCGGCGACATGCAGCGGCACTACGCGGTCCCGCGGCTGCTCGAGGCGGGGATCGCGGCCTTCGGCCAGGCGGGCCGCTACGTCAACAACGACGTGAACCTGATCCACGAGCGGATCGTCCTCGACGTGGCGGCCGCGATCGTGCGGCTGCGGGAGCGCGGCTTCGAGAAGATCGTGCTGCTCGGGAACTCCGGCGGCGGCGCGCTCTACACGTTCTATCAGTCCCAGGCGCAGACGCCGGCGTCGGGGCGGCTGCGCGACACGGCCGCCGGCGATCCCTGCGACCTGAACGGGATGGAGATGCCGCCGGCCGACGGGCTCGTCCAGCTCGCGACGCACCTCGGCCAGGGCAAGCTCATGCTCTCGATCATCGATCCCTCCGTCACGGACGAGGGAGATCCCCTCTCGGTCGATCCCGAGCTCGACATGTACGACCCGCGGAACGGCTTCGTGCCGCTCCCGAAGGCGTCGAAGTACGCGTTCGAGTTCCTGGCGCGGTACGAGTCCGCGCAGCGGGCGCGCGTGGCGCGGATCGACGCCATCGCGCGGGCCCACGTCGAGGAGTGGAACCACTGGCTGCGCAAGCTCGGCGCCCCGGACGCCGAGAGCCTGCCCGCGGTCGACCGGATCCGGATCGAGCGTCGCGCCTTCGCCGGCCGCTACTTCGCCGTCCATCGCACCGAGGCGCATCCCGCCTACACCGATCTCTCGCTGTGGCCTTCGAAGCGCGCGATCGGATCGTTCTTCTCCCCGCGGCCCGACGTCTTCAACTACTGCGAGGCGGGGTTCGGCAAGTACCAGACGCCGCGAGCGTGGCTCAGCACCTGGTCCGGCCTCTCGTCGCGCGCGTCGAGCCTCGATTGCGTGCCGAAGATCACGGTGCCGACCCTCGTGGTCGCCTACGACGGCGACAACGCCGTCTTCGCCTACCACACCGACGCGATCTACGAGGCGTCGCGCGCCGCGGACAAGACGAAGGTGACCGTCGCGGGCGACCACCTGGGCTACGGGCCTTCCGGCATGGCCGACCGCAGCGGCCAGCGGGCCGCGCTCGACGCGATCGTGCCGTGGATCCAGGAACGCTTCTGAGCAGGAGACCCAGATGAAGATCGATCTCTTCGCGATGCCCGCAGTTCCCGCGACCCTCGAGGAGCGCGAGCGCCTGCGTCCCGTCGGCCGCTCGACCGAGCGCTACCAGAGGATGCTCGAGGAGCTGCGACACCTGTGCATCCTCGCCGACGAGCTCGGCATCGACGCCTTCTCGACCACCGAGCACCACTTCCACACCGAGGGCAACGAGCTCTCGGTGAACCCCGTGCTGCTCTTCGCCGACTTCGCGGCGCGCACGAAGCGCATCCTCATGATGCCGATGTCGATCGTGATGACCGCGGCCAACCCGATCCGCGTGGCCGAAGACCTCGCGATCCTCGACCAGCTCACGAAAGGCCGCGTCGCCGTCGCCTTCGCCCGCGGCTACCAGAAGCGCTGGATGCAGGTGCTCGGCCAGGGCGGTACGACCGCGACCGGCATGGGCGACTCCGCCGACCAGGCGAACCGCGAGCGCTTCGACGAGGGCATGGAGATCCTCGAGAAGGCCTGGAAGGAGGACTGCTTCGAGTACAACGGCAAGCACTTCCAGGTGCCCTATCCGTACGAGAAGGGCATCGAGGGCTGGGCGGCGGCGCACTACACGCGGAAGTTCGGCGCCGAGGGCGAGCTCGACGCGAACGGCGTGATCCGCAAGATCGGCGTCTGTCCGCGCCCGTACCAGGAGCCGCACCCCCTGATCTCGCAGCCCGTGACGGGCGGCATGACCTCGCTCCTCTCGTGCGCGAAGCACGGCTGGCTGCCCTGGATCTGGGAAGGCGATCCGCCGAAGTTCCTCGAGATGTGCCGCACCTACCAGCGCGTCGCCGCCGAGCACGGCCACCCCTTCGCGCTCGGCCAGAACGCGGGCTGCGTGCGCGCGATCTGCATCGGCGACACGCGCGAGGAGGCCTTCGAGCTCGCCGCGAAGACCACGGGCTACTCCTACCAGGAGTACTTCGGGCACTTCGGATTCCTCGAGCTCTTCCGCAATCCCGAGGACGACCCGAACGTCCGGCCCTGGCGCTTCAAGTCCAACGAGGACGCGGTGAAGCGCATGATCGAGAAGAAGTACCAGCTCTGCGGCACCGTGGACGACATCAAGCGCGAGATGGAGCCCCTCGTCCGCTGCTACGCCGATGGCGACCTCGAGTGGCTCTCCTGGAACTTCTTCTGCCAGGGCACGACCCCGCGCCACGTGCAGGACCGTCAGCTCGAGCTCTTCGCGACGAAGGTGATGCCGGAGTTCAAGTAGTGGCGGACGCCGGAAGCGACAAGATGGACGTCGTCCGCGCGCTCGCGAAGCGCGTCTCGAACTGGGGCCGCTGGGGGAGGGACGACGAGCGCGGCACGCTGAACCTGCTCACGCCGGACGTGGTGAAGGCCGCGGCCGCCTGCGTGAAGACCGGCCGCGTCTTCCCCCTCGGCCTCGCGTTCGGCCCGGACGGCCCCCAGTCCGGCACGGTGATCGGCCGCTTCAACCCGCAGCACTACATGACCGCGATCGGCGCGCCCTTCGGCGCGCCCGGCGGCTTCCACTACTCGGACGACGTGATCTGCATGCCGCTCCAGTGCGCGACGCAGTGGGATTCCCTCGCGCACGTCCACTACGACGGCCTGCTCTACAACGGTGTTCCGGCGGCCGAGGCGCTCTCCGTCTCGGGCACGACCAAGAACGGCATCGACCGCCTCGCGGAGGCCGGGATCGTCTCGCGCGGCGTGCTGCTCGACGTCGCACGGACGAAGGGGGTCGAGCGCCTCGCGCCGGGCACGTGCATCCGGCCCGCGGATCTCGACGCCGCCGAGCGCGCCGCGCGCGTCACCGTCGGCGCGGGCGACGTGCTGCTGTTCCGCACCGGTCACCTGAACGTGTTCCTGAGGGACGGCGACCGCGAGACCTATCTCTGGCAGGGCCCGGGGCTCGGCATCGACTGCATCGAGTGGCTGCGCGCGCGCGACGTCGCCGCGGTCTGCGCCGACAACACGGCGATCGAGGTCATGCCCTGCGAGGACCCGGAGCTCTTCTATCCCGTGCACCTGCTCGGCATCCGCGACATGGGGATGCCGTTCGGCGAGATGTTCGACCTCGAGGCCCTCGCCGCGGACTGCGCGCGCGACGGCCAGCACACGTTCCTGTTCAGCGCGCCGCCCCTGAAGGTCACGGGCGGCATCGGCTCCCCCGTGAATCCCGTGGCGGTCAAATGAGCATGCGCTTCTGGCAGGCCCTCTCCTTCACCGAGCCCGAGCACGTCGTTCCCGTGGCGCAGATCGCGGAGCAGGTCGGGTTCCACGGCGCCTTCGTCTCGGACCACCTGTTCGCACCGGAGAAGATCGCGTCGCGCTACCCCTACTCCGCCGACGGCACGCCGCCCTTCACGAGCGCGACCCCCTGGCCGGATCCCTTCGTCACGGCCTCGGCCATCCTCGCCACCACGACACGCCTGCGCGTCTCCACGGGCGTCTACATCCTGCCGCTCCGGAACCCGTTCGAGGTGGCCAAGGCCACGGGCACCCTCGCCCTGCTCTCCGGCGGGCGCTTCGCCCTCGGCGCGGGCCTGGGCTGGATGCAGGAGGAGTTCGCGCTCTGCGGCCACGACTACAAGACGCGCGCGCGTCGCTTCGACGAGATGGTCGAGGTGATGCGCGCGCTCTGGCGCGGCGGCATGGTCGAGCACCACGGCACGTTCTACGACTTCCCGCGCCTCGAGATGAGCCCGCCGCCGCCCGCCCAGGTTCCGGTGTACGTCGGCGGCGGGAGCGACGTGGCGCTGCGTCGGGCAGGCCGCCTCGGCGACGGCTGGATCGGCGCGGGCAATGCGCCCGGAGACCTCCCCGTGATCCTCGAGACGATCCGCAAGGCGCGCCGCGAGCACGGCCGCGAGGCGCTTCCCTTCGAGACGATCGTCGCGCTCACGGTACCGCTCGACGCCGACGTCGTGCGCCGCGCCGAGGACCTGGGCGTCACCGGCCTCGTCTCGTGGCCGATCAGCTACCAGATCGGCCCGGGCGCGAGCCTCGACGCGAAGCGCGCCCATCTCGAGCGCTACGGCAACGACGTCATCGCGAAGCTCGGCTGAGAGCCCGGAGGAGAGAGCGACCGTGTCCGACCGCCTCGTGCGCCACCCGAAGAACCCGAGCGTGCGCCTGCTCGACGGCCACTTCTACGCTCGCGACCCCCATCCCCACTTCACCTGGCTGCGCGAGCACGCGCCGGTCTACTGGGACGACACCGGAAGCGTCTGGGGCGTGACCCGACACGCGGACGTGATGGCGGTCTCGAAGCGCTCCGACCTGTTCTGCAACCGCTTCTCGACGCGCCCGGACGCGCCGCCCGTTCCCTCGATGATCAACCTCGACGATCCGCTCCACAAGAAGCGCCGGAACCTCGTGAACAAGGGCTTCACGCCCAAGCGCGTGGCCGCCCTCGAGCCCCACGTGCGGCGGATCTGCAGCGAGCTGGTCGAACGCGCCCGCGCACGGGGGCGTTTCGACTTCGTCCACGACGTCGCCGCGCCGCTCCCCATGATCATGATCGGCGACCTGCTCGGCGTGGAGCCGAAGGACCGCGACATGCTCCTGCGCTGGAGCGACGCGATGATCCTCGCCACCTCCTCCACCGCGACCCAGGAGCACCTGATCGGCGCCTCCCAGGCCTTCGCGGAGTTCGCGGCGTACAACCAGCGGGTGGTCGCGGACCGCCGCAGCCGGAAGCTCTCCGACGACCTGATGGGCGTCCTCGTCCACGCCGAGATCGACGGCGAGCGCCTCGACGACGAGGCGCTGCTCCACGACGCCCTCCTGATCCTGGTGGGCGGCGACGAGACGACGCGCCACGTGATCTCGGGCGGGACGTACGAGCTCTTGCGCGACGCCGAGCAGTGGAGCCGTCTGGTCGAGAGCCCGGAGCTGATCCCGCAGGCCGTCGAGGAGATGCTGCGCTGGGTGACGCCGATCCAGAACATGTGTCGGACCGCGACCGAGGACGTCGAGCTCGGCGGCCAGCCCATCCGCCAGGGCGACAAGCTGCTCCTGCTCTACCCGTCGGCGAACCGTGACGAGGCCGTCTTCGATCGGCCCTTCGACTTCGACATCACGCGCGACCCCAACGACCACGTGGCCTTCGGCGGCTACGGCGCCCACTTCTGCCTGGGCTCGAGCCTCGCGCGCCTCGAGCTGCGCGTGATGTTCGAGGAGCTCGCCGCGCGCATGCCCGAGCTCGCGCTCGCGAGCGACGCGCCGCCGCCCCGGCGGCCGTCGAACTTCATCACCGGGATCGAGTCGATGCCCGTCGTCCTGCGCGGCGCCTGAGGGCGCCGGAGGGCTCAGGCCCGTGCGGGCCGACGCCGGCGGCGCCAGTGCAGCCCGGGCTTGCGGACCGGACGCGGCGCCGGCTTCATCGCGTCGGGTTCTCCAAGGCGGTCTCCGAGTCTTCCGAGGGTCGCTTCGATTCGATTCGCGACCACACCCAGAGCAGGGCCAGGCCGATCAGCAGCAGGAGCTCTCGCGTTCCCATGCATCCTCCGTCCCCGGAGAGATAGCGCCCACCTGCCACGGGACGGTGGCAGGATGCCTTCGAGCAGCGACGAATCCGTGAAGAAGCCGGTTCGCGGTCCGGGACGTCGCAGCGCCCCGGGGCGTCCTTGGGGGACCCGATCGCGGGGTGCCTGGGCGACGCGCCGTTGTGGCAGAATGCGCGCTGCGGTGACGGAGAGCACGTGGTGACGGCGGCAGCGGAGGCTACCCGGAGGCCGGAGGCCGTGGAATCGCAGGGCCTCCCGATCCTCTACCTGCTCGGTGCCGCGAGCGGTGGTCTCTACCTCCTGGTATGGATCGGCCGTGCGGCGCGTGCGCTCCGTCTCGCGGACGAGACCCCGCGCAGGCCCCTTGCGTGGGCGCTCGGCTCCCTGGCGCCGCCCATCGCATTCGGCGTCCTGCACGAGCTCAGTCGGCGCGTCCAGCCTCGCGCTGCCGCTCCCGCCGGAGTGCGCCTCCCCGCGCTGCTCTACGCCGTGATCGAAGCCTCGCTCTTCGCGAGCCATGCGCCGTGGCTCGTCGGAGCGTTGCTCCGCCCGATCCCGGTGCTCTGGATCCAGGCGTCGTGGAAGCGACAGGCCGGGGTCTTCCCCTTCGACGCCGCGACGGTGCGGCCGCTCGGCCGCATCGCAGCGATCCTCGCGAGCGCGCTGGGCGCCGCCCTTCTCGCCGGAGCCGTATGGAGGAGCGATCTGCCGAGAATGCGGCGCTCGCTCGCGCCGGAGCTTGCAGCGCAATCCTTCCTCGACGCCCCGGACGGCAGCTTCCGGCTGCGCATCCCCGGAAGCGGCTGGCGTCTCGCGGACCCTCGCACGATCGGGGATGGCAGGGCGATCCTCGCGCTCCACGCCCCGAGGCCCGCCGTCGAGGCGTTCGTCTATCAGCCCCCCGGCGCAGGCAGCCTCGACGATCTGGTCGACGCGCGGCGCAGGCGGATCCAGTCTGCGGGAAGATTGATGGCGGTACGGGAGGAGCGCCGCTTTGCCGACGGCCCCGAGCTCCGCCCGCTCTCACTTGCGGTGTATCGCTGCGACGTCCTCGGGACCGCGGTGGTGTACGTGGTGCTCACGAGCCGTTCGGACGACGCGGCGGTCGAGCTCGTCGGTTACGGACCCGCCGGGTCCTCGGTCGAGGAGGATCTCGTCTCGCTGGCACAGGGCTTCGCCTGGCTCCCAACCACGCGGACGGAGCGATGAGGACATCTCTGCGCTCGCGGAACGCCCGGGCCTGTGCGGCCCTTCTTGCCGTGGCACCGCTCCTCGCGGGCGGCGCTCGCCCGGGCGCTGCCCGACCGGTCTGGCGCTCCGTCGAACCCGCGCGGGCGGGCGGGGCGGACCCGGCCGGCGAGGCGCGTCTCACCCTCGACGCGGATCGGATGCGCCTCCTCGAAGAGGAAGGCCACGGCTATACCGATCTCCTGCGCGAGCACACGATCCACCTCGGGGCAGACGGCACCGTGGTGGATCGAGTGACGCAGATGCGGCTCTTCCTCACCGATGAAGGGGCACGGAACGGCGGAATCCTCGGCTTGCCCGTGCGCACGGCCCTCGAGCGGCTCCGCTTGGAGCGCGTGGAGGTGAGGCAGGAGGACGGCTCGCGCATCGGCGTGGATCCCGCACGCATCCAGGTGTCGACGAACGTGGCGCCCGGCGTGTTCTCGGACGTGGCCGTGGTCACGGTGCCGTTCCCCGCGCTGCGGCGAGGCGCGACCGCCATCGTGGTGGGACGGTACGAGTCACAGCGCTCCGCCTTCCCCCTGACGTGGTCCGACCTCTTCTATCCCGAGCGCGACGCCCCGACGGAGCGCTTCTCCGTGGTCGTGACCTGGGACGAGGGCGTGCCGGATCCACGCTTCTCTGTGTCGGCCGGGGGCGTGGTCTGCAGCACGGACGGGCCGCGTCGGCTCCGCTGCGAGCAGGACCGAGTGCCTGCCGCCCGTACCGATCCCGACATCACGAACTGGACCGAGCTGACTCCGGAACTCGCCGTGGCGCTTCCCTCGAGCTGGGAGGAGCTGAGCCGGCAGGAGCTCGCCCTGGTCGAATCGGCGATCCGTGAGGATCCCCGCCTCGACGACGTCGCCGCCCGCCTCGTCGAGCCCGGGTCCACGCCGCGCGAGCTCCTCGGACGCGTGCACCGCTTCGTCGCGGACGAGGTGCGATACGTGGCGTTCGAGCACGGCGTGGGCGCCGTGGCGCCACGCCCGGCCGTAGCGACCCTCTCGAGCGGCTACGGCGATTGCAAGGACAAGGTGACGCTGTTCCTGGCGCTCGCCCGGAAGGTGGGTCTCGACGCCTGGCCCGTCCTGGTGGCGAGCGACCGCTTCCTCGTGAGCAGGCTCTCGGTCGCGAGCTGGCGCTACTTCGACCACATGATCGCCTGCGTCTCGCTTCCCGACGCGGACACCGTCTGCGTCGATCCCACCGCCCACGACGTCGCGACAGGACGCCTCCCGGAATGGCTGCACGGACGCGTCGCCCTCGACCTCGGCCGCGGCGCGACGGCGCCCCGGCGGCTCGATGCCCCGACGATCGCCCGGCACGTCGAGATCGAGAGCGAAAGGGAGATCGCGTGCGACGGACGGATGCAGGAGAGCCTCGCGGTCTCGTTTGCCGAGGGCGTCGCGGAGGGCGTGCGCGCGAGATTGCGTCCCCTCGCCGCGGACGAGCGGCGGCGCTGGGCCCTCGACGTGTTTCGATCGACGGTTGGTGAGACGCCGGTACCGACGGTCGAGCTGGGCGGCGTCGATGACGCAGAGGTCCCGGTCGTCCTCCGCGCGAAGGCGACTTACGCAGGCACGGGAGACGTGGAGAGGGAAAGCGGCTGGGCCGATCCAGACTCATGGCTCGTGAGGTTCGCGAACGCCCTCGCGACCCAGAACCGCTTCCACCCGTACTGGATCTCGGGCCTCGAGGTGCAGAGCCATCTCCGCTACCGCATCTGCCCGCGCGTCTCGCTGACGCTCCCGGGTGCGGAGCTCAATTTCGAGGCACCGTGGGGGAAGCTCGTGCGGACCTATCAGATCGACCCGCAAGAGGTGCGCGTCGAAACCACCTTCTCCGCGCCGACCGCGGTGGTCGGCGTCGACGAGCTGGGTGCCTTCTCGCGGTTCCTGCGCACGAGCCTGGGACAGACTCGCATCTGGTTCGGCTGGATGCCGCTCCGAAGATCGGGGACCTAGATGGACGAACGACAGGACACCGCACGAGGTCTCGATGGATGGATCACGCTCCACCTCCACCCCGAGCGCTTCTTCGCGGCGGTGCGCGGCAGCCGCTGGGATCGCGGCGCCTCGGTGGCGATCCTGATCGTCGGCTTCGCGGCCGCGGTGGATCGGCTCGATGAGTCCCTGGTCCGTTCGATGTTGGGCTTCGGCTTGCGGGGCCCTTCGCTTCCGCCGCTCGATTCCTGGCGTGCGTTCTGGATCTCCATGCCGCCCGCAGCGCTGGTGCTCGGCCCGATCGGCTGGGTTGTCGGCGGCTTCTGGACTCGTGTGCGCGCGGGCTGGTGCGGGGCCACTTCGCCCGACCGGCGCGCGGCGCGTCTCGTCTGGCTCTACTCGAGGATGGTCGCCTCACTCCCGATCGTCATCCTGCCGGCGGCCTGGACGCTCGGCTTCCCCAGCTATCGCGTCGCGTTCGCGAGCCACGATCGCGCCGCGCCGGTGGCGATCCCCGTGCTCGTGCTCTGGTCGGTGTTCGTGTCCCATCGCGGAGCAACGACCGTGTTCGAGCTGGACCGGCGCCGGGCGCGCCTCTGGTTCGGAATCCTACCAGCCCTCTTCTACGGCCTCGTGTACTCGGGAGCCCTCGTTGGGTTCTTCTTGGCGCACGCCCGCGCGTGATCACGGCCGGTACGGATACCCGCCCGCGAGCAGCTCGGAGAGCTTCGCGTCCTGCCCGTAGAGGTCTTCGAAGAAGCGGACCGTGCCGTCGGGATCCGCGACGGCGGTGGCGTAGACGACGAACACCGGCACGCGCGTTCGGAGAGGGACGGAGATCGTCTCCTCGCCGTTCATCGCGTCGAGGATCCGCTCCCGGGTCCAGCCCGGCTCGTCGCGCAGGACCCATTCCGCGAGGGCCACGGGATCCTCCACGCGGATGCAGCCGTGGCTGAAGTCGCGACGGCTCTTCGTGAAGAGGCTCGGCGCGGGCGTGCCGTGGAGGTAGACGTTGAAGCGGTTCGGGAACAGGAACTTCACGAGCCCGAGGGCGTTCTTCGGGCCGGGCCGCTGGCGCACCTGCAGCGCGCCCGCCGCGACGGCCGCGAGCGTCGCGGCGCTCGTGGGCTGCGGCACCCCCGCGGCGTCGACGATCTCGAACTCGTCGCGCGCGAGGTAGCCGGGGCTCTTGCGCTCCTTCGGCACGATCTCCTTGCGCGCGATGCTCGGCGGCACGTTCCAGTAGGGGCGGAAGATCACCTCGTTCATGGTGCCGACGAAGTTCGGCGTCTCGGTACGGAACGCGCGGCCCACGATCACGCGCATCTTGAGCAGATCCTCGCCGGAAACGCCCGGCTGCTCCCGACGCACGGCGTAGAGCTGGAACTCCGGAACGTTCACGCCGATCAGCTGCGGGCCGATCTCGGGCAGCCAGCGCCAGCGCTCGAGCACGAGCTGGATCTGCTCCACGCGCTTCGCGAGGGGCGTGTTCAGCGCGGCGAAGGTCGCCGCGCCGACGACACCGTCGGCGGTGAGGGAATGTCGCGCCTGGAAGCGCTCCACGGCGGCGGCCAGCGCCCCGTCGTAGCGCGTCTCGTCGGGGGGCGGGGGCGCGTCCGGCGGAAGGTCGCCCAGCGCCACGAGCTTGTGTCGGAGCGCCGGTGCGCCGGCGTAGGCGTCTCCCGGCACGAGCTTCCGCGCGACGGGCAGCGGCTGCGAGAGCGAGGGATCGGCGGCGAGGGCGCGGTAGCGGACGAGCGCCTCCTTGAGCCGCTCGTAGCGACGGTACGGAGGCTCGATGGCCTGGATCCGAGCCGCCACGTCGTCGGCGCGGGCGAGCCCGGAGACGAAGCTCGGCAGGTCGACCCTCCGCTCGCCGACGTCGTTGCGGAAGCCTCCGAGCTCGGGCCGGATGCGGCCGATCCGCAGGTCCGAGACGTTCCGCATCACGCCGATCGAGAGCGCGAGGTCGAGCAGGGCGACGTCCGCGTCCGCAGGACTCGGATCGCGCGCGAGCGCGTCCGCGCGCTGGGCGAGGAGCGCGGCGTCGTAGTCGCTCGCGTGGAGACCCTCGTCGTCGGCCCGCTCGAGCTGCGCGATGGCGGCGCGACCCTGCGACGTGAGGGCGCCGTCGGCGATCCAGACGGGCCGCACGCCCTGCTCCGCGTACAAGCGCCGCAGCGCCTCCCGGTAGTCGGGGAACGACGGCCAGCGCAGCCAGGGATGGCGGCCGGACTCGATCGTGGCGGAGAGGGTCGCGGCGACGATCGCGTCGTCGGCCCGGGCGGTCGCGGCCGCGAGGCCCGGCACGAGCAAGACCCCGAGCGCGAGACGGCGTACACGTCCGAGGATCGAGCTCCGCCGCCGCATGGGGCCACCTTAGGTCGCACCGCGCGGGGACGCCGCCCGTCTCCTACCCTCGCCGCGCGTACGGAGGGCGACGGATGGACCGCTTGCTGATCTGCGGCCTCGAGGGCGGCGCCGGGGCGAGCGTCGTCGCCCTCGCGCTCGCGCGCGTGCTCGAGCCGCTCGGCCGCCGCCCCGTGTACTTCAAGCCCGTGGGCGAGGGCGCGGACGATCCCGACGTCGCGCTGATGCGCGCCTCGGGCGCCGCTGCGGCCGAGGCGGACGCGCAGCAGCCGGCGACGCGCCGCGAGGCGGCCTCGCTCGTCGCCCTGGGGCGAGGCGCGGAGCTCCTCGATCGCGTCGAACGTGCGGCGGCGCGCCTCAGCCGCGACGGCGCGTTCCTGCTCGCGGAAGGCATCAACGACGAGCGCGACGCCTTCGGCGTGAAGCTGAACGAGCAGATCGCGACGCGGCTCGGCACGCCGGTCCTGCTCGTCGCCCGCGGTCACGATCTCGGCGCCGACTCGGCCGTCGAAGACCTCGTCTCGAGCGTGCG
The DNA here is from genome assembly GCA_035542715.1 of Myxococcota bacterium. Classification (GTDB taxonomy): domain Bacteria; phylum Myxococcota_A; class UBA9160; order UBA9160; family UBA9160; genus DATKKW01. The sequence goes on from DATKKW010000047.1 coordinate 121,641, forward strand.
CACCGCGGCGCAGATCTTCCGGGAGGCCGGGGCGAGCGTCCTCGGCGTGATCGTGAACCGGGCCCACGTCGGCCCGACCGGCCGGGAGCGCCGCTTCGAGAGCTTCGAGGCCCTGCGCCGCGCCCTGGCCGACGCCTTCGCGGCGACCGACGTGCGGCTCGTGGGCGTCCTGCCCGAGCGCCGCCTGCTCAGCGCGCCGAAGCTCTCGGAGATCGCCGGCGCCCTCCACGCCGAGGTGCTCTCCGGCCGCGACGGCCTCGATGCCGTGGTGCTGCGCGTGGTCGTGGCCGACATGGAGCCGCGGCACCTCCTCGCCGAGCTGCGTCACGAGGGCACGCTCGTGGTCGCGTCGGGCGATCGAGAGAGCATCCTGCTCACGCTCGCCTGCGTGCAGACCTCGCCGCGTCGCAGCGCGGTGGCGGGCGTCGTGCTGACGGGCGGCTTGCGGCCGGACCCGGCGGTGATCGAGCTGATCCGCGAGATGGAGCTCGTGCGGCTCCCGACCCTCGCGGTGCGCGCCAACGCGTTCGAGACGGCGGCGCGGATCCGCGCCCTGCACGTGCGCGTCCGGCCCGGCGACCAGGACCGGATCGCGCAGGTCGCGACGGGCCTCGCGGCCCATCTCGATCGCGCGGCGCTCCACGAGGCCCTCTCGATGGCGGCCCCGGCGCCGCGCCGCGCGGCGGGAGGCGCGGAGAGCTTCCTCGAGAGCCTGCTCGTGCGCGCACGCGAGGCGAAGGCCCACATCGTCCTGCCGGAGGGCGACGAGCCCCGGACCCTGGAGGCGGTCGGCCGGGTGCTCGCCGAGGGCCTCGCGCGGGTGACTCTCCTCGGCGACGAGGAGACGATCCGCAAGCAGGCCGCGGAGCTCGGCGTCGCGCTCGAAGGGCGCGTCTCGATCGTCGATCCGCGCCGCTCGCGCGAGCTCGACCGCTACGCCGACGTCGTGGTCGAGGCGCGCCGCCACAAGCGGGGCGGCGTCACGAAGGAGGCGGCCCGCGACTGGCTGCTCGAGTCGACCGTCCACTACGGCGCCGCGATGGTGAAGTCGGGCGACGCGGACGGGCTCGTCTCCGGCGCCGTACACGCCACCGCCGACACCGTGCGCCCCGCGCTCCAGGTGATCGGCGTCCGGCCCGACGTCGGCCTCGCGTCGAGCGTGTTCTTCATGGCGCTCGCCGACCGCGTCCTCGTCTACGGCGACTGCGCGATCGTGCCCGACCCGAACGCGCGGGAGCTCGCGGCGATCGCGCTCGCCGCGGCGCGCACTGCGCGCGCCTTCGGGATCGAGCCGCGCGTCGCGCTGCTCTCGTACTCGACGGGCGCCTCCGGTGCGGGCCACTCGGTCGACAAGGTGAGCGAGGCGATGGCGATCCTGCGCGAGCGCGACCTCGACTTCCCGGTCGACGGACCGATGCAGTACGACACGGCGATCGACCCCGAGGTGGCCGAGCTCAAGATGCCCGGCTCCCCGGTCGCGGGGCGCGCCAACGTCTTCGTGTTCCCGGACCTCGACGCGGGGAACATCGCCTACAAGGCCGTGCAGCGCGCCACCGATGCGATCGCGATCGGACCCGTGCTGCAGGGTCTCGACAAGCCCGTGAACGACCTCTCGCGCGGCTGCAGCGTGGACGACATCGTGTACACGATCGCCGTGACGGCGATCCAGGCGAAGGCCGGCGCGTGAGGGTCCTCGTCTTGAACAGCGGGAGCTCGTCGCTCAAGGCGGAGCTGTTCGACACCGACCGCGGCGGGGCGATCGCGCGCGTGCTCGTGGAGCGGATCGGCCTCCCCGACGCGCGCATCTCGCTCGACGCCGCGGGCGTGCGGAAGGAGCGCGCGCTGCGCGTCGCGACCCACGACGAGGCCGGCGGCGGGGCGATCGACGCGCTGCTCCGCGAGGGCGCCCCGCCCGTCCTGCGCTCCCTCGACGAGATCGACGGCGTCGGCCATCGCGTGGTCCACGGCGGCGAGCGCTTCCACGCCTCGGTGCGCATCGACGACGCGGTGCTCGAGGCGATCGAGGCCTGCGTCCCGCTCGCGCCGCTGCACAATCCCGCGAACCTCGCGGGCATCCGTGCGATGCAGCGCCTGCTGCCCGGGAAGCTCCAGGTCGCGGTCTTCGACACCGCGTTCTTCCAGACCATGCCCCCCGTGGCATTCCACTACGGGGTGCCGCGCGCCTGGTACGAGCGGCACGGCGTGCGCCGCTACGGCTTCCACGGCACGAGCCACCGCTACGTCGCCGCGCGCGCCGCCGAGGCGCTCGGCATCGCCCGGCCCGACCTCGTGACGCTCCACCTCGGCAACGGCTGCAGCATGGCGTGCATCCAGGGCGGGATCGCGATCGACGCGACGATGGGATTGACGCCCCTCGAGGGGCTCGTCATGGGGACACGCTCGGGTGACGTCGATCCGGCCCTCGTCTTCCACCTCGTCCACGCGGGCGTCCCGCTCGACGAGATCCACGAGACGCTCGAGCGGGGGAGCGGTCTCCTCGGACTCTCCGGCGTCTCGAGCGACCTGCGCGACGTCGAGCGCGCCGCCGCGTCGGGCAACGCGCGAGCGGCCCTCGCCCTCGACGTGTTCGCCCATCGCGCGAGGAAGTACGTCGGGGCGTTCCTCGCCGAGCTCGGCTCCTGCCACGCCCTCGTGTTCACGGCGGGCATCGGCGAGAACTCGGCGTCGATGCGCGCGCGCATCCTGGCGGGCCTCGCGCCCCTCGGCCTCGTGCTCGATCCCGAGCGCAACGCGGCCGATTCGCGCGGCCCGCGCCGCATCGACGACGGGCGCGGGCGCGCGCAGGTCTGGGTGATCCCCACGGACGAGGAGCTCCAGATCGCGCGCGACGTAGTGGCGCTCGCGGGCGACGCGTGAGGCGGCCGGCGCAGCGCCTCAGGGGACTCCTTCGCCCGAGAGCCGGCGCAGGTTGGCCTCGTGGCTGTCGCGGGTGATGCGGTAGCCCGAGAGGCATGCGATCGAGGCGAGGAAGAGCCCGGCGAGCAGCGGGACGTAGACGATGCCGAGGGCGCGCACCACGGCGGGATCCACCTCGCCGGGCTTCGCGCCTCTCGGGAAGCCGATCGCGCCGAGGAGCAATGTCGACGCGAAGATCCCGACGCCGGAAACGGACTTCTGCACGAAGCTCGAAGCGGCGAAGAAGACGCCCTCGGAACGGCGCCCCGTCGAGAGCTCGCTGTCCTCCACCACGTCGGCGCCCATCGACGCGATGAGCACGCTCGACGCGATGAAGAGCGCCACCACCACGGTGTTGAAGATGGCGAGGAGCGGCAGCAGCGCGGGCGCGTGGTTCTCGGGAAAGAGCCCGACGAGCCGCAGCACGACCGGCGCCGGACCGAGCACGAGGGCCGCCAGGGCGAGGGCGATCGCGCCCGCCTTCTTCCCGAGGCGGCGGGAGAGGATCGGCGCGAGCACCACGCCGAAGGCCGCGGAGAGGAAGTTCGCGAACACGAGGAGCGAGAGCTGATCGGAGGAGAGCTCCCAGAAGAACGTGCCGAAGTAGACGTTCAGCGCCGCGACGATGCCGAGCGCCATCGAGCCGAAGATGGCGGCCCCGAGCAGGGCCAGGAACGATCGATTGGAGACGGTCTCGCGCAGCTCGCCCAGGGAGCGCCGCGGGTCGAAGGGCTGCGGAGGCGGCGGCTGCTTCAGGTGTGGAATGCACGCGTGGGTGCCGAGAGCGCTCACCAGGATCGCGATCGCCATCACGACGGACGCCGCGAGACCGTAGGCGCCGTAGCCCGCGGGATTCAGCACGCCGACCGGATGGCTCGCGCTCGGCCGCAGGAAGAGCAGGAACGCCAGCGCCGACATCGTGAGACCACCCCACCAGCCGAAGAAGAAGCGGTAGCCGACGAGGGCGGTGCGCTCGTCGTAGCGATCGGTCAGCTCCGGAACGAGGGACGAGCTCGGGATCTCATAGAAGGCGATGAAGGTCCGCACCACGATTGCGACGACCACGAGGTACGCGAGGAGCTCGCGCGGCGAGAGGCCCGCCGGCGGGTTCCACAGGAAGAAGTAGGAGGCCGCCACGGGAAGCGCCGAGCCGTACAGGAACGGATGACGCCGCCCCCAGCGCGAGTGCAGGTGGTCCGAGAGGTGACCCACGATCGGGTCGAAGACCGCGTCGGCCACGAGCGCGACGAAGAGCGCGAGGCCGACCCACTGCTCCGGCAGGCCGAGCACCTGGTTGTAGAACAGGAGGAGCAGGTAGGAGAAGCCGTTGTCCTTCACGCCGAAGGCGACCGAGCCGAAGCCGTAGAAGAGCTTCGTCGCGAGGCCGGGCGGACGAGGGATCATCGCTTCCCGGGGGCCGGCCGGGGCGGCGTCGCAGGCTCGTCGCGCTGCCCGAACAGGCCCGCGTGCTTGGTCACGACGAGGTCACCGAGCACGGTGCACTGGCACGCGAGCCGCAGTCCCGCCGCCGCCCGGTGGGGCGGGAGGTCGAGGCGCCAGCGCTCGATCGCCGTCGGCTCCGAGACCGGGCCTTCGACGCTGACCGCGCACGTGCCGCAGGTGCCGAAGCCGCGACAGTTCAGGGCGCGGGCCGGACCGTTGTAGATCGGGAGCCGCGCGCGCAGCAGCACGACGCGGAGGTTCGCGCCCATCGGACACTCGACCCGATGCTCGCCGAAGAGGATGGTCGGCATCGGACGCCCTCCCCGCCGCTGCGGGCTGCGCCCCCTCGAGCGCGAGCCCGCTCGGCCGTCACAGCTCCTCGTCCTCGTCGACCGGCTTCACGTAAACGGGATGGGGCGCGTAGTCCGGCCCGCCGCTCCAGCCCGGGATCGTCTCCGCCTGGGCGAGCCACGAGCGCGCCATCGACTCGTCCACCAGCACGGCGCTTCCGTCGAAGGCCTCGGCGATGCCGTCCCACAGCTCGCGGCCGCCGCCCTCCCACCACTCGGGAGCGGGGTTCTCGAACTCGATCGCGAGCTTCACCATGCGCGGGCCGTCGTCGCGGGGCATGCGGCGCAGGGTGGCACAGGCGCGGCCGGGACCGCGAGGGTCGTCAGGCGAAGCGCGCACGGATCCATTCGGCCACGAGGGCCATCGCCTCGCGGCGATGGCCCTCGAGATAGTGCGGTGCGCCCTTCATCTCGTGGTACGTGACGTCGTCGCTCGCGGCCGCGTCGCGGATCTCGATCGCCTGGCGCACGCGGATCTCGGTGTCGGCCGTGGGATGCACGAGCAGGGTCGGCACCTTCACGTGGGGCATCGTGTCGGCGAGCTTCGCGGGGGACGAGAGGCCCGACCACGTGCTGAGCCAGCCGCGCGGCGTCATGGTGCGGGCGAGGCCGAACACGCCGTAGTTGCCGTCGAGCGGGTCCGGGAACGCGAAGAGCGAGCCGAGCGGCCGATCGTCGGGATCGATCGAGAGATCGAGGTACGCGGGATCGGCGAGCGTGCGGTAGATCGTGAGGTAGCGCGTGTGCACCGCGTGCTGTCGGAAGCGTCGCCAGCGCGCGGAGTCCGCCGCCTTGTCGATGCCCTTGAGCTCGCGCCGCGCCTCTTCCGCTGCCGCGATCGAGGCGCGGGCGATCGCGTCGATGCGCGCCACGCGCGCGCGCTGGGCGTCGCGATAGCCGGCGAGCCAGCCACGGTCGTAGCGGCTCGGCTGGGGCCACGGCCGCCAGCCGTTCGCCGGGTCGTACATGTCGAGCTCGCGCACCACGGAGTGGGGATCGCCCTCGTCCGCGACGGACGGGTCGATCACCTGCAGCATGAACACCCCCTCGCCGGGATGGGCGGCCACGCCGACGAAGGCGTCGCCGCACGCCTTCTCCTTCTGCGCGAGCGCCATGAGCGAGCCTCCCCCGGAGTTGCCGAAGAGCACCACCGCCCGTGCGCCGCGCCGACGCACCTCGGCGACGGCCGCGGCGACGTCCGTCACGCAGTTCTCGTGGAGGCAGTCGGTGTCGTTGTTGAGGTAGCGGGTGGAGAAGCCGAGCACCGCAAAGCCCGCGGCCGCGAGCAGCGGACAGGCGTAGTGCACGGAGAAGTCGCCGCGCGGATGCGTGAGCACGACGGCGGTCTTCCAGGGTTGGCCTGCGGGCGGCGTCCACAGGATCCCGCGTACGAGCGCAGCGTCGGGCGTCACGAGGCGCACGGCTTCCCGCCGGAGCGCGACGCGCGGATCGTCCTCGGGCAGGGGCCAGTAGCGGAGGCCGAACGGGCGCGCGGCGCCGAGGGCGTGGGGCATGCGTGCTTCTCCTGCTGCGAGGCCGCCCAGTCTACTCGCAAGGCGAGGCCGCGAGCAGCGGCGACGCGGCGTCCGGCCTCAACTCCTCCGGCGAACTGCCGACACGGACCGGGAGGGGGGACGATGGACGGCGAGACCACACCGGCCCGCGGCCGTGAGGCGTCGGAGGCCCGTGTCGGCCCGGCGGCCGCCATCGCGCGCCTGCTCGGACTGTTCGAGGCCACCGAGATCCGGGACCAGGAGACGGGCGGCCACGTCCGCCGCCTCTCCCACTACGCCTACGTGCTCGCGCGCGGCTTCGGCCTGGACGACGACGAGGCGCGCCTCGTCGCCGACGCGGCGCCGCTCCACGACATCGGGAAGCTCGCGGTCGCGGGACACGTGCTGCACAAGCCGGGCCCGCTCGACGCCGCCGAGTGGCGCGAGATGCGCGAGCACCCGTCGCTCGGCGCGTTGCTCCTGCGCCCCGACGGCTCGAAGCTCGTCGCGACGGCGCGCGCGATCGCGCTCACGCACCACGAGCGCTGGGACGGCAGCGGCTATCCCCACGGACTCGTGGGCGACGAGACTCCCGTGGCGGGGCGCATCGTCATGCTCGCGGACCAATACGACGCCCTGCGCAGCGAGCGCTGCTACAAGCCCGCCTTCGACCACGAGACGACCGTCGCGATCCTCCTCGAGGGCGACGGGCGAAGCGAGCCCGCACACTTCGACCCGCGCCTGCTCGGCGTGCTGCGCGAGCTCGAGGGCGAGCTCGCGGAAATCCACGAGCGGATCGCCGACTGAGCCTCGCGGCTCAGCGTCCCGTGCGGATCCACGCCTCCGCCGCGGCGAGGCGCTTCTCGAGCTGGGCTTCCGTCGCTTCGTCGACGCGCCGGACGCCGGCGCGCCGGTTCAGCTCCGCGTTCACCTCGAGATGCGAGAGCCCCTTGAGCCTCGCGAGGGTCCGTGCCCGCTCGGCGTTGCGCTCGCGCAGCGTCCGCTTGCGCTCGCGCCGCGACGGAGCCGGCGCAGGCTCCGCGCTGGCGTCGAGCTCCGCGTCCGGCGTCACGGTGAGCGGGGCGGCACTCGCGACGGATACGGGACGACCGTGCTCGTCGAGCGCCACGGCCGAGATCGGCGCGAAGAGCGAGAGCTGGGGCGCGGCCGGCTCCCGCGCCGGAGCGGCGGGCGCCTCGAGGTCGAGGCCGCCGCGGATCCCTTCCTCCTGCGCGCGACGGAGCGCATGCCTGCGCTGGTCCTGGATGCGCGCTGCGAAGGTGCGGAGGCGCGGGTCGTCGGGGATCAGGACGATCGCGCGGTGCTCGCCGGGCGCTCCGCCCGTGAAGCGCACGAAGCGGCCGACGGCCTGGCGGAAGAAGAGCTCCGTCGCGGTCGTCGTGGCATACACGCCGACGCGAAGCCGCGGCACGTCGACCCCTTCCGAGACCATGCGCACGGCCACGATCCACGGGGCCGTGCCGGACGCGAAGCGGGAGATGCGCTGGGACGCGGTCGGGTCGTCCGAGGTGGCGACCGCGGCGACGACGCCGAGCCGCTCGCGCAGCAGGCGCGCGATCCCGCGCGCGTGATCCTGGTCGGTCGCGATGACCATGCCGCCGGCGCGCGGATCGTACCGGCGCATCTCCTCGAGCTCGGCGTGAGCGCGCGAGAGGACGGCGGGCAGCCACTCGCCCTCGAGAGAGAGGGCCGTGCGGAGCCGCTGGCCCGAGCCCGCCGCATCGAGGGCGTCGTCGAAGGTATGGGCGGCGTGGGTTCCGTCCGGTGCGGTCCATTCCATCAGGCCGTTCACGCGCGGGAAGAAGACGGGACGCACGACGTCGCCCTCGGAGAGCGCCTCGCCGTAGCCGTACTCGAAGTCCGGCGCAGCCTCGTCCGCCTCGTAGCGCACGAAGGGGATGGGATTCACGTCGCTGCGGAACGGGGTGCCCGAGAGACCGAGCCGACGCGCCGCCAGCTCGAATCCACGGCGGACGGCGTCGCCCCAGGCCTTGCTCTCGCCCGCGTGGTGGATCTCGTCCAGCACCACGAAGCCGCCTCGCGCGATCCCGCGCAGGGCCTTGCCGCTCGTCGCCAGCTGCTGGTAGGTGACGACGACGCCGTGGACGTCCTCCGGCAGGCTCGCGCCGGATCCGCTCCACTCCGGCTCGAGGTCGAGCCCGAACGCGTCCGCCGCCTTCGCCCACTGCGCCTTCAGGTGCTGCGTCGGCACGACGATGACGACGCGGCGTGCGCGCTTCGCGTCGAGGGCGCGGCGAGCGGCCGTGAGCGCGAAGCGCGTCTTGCCCGCGCCGGGCGTCGCGACGGCGAGGAAGTCGGGGCTCGGCGAGGACTCGAAGCGCTCGAGCGCCTTCTCCTGCCAGGGGCGGAGAGGCGGGAGATCGCCCGCAGCGGACGCCCGACGCAAGGCCGCGCCGGCCTTCGGTCGAGCCGACGCGACGGGCTTGGAGCGAGAGCGGGATCGATCGGGTGAGGGCTTCTTCCGTTCGGCCATCGTTCGCTTCTGCGCGAGCGGGCGCGTGGGTAGCAACCGCCGGGACGGGCGTCGAGGCAGCTCCCCGCGCCCGGCGCTTGCACGCGCCCGGGCTCCTCGCTAAAAAGATTCCGTCCGGACTGTTTTTTTCTTGAGAGGGAAAAGACGTGCCTCGACCGTGGGTTCGAAGACGCCGGCGACACCTGAAGGGCCTCCGGGAGGAGGCTCCCGAAGGCCGGCGGTCGCACCGCCATGGCCGTCGCACCCAGGCCGAGCGGAGCGCCGCCACCCGCGCCCTCCTGCTCGAGGCGACGATCGATTGCCTCGTCGACCTCGGCTACGCGCACACCACCACCTCCGACGTCGCCCGCCGGGCGGGCCTCTCGCGCGGCGCGCAGCTCCACCACTTCCCCACCAAGCGCGAGCTCGTGGTCCACGCGGTCGAGCAGCTCTTCGAGCGGCGGCGGGTCGAGTTCCTGGCGGCGATCGCGACGCTGCCGCCCGAGGCGGACCGCCTCGAGGCGGCGACCGAACTGCTGTGGTCGATGCTCTCCGGCCCTTCCTTCGCCGCCGTGCTCGAGATCCTCGTCGCCGCGCGCACCGACCGCTCCCTGCGCGAGCGCGTGCTTCCGCTCCTCGAGCAGTTCCGCTCGACCGTCGAGGCGACCTTCGTCGCGCTCTTCGGCGAGACCCGCGAGCGCGGCGAGGCGTTCGACGTCGCGGCGCCCTTCGCGCTCGCGCTGCTCGAGGGCCTCGCGCTGGGCCGCGTCCTCGACGGCGCCTCCGATCCATCGGAGCGCGTCGTCTCCGCCCTGAAGAATCTCGCCCGGCTCCTCCTCCCGAGCCGTGGCGCAACCCCAAGGAGCTCCCCATGACGACCGACGCCTTCGCCTCCGACATCCCCAACGAGGAGCGGTCCCGCAGCACGGGACGCGACGGCTACCTCGAGCTCGTGCGCCGACTGTCCCACCAGTCCGTGGCGAAGCACTTCGACGCCTACGCCGACATTCCGTGGGACGATCCCGAGTACGAGATCGATCCCGAGGATCCGCGCTGGGAGCTGTCGCAGGACGATCCGCTCGGCGCGACGGAGTGGTACCGATCGCGACCCGAGGAGATGCGCGCCCGCCTCGGCCTCCACACGGTTGCGACGTTCATGAAGATCGGCGCCCAGTTCGAGAACGTGCTGCAGCGCGGCCTGCTCGAGTTCGCGTGGCGGCTGCCGAACGGCTCGGCGGAGTTCCGCTACGCCTACCACGAGGTGATCGAGGAGGGGCAACACTCGCTCATGTTCCAGGAGTTCGTGAGCCGCACGGGCTTCGACGTGAAGGGGCTGCCGCGCTGGCAGCGCCTCGCCTCGCGCCGGGTCGTCGCCCATGCGCGCCGCTTCCCCGCCCTCTTCTTCGTGTTCGTGCTGGGCGGCGAGGACCCGATCGACCACGTGCAGCGTCAGATGCTCCGCAGCGGACGCGAGCTCCACCCGCTGCTCCGCCGCATCATGCAGATCCACGTGACGGAGGAGGCGCGCCACCTCTGCTTCGCGCGGCACTACCTGCGCCAGAACGTGCCGCGGATGAACGGCGCGGCGCGGGCCGCCCTCGCGATCGGCGCCCCGATCGTCCTCGGCCAGATGGCGCAGCTCATGATGCGCGTCTCGCCCCAGATCGTGCGGGAGTACCGGATCCCGAGGCGGGTGCTCGACGAGGCGTACCGACGGAGCCAGATCGGCCGCCGCAACAAGCTCGAAGCGCTGGCCAAGGTGCGCGAGCTGTGCGACGAGCTCGGGATCGTCACCCCGTGGTCGCGGCCGATCTGGCAGTGGTCGGGGATCTGGTCGGAGGCCCCCGCCGCCGCATAGCGCCTGCGTCGCGCGGGCGGCCCTGGCCTACTCGAGCGTCGCGTAGGCGCGCTGCGCGGCGTGGGTCCGCGCAGCGGCCACCTCCTCCATGGCCGAGCGCAGCTCGGAGAGGAACTGCGGGACCACGGGCCCGTGCACGGCATTCACCGTGCAGTGGAGGCTCGGCGGCGGCTTCTGCGGGTCGACGACGAAGCCGCGACGCGCGAGCGCCTCGCCCACCGCGAAGGCATCGAGGGCGGGCGCGCGGCCGACGGGCTCGAAGGCGAACGCCAGGAGCGTCGCCTCGGGCTCGGCGAGCACGCGCACGCCCGGGATGCGCCGCAGGCCGCCCGCGAGCGCCTCCGTCGCGTCGCGCGCGGCGCGGGTGAGGCGCAGGTAGCCGTCCTCGCCGAGATGCCGCATCACGGCCCACGCGGCAGCGATCGGCCCGCCGCTCTTCGTGCCGAGGATGCCCGAGCTCGCGTAGGTCCCGCCGAGCCAGTTCTCGGTGACGAACGTCTGATGGCGGCGCAGATCCTTCGAGCGATGCAGGATCACCGAGGCGCCCTTCGCCGTGTAGCCGTACTTGTGGAGGTCGACGCTGATCGACGTCACGCCGGGCACCCGGAAGTCGAAGGGAGGGATCGGCCGGCCGAGCCGCTCGAGCATCGGCAGCGTGATGCCGCCCATGCAGGCGTCGACGTGGCACAGCACGCCGGCGTCGGCGGCGAGCCGTGCGAGCTCCGCGATCGGATCGACGACGCCCTGCGGATACTGCGGGGCCGAGCCCACCACGAGCACGGTGCGCGGCGAGAGCGCGCGCGCCGTCGCCTCCACGTCCGCGCGGAAGTCGTCGCGCACGGGCACCCGCACGCTCCGCACGCCGAAGTACTTCGCCGCCTTCTCGAACGCGGCGTGGGCGCTCGCGGGCAGCAGCATCTCGGGCTCGTCGACGCCCCTCGCCCGCCCGTGCTCGCGGGCCGCCTTCACGGCGAGGAGCAGGCTCTCCGTCCCTCCGGTCGTCATGAAGCCCGCCGCCTCGGGCCCGCCGTGGAGGAGCTCCGCGACGGTCTCGACCACGTCGCGCTGGAGCTTCCGCAGGCTCGGGAACGCAGCGGTGTTGAGCGCGTTCGTCGACTGGAACGACGCGAGCACCTCGCTCGCGAGGGCGAGCACGTCGTCGCCCGCGTGATAGGCGAGGCTGAAGGCGCGGCCCGACCGCCAGTCGACGTCGCGGCGGGCGAGCGCCGCGAGCTCCCCGAGGATCTCGTCGCGAGGGACGCCGTGGCGCGGCAGGCTCACGGGCGGCCTCGTGCCGGGACGGTCCGACGCAGTACCGTGACGGCCACGAGCGGCGGGAATCCCTCCAGGCCCCCGAGCCCGCCGCCCGGGGACGGTGCGACGAGCGGAGTCGCGACCACCTCCTGCGACCGACGGCCCTCGGGAATCACGATCTCCACCTCGTCGCTCCGGCCCACCGCCGGCGACGCGGGGACCTCCGCATCCTGCCAGCCCCCGCGGCGGGGAACAACGCGCTTTCGCGCGGCCTGCGCCCGGGGCCCGGGAGCTCAGCCCGCGCGGGCGCCGCGACGGCGGGCGTCGAGGGCCGCCACGATCTCCGCGTGGCGGGCGCGGTCGAGCCGGTAGCCGAGCAGGATGCCGAAGGCGATCAGGGCCAGGACGAGGATCCCCGGGCCGTACAGGATCCCGAGCTTCACCAGCACGCTGCGGGGCACGCTCCCGACCTCGGCCTGGAGCGGAAAGGCGATCGCGTCGATCCCGAGCCCCGCGAACAGGATGCCGAGCCCGGAGGCGCTCTTCTGCGAGAACGCGAGGGCGCCGAAGAACACGCCCTCCTGCCGCCGCCCGACGCGGAGCTCGTGCTCGTCTGCGATGTCGGCCATCATCGAGCCCGCCGCGATCAGCCCCGCCGAGCCGCCGAACGCGGCCACGAACGCCATCCAGAGCAACGTGCCCATGTAGGCCAGCGTGCCGCGCGCGGGGAACCAGTCCAGGATCCACAGGATCGGCGGAGCGAACACGAAGAGGCTGAAGATCGTGACACCGAGCAGGATCGTCGGGCGCTTGTCGACGCGACGCGAGACGACCGTCCAGAACGGCACGCCGAGCAGGAAGCCCGCGAGGAACGTCGCGTTCACCTGGGCGAGCTGACCCTTCGTGAGCTGCCACAGGTAGGTCCCCATGTGCAGGCCGAGCGTCGTCTGGACGCCGCGCGTCACCGAGAACACGATCACACCGAGGAAGAGCGCCCGGAACGAACGGTTCGCGAGCGCTTCGCGCATCTCGCGCCATACCCTCCGAAGGCTCCATGCCTCGAGGTCGTGGCGGACCGGCCGGAGCGTCGCGATGCGGTGATGCGTGCCGAGGGCGCACAGGTACATCGCGAAGAGCATGCAGAGTGCGGCGGCGACCGCGTAGGGCGGGTACTGCGCGGGATCGAGCCGCCCGTCGGGATACGCCTCCGACGGAGCGAAGAAGAACCTGAGACCCGCCACCGCCGCGAGCCCGGCGCCGAACAGGGCGAAGAAGGTGCGGTAGCCGACGATCGTCGTGCGCTCGCCGTAGTCCTCGGAGAGCTCGGCGCCGAGGGCCATGTGGGGAACGTGGAAGAGCGTGATCGCGAGACGCGTCAGCACGGCGAAGACGAAGAGCCAGGCGAAGAGCCCCATCTCGCCGAGGCCCCCCGGAGGACGGAAGAGCCCCACGAACAAGAGCGCGAGGGGAACGGGGGAGACGTAGAGCCACGGATGCCTGCGGCCGAAGCGATGGCGCGTGCGATCCGAGAGCGAGCCCACGACCGGATCCGAGACCGCGTCGAAGAAGAGGGCGAGGAAGGTGGCGAGGCCCGCGAGGCTGCCCGAGAGCCCGAGCACCGACGTGTAGTAGAAGAAGATGTAGACCTCGAAGGACCCGTTCTTGAGCCCCTCCGCCATCTGCCCGAGGCCGTAGGCGGCGTAGGTCAGGTGCGTACGAAGGCGCGCCAGGCGCGAGCGGGCTTCGGGGACGGCCATGAGCGGGCGCAGCATAGCCGCCCTTCGCGCCCCGAGGCGGGCCGCGGCGGCTCAGGGCGTGATGGTCACGCTCACTTCGGCGCTCCACGGGCCGTTCCCCGACGCGTTGATCCCACGCACGCTCAGGCGGTGGGTCCCGGACGCCAGGTCCGTCGTCGTCGGCAGCACGCAGGTCGTGGCGCCTGGCCCGTCGCAGCCGACGGAGCGCGCGGTCACGTTCGTGGCGACGACGGCTCCGCTCGGACCGACGCGCCGCACGCGATAGGAGGTGGCGTTCGCCGCCGGCGTGAAGACCACGTCGGGCCGATGCGTCGCGATGCTCCCGATCGGCGCGACGATCGCCGTCGCGCCCGGCAGGATCAGCGGCGCCGAGACCGTGAAGCGGAGCTCGTCGCTCCACGGCCCCGTCCCGAAGGCGTTGCTCGCCCGCACCCAGGCATGGCTCGCTCCGTTCGGCAGGTCCGTCGAGAGCTGCGTGGTGCACGCGGCCGTCCCGGTGTCGCAGCCCAGGGCCGCCGGCGAGAGGTCGACCCGCGTCACGTTCCCCCGTGCATCCTTCACGTTCAGGCGATAGCTCGAGGCGCGGGCCGCGTCGCTCCATGCGAACACGGGGCGCGGATCGCTCACGGTGCCCGACGGCGCGAGCAGGACGGGCTTCGCGGGCTCGAGCGCGACCGCGAAGGAGACCTGCGCGCTCCACCGTCCCCGGATGCTCCCGTTGCTCGATTGCACGCGGAAGCGATGGACGCCGTCGGCGAGCGCCGCCGGCGACGGGACCGCGCACGTGCCCGCGCCGCCGGCGCAGCCCGCCGCGCTCGCGCCGAACCAGAAGTAGAGGGGCGCGGCCCCGGGCGGCGTGAGCTCGAGCCGGTAGTCCGTCGCGAGCGCCACGGCGCTCCACTGGAACGTCGGGTCCGGCCGCTCGACGAGCCCGGTCGGCGCAAGCGGCGTGACCGCGTCCGGTGTCTGCGTCGGGCCGCTCACGTCGAAATCGCCCCGCGTCCACTTCCCGGCCGCGCCCGAGATCTCGACGTAGACGGAGAAGGCGTAGTGGCCCGGCTGCAACGCCTGGGCGCGCTGCAGCGAGCACACGGACTGGCCCGCGCCGCACGCCACCTGGGATGGGGAGTACCACTCGCGCACGACGGAGCCGTCGGGCTGCAGGAGCTTGAAGCCGTAGCCGGTGGCGAGCGCGAAGGACCTCCACTGGAAGATCGGGTCGCTCGCGCTGATCGTCCCGGTCGGGCCCAGCAGCACCACGCGCGAGAGCTCGGGGTAGCGCGCGAAGACCCCTGCCACGTCGTCCGGCGTGAGCCAGTAGTCGTCGCCGATCGTCGGGTTCATGATCGAGGGCGTCGAGGTCTCGTGGTCGAGCCCGATCGCGTGACCGAGCTCGTGCAGCGCGACGCGCCGGAAGTCGAGGGTGACGGCCTGGAGCGGGCCGTCGTAGACGCCCCACGTCTCGTTCGCGTTGAACGTGATCCCGACCGAGGTCCGGGTCCCGGCGCCGTCGTTGAACCACTCGGTGACGGCGATCGTGCCGCTGCCGAAGCCGCTCCCGTCACAGGAGCGGTTCGCGAACTCGGCGCCCTCGAGCAAGGGCCCATTGAACACATCGCATGCGCCGATCCCCGCGAGATCGGTCGTCAGGGCGAAGCCCGTGGCGTTCGTCCACTTCTGCGCGGCCTGGGAGAAGGCGGTCGCGAAGGTCGACGGCAACGCGCCGGCGTGCATCCGCAATGCGGCCGTCGGCCAGCGGTCCGAAGTGATCACGTAGGCCGCCGCGAACGCCGGCGCGAGGAGCAGCGCCGCCGCGGCGGCGAGTCGCTTCATGGTGTCGCGGGCAGCAGCGCACGCAGGCGCTGCTTGAACTCGTCGGGCGTGAGCGGGCGGGCGGGCGGGCCACGCCGCAGCCCGGCGGCGCCCGGCGTCGCGGCCGGCGCCTCCGCGAGACCGACGCCACGCGCGACGCCGTCGGAGAGCCCGGGCGGCGCGCCCCGGCCGTCGTCGACCGACGCGACGCCGCGCCCGTCGGCGCTCGCGACGAATCCCTCGGGCCGATCGGGATCCGCCAGGATGCGGAAGCGGCCCTGGTCCCAGCCGAGCAGGGGATTCACGAGGGGCCGCGCGAGGGATTCCACGAAGTAGACGCCGTGCTCGCCGAGCGCCGGCACGTGGACGCCCTCGACGCTGCGCTCACCGGCGCGGCCCCGCCCGCCGGCGAAGCAGAGGCGAACCGTCGCCGGAAGGCCGCGGGGTGGCGCCTTCACGACCTCGAGCACCTGGAAGCGTGCGCACGTGCGGATCGGTCGCGTGACGCCGTCCTCGACCTCGAGGCCCACCACACGGCCTTCGAAGACGGCCTCGGCCTCCGTCAAGAGCTCCTCGACGCTCTTCGCGCGCTGGCTGCTCGCCGCGGCCGGAGCGGCCAGCAGGAGCGGAGCGAGGCAGAAGGCGACGCCGAAGCCGATCCCACGGAGCCTGTGCACCCGATCCGTCCTCGTCCCTGCGGGCCTGGCGACCGCCCGCCGATCCACGAAGTCTCCCACGGAT
Source organism: Myxococcota bacterium (assembly GCA_035542715.1). Taxonomy (GTDB): domain Bacteria; phylum Myxococcota_A; class UBA9160; order UBA9160; family UBA9160; genus DATKKW01. The sequence goes on from DATKKW010000047.1 coordinate 137,759, forward strand.
GGAGACGCCGCGGAAGGGGCGCGCCGGCTGCGCTACCCCTCGACGCGAGCGGAGCCAACGCGAGGAAGACCCATGAGCGATCGCACGCCGACGCCTCCGCCCGCCCGCCCGCGACGCGCCGTCGTCGTGCTGCTCGACAGCCTGAACCGACACCTGGTCGGAGCCTACGGCGGGCGCGAGTTCGCGACGCCGAGCCTCGATCGGCTGGCCGCGCGCAGCGTGCGCTTCGACCGCCACTACGTCGGGTCCCTGCCCTGCATCCCGGCGCGCCACGATCTGCTCTGCGGCGCCCTCGACTTCCTGTGGAAGCCCTGGGGCTCGATCGAGGTCTGGGAGGACGCGATCACCGTTCCGCTGCGACGGGCGGGCGTCGTGACGAAGCTCGTCTCCGATCACCCGCACCTGTTCGAGACGGGCGGCGAGAACTACCACTGCGACTTCACGGCGTGGGACTACCAGCGCGGGCACGAGGGCGACCCGTGGCGCACGCGTCCCGATCCGAGCTGGATCGGCGCGCCGACCTTCGTTCCCGTCCACGCTCCCTACGAGAACTCGCGCGGGTTCTTCCGCGACGAGGCCGACTTCCCCGGCCCGCGCACGCTCGCCGCCGCGGCGCGCTGGCTCGAGCGGGACGCGCCCCACCACGAGCGCTTCCTGCTGTTCGTGGACGAGTTCGATCCCCACGAGCCCTTCGACACGCCGGAGCCCTGGGCGTCGATGTACGACCCGGACTGGGACGGCCCCCACCTCGTGTGGCCGCCCTACGTCGCAGGCGCGGTCGCGAAGGGCGTGCTGACGCCGCGCCAGGCGCGCCAGCTCCGCGCGAGCTACGGCGCGAAGCTCTCGATGATCGACTGCTGGCTCGGGCGCGTGCTCGACGCCATGGACCGGCGCGACCTCTGGAGCGACACCGCCTTCTTCCTGCTGACGGACCACGGCCACTACCTCGGGGAGAAGGACGTGTTCGGGAAGCCCGGCGTGCCCGTGTACGAGACGCTCGGGCACATCCCGCTGCTGGTGTCGTGGCCCGGTGTCGGCCCGGGCGCGCGCAGCGCGCTCACGACGAGCGTCGACGTCCACGCGACCCTGCTCGATCTCTTCGGTGTGGCGACGCGCCAGCGCACCCACGGGCGCTCGCTCGTGCCGCTGCTCGAGGGCAGCGCGGCCGGCGTGCGCGACGTCGCGCTCGCGGGCGTGTGGGGCCGCCAGGTGCACCTCGTCGCGAGCGGAGCCGCGGCGGACGGGCCGGACGGCTGCTTCAAGTACGTGCGCGGTCCGGTCGGGCGGAACGAGCCGCTGGTGATGCTCTCGAACCGCTGGTCGACGATGCCCGTGCATCGCCTGCCCGACCTGCGCCTCCCGCCGCCCGACGCGCGCGCGACGCTCGGGCGCATGCCGGGCTCGTCGGTCCCGGTGCTGCGCCAGCCGTTCGCGGCCGGCGACCTCCAGCCCTACTGGGCGGGCGCAGTCCCTCCCGGAAACCTGCTGTTCGATCTCGCGAACGACCCGGACGAGGAGCGCGACCGCTGCGGCGAGGTGCTCGAGAAGCGGGCGGAGGAGCTGCTGCGAGCCGCGCTCGTCGAGCTCGAGGCCCCGCCCGAGCAGCTCGTACGCCTCGGCCTCGCCTAGACCCCGCCGGCGAAGTGCTCCTTCAGGAGCGCGAGGAGCACGACGCCCACGATCGCCGCAGCGCGGTTCCGCTCGCGGAAGACCGACTCCGGCCAGGTCCAGCAGGGTGCGCTGCGATCGGCCGGCCCTCGCGGCACGTGCGGCACCCAGCGCGAGACCTGCGCCAGATAGTCCGCCGCCGGAGCGTGGGCGGACGCGAGCAGACGCTCCTCGAAGCGCACGAGGTGGTCGTAGTGCAGGAACGCGAGGCCGCCCGCGATCGGGATCATCCACCAGAGCTCGGTCAGCACGCAGGCGCCGACGATGCCGAGGACGTTCGCGAGGTAGAGCGGGTTCCGCATCCATGCGTAGGGGCCGCCCGTGGCGAGGCGATGGGCCTGCGCACGACGCGTGTCGGACGAGCGTCCGATGTAGCGTCGCGACCAGACCCGGAGCGCGAAGGCGCCGACGAGGCACGCAAGGCCGACGCTCCAGTTGAGCGCGTCGCGCTCGACCTCGCCCCAGGTGCAGAACGGAAGCACGAGCAGCACCGGAGCGAGCACGCGTCCTCGCTGGCGGAAGAGCCACGCGTTCAGGCGCTCCCGGCGCGGCGAGGTGTCAGGAGGCACGGTCCGCTCCGAGCAGGACGAGCGCCGTGCCGAAGGGACGCGGCCAGACGAGGAGCACCTGGGCGCCACGCGGCATCCCGCGCTCGGCGAGCTCGTCGGCCTCCACCACGAGGGCGCCGCCGCGAGGCGCGTTCTCCTCGAGGAAGAGCGTCGCCTGCCGCTCGTCGCGGAGGCGTGGAACCCTGCGCCGCCGGAGCGTCCAGTTCGTCGCGAAGTCGAGGCCGCCGTAGTCCGCGAGGGGCGCATCTCCGACGCGCGCGCGCACGGCCTCGAGGAAGTCGCGCTGCCCGTCGATCCCCGTCTCGAGCGGGTGCACGACACAGCTCGCGAGGAGCGCGCTCGCGAGCGTCGCCAGCGCGAGGCCGCGTGCCTGCCCGGCGGGCGTGGCCGCGCCGAGCGCACGCCAGCCACCGGCCAGCACGAGCGTGCCGAGGGCGAACGCGAGCGCCGCGAGCGCGAGGCCACCCGACGCGCTGACGAGCGAGAGCGCCGCGCTCGCGCTCGGCGCGCCGTCGAAGACCGAGCGTGGCAGCGCACGCGCGACGGCGAACGCGAGGCCGGCCAGCGCGAAGGCCCCACCGGCAACGACGGCAGCCCCCGCGACCGCAGAGACACCGAGCCGTGCCGCGCGCACGAAGCCCGGCTCGAGGGAAGGGTCGGCGGAGCGGTCGCGCTCGCGCAGCATCGCCGCGAGCCGCCCGACGAGGAGCGCCGCCGCCGGGTAGATGGGCAGCAGATAGAGATGGCGCTTCGCTGGCAGCATCGACAGCACGAGCAGCGGCGCCAGGAGCCAGGCGACGGCGAAGCGATCGGCCTCCGGGTCCGAGCGCCCCGGCGCCAGCCCCTCGCGGCGCAGCGCGAGGAACGCCGCGGGGAGGAGCAGGGTCCACGGGAGGAGGCCCTGGGGAAGCGATACGGCGTAGAACCAGAACGGCCGCAGCTTGTCGACCGCACCCAGGGGATGCCCGACGCCGTGTCCGAGGGCGATCGACTTCACGTACTCCGGTCCCGCGCGGAGCGCCGCCGCGAGGAGCCAGAGCGAGATGGGAGCGAGGGCCGGAACGAGAACGATCGCCGACTCGCGGAGCGTCACCGCCGAGAGGCGCCGGGAGGAGGCGAGCCACGCCAGGATCGTGACGCCGGGGACCATCCACGCCACGGGTCCCTTCACGAGCACGCCGAGGCCCGAGAGCAGCCCGGCGAGCGCGAGCCACGCGGTGTGGTGTCGCTCTTCCCGGGCCGCTCGAAGGCCCGCGTAGAGCGAGCCGGTGGTGAAGGCGGTGAGCATCATGTCGAGGTCGACGCGCCGCGCGAGCGAGGAGAAGAGCGCCGTGGTGGCGAGCACCACCACCGAGGCGTTCGCCGCGGCGCCGCCGTAGAGACGTCGGGCGATTCCGTACAGCGCCACGAGCGTCGCCGCCGCCGCGACCACCGACGGCAGGCGCGACGCCGTCGGGAGATCGAGGCCGCTGCGCTGGGCGATCGCGGCAGCCCAGAAGAACCCCGGCGGCTTGCTGTCGTAGCGCTCGCCGTCGAGCTGGGGCACGACCCAGTTGCCGTCCGGCTCGGCCATCTCGCGCGCCACCTCGGCGTAGCGATGCTCGTCGATGTGCGAGAGATCGCGCCCGCCCGCCTGGACGGCGAAGTAGAGCCCGGCGACCAGCGCGAGCCCGACCGGGGTCCGCCAGGAGAACGGCATGGCGAGACGCTGCAGATCGTCGGCGCCCCGGGCAAGTCGGCCGCGAGATCGGTGAACGGATCGTCATGCCCTCGCACCGGCGTGCGTCTCTTGTCCCCCTGGTGGGTGGGGCGTACGGTCGCTCGAGTGCGGATCCTCCTCCTCGAAGACGACGCCGAGACGGCCCGGGCGGTGGCCGAGGGCCTGGCGAGCCGGGACTTCGCGGTGGTCCAGGCGGCCGACGCGCCGGCGGCCCTCGCCACGATCGAGGCCGAGGTCTTCGACGCCGCGATCCTCGATCTCATGGTGCCCGGCGGATCGGGCTACGAGGTGCTGCGCCGGCTGCGCGAGGTCTCCCCCGGTATCCCCGTGATCATGCTCACGGCCCGGGACGCGCTCGAAGAGCGGATCGAGGGCCTGGAGCGGGGCGCCGACGACTACGTGGTGAAGCCCTTCGCCTTCACGGAGCTCCTGGCGCGCCTGCGCGCGGCGCTCCGTCGCCCGCCGAGCCGCGTGGAGCCGCTCCGTCTCGGCGCGCTCGAGGTCGATCCGCTCCGCCGCCGGGCGAGCCACGGGGAGACGCCGCTCCATCTGACGCCGAAGGAGTTCGAGCTGCTGCAGTGTCTGCTCGAGCGATCGGGCGAGATCGTGAGCCGCAGCCAGCTCCTCGAGATCGTCTGGGGCTACCGCTTCGAGCCGGGAACGAACGTCGTCGAGGTGCACGTGAACCGTCTGCGGCGGAAGCTCGAGCTCGCCGGGCTTCGCGACCTGATCCGAACGCAGAAGGGCCTCGGCTATGTGGTGGGATAGGGCGCGTCGCACGCTCGGCCGGATCGAGGTGCGGCTCACGCTCCTGCTCGCGCTGGCGACGAGCCTCGTCGTGGCGGGCGTGCTCGGCTTCCTGCTGTTGCGCTTCGCGCACGAGTCGCTCGACGACGTGGCCGCCTACGCCGACGCCGAGCTGCGCGGCCTGGGCACGTCGGTCGAAGGCGGGCATCTGGCGATGACCGATCCGTTGCTCGATCTCGTGCTCCTCGACACGGCGCGGGAGGGCTTTGCGATCCGGCTGCGCGGCGCCGACGGCAGCGTGAAGTCGGTGGGCGACTGGCCGGCCGGCGCACCGATCGAGCACCGCGCGAGCGGCCTCGACGCCCTGCAGGTCGGTCCCGACGACTACATCTGGAGGTCGACCCCGCTCGCGGACGGGCGCACGCTCGAGATCGCGCGCCCGCTGCGGCGCTTCTCGCGCGAGCGCAGCGAGCTCGCGCGCCGGATGCTGGCCGGCCTCGTGGCCGGCGTCGTCGCGTCGGCGCTCGCCTCGCTGCTGCTGGCGCGGCGGGCCCTCGCCCCGCTGCGCTCGGCGACGGACGCGCTGGCCGGGATCGACGAGTCGCACCTCGGCCAGCGCCTGCCCGAGCGGGGCACGGGCGATCTGCTCGACCGGCACGCCGCGCTGCTGAACCGGGTGCTCTCGCGCCTCGAGTGGTCGTTCGGCCGGATGCGCGCCTTCAGCGCCGACGTGGCCCACGAGCTGCGCACGCCCGTGAACCGCATCCTGAACGTCGCCGACGTGGCCGCCCTGCGCGAGGACGACCCGGAGAGCTGGCGCGCGGCGCTGCAGAGCGTCCACGACAGCGCGAGCGAGATGGCGCGCCTGATCGAGACCCTGCTCCTCCTCGCGCGGGGCGAGGAGGGCCGGCTCGTGCTGCAGCAGGAGACGGTGGCCCTGGCCGATCTCGTCGATGAGCTCGCGGAGTTCTATGCCCCCGTGTGCGAGGAGAAGGAGCTCGCGCTCGAGGTCGACGCCGAGGACGTGAAGGTCTCGGCCGACCGCGGGCTCCTCGTGCGCGCCGTCTCGAACCTCCTCGAGAACGCGATCCGCGAGACGCCCCGCCTCGGGCGCCTGCGCGTCGCCGTCCTTTCTCGCGACGGCGAGGTCGAGGTCCGCGTCTCGGACTCGGGGCGCGGCGTGCCGGAGGCGGATCGCGAGCGCATCTTCGAGCGCTTCGTGCAGCTCGATGCGGCGCGGACCGGAAGCAGCGCCGGGCTCGGCCTGCCGCTCGCGCGGATGATCGCCCGCCTCCACGGTGGCGACCTTCGCGCAGGTCGCTCGCGCCTGGGGGGCGCGCGCTTCACGCTCTCGATCCCCTTCCCGGGGTCGCGCCGCCGGCGGTAAGCTCGCCCTCCGGCCGGTCGGGAGGAGGTCCAGGTGTCGCTCCAGGGAACGCTGCCGCCGCGCTTCTCCGCGCTCGGCGAGCTGCTCGAGAAGCAGCTCGCGGAGGGCCGCCATCTCGGCGTCGCCGTCTGCGTGTACGAACGCGGGGAGCCCGTGGTCGACTGCTGGGGAGGGCGCGTCTCGGAGGGCGGCGCGCCGTGGCAGCGCGACACGCGCGCCACGGTGTTCTCGACGACGAAGGGCGTCACCGCATCGTGTCTCCACCTGTGCGTCGAGCGCGGCCTCCTCTCGGTGGACGATCCCGTGACGAAGATCTGGCCCGACTTCGCGCGGCGCGGCGGCGCCCGTGGCAAGGAGCGCGTGACCGTCCGCCAGCTCCTCTCCCACACCGCCGCGATCCCGCAGTGTCCGGACGCGGTGACGCGCTTCGAGCAGACGGCCGACTGGGACTTCATGGTGTCGCAGATGGAGGAGCTCGAGCCGGAATGGGAGCCCGGCCAGGGCAGCGGCTATCACGCGGTGAACTTCGGCTGGCTCGTGGGCGAGGTCGTGCGGCGGGTCTCGGGCCGCTCCCTCGGCACCTTCCTGCGCGAGGAGATCGCCGAGCCCCTGGGCCTCGACGGCGTGCACGTCGGCCTTCCCGAGGCGCTCGAGCCGACGGTCGCGCCGCTCGAGGCGCCTCCGGCGGGCCACGGCCTCGGCGCGAACGCGCCTCCGGACCTCACGCGGCCCGACTCGCTCATGGCCCGCACGCTCCTTCGGCCGAAGGGCGATCTCGTCGCCTACATGAACACGCGCCCCGCGCGCGCCGCGGAGCTCCCGGCCTCGGGCGGGATCGCGACGGCGCGCGGCCTCGCGCGCCTCTACGCCTGCCTCGCCGAAGGCGGGCGCCTCGACGGGGTGCGCCTGTGGTCGCCGGCGACGCTCGCGCGCGCGACCGAGCTCCAGGTGCCGGAGGGCCAGAAGGACTTCGTGATCGGCTTCCCGATGCGCTGGGCCCTGGGCTTCCACCTCGGCGGCCCCTTCACGCCGTGCGGACCGAACCCCCGCAGCTTCGGCCACGCCGGCTACGGCGGAAGCGTCGCCTTCGCCGACCCGGACGCGCGGCTCGGCGTCGGGATCGTGCTGAACCGGATGCAGAACGAGCTCCAGGGCGGCTTCCGCGTGATGCTCGCCGTGAAGGCGATCTACGACTCGCTCGCGGGAAGCTGAGACGTCCGCAGCACGCTCTCGTGGGCCGCGCGCCGCGAGGCCGCGGCGGCCCTCAGATCCGGAGCCGCTTGAAGACGCGCTCGGGCAGCAGACGGATCGCGAGCATCACGTAGCGCCAGAACCAGGGCGTGTAGAGCACGTCGCGTCGGCGCCGGAGCGCCCGGTCGATGTCGTGCGCGACACGCTCCGGCGTTGCGACGAGAGGCGAGTCGGGATCGAGGACGCCCTCGGTCATCGCCGTCGCGACGAAGCCGGGGATCACGGTGAGGACGCGCACGCCCTTGCCCGCGAGCCGGTTCCGCAGGCCCGAGAGGAAGGCGGTGAGCCCCGCCTTCGCCGCGCCGTAGGTCGCGTTCGAGGCGCGTCCCCGGTCGCCCGCGACGGAGGAGAGGGCCGCGATGAAGCCATCGCCGCGGGCCTCGAGCCGCAGCGCGACGGCGTGGAGCACGGTCACCATCGAGCTCAGGTTCGCGTCGATCGTCCGACGCGCGAGGGCGGCGTCGCGCTCGGTCGCGGCCTGGTCGGGCAGCGTGCCGTGGCACGCGACCACGCCGTCGAGGCCACCGGGGAATCGCTCGAAGCAGCGCGCCACGAACGCTTCGTGGGAATCGAAGTCGAGGGCCTCGAAGGGCTCGACCGCCACCTCCGGCGCGCCGCGCAGCACGCAGTCGCGCCCGAAGACCTCGAGCTCCTCGCGCCGCCGTCCCGCCAGCACGAGCCGGCAGCCGCGCGCGGCGAGCACGCGGCAGAGCGCCCGCGCGATGCCCGACGTCGCGCCGATCACGAGAACCGTCTCGCTCATCGCGCCTCCACGAGGCCGAGCCGGCGCGCCTGGGACGAGGCGAAGCGACGGCCGGGATCGACCGCCTCCTTCACCTTCCGCCACGCTTCGAGCCGCGGGTACATCGCCGCGAAGCGTTCCGGAGACGTGAGCGCGTCCTTCGCCAGGTAGAGGCGGCCTCCGTGGCGCAAGAGGATCGCGTCGAGGCGATCGAACAGCGCGGGCACGTCGTCGCCGTAAGGGAGATCCAGGGCGAGCGTGTGACCCGTATCGAGATAGGAGAGCGGGCTCGCGTTGGCGGGGCCGCACGCCTTCAGGACCGCGAGGAAGGAGGCCCGGCGCGAGGCGGAGATCGCTTCGAGGAGCTCCACCAGGCCCGCACGCGAGCTCGCGCGCGGGAGCCACGCCTGGTACTGGACGAAGCCCCGCGCACCGTAGATGCGGTTCCAGCCACCCACGCGGTCGAGCGGGTACCAGTAGCGGTCGAAGTCCTCCGTGCGCTCGCCGTCGCGGTGTCGCGCCCAGAAGGCGGCGTTGAAGGCCCTCACCGTGAGCGGGTTCAGTGCGACACCGGGAAGCGGCACTGGCACGGAAGGCCGCCACACGGGAGCGACGCGCAGCGGCTCGGCCCGGCGCGCAGGCGGGAGGTCGGCGACCTCCGCGTCGCGCCCGAGCATCAGGACGCTGCGTCCGAGGTGCGCGCCGCGGGCGAGGCAATCGATCCACGCGACCGAGTAGCGGTAGCTCGCGTCGCTCTCGGCGAACGCCTCGAGGGCGGCGTCGAGGTTCGTCGTGCGCCGGTAGCGCACGCGGTAGTACGCCGTCGGCTGCCGGCGCAGCCGGATGCGGGCCGACACGATCACGCCCGTGAGCCCCATCCCGCCGACCGTCGCGTCGAACAGGTCGCCGCGCTCGGCGGGCGAGCACTCGACGAGGCTCCCGTCCGCGAGGAGCAGGCGCAGCGAGCGCACGCAGGCGCGGAACGAACCGTCGTGGTGGTGGTTCTTGCCGTGGACGTCCGCCGCGATCGCGCCGCCCACGGTGACGTGCTTCGTGCCCGGGGAGGTGTGGAGGAAGAAGCCGCGCGGGAGGAACGTCGCGATCACGTCGGCGAGGGAGACGCCCGCCTCGCACTCGAGCACGCCCGTCTCCGGATCGAAGGCGAGGAGGCGATCGAGCCGGGTGAGGTCGAGGACGCCGCCGCCCGCGTTCAAGGACGAGTCGCCGTAGGCGCGCCCGAGGCCGCGGGGGATCCAGTCGGGAGGGCCCGGCTCGCGGTCGGGGTCGGAGCGTCCGCCGGCCACGAGCTCCGCCAGCCGCCCGACGTCGGTCGGTCGGGCCACGCTGCACGTCTCGACCAGGCAGCGCCCCCAGCCCGAGAGCGCGCGGGTCGGGAGCCGCGGGTCGCGGCGCAGCGGCAGGGAGCCTTCGGGCGTCACGGCGGCACAGCATGCGCTGCCCGCGGGCCGACGGCACCCCGCATCCGGCCGCCGCCTTTACAAATCCGCTCCGGAGGGGCACTCTTTTTTTGAAACAGGTTTCAGTTTCTTCGGCCGGCGGCGCCCCGCGCCCGGCCGGGAGGCGATCCCGATGACCCGCCTGCCCTACGGCCTCTTCGACGGCGACAACCACTACTACGAGCCGCGTGACGCCTTCACGCGCCACCTCGAGCCGCGCTACCGCGACAAGGCGGTGCGGGTCGAGCAGGCGGCCGACGGGACCGAGACGATCTGGATCGGGAAGCGTCGCTTCACCTTCCTCGCCGACATGGAGCTCAACTTCGAGACCACCGTGCGTCCGGGCTCCTTGCGCGAGTTCCTGCGCACGCTCACCCACGAGCATCCCGCCGACGCGGACGCCGTGCAGATCCCCGTGGACCCCGCCTTCGTGAACCGCGACGCGCGGCTCGCGCTGATGGACCGGCAGGGCATCGAGTCGGTGTTCCTCTTCCCCACCCTCGGCGTGTGCGTCGAGCACTTCATGAAGGACGACGTCGAGCAGACCTACGCGAACCTGCGCGCGTTCAACCGCTGGCTGGACGAGGACTGGGGCTTCGCCCACCGCAACCGGATCTTCGCCTCGCCCGTGATCTCCCTGCTCGACGAGCGCGAGGCCGTGAAGGACCTCGAGTGGGCGCTCGCTCGCGGCGCGCGGATCGTGAACATCCGCGTCGGCCCGGTGCCGCGCCCCGACGGACCGCGCTCGCCGGCCGACCCGATCTACGACGCCTTCTGGGCCCGCGCGAACGAGGCCGGCGCCACGATCGCCTATCACGTCGGCGAGTCGGGCTACAACGAGATGATGAGCGTGCATTGGGGCGAGCAGCCGAACCCCTCGTCCCACAGCCAGTCCGCCTTCCAGTGGACGAACTTCTACGGCGACCGCCCGATCATGGACACGCTCTCGGCGCTGATCCTCCACAACCTCTTCGGCCGCTTCCCGAACGTGAAGGTCGTCTCCGTCGAGAACGGCTCGCTCTTCGTGCCGTACCTCATGAAGGTGATGGACAAGATGAAGGGCATGGGCCGCAACGGCCCCTGGCTCGGCGGGCGCGTGCACGGTCGGCCGAGCGAGATCTTGAAGCAGCACGTCTGGGTGAACCCCTACCACGAGGAGGATCACGTGGCGCTGGCCGAGCTGATCGGCGTCGATCACGTGGTCTTCGGCAGCGACTTCCCCCACCCCGAGTGCGTACCGCACCCCGACGAATGGCTCGCGGACATGCAGGGCAAGTTCTCGGCGGACGATCTCAAGAAGGTGATGCGCGACAACGCGCGCCACCTCGTGGGGCTTCCGGCGTGACCGCCTCCACCTCGACTCGACCGCCGCCGGGCGGCGCGCGCAGCGAGCCGCAGGCGAGCGAAGCCCGGGAATTCGAGGGCAAGGTGGTGCTCGTCACGGGCGGCGGCGGAGGCTGCATCGGCGGCCCGACCGCGATGTTCTTCGCGCAGCAGGGCGCGCACGTCGTCTCCTGCGACATGCACGAGAGGCGCCTCCGGGAGTGGGCGGAGCGCATCCGCAAGGAGACGGGGGCGACGGTCCTCGACTTCCACCTCGACATCGCCGAGCGAGACAAGGTCGCGCGCATGATCGAGGAGACCGAGCGCGCGCTCGGCCCCGTCGACGTCCTGGTCGCCAACGCCTGCGAGAACAAGCTCGGAAAGATCGTGTCCTATTCGGTCGACGACTGGGACCGCACGATCGACGTCACGCTCAGCGCGAACTTCCGCCTCGCGCGCCACGTGCTGCCGAAGATGGTGGAACGGCGCAGCGGCAACATCATCCACGTCGCGTCGATCGCGGCCTGGATGGGCGACCCGAACCCGCGCGACGGCGAGCCTGCGTACGCCGCCGCGAAGGCGGCGCTGCTCTCGCTGACGCGCAACATCGCGAGCGAGGTCGGTCCCGCGGGCGTGCGCTGCAACGCGATCGCGCTCGGCCTGATCTGGTCGCGCTTCGTCGAGAAGTTCGAGTCCCAGTTCCGGCCCATGATCGAAGCCACGCCGCTGCGTCGCTACGGCCGGACCGACGACGTGATCGAGTGCATCGCCTTCCTGGCGAGCGACCGCCGCTCGGGCTTCATCACGGGCGAGTCGATCAACGTCTCGGGCGGCTTCTACATGAGGCCGTGAGGCGGGCGTGACGGCCCTCGACGCCGCAGCGCTCGGGCTCGTCCGGCCCACCGCGCGGCCACCCCTCCCCGGCGGCCCGCAGACCGTGGCCGAGGTGCTCGACCGCGTCCTGCGCGAGGATCCCGGGCGCGAGGCCCTGGTCGGTCGCCATGCCCGCTACACCTACGCCGGGCTCGACGCCGCGGTCGATCGCGCCGCGAGCGCGCTCGCGGCGCTCGGCGTCTCGCCCGGCGATCGCCTGGCCGCGTCGCTCCCGAACGACACCGAGATCGTCGTCGCGTTCCTCGCCTGCATGCGGCTCGGCGCGATCTGGGTCGGGATCAACCGCCCGCTCGCGCCGCCGGAGAAGGCGTACATGCTGCGCGACGCCGAGGTCGGCGTCTTGCTCGGCGACGAGGCGACGGCCGCCCAGGTCGCGGCGAAGCGCGGCGATCTGCCGGAGCTGCGCGCGATCGTGCGTGCCGACCCGGGCGGCCTCGACCCCGCCGCCCTGCGTCCGGGCGAGCTCGACTGGCGACGCCTCCTGGCCGAGGCGCCGGCGACGCGACCGAGCGTCGAGCTCGATCCCTTCGCTCCGGCAGCGATCGCCTACACCGGCGGCACCACCGGCTTCCCGAAGGGCGCCGTGCACTCGCAGCACAACCTCCTGCTGCCCGGCTACGTGCTCGCGCGCTCGGGGTCGTTCCGCGCCGACCAGCGCCAGGGCGTGCTGCTCCCCCTCACGATCCTGAATCTCGTCGTGCTCGTGCCGCTGGCCGCGTTCCAGATCGGGAGCGCCTGCGTCTGCATGGACCGGATCGATCCGTCGGGCGTCGCCGCGTGGGTGCGCGACGAGCGCGTGGCGTCGTTCCATGCGGTACCGGCGATCCTGCACGACCTGCTGACGCATCCCGACGTGAAGCCCGCGGACCTGGCGAGCCTCGAGCGGCCGGAGGTGGGGGGCGCGGACTGCCCCGACGCGTTCCGGCGTCTGTACCGCGAGCGCTTCGGCACCGACGTCTCGATCGGCTACGGCATGACCGAGGCGCCGACCGCGGTCAGCCGCGCGATGCCCGGCTCGCCCAGCCTTCCCGGCATCTGCGGCAAGGCGCTGCCCCAGGTCGAGATCCGCATCCTCGACGACGCCGGGCGCGCGCTCGCGGCGGGCGAGGTGGGAGAGGTCTGCGTCGCCCCCGCCACGAGCGGGCCTTTCGCGGGCCTCTACACGCCGATGCTCGGCTACTGGAAGAAGCCGGAGGAGACGCGCGAGGCGCTGCGGGACGGCGTGCTTCGCACCGGCGACCTCGGCGCCCTCGAGCCCGACGGCACGCTCTTCCTGCGCGGGCGCAAGAAGGAGCTCATCCTGCGCGGCGGCGCGAACGTGTACCCCGCCGAGGTCGAGCGCGTCCTGCACGGCGATCCGCGCGTGCGGGGCGCCGCGGTGGTCGGACGGCCCGATCCGCGCCTCGGCGAGCGCGTGGTCGCGTTCGTCGAGCTCGTGCCGGGTGAGCGCGTCGAGGCCGAGGAGCTGGTCGCGCGCTGCCGCGCCGAGCTCGCGCGCTACAAGGTGCCGGAGGAGATCCGCTTCGTGGAGACGCTGCCGCGCACGCCGATGGGCAAGGTCCGGAAGCCCGATCTGCGCGAGCTCCTCGCGCAGGAGGCCTAGCGCGGATGGCTGTGCTGCGGGTCGGACATCTCGGCATCTGCGTCTCGGACCTCGACCGCGCGCTCCGCTTCTACGCCGGCGAGCTGGGCTTCCGCCCGCTCTCGAGCGTGGAGGTGTCGGGCCCCGAGTCCGACCGTCTGCTCCGCCTCTCCGGCGTCGACCAGACGACCGTCTTCCTCGAGCGCGACGGTCTGCGCCTCGCGCTCTTCGCGTTCCGCGCGCCGAAGGTCGAGCGCGAGCCGGCGCCGCGCCCGATGAACCGCGCCGGCTTCGCCGCGCTCATGCTCCGCGTCGACGACCTCGACGGCATGATCGCGAGGATGCGCCAGCGAGGCGTCACGATCCTCGACGACACCTACACGCAACATCCGGGCTACGGCTCGAAGCTCGTCTTCCTGCAGGACCCGGACGGCAGCCTGATCGAGCTGATCGAGATCCCGGGCGATCCGTACACGCCGTTCGGAAAGCCGTGGCCCCACGGCGACGGAGGCAGCGCATGATCACCTTCGAGAAGTTCCTGATCGGCGGCGCGTGGGTCGCGCCCGACGGCAAGGGCCATTTCGACGTCACGAACGCCGCGACCGAGGAGGTGATGGGCCGCGTGCCGGCGGGCAGCGCCGTCGACGCCGACCGCGCGGCGCGTGCGGCGCGCGCCGCGTTCGAGGGCTGGGCGCAGACCGAGCCGAAGCAGCGCGCCGACGCGCTCCGGCGCATCGCCGACGGCATGATGGCGCGCCGCGCGGAGCTCGTGGAGGTGATCATCGGCGAGCTCGGCGCGCCGCGGCCCATGACCGAGCAGTTCATGGTCGACTTCCCTGCCTCGACGGTGCGCTTCTATGCCGACCTCCTCGGCACCTTCGAGTTCGAGGAGCGCATCGGGAACTCGCTGGTGCTGAAGGAGCCCGCCGGCGTCGTCGCCGCGATCACGCCGTGGAACTACCCGCTCCACCAGATCGTGGCGAAGGTGGGGCCGGCGCTCGCCGCCGGCTGCACGGTCGTCGTGAAGCCGAGCGAGGTCGTGCCGCTCTCGTGCTTCCTGTTCGCCGAGATCGTGCACGCCGCGGGGCTCCCGCCGGGCGTCTTCAACTTCCTGACGGGCGCCGGACCGATCGTCGGCGAGGCGCTGGCCCAGCATCCCGAGGTCGACATGGTGTCGTTCACCGGCTCGACGGCCGCCGGGCGGCGCGTGGCCGAGCTCGCGGCGAAGACCGTGAAGAAGGTCTCGCTCGAGCTCGGCGGGAAGAGCGCCAACGTGATCCTGGACGACGCGGACTTCGAGAAGGCGGTGCGCGCGGGCACCAGCCACGCCTTCATCAACTCCGGCCAGACCTGCGCGAGCTGGACGCGCATGCTCGTCCCGCGCGCGCGGCACGACGAGGCGGTGCGCATCGCGAAGGAGGAGGCACAGGGGTACACGGTCGGCGACCCCTCGAGCGGAAAGTTCCGCTACGGGCCCCTCGTCTCGAAGACACAGCAGGAGCGCGTGCGGGCGTACATCCGGAGCGGAATTGCGGAAGGCGCGACGCTCGTGTGCGGCGGTCCCGAGCAGCCGCCGGAGCTCCCGCGCGGGTACTACGTGCGGCCGACCGTGTTCGCGGACGTCGCGAGCCGGATGAAGATCGCCCAGGAGGAGATCTTCGGCCCCGTGCTCACGATCATCCCGTTCGACGACGAGGACGACGCCGTGCGGATCGCGAACGACACGATCTACGGTCTCGGCGGCGCCGTCTGGTCGCGCGACCTCGCGCGCGCGAAGCGGGTCGCGCGCCGCATCCGCACGGCGCAGCTCGACGTGAACGGCGCGCCGTTCAACCCGATCGCGCCGTTCGGCGGCTGCAAGCAGTCGGGAAACGGGCGGGAGCTCGGGCGCTACGGCCTCGAGGAGTTCCTGGAGCCGAAGGCGCTGCAGCTCGAGCCAGCCTAGCCCGCGCCGGCGCGCGTCAGTCCTCGCGGTCGAGCAGTGCGCGCACCTCGGCCAGGAGCTGCTTCGGAAGGAAGGGCTTCTCGAGCAGCGCCGAGAGCGGCTGCTTCGCGCCGCGCTCGCCGTGAACCCCCTCGCCGTAGCCCGACATGAAGAGCACCGGGAGGCGCGGGTTCAGCCGGCGCAGCCGATCGGCGAGCTCGAGCCCGCCGACGCGCGGCATGACGACGTCGGTCACCAGGAGGTCGATCGGCGAGGCGCCCGAGAGGCCGCGTCGGAGCGCGAGGTCGCAGGCGGCGGCGCCGTCGGAGGCGTCGAGGACGCGGTAGCCCGCGAGCTCGAGCGTGCGCCGCGCGAGGCGGCGGATCTGCTCCTCGTCCTCGACGAGGAGCACCGTCTCGCGCCCGCGCCAGGCCGCGCCGGCCTCCGCGGCGGCGCCGACGCGCGGCGCCGGGACGGCGGCGTCCCCCGACGTGCGGGGCAGGTAGATCGTGAAGGTCGAGCCGATGCCCGGACGGCTCGACACCTCCACCTGTCCGCCGCTCTGCTGGACGGTCCCGTAGACCGACGCGAGCCCGAGGCCGGTGCCACGGCCGGGCTCCTTCGTGGTGAAGAAGGGCTCGAACACGCGCGCGAGGGTGGCCTCGTCCATCCCGAAGCCCGTGTCCGTCACCGAGAGGCGTACCCAGTCTCCCTGGCCGACGGGGGTGGCCGTGCCGCTCGAGGCGTCGATCCGCAGGGGCCGCGTCTCGATCGTGAGCCGGCCGCCCTCGGGCATCGCGTCCCGGGCGTTCACGGCGAGGTTCACGAGCACCTGCTGAAGCTGACCCGGGTCGGCGCGCACGCACAGCCGCTCCTCGCCGAGATCGGTCGCGAGCTCGATGTGCTCGCCGATCAGCCGGCGCAGCAGGCGCTCGACCTCGCTTACGAGGGCGTTCAGGTCGACGATCTCCGGCGCCAGGTCCTGGCGGCGGCTGAACGCCAGGAGCTGGCGCGTGAGGTCCGTGGCCCGCTCGCCGGCACGCAGGATCTCGCTCACCTCCTCGCGCCGAGGATCGTCGCGCTCGAGCCGCTCGAGCAGATGCGTGCCATAGCCCTGGATCGCGGTCAGCAGGTTGTTGAAGTCGTGCGCGACGCCGCCGGCCAGGCGCCCGACGGCCTCCATCTTCTGGGACTGGCGCAGCTGCTCCTCGAGCCGACGCCGCTCGGTGACGTCCGAGTAGGTGAGGGCGATGCCGTCGCCCACGCGGACGACCTTCGCATGGAACCAGACGGCGAGGCCCTCGTGCTCGTACCAGTGCTCGTACTCCAGGGGCTCGCCGGTCTCGACCACGCCGCACCAGCGCTCGAAGAAGCCGTCGGTCACGACGCCGGGAAAGAGCTCGCGCAGACGACGACCGACGAGATGCTCGCGCGAGCGGCCGATGATGCGCTCCCCCGCGCGGTTCACGCGGAGCACGCGGAAGTCGACGATCTCGCCGGACTCGCTGCGGATCGCGTCGTACACCGTGACGCCGTCGAGCGAGCCTTCGAGCACCGCCTCGAGCAGCGCGCGGGTCTCGAGCAGCTCCTGCTCCGCGTGCTTACGCTCCGTGATGTCGCGCGAGACGATCACCACGCGCACCGAGCCGTCCTCGGCCTCGTAGCTCCGACCGACGCTCTCGAGCCAGCGCCAGCCGCCGCCGGCGGCGCTGTAGCGGTATTGGACGGTCGCGGTCTGACCCGAAACCGTCGCGCGAGACAGCTCGCGCAGGATCATCGGCACGTCGTCCGGATGCATGCCCTCGAGGCCGCTCCGCCCGATGCGCTTGGCGGGGTCGATCCCGAGGAGCCCAGCGTGGTTCGGGCTCGCGTACAGGATCCGGCCGTCCGGCGCGACCTCGGAGATCAGATCGAGGGCGTGCTCCGCGAGGGCGCGGTAGCGGACCTCGCTCGCGTCGAAGGGCGCGGGCTCCGCGCTCGGTCGATCGTCTCCCATGGCTCTCCAGCGGCCCCGCGAGCGAGCCCCCCTACGCTGGCAGCCTATCGGACCGCTCGCCCTCGGGCGGCCCAGAAAGCCCCGAATCGGCTGTCGAATTCGTCCGATCGAGGACCCTCTTTGCAGACTGCGCCGATTCGGGCAGAATGAGAACTGAAACGTGTTCCATTTTTCGGGCCGGCGGCGCCGGCCCCGGGAGGCACTCCGATGGACGTCGCCGAGCGGATCCCGCTGCCGCCGTTCCCGAACGGCTGGTTCAAGCTCTGCTACTCCGACGAGCTCGGCGAGAAGGGCGTGCTGCCGGTGAGCGTCGCCGGCCGCGAGCTCGTCGTGTTCCGCGGCGAGGACGGCAAGACCCGAGCCCTCGACGCCTACTGTCCCCATCTCGGCGCGCACCTCGGCGTTGGCGGAAGGGTGGTCGAGAACACCGTGCGCTGTCCGTTCCATGGCTGGCGCTGGAGCGGAGACGACGGGAAGTGCGTCGAGGTGCCGTACGCGAAGCGCATCCCCGCCAAGGCCGAGACGGGCTGCTGGCGCGTGCTCGAGCAGAACGGCTTCGTGATCTCGTGGTTCCACGCCGAGGGCAAGCCGGCGGAGTGGACGCCCGACGTGATTCCCGAGGTCGGCCATCCCGACTACTCCCTGTTCGGGCGCCGCCGCTGGCAGCTCACGGCGCACCTCCAGGAGCTGTACGAGAACGGCTTCGACGTCGCGCACTTCAAGACGCTCCACGGCATGGAGGTGAAGGGCGTCAACCTGACCGCGGACGGCCCGATCATGAAGCTCCACCTCGAGTTCGCCCGCGACGCCGCGAACCAGTCGAGCGCCGAGGGCATGGCGACGATCCGCAGCTTCATGTTCGGCCCGGGGCTCTCGCTGACGCGCGTCTCGGGCCTGATCGAGGGCGTGTCGGTGCAGTCGCTCACGCCCCTCGAGCCCGGCAAGATGGAGCTCACGCACAACTACTACCTGCACAAGGACTCGAACCGCGAGGTCGCGGAGGGCTTCTTCGACTTCTACGCGAAGGACTGGGAGCTCGACATGCCGCTCTGGAACACGAAGGTGTTCCGCCCCGCGCCCGTGCTCGCCGAGGGCGACGGTGACATCAGCCGCTTCCGGAAGTGGTACCGCCAGTTCTACTCGCAGCCCGTCGAAGTGGCGTTCTAGCGCGCGTGGCGACCGTCCAGACCGTCCTCGGGCCGATCGACGCCGCCGACCTCGGCGGCACGATGAGCCACGTGCATCTCACGATCGACATCCTGTGCTGGCACATGCCCTACGGCGACCCGGCGCTCGCGAAGGAGGCCGAGGGAGAGTTCACGCTCGCGAACGTCGGGCGGATCCGGCGCAACGGCCTCGCGTGGCGACGCAACCTCGTGCAGGACGACGTCGAGCTCACGATCCGGGAGGTGGCGGAGTACGCGAGAGCTGGCGGTCGCGCGCTCGTGAACGTCGACCTTCCCGGCATGGGCCGCGACGTGCGGAAGCTGCAACGCATCGCGCGGGAGACGGGTCTCCACGTGATCGCGAGCACGGGGTGGTACATCGCGGCGTGCCATCCGCCGGAGATCGCGGGCAGGAGCGTCGAGGAGCTGGCCGACATCATGGTCCGCGAGCTCGACGAAGGGATCGACGGCACCGGCGTGCGGGCGGGCAACATCGGCGAGATCGGGCTCTCGGGGATGCCGCAGGATCCCTGGCAGCCCGCGGAGGAGAAGGTGCTGCGCGCCGCGGCCCGCGCCCAGGCGCGGACGGGCGCCTCGCTCACGATCCACCCGAACGCGCACCTCCTGATCCACGGCGAGAAGCCGGTCGATCACTTCGATCTCTATCTCGACGTGCTCGAGCGCGAGGGCTGCGACCTCGGGAAGCTCTACGTGTCGCACCTCGGCCTCTTCCCCGACGTCGAGATCCCGAAGAGGCTCCTCCGAAGGGGCGTGGGCTTCGTCTCCTACGACCATTTCGGGCACGAGGAGTACTGCGAGGGCATCGGACCGGGCCGCGGCTTCACGCCCGACAAGGAGGAGGTCGGCCTCGTGATGCAGATGATCGAGGCCGGCCATGCGGACCGCGTGCTGCTCGGCGCCGAGGTCGGCTGGAAGACCTGCTACAAGGCCCACGGCGGCTGGGGCTACTCGCACGTCTACGAGAACATCCTGCCCTGGCTCCGCGCCTGCGGCGCCACGGAGGCGCAGATCCATCGGATGATGGTCGAGAACCCGCGCCGGCTGCACGGCGTCGGCTGAGCGCCTAGGCGCGCCGGCCGGGCTTGCTCCCGGCTCCTCCCGCGACGAGCGCGAGCATCCCGTCGCGCATCGCTTCGAGGTCGAGCGGCACGCCGATCTCCCGCGCCGTGATGACGCCGAGCGCGAGCGTCACGAGGAGCTGCGCCAGGACGTCGCTGCCCGTGTCGGCGCGCACCGCCCCGGCGCGCTGGCCCGTCTCGCTCGTCCGAGCGACGCGCTCGATCGCCTCGCGGATCAGGCGGACCAGGCCGTCGCGCAATCGCTGCGAGCGCGCGCACGCCTCGAGCAGGCGATGGAACTGCACCAGGCCGGGGGCCGCGCCACGGCGCGCACGGCCGCCGTGGGTCGGCGCGCTCGTGACGGAGTCGACGAGCTCGACGAACCGCTCCACCGTGCGGGCGAGGTCCTGAGGCTCGCGACCGCGCGCGATCACGGCGTCGAGGAACGGCCCGAGCACCCGCTCCATCGCCGCGACCAGGAAATCCTCGCGATCCTTGAAGTGGACGTAGAACGCGCCGCGCGTGTAGCCCGCCCGGGCGCAGATCGCGTCGAGGCTCGGCGCGTCGAGACCCTTCTCCGCGAACTCGGCGAGGCCGGCCGCGAGCAGGGCCTCGCGCGTCTCCTCCTTCGCGGCCTCCCGGCTGCTCGGCGCAGGCCGGGCGGGGCGCGGCGCCCGGTCGACGGGCGAGGCGGGCCGGACGGGCTGGGCGGGCCGGACGGGCTGGGCCATCGCGCTTGACATACCGCTTCGTATGCGAGATAACAACCCTGCATACGGACCCGTATGTGAGCCGCGCGCCCCTTCGGAGGACTCCCATGACCGCCGCCAGCCCCACCCTGCCCCCGGCCTCGGGCGAGGCGCCGACGTCGCCTCTCGCGGTCGTGGCGATCTGGGGCAAGCACCTGCTCGCCTTCGTGCTGCCCGCGTCCTCGCTCGCGTTCCTCCTCTCCGCACCGCATCGGTGGTACTTCGCGCTGCCGTGGCTCCTCGTGATCCTCGTCTCGCTCGCGATCGACAAGCTCGCGAGCGGCGAGCTGCGACAGCCGGCGAAGGACCTGCCGGACTGGCCCTTCGACGCCGTGCTGTACGTGCTCGTCGTGCTCCAGCTTGCGACCGTCGGTCTGCTCGTGCGCATGGTCGCGCTCCAGGGGCTCTTCTCGATGGACAGCCTCGTGGGGCTCCTCCTCGTCGGAGTGAACTCCGGATACTCCGGGATCGTGGTCGCCCACGAGCTGATCCACCGCCGCGAGGCCCGCTTCCAGTGGCTCGGGCGGCTCCTGCTCTGCAGCGTGCTCTACGAGCACTTCTACACCGAGCATCTGCGCGGACACCACAACCGCGTGGGCACCGCGGAAGACCCCGCGACGGCGCGCTTCGGCGAGACCTTCCGTCAGTTCTGGCGGCGCACCGTGCCCGGCCAGTTCCGCAGCGCGTGGCGCCTCGAGACGAAGCGGCTCGGCGACGAGCTCATGAAGCCCTGGGATCCGCGCCTGCTGCGAAGCCGCGTCGTGCACGGCCTCGTGGTCGAATGGGGCGTCGCGCTCGCGATCCTCTTCCTGGTCGGTCCCGGCGCCTTCGCGATCTACCTGCTGCAGGCGCTGATCGCCGTACGGCTGCTCGAGGCGGTGAACTACTTCGAGCACTGGGGCCTCGTGCGCACGGGCCGCCGCGTGACGCCGATCGACTCGTGGGACACCGACTCGTGGTTCACCCTCTACACGCTCGTCGGTCTCTCCCGCCACAGCGACCACCACGCGAACGCCTCCCGTCCCTACGCGCAGCTCCGCCACTTCTCGGAGTCGCCGAAGCTCCCGAGCGGGTACTTCGGGATGGTGGACATGGTGCTCTTCCGGAACGCCGAGTTCCGGGAGCGGATGACCGAGGAGCTCCGCCGCCGGAAGCTCGGCCCCTTCGCGGAGGGCGCGAGCGCGTAGCCGGCGCTCAGGCGAGCCGCCGCAGCGCCTGGGCCTTCACGACCGCGTGGACGCCCACGCCCGGTGCGAGCCCGAGGCTCCGCGCGGCGCCGGGGGTGAGCTTCGCGACCAGGCGCTCCCGCTCCGCGACGATCCGCACGAGGGTGCGATCGCCGTCCTCCTCGCAGGCCTCGACCGTCGCCGCGAAGACGTTGCGCGCGGAGATCCGACCCGGCGGGTCCGCGGCCAGCAGGATCTCCTCGGCGCGAAGGCCGAGACGCAGCGTCTCGCCCGGCGCGAGGGCGCCCGGGAGGACCAGCGCGAGCCCGCCGCGCGTCCGCGCGCGATGTGAGGACGCCCGTGCGTCGCCGCTGCCCAGCTCGCCCTCGACCGTCGCCTCGAGGACGTTCTCGACGCCGAGGGCGTCGGCCAGGGGCGCCACGGCCCGGCTCCAGAGCACGTCGCGCGGCGGGCCCGTCGCGACCACGCGCCCGCGGTCGAAGACGAGGGCCCGCTCGCCGGCGCACATGGCCTCGTCCGGATCGTGTGTCACCCAGAGCATCGGCAGGTCGAGCTCGTCGCGGACTCGGAGCAGATGCGCGAGCGAGCGCGCGCGGAGCGGCACGTCGAGGGAGGCGAGCGGCTCGTCGAGGAGCAACGCCCGGGGCGCCGAGGCGAGGGCTCGTGCCAGCGCGACGCGCTGGGCCTCGCCCCCCGAGAGGGACTCCACGGGCCGCGCGAGGAGAGGCTCGAGCTCGAGCACGTCGATCGCGCGCGCCAGCAGGCGCTCTCCGGCGTCGCCGCCGCGGCGCAGGCCGAAGCGCACGTTCCCGGCCACGTCGAGGTGGGGGAAGAGCGTCGGCGCCTGGGGCACCCAGCCGAGGCGACGTCTCTCGGGCGCGAGCCTGAGCCCCCGCGCCGTGTCCTCGAGCCACTCGCCCGCGATGCAGACCGCGCCGCGCAGGCGCGGCTCGAGGCCGAGGATCGCGGCGAGGAGCGTGCTCTTGCCGGATCCGCTCGGCCCCACGATCACGGCGACACGCTCCTGGAACACCGCGTCGACGTCGAGCGCGAAGGCGCCCACGCGCCCTTCGAGGCGAAGCCGCGTCTCCCTCACGAGTCCTCCGGAGGTCGGCCGCGCCGCCGCAGCCAGCCCTCCGCCGCCACGAGCGAGACGAGCGCCAGCGCGAACGAGACGGCGCAGAGCACGAGGGCCGCCCGATCGTCGCCTGCCTGCACGCGCGACCAGATGCCGAGCGCCAGGGTCTCGGTACGACCCGGCAGGATCCCGGCCACGATGGCGGTCGCGCCGAACTCCCCGAGCCCCCGTGTGAAGGCGAGGAGCGCACCGTAGAGGACGCCGCGCCGGGCGAGCGGCAGCGTGACACGCAGGAAGGTCGATGCGGCGGGGAGGCCGAGGGTCCGCGAGAGGGCGTCGTAGCGGCGGTCCGTCTCCGCGAACGCCTGCTCGCAGGCTCGGACGAAGAGCGGAAACCCGACGACGGCAGCGGCGAGGGCGGCGGCCCACCAGGTGAACGGCACGGCGATCCCCGCCCGCGCGAGGAGCGAGCCGAGGACGCCGTCGCGGGAGAGGAGGAGCAGGAGGCCGAGGCCCACGCCCACCGGAGGCAGCACCATCGGGAGCGCCACGGCCGCCTGGACGAGCGCCCTTCCGCGAAACTCGCGTCGCGCGAGGGCGTAGCCGAGGCCGATCGCGAGGGGTGCCGAGGCGACGGTCGAGACCAGCCCGACGCGCACGGTGAGGAGCGTCATCGTGGCGACGTCGGCGCCGCTCAAGGCGCGGGCGCGCCCGGCGGCGGCCGGAAGCCGGCCGCCTCGAAGACGTCGGCCGACGCGGCCACGAAGGCGAGCAAGGCCCGGGCCCGCGCGACATCGCGGGCGCGGACGACGACCGCTCCGGCGTAGGCGATCCGCGGCTGCTCGGCGTCGGGGATCGCGAAGGCCGGGCGCGCGGACTTCGCCACGGCCGCATCGCTCGTGTAGACGATCGCGGCGTCGGCGCTCCCCGTGTCGACCGCCGCCAGTGTCGCCCGCGCGTCCTCGGTGCGGAGCGCGCGAGCGAGGACGGCGTCGGCGAGGCCCGTGCGCGCGAGCCACTCCCGAGCGTAGTGGCCGAGCGGGACGGCCGCGTCGGGCAGCGCGATGCGCTCGACGTCGGGGCCCGCGAGATCCCGGGGCGAGCGAACGGCCTCCGCGCGCTCGGGGCGGACGAGGACCGCGAGGCGGTTGCCCGCGAACACGGTCCGCGTCTCGGCGAGCACGAGGCCGCGGCCCACGAGGTCGTCGATCGTCGCCTCGTCGGCGGCGAGGAGGACGTCGATCGGCGCGCCGGCGGCGACCTGGCGCGCGAGGAGCGGCGACGGTCCGAAGCTCGGCTCCACGGGAGCGCCGCCCGGCGACGCAGCGAAGCGCATCGCCAGGGTCTCGACGGGCGCTCGCAGGCTCGCCGCCGCAGCGACGGCCACCGGCTCTCCCGCCTGCGCGGCGGATCCCGGCGCGAGGGCGTGGAGCACGAGCGCGAGGCCGCCCACCATGGCTGCGCGCCTCGAGCCACGGTCGTGCCGCATCGCGTCCCTCCGTCGGCCCGGGCGCGACGCCGGGGCGGCGCCATGGTAAGCATTGCCTCCGACCGGTCCACGCCTCCTCGCGTGTCGCATCCGGGAAGCCGGGGAGTGACCTCGCTCGATGCGCCTCGCCCTGATCGCCACGGGACTCTTCGCCGCCCTCGTCGTGCTCGGAAGCGCGTTCGCCGTCGACGAGGGGGAGGTGGTGACCGTGCTGACCTCCAATCCGCGAGGCGCCGAGTACGAGACGACGCTCTGGGTCGTCGAGCAGGGCGGCTCGCTCTGGCTCCGCTCGGCGCGTCCCGACTCCCAGTGGCTCGCGCGGCTGCGCGCGAAGCCGGACATCGTCGTGCTCCGCGGCGAGGAGCGGCGCGCCTACCACGCGGTGGCGCTCGACGACGCGGACGCCCGCGCCCGCGTGAACGCCGCGATGACCGCGAAGTACGGCGCCGCGGCCCGTGTCCTCGCCCGCTTCGTCGACCTCGATCGCTCGATCCCGATCCGCCTCGATCCGAGCGCCCAGGCGCCCGCCCCGGCCACGCCCGCGTTTCCGTGAGACCCGCGACGTGAGCGCACCTCCCGCCCGACACGAGGTGTGGATCACCTCCCTCGCCGCGGGGGGCGAAGGCGTGGCGCGCCTCGACGACGGACGGGTCTGCTTCGTCGCGGGGACCGCGCCGGGCGATCGCGCACGCATCGAGCTCCTCGACGAGCGGCCGCGCTTCGCCCGCGCGCGCGTCGTCGAGCTGCTCGAGGCGGGAGCGGCCCGCACGGACCCGGTCTGCGCGGTCTTCGGATCCTGCGGCGGCTGCGCCTGGCAGCACGTCGACTACCCGGCCCAGCTCGAGGCGAAGCGGGGCATCCTGCGCGATGCGCTCGTACGGATCGGCGGCCTCGACCTGCCCGGCGAGATCCGCGTCGTGCCCTCGCCCTCGCCGTACGGCTACCGCGGCCGCACGCGCGTCCTCGTGCGCGACGGGCGCGTCGGCTACCGGCGCTCCCGCTCCCACGCGCTCTGCGCGACCGCCCGGTGCCCGGTGCTCGTGCCGCCGCTCGAACGGGCGCTCGGCGACTTCGCGGCGGATCCGCCGCCGATGGACGGCGAGTGGGAGCTCGTGGCGGACACGCGTGGTGGCGTGCGGAGGAGTCCGGTCCCGGCGGCGCGGCCGCGTCCCGGCAGCGATCGTGGCGCGCGCGAGCGGGGCGCGCGCGTCGTCGTCCAGGCCGGCCCCGACACGCTCGAGCTTTCCCCACACGTATTCACCCAGTCGAACGCGCTGCTCCTTCCGACCTTGGTGGACTCGCTGCTCGCGGCCGCCGGGGAAGGTGCTCTCGCCCTCGAGCTCTACGCCGGCGCCGGCTGCTTCACCCTCGGCCTCGCGCGTCGCTTCGCGCGTGTCGTCGCCGTGGAAGCCGATCCGGCCGCCGGGCGCGACCTCGAACGCAACCTGCGAGCCGCGGGCTGTGCCGGCGCGACGGCGCTGAGAGAGCGCGCCGAAGACGTCGTCCTGCGCTGGAGGGATGCCACGCCGGACGTCGTCGTGCTCGATCCGCCACGCCGCGGCATGGCACGTGGCGGCGCGGAGGCGCTGGCCGGGCTCGGAGCACCGCGCGTCGTCCACCTCGCTTGCGATCCCGCGACCCTCGCGCGGGATCTCGCGCTCCTCGTCTCCCGCGGCTACGCGCTGGATGCGATCACGGCGTTCGATCTCTTCCCGCAGACGCCCCACGTCGAGGCGCTGGCGGTGCTCCGGAAGCGGGTCTGAGGCGGGGCCGGGGACGAGGCGGTGCGCTACGGCTCGACGAGACCGTGGCGTAGCGCGTATCGGACGAGCTCGGTCGCCTTCCGGACTCCGAGCTTGCGCATCAGGCTCGTGCGGTGGGCTTCGACCGTCTTCGTGCTGATCTGGAGGCTGCTCGCGATCTCCTTGGCCGACAGGCCGTCGGCGATCAGGTGAAGGATCTCGCGCTCGCGCACGGACAACAGAGAGAAGGGATCTCCCCCGCGCTGGGGCGTCCGGAGCTGCTCCACGATCTCCTTCGCGATCGGCGGGCTGAAGAAGCTCCCGCCCTTCACGACGGCCCGGACGGCCTCGATCACGTCCGCCGCGGGCCCGTTCTTGAGCAGGTAGCCGTCGGCCCCGAGCGAGACCGCGCTCTGCACGAAGGGCGGGTCGCTGTGCACCGAGAGAAGGATGGCCTTCACGCTCGGATGGCTCTTGCGGAGCCGCTCGAGGGTCTCGAGACCGCCGAGCTTCGGCATCGTGATGTCGAGGATCACGACCTGGGGACGCAAGCGCTCGCACTGGCGGAGGAGGTCTTCTCCGTCGCCCGCCTCGCCGACGACTTCGATGTCGTTCTCGGCCTCGAGCAGGCGCCGGAGCCCTTCCCGCACGATGCCGTGGTCGTCGGCGATCAGAACGGAGGTCACGTTCGTATCCTATACCGTGCGTGCCTTGAGGCAAACCCCGAAAGGCCCATTCCCAGGCGGGCCTGACGCCGGGCTGCGCGGCGCGATACGCTGCGCCCGTGCGGGGGTGATGCGTTTGTCCGCGTCGCAGCTGCCGGGCCTCTCGGCCGAATCTCCGTGCGCGTCGGCATTCGCCCTCTACGTCGAGGGGCCGCGCGACCGTGAGATCCTGCGCGCGTGGGCGTGGCGCGTCTCGCCCCTCCTGGCCGATCGCCTCATGGAGGGAGCCGTCATCCTCGGGGGCCGGAAGCCGGAGCGGGCTGCGGAGCACTTCCGCTCCCTCCGAGTCCAGGCGGGAGAGGCCGTCCGAGGCCTCTGCGTGCTCGATCGCGATCACCTGCCGCCCGCCGCCGCGACACACGCCCCCGTGGCCGGCCTCGAGCTCTTCACCTGGCCCCGCCGTCACATCGAGAGCTATCTCCTCGTACCCGACGCGATCCTGCGGAGCGTCGATCTTTCACCGCGCGATCCGCGGCTGCGACGTCTCGTCGCAGCGCTCCTGCCCGACGACGAGGACGAGTCCGCGCTGCGCGAGGTCAACGCGAAGGCGCTGCTGGGCGCAAGCGGCCCCCTCTCGCGGGCGCTCGGGCGTCCCCTCTCCCCGGGCCGCCTCGCCCGCGAGATGGATCGGGGCGAGCTCCATGCGGACGTGCTGGGCCTCCTCGCGCACGTGGCTCGCGTGCTCGGCCTGGTCGAGCGGAACCTCTCGACCCGGGCCGTCTGATTCTCCTTGCCACGCCCGCAGCCTCCGGTTTATCACGGGCAGGGGGGCGAAGAGTCGGCCGCAGGGCCGGCGACCGGAGGCCCGATGCCGATCACGACGCCGACCTCGGATCCCGCGGGCGAGCTCGAATTCTCCGAAGACGAAGAGCTCGACGGCCTCATCCACGGCGGAGCCGGAGCCGACGCGCCGGGCGGACGCTTCGGCAGCGCGGTGCTGCGAGAGCCGGTCTCGGTGCTGCCCGTGCGCAAGCCGCTCGTCTTCTCGCACGAGACGTCCGTCGCGGAAGCCGTGCGCGCGATGCAGCGCGAGCATCGCGGCGCGGTCGTCGTGACCGCCGACGGCACCGCCGAGAGCCGGCTCGTCGGCATCTTCACGGAGCGCGACGTGCTGCACCGTGCCCTCGAGGGCGGACGCGACCTCGGCGCCCTCTCCCTCGGAGAGGTGATGACGCCCGACCCCGAGCGCCTGCCCGTCGAGTCGAGCGTCGCGTGGGTCCTGAACAAGATGAGCGTCGGAGGCTTCCGACACGTGCCGATCGTCGACGAGGAAGAGCGGCCCGTGTTCGTCGTCTCGGTCCGCGACGTCGTCGAGCTGCTGGTGGATGCCTTTCCGCGCGAGGTCCTGAACCTGCCCCTCGAGTACGGCGCGGACCGCCAGCGCACGCGCGAGGGTGCTTGAACGCAGGGAGGCTGCGTCGCGGCCTGCTCGCGTCCATCGCCGTGGCGCTCGCCGCGGCGTTCGCAGGCTGCGGGCAGGCGCCGAGCGACATGGGCACCGCGGAGGGCCCGGCGCGACCGCCGGAGGTCGCCGCCGCCGAGGCCGTCGCGCAGTCGAACGCCGCCGACGACCTCGCGAGCGAAGCAGGCTGGCGCCGCTCCCTCCCCGAGAAGCGGATCCTGTTCGGCGACCTGCACGTCCACACGACCTACTCGATCGACGCGTTCCTGTTCTCGCTGCCCGTGCTCGGCGGCGAGGGTGCCCATCCGCCTGCGGACGCCTGCGACTTCGCGCGCTACTGCTCGCAGCTCGACTTCTTCGCGCTGACCGATCACGCCGAGTCGCTTCTGCCCTCGGTCTGGACCGCGGAGAAGGAGAGCGTACGCCAGTGCAACGCGAAGTCGGCGGGCGGCGCCGAGCCCGACCTCGTGGTGTTCCCCGGCTTCGAGTGGACGCAGGTCGGGCGCACGCCGCAGACGCACTACGGACACCGATGCGTGATCTTCCGCGACGACGCGGAGGCGGAGCTGCCGAAGCGCGCGATCGACGCCGCGAGCCACGACGAGAGCAAGGGGCTCTTCTCCGGCCTCGAGACGATCGAGCGCCTGCGCTGGTTCGATCCGCTCTCCTGGCGCCGGTACGACGAGTTCCTGGCCTACCTCCGCAACGTGGCGGCACGGCCCAGGTGCCCGTCGGGCGTCGACTCGCGCTCGCTCCCGGCCGACTGCGAGGAGAGCGCCCCCACGCCGGACGTGCTGCTCGAGAAGCTCGCGCAGTGGGGCGCCCCGACCTTCGTGATTCCCCACGGCACGGCCTGGGGCCTCTACACGCCGCCGGGCACCACCATGGACAAGCAGCTCACGTCGAGGGACTACGACCCCGCGCGGGAGCCCGCGATCGAGGTCTTCTCCGGCCACGGAAACTCCGAGCCGTATCGCTGGTGGCGCGAGTACGACGTCGACGAGCAGGGCCAGCGCGTCTGCCCGGCGCCGACGCCCGACTACCTGCCGTGCTGCTGGCAGGCCGGCGAGATCATGCGCAAGCGCTGCGGCGACCTGCCCGCCGAGGAGTGCGAGCGCCGAGTGGAGGAGGCAAAGCGCTTCGCCATGGACGCCGGCGTCGCGCCGCACCTCGTCTTCCCGGACACGCGCGCCGAGGACTGGCTCGACTGCGGCCAGTGTCGCGACTGCTTCAAGCCCGTGCTCTCGCTGCGCCCGCGCGAGAGCGTGCAGTACACGATGGCGATCTCGAACTTCGCGGAGCGGGACGCCTCCGGTCGGCCGCTCCGATTCCACTACGGCTTCGTGTCCTCGAGCGACAACCACAGCGCGCGCCCGGGCACGGGCTACAAGCAATTCGCGCGGCGCGGCTTCACCGAGGCGACGGGCGTGCGCTCGGAGTTCTACGATGGCTTCGCGCGCCGCCGCCGCCTGCGCGCCCAGGTCGACCCTCGCATCCCGATGGAGGCGCACGAGATCGGAGGCCTCCTGAACGGCGACGTGGAGCGCGTGGCGAGCTTCCTCTATCCGGGCGGCCTCGTCGCGGTGCACAGCGCGGGCCGCAGCCGCGAGGCCATCTGGGACGCCCTCGCGCGGCGCGAGGTGTACGGCACGAGCGGCCCGCGGATCCTGCTCTGGTTCGATCTGCTGAACGCTCCGACCGGGGCCGCCCCGATGGGGAGCGAGGTGGAGATGGGCGCTCCGCCGCGCTTCGAGGTGCGCGCGGTCGGCGCCCCCGTCGAGCGCCCGGGCTGCCCCGAGACGTCCGTGCGCGGCCTCTCGCCCGAGCGGCTGGCGCGCCTGTGCCGGAACGAGTGCCACAACCCGGGCGACGAGCGTCATCCGATCGCCGCCATCGAGATCGTGCGGATCCGACCGCAGGCCTTCCCGGACGAGCCGGTCGATCGGCTGGTCGAGGATCCGTGGCTGCGCTTCGAGTGCGCGCCCGATCCGAGCGGCTGCGCGGTCACGTTCGAGGACCTCGAGTTCCCCGGGCTCGGGCGCGACACGCTCTACTACGCGCGCGCGCTGCAGGTCGAGACGCCCGCGGTCGACGGCGCCAATCTGCGCACGACCTTCGACGCCGCGGGCAATGCCACGTCGACGAAGCCGTGCTACGGCGACTTCCGGACGGCGAAGGGCGACGATTGCCTCGCGCCCGTGCAGGAGCGGGCCTGGTCGAGCCCGATCTTCGTGGATGCGGCGCGCTAGCTGCGCGGGGCGGGCGCTCCGCTCGAGCGGCCGAGGGCGCCGACCGCGCCCGTCGTGATCTCGTACGCGTAGTCCACGCGGTTCCGGCCGGCGCGCTTCGCGCGATACAGCGCCGCGTCCGCGGCCGCGAGGAGCTGCTCCGCGCGCGCGGGGTGCACCTCGCTCGTCGCGACGCCGATGCTGACGGTCACGCGGACGAGACCGGCAGGGGAGTCGACGGGCGTCGCGGCGACGCCCCCGCGCAGGCGCTCGGCGACCTCGAGGGCGAGCTGGCGATCGCACCCCGGGAGCACCGCGGCGAACTCCTCGCCGCCGTAGCGCCCGAGCGTGTCGTAGCGCCGGACGCCCGCGCGAAGCCGGACGGAGATCGCCCGCAGCACGTAGTCGCCGACGGCGTGGCCGTGGGCGGCGTTCACCTGGTGGAAGTGGTCGACGTCGCACATCAGCACGGCGACCGGTGTCTCGAAGCGGCGCGCCCGCTCGAGCTCGGTCTCGAGCGCGTGGGACAGGCGGCTCCGGCTCGGGAGGCCCGTGAGCGCGTCGTGCTCGTTCTGGAAGCGCATCGCGTCGCGCGCCGCGACGAGCTGCTCCTGGAGGTCGACGATGCGCCGTCCGGCCCGCAGCCGGAGCTGGAGCACCTCCGGATCGATCGGAGCCACGAGGTAGTCGTCGGCCCCCGCGCGCAGGGCGCCGATCAGGTCCGCCCGCGTGTCGCGCGCCGAGAACAGGATCACGTAGGTGTAGGGCGCGGTGTCGTCTTGTCGCAGCTCCCGGCAGAGCTCCAGGCCGTCGATCTCCGGAAGCTGCGCGTGCATCAGCGCGACGCGCGGCCCGGTCTCGCGCGCGAGAGCCGACGCGGCGGCGGCGCCGTCGGAGACGCCCACGCACGGGTAGCCCCAGGCCTCGAGACGACGCTCGAGGGCACGGCGGCGCTCGACGTCGTCATCGGCGACGAGGACGCGCATCACTCCTCCGTCCGCGCTCCGCACTGCCGCGTTCGCGAAGCGCCCGCCTCGCGCCGTCGCGGAGCAACGCTGCGGCCTCGCGTGCCCTCCTTCATCGGAGCGGCCGGTGGAGTGCTTGATTCCATGGCCGCCCCCCCGAGCTTTCGAAGCGCGGGCTCGGGAGGACGCCCCGCACGCGGGGTCGGGCGTTCGACGGGCGGCTACGGGTCGCTGCGATCGACCAGCAGCGGACCGTCGACGGGCGCGCCCGCCTCGCGCGCGCGTCGCACCTCCGCCACGAGCTCGAGCGCGCGCGGCAGGAAGCACACGCCGATCACCACGTTCATGACGAGGAAGCTCGCGTTGGTCGCGAAGGCGTAGGCGACCAGTCGATCGCGGTCCCCGAACTCGCCGAAGAAGTGGGCCCAGGCGAGCTCGCGCGTGCCGAAGTTGCCGAGGGAGGGCACCGTCATCACGGCATAGAGGATGGGGATCCGCGCGACGAGCGCGGACCACGGGATCGCGAGCCCGAAGCTCGCCGTCGTCCATTTCTGCACCGTGATGTCGACCAGGCCGAGCCCGGCGAAGCTCGCCACGATCGGCCAGAACGCCCGGAGGTCCATGCGTTCGAGCCAGGCCGCCATGCGCATGCCGACCACGCTCCCGAGCCGCGGGCCGACCCGCACCATGAGCGCCGCGCCGACCACGACCGTCCAGCCCGCGGCGACGCCGATCACGACGTCGCGGTTCGCCGCGTAGCCACCGTCGAGAAAGGGAAGCGCGAGGCTCGCCTGGCCCACGAGCACGAGGACGTGACACAGGAGCGGGACCGTGCCCGCCGCCACGACCGTCGCGAGCCGGCCCGGTACGAGGCGCGAGACGCCGAGCAGGAACGCGGCGTCTCCGAGGGACGCGTTCGCGGCGCGGACGAGCTCGGAGCCGCCGCGCAGCGCGATCACCTCGCGGCGCCGCACCGGTCCCGCGAAGCGGCGCATGCACTCCGCCTGGAGGAGCCCCCAGGCGAGGAAGAAGATGAGCTTGTCGACGATCGTGACGGCGAGGAAGACCGGGAGGTCGGCCGTGCGCGTCGCCGCGGCCAGGGCCCGCCAGTCCGTCGCGAACCCGAAGACGTAGATCAGCGCGGCGAGCGAGATGATCCACGGCAGGAACGGTCGCAGACGGGGGGAGCGCACGGCGCGAGCCTACCAGCCTGCCTTCCGTCCGCAGCCCGATCCGGCGCGGCCGCGCCGGTTCTTCACCGTCACGCCCGCGCGCGCCACTTCGCAGGGTCGCCGCATGCGCGGGACGCTCCGCGACGGCCCCCCTACCCTCCTCCCGATGCACGGCGACCCGTCGTTCCTCGCCCAGCTCCTGCTCGTGATCGCGATCGCCGCAGCGGGCGTCGCCGCCTTCGAGCGCGTGGGCCTGCCGGCCATCGCGGGATTCCTGGTCGTCGGCGCGCTGGTCGGTCCGGGCGCGCTCGGTCTCGCGCCATCGTCCGACGCGGTTCGGTCGATCGCGGAGTTCGGCGTCGTGTTCCTGCTCTTCGAGATCGGTCTCGAGCTGCCGCTCGCCTCCCTCCGGCGGGCGTGGCGCACGGCCCTCGCTGCGGGTGGCCTCCAGGTCTCCTCGACGATCTGCCTGGTGGCCGTGCTGGCGCGGCTCCTCGGCGTCCCGTGGCCGAATGCGCTCGTGCTCGGCGGCCTCGCGGCGATGTCGAGCACGGCCCTCGTGATGCGGATGCTCCAGGACCGGGGCGAGCTCGACGCGCCGCACGGGCGGCTCTCGGTCTTCGTCCTGCTGCTCCAAGACCTGTGCGTGGTGCCGATGCTGCTCGGCCTGCCGATCCTCGCGGGGACGGCTCCGGCGGCCGCCGGCTCTCTCGCTCTCGCCGTCGGGAAGAGCGTGGGCGCGCTCGGGCTGCTGTTCGCGATCGCCTACTTCGCGCTGCCGCGCGCCCTCGACAGGGTGGCCCGCCTGGGCTCCCGGGATCTCTTCAGCCTGGTGGCCTTCCTGCTCGTGATCGGCGGGGCGGTCGCCGCCGAGCGGCTGGGGCTCACGCTGGCCGTCGGCGCCTTCGCGGCAGGCCTCGTCCTCGGCTCGTCGCCCTACGCGCACCAGCTCGTGGCGGAGATCGGACCGCTGCGCGGCGTGCTGCTCGGCATCTTCTTCACGGCCGTCGGCATGCTCTTCGATCCGCGCGAGGCGGTTCGCCTGTGGCCGCAGGTGCTGCTGTTCGTGGTCGCCGTGCTCCCGCTCAAGGCCGCAGTGCTCTACGGGGTGGCGGTGCTCGTGCTTCGGAATCCGCCCCGGGTCGGTGTCATGACCGCTGCGGCGCTGTCGCAGACGGGGGAGTTCTCGTTCGTGCTGGCGGCGGCGGCGGCGTCCCAGGGGCTGCTCACGGGCGACCTGCAGCACGTGTTCGTCGCCGGCTCGCTGCTGAGCCTGCTCGCGACCCCTCTCGCGCTCGGCGTGGCGCCGGCGGTCGCGGCCTGGCTCGTCGGCGGGCGCGCGCCCGCGCTCGGAGCGCGCGACGAGGGCCCGGCCAAGGCCCACGTGGTGATCGTGGGCTTCGGCAACACCGGTCGCACGCTCGCGCGCGTCCTCCGCATCCTCGAGATCCCGTACCGGGTCCTCGAAGGCAACGCGAACACCGTGGCCGAGGCGCGACGGGTGGGCGAGCCCATCACCTTCGGCGACGCCACCCGGCTTGCGATCCTCTCCCATCTCGCGGTCGCCGAGGCGCGGCTCGTGGCGATCGCGATCTCCGACCCGCTCGCGACCCGTGCCGCCGTCTCCCTCGCACGAGGCCTCGCGCCGCGCGTCCCGATCGTCGTGCGGACCCGCTACGTCTCGGAGGTCGACGAGCTGCTCGAGGCGGGCGCGACGCTCGTCATCGCGGAGGAGTTCGAGGCGACCCTCGACCTGCTCTCGAGCTCGCTGCGGGCGCTCGGCCTGCCCGGCGAGGCGATCGAACGGCTCGCGGACCAGATGCGGAGCGAGGGCTACGAGCTGCTGCGCGCGCCGCCCGCGCTGCTGCTCGATCCGTGGCTCGGAGAGCTGCTGCGCGAGGGGGCGCCGGAGTGGATCGTCGTGCCCGAGGGGCCGGCCGACGGCCGCTCGATCGCCGAGCTCGCGATCCGCACGCGCAGCGGTGCGAGCGTGCTCGCCATCGAGCGGGGCGACGAGATCCGCGCCAATCCGTCACCGGACGAACGGCTCGCGGCCGGCGATCGTCTGCTGGTGCTCGCCGGTCCCGACTCGACCGTGCGCCTGCGCGCGCTGCTCGCGGGCGACGCATGAAGGCCCTCGTGCTCGACTTCGACGGCGTCCTCTGCCAGAGCGCCCGCGAGACCTTCGTGGTCGGGCTCGCGACCTATCTCGCGCTCGAGCCGCGCTCGCGCCTCGCGCGCGCGGAGCGCACGGCGCTCTACGACGAGTTCGTCGGCGCGATGCCGCTCGGCAACCGGGCAGAGGATTTCGGCGTCGTGCTCGCCGCGCTCGACCGCCGCGCGGCGCTGCCCGACCAGGATGCGTACGACGCGTTCCACCGCAGCGTCGGGGCGGCGTGGCTGCGGGCTTTCCACGCCCGCTTCTACGAGGAACGCGCGGCGCTCGCTGCGCGGGACCCCTCGGGCTGGCTCGCCATGAACCCGCCCTACGCGCCGTTCCTCGCGCTCTTGCGGCGTCGCGCGGGCGCCGTGCCCTACGCGATCGCCACCGCCAAGGATCGGCCGTCCGTCGATCGGCTGCTCTCGGCGTGGGGCGCCGCCGACCTGTTCGAGCCCGCGCTCGTCCTCGACAAGGAGGTCGCGGTCTCGAAGCGCGCGCACCTCGAGGCGCTCGCGCGGCACCTG
Organism: Myxococcota bacterium; assembly: GCA_035542715.1. Classification (GTDB taxonomy): domain Bacteria; phylum Myxococcota_A; class UBA9160; order UBA9160; family UBA9160; genus DATKKW01. The sequence goes on from DATKKW010000047.1 coordinate 172,686, forward strand.
GACCTGCCCTACGCCGAGCTGACCTTCGTCGACGACAAGGTGAACCACCTCGACGACGTGGCCGGCCTCGGCGTCCGCTGCGCGCTCGCCGCGTGGGGCTACAACGGGCCGCGCGAGCACGCGCTCGCGCGGGCGCGCGGCTATCGCGTCTGCACGCTGGAAGACGCCGATACGCAGCTTTTTGCGGGCTGAGCGCGACCTCCCGGTTGCGGAGCGCACGCCTCCCGATCTAGCCTGGAGCCGTCCCCCCCAGGAGTGCGCATGGACCTCGGCTTCCGCATGCATGCAGAGCGCACGCCGAACCCGAACAGCATCAAGTGGGTGCTCGGGCAGGCCATCGCCGAAGAGGGATGCAGCGCGCACTTCGATGCGGCGCCTGCGGCGGACGTCTCACCCCTCGCGGCGCGGCTGTTCGAGGTCGCGGGCGTGGTCGGGGTCTTCATCGCTCCCCACTTCGTGACGGTGACCAAGTCCGACGCCGTCGAGTGGACCGACATCGCGCAGGCGCTCGTCGACACGATCAAGTCGGTGGTCGGTTCGGGCGATCAGGCTCTGGGGCCCGCTTTCGTCGCGAAGCCGGCCGGGCCGGAGGGTGAGGTCGCCTCGCGCATCCAGGAGATCCTCGAGCGCGAGATCCGGCCGGCCGTGGCGATGGACGGCGGTGACGTGATCTTCGCCGGCTACCGGGACGGTCGGGTCGAGCTCTACATGCAGGGCTCCTGTAGCGGCTGCCCGAGCTCGCGGGCGACGCTCAAGCTCGGAATCGAGGCGCGCCTGCGGGAGGCCATCCCGGAGGTCGTCGAGGTCGTGGCGGTCTAGGTCCGCCGGAGTGGAGGCCTCGCGGCACCCCCATCGGCCGCGCGGCATGGCAGCGATGGAAGCGGAGGGCCCGAGGGCCGAGGAAGAGCACCAGAAGACACCAAGAGGCAGGGCAGAAGCAGAGGCGGGAACCCGCGAGGCGTGGACACACTCCAAAGCGCGGGGTTCGAGCTGCGAGCCGAGCCGTGGGCGTGCGGCATGCCGCGCGCAGGGATGGGGGGAGCCCGGTGACCCGGGACGCCGACGAGCCTTCGGAGATCGAATCGAGTCCGACGACCCCGCGCGAGCGCGCGGAGGCGGTGCGCTCCGTCACGCAGAGCGGCCCCGGCGCCCGCCGCAGCCCGCGGACCATGCGGCCACGGGGCTACGTGACGATCTTCGCGCTGTCGTTCGGGCTCACCTTCACGGGATCGCTGATCGCGCGGGTGGTGCACGGCTCGAGCGACAGCGCCGCGGCCGAGCCCGCGTCGGAGTCGGTCGAGGCGGCGCCCGAGGCCGTCGGAGCGACGCCGAGCGCCGAGACGACGGCCGCCCCGCGCGAGGACGCACCGGCATCCGCGAGCGCGCCGGCTCCCGCCGCCCGGGCAGTCGTGCCCGAGGCGGTGCTCGCCCACCTGCCGGACGCCCGCGATCTGGTCCACCCCGCGGCCGAGCTGCGCGCGGCGCGAGCGGTGAAGGCGTCGGCCACCCATCCCGACGAGCCGGCGCTGAGCGAGCTCGTCGATGGCGGCGCCGCCGCGCCGGGACCGCTCCGCGTCGAGTACACCCTCGATCCGGGGCTCACGCGGCGCGTGGTCGACCTGCTCGACCAGCGGCGCGTCTCGCTGGCCCACGTGATCGTGATGGATCCGACGGACGGCCGCGTACTCTCCTACGTGTCGTCCGACCCCGAGCACTTCCCGCCGAGCCGCACCTACCCGGCGGCGTCCCTGATCAAAGTGGTGACCGCCGCCGCCGCGCTCCACCACGACCGGCCCCGGGCCGAGCAGCCCTGCCACTTCCTGGGCAGTCCGTACGTGCTGACGCCGGCGCGGATCAACCCGCCGCGCAGCGGCCAGACGGTGACCCTCGAGCGCGCCCTCGCGACCTCGAACAACCAGTGCTTCGCCCAGCTCGCCGTCCACGCCCTCGGCAGCGCCGCGATGACCGACGCGATCCTCCGCTTCGGCTTCCTCCAGCCGCCGGCCCCCGGCCACGAGGCCGGCCACATCGAGCCGGGCACCGACTCGTACGACCTTGGCAAGCTCGGCTGCGGCCTCGCGGGCACGTGGATCACGCCGCTCCACGCCGCGCAGCTCGCGGCGACGCTCGCCGAGGGAAGGCTCGTGCAGCCGCGCTGGATCGCACGCGTCCTCGACGCCGAAGGCCACGAGCTCGCGCTGCCCGGCCAGCGGCCGGCGCGCCAGGTCATGACGCCGGGCCTGGCGGCCGAGCTGCGCGGGATGCTCGTCGAGACCACCGAGAGCGGCACCGCGCGGCGCGGCTTCCGAGGGCGCCACGGGGAGAGCCTGCTCGGGCCGGTGCGCGTCGCCGGCAAGACCGGCACCCTGAACGGCTCCGATCCTGCCGGGCGCTACGAGTGGTTCGCGGGCGTCGCGCCCGCCGACGATCCGAAGGTCGCAATCGCCGTCGTCGTGGTGCAGCAACGGCGCTGGTCGCTCCACGCCTCCCAGATCGCGGGCGAGGTGCTGGCGGACGTCTTCTGCGGCGAAACGGGCTGCGGGCCCGAGCCCCGCATGCGGACCGCCGTGAGCGAGCGGCGCGCGGGGCCGATGGCAGCGAACCCCGCGGCGAGCACGCCCGTCGTACACGTGGGCGTGTCCGAGCGTCCCCGCGACGCCAGCTAGACGGACGCGGCCGCCGCCGCGTACGCCTGCGCGCTGGCCCATCCATTGCAATCCCTGACGCTCGCCCGGTCCCCGGGAGCGCGTCGATGGATCTCCTGCTCGTCTCCGCGCGCGTGCGTCGCGCGGCGCCCGTGATCCTCCTCGTCGTCGCAGCGCTCGGCTGCACCGGCCGGCCCTTGCCGCTCTCCGCCCAGGCCGGCGGAACGATCGTGATCGCGCTGGGAAGCGAGAGCTGGTTCGGCGATCGGATCGGGTACGGCGGCGATTGGCTCGCTGCGCGGGGCGCCTCCGACGACCAGCGGGGCGACCTCGTGTTCGTGCTCGTCCCGCCCGGGGCGCCCGAGCGGAGCCTGCGCACCCTGCTCGTGACGCGGGCCTATCCCGATCCCGCGTCGGACGCTGCGCTCTCGAATTCCGTCGACCCGGTGCTGGGCGTCGGCCTGGGACAGGCCCTCGCGCTGCTCGAGATCCCCTCCGACACGCCGCCCGGCCACTACCACATCGACGTCCGACGGCAGCGACGGACCGCGAGCGGTGGCTTCGTCCCGCTCCCGGCCCTTCCCTATGGCGCCGAGATCGACGTCCTTCCCGCGAGCGTGGGCGGCGTCTCCGGCCGCCCCAACCGAGCCGAGGCATGGCTCGACGGCTCCGACGTGCCGGTCCAGGCGCAGATTCCGGCGATCGTTCCCAATCCGAAGCTCGTCCTCGCGCTCCAGCCGCGCGCGCCGTCGGCGGCCCACGTGGAGCTCGACTACCCGGCGCAGAAGCTTGCGATCCGCGGCGTATTCGAGGAGCAGCACACCGGCCGGCGCTCGATCGTCGCCTGGCGCGACGACCCCGCCGCGGGCCGCCTCTCGATCGACCTCGTCGATCCGACGGCGAGCGTCGCGTTCCTGGGCGTCGCGTTCCGGCTCACCGATCCGGTCGCTCGCGGCGTCGCCCAGCCGACCGACTTCCGCGTCGCGTCGGCCGTGCTCTACGACGGAAAGGGAGACGTGACGCTCGGGAGCGTCGGCGTCGCCGCGATCCGCTGAGGCGCGCGTCGCGCTCCCGACCCTGCCCCGCCCGCCCTCACCTCGCCCCGCCCGAGGTGTCCGCCGATGCCCCCTCGACGCCGCTCGCGCACCCGGCTGCTCGTCGCCTTCCTCGCGCTCCGTCTCGCCGCCGGCGCGACCCCTGCGAGCGCGATCCCGTCCGAAGGCTCGACCCTCGCGGGCGACCGGGGAGCCGTCGCCGACACGCGGCCGACGAGCGGCCTCCTCGCCGCCGAGACGTTCGCGGGCGCGGCGGGCTACACGCTGCCGCTCGAGCTGCCGCCCGGGACGGGCGGTCTCACGCCGTCCCTCGCGCTGCACTACTCGAGCGCCGCCCGGGGCGACTCCTGGGTCGGAGCGGGATGGTCGCTCGGCCTGCCTTCGATCGCGCGCTCCCTGCGCCACGGCCCGCCGCGCTACGACGACGCCATCGATCGCTTCGAGCTCGACGGCCAGGAGCTCGTGCCCGATGCGATCGTCGCCGGTCGCTTCCACACGCGGCGCGAGAGCTTCCTGCGCATCGAGCGCGAGCCCGATGGCAGCTTCACCGTGCGCCAGAAGGACGGCGTCTGGCTGCGCCTCGGCACGAGCGCCGAGTCGCGGGTCGACGACGGCGCGGGCCACACCTTCCAGTGGCTGGCGAGCGAGATGCACGATCCCCGCGGCAACGCCTTCGCGGTGCGCTGGGACCGGCGGGATCCCGGAACCGCCTATCTCGCGGAGCTCCGCTACACGCTTCGGCGTGACGCCGCCGGGGACCTGCACAGCCTCGACGACGACCCGGCCCGCGACCGGATGGTGCGCTTCGATCTCGAGCCGCGCCCCGACCTTCCCACCTCCCGGCTCGCGGGCTTCGAGCGGACGATGCGGCACCGGCTGCGCTCGGTGGAGGTGCGCGCCGCGGGCACCCTCGTGCGACGCTGGCAGCTCTCCTACCTGCGGAGCGCGGACTCGGGCCGTTCGCTCCTCGCCTCGGTCGCGCTGTTCGGAGCCGATGGCGACGATCTCGCCCCGACGCCTCCCTGGGTCACGTCGTTCCGCTACCGCGAGAACGCACCGGTCGTCGAGGCCGGCTGGGGGTACGACGCGGCCTGGTCCGCCGCGTGGCCCGCGACGATGGCCCTCGTCCGCGACAACGGCCAGGACCGCGGAGTGCGCATCGTGGACGTGGACGGCGATGCGCTGCCCGACCTCGTGCGGGCGCTCGGCGACAACCCGGCGAACGGGGGCGACGTCGTGCTCACGCCGGACAGCGGGGTCTATCTCTCGAACGGCGCCGGCTTCGACCCGAACAAGAGCGCGATCTACGGGCTTCCCGTCGCGACGGGCGTGACGGGGAACCGCATCCCGCTCGCGTTCGCCATGCGCTTTCCATCCGGGGAGATCTGGGGCACGGGGATGACGCCCCTCGACCTCACCGGAGACGGTCGGGTCGACTTCGTCGGCGCGATCGGCTTCGCCTCCGGCACGTATCCCGGCTACTCGGGCCCGCTCGCCCAGAGCTACCAGGGGCCCTGGTGCGAGGCCCGTGAGGACGGCTTCCAGTGCCTCGCGCCCTCGGACTTCTACCGCGACGGCAGGTTCTTCACGGGCGTCCAGGGCGCGGCGATCGACTTCTCGACGCTCCGTGCGACGACCCTGTTCGTCGGCGGCAACACGCAGTTCGCGGACGTCGACGGAGACGGCCTCCCGGATCTCGTCGTCCGCGGACAGGAGCGGATGCGGCTTCCCGGCGACGATCAATGCCTGAAGGACATCGCCACGAGCTACGTGGCGCGGAATCTCGGCGGGCTCCGCTTCGAGGCGTTGCCCCTCGACCCGACGCCTCCGCCCTACACGCCCAATTGCCAGAAGGGTCGCGTGATCGTGTCCCTCGCCTACCAGCCCTGCCGCATGAGCGCGACCTGCATCGGCTGGATCTCCCACGAGGGCACGCAGCTCCTGCCGAGCCCGATCGACGACGCGACGTGGATCCTGGTGGGTCATCAGGACTTCGGGGCGTACGAGGTGGACCTCGACGGCGACGGCCTCGCGGACATGGTGAGCGCGACCATGCAGCCCTCGAACCCGATCTTCCACACCTATCTCGGCGACGGACGCGAGGGCTACACCGAGACGCCAGCCTGGAACCCTCCCCGTCCGCTGCAGCAGATCCGCGGCGACGGGCTGCCGAACCCGTGGTCGGAGGGACGCTCGGTCGACCCGGGGATGCGCTTCGCCGACGTGAACGGCGACGGGCGTCTCGATCTCGTGTATGCGCCCTCCGGCGGCCGCGGCGGAGCGGTCTGGCTGAGCGCGGGCCTCGACGCGACCGGCGCATCGCCTTGGCGGCTGCAGGACGCCGCGCACTGGAGTCTCCCCCCGGGCCTCTCGTTCGTCGACGCCGAGGGCCGCGATCTCGGCGTGCGTCTCGTCGACCTCGACGGCGACGGGATGCCGGAGATCGTGCACGCGCAGCGGGGCACGCCGATCGAGGTCTGGCACAACCAGGGGGCCATCCCGGACCTCCTCGTGGAGGTGGTCGAGCCCCTCGGCGGGCGGACGCGCCTCGACTACACGCCATCGACGCGCTTCGACCACCGCGGCGACGACCTCGCGCCCGACCTCCCCCGCGTGCTGCCGCTCCTCACGCGCATCGAGACGGACGACGGGCGCGGCGCATCGAGCGCTCGCACGCTCTCCTACGCCGGGGGGCGCTTCGATCCGGCGCGACGGGAGCTGCGCGGCTTCCGTGTCGTGATCGAGACCGCAGCCGACGGCACGCGCACCGTGACGCGCTTCCACCAGGACGAGGCGCGGAGCGGCCTCGTCGAGTCCGTCGCGCGTTTCGACGCCGCCGGGGCGCTCTGGCTCGAGACGCAGCACGAGTACACCCCGGACGACGACGGCCTCGAGCCCTTCGTGAGCTTGCCGGCGGCCACGACGAGCATCGCCTACGACGGCGGCGCGGCCCCGCGCCGCACGCGCGTCGAGTGGCAGTACGACGGCGGCGGCCCGATCACGCTCGGCAACCGGACGGCGACGGTGGAGCTCGGCGAGGTGGACGCGAGCAACCGGGATCTCGATCCCGGCGACACGCGGAGCACCGTCGTCGACTACGCGCCGGAGAACGTCGCCCTCCATCTCGCGGACCGGCCGACGGCGAGGCGCCTGCTGGCGGGCCTGCCCGCGTCGGGCCGCGTGCTGCGGGAGACGCGTCTCCTCTACGACGGAGCGGTGTCGCCGGCCGTCGCCCCGACGGCAGGCCTCGTCACGCAACGCACCGACGTGCTCGCGGAGTCGGGCCAGCCGGACCCGACCACGCGCTTCGCGTACGACGTCTACGGGAACCTGGTCGCGCTCGTCGATCCGCGCACGAGCGCCGGCCAGGGTGGAGGAGTCACCGTCTTCGGGTACGACGGCGTGTTCCACGCCTTCCGGAGCGCCGTGGTGAACGCGCTCGGGCAGCGGCTCGAGCTCGGCTACGCCCCCGATCCCAGCTGTCCGCCCGGATCACCGTTCGGCGTCGGGCTCGTCGCGAGCGAGGCCGGTCCCAACGAGCGGAAGGCCGGTACGGCCCGCATCCGCTGCTACGACGCGTTCGGGCGCATCACGCGCGAGCGATCGCCCGACGGGCTCGGGCTCACGGCCTGGCGCTACGACGACCGCCCCGGGCTCGCCGCCGTGCTGCGGAGCGAGCGCACGACGCAGTCCGGCGCGAGCCGCAGCGCGCTCGTCGCGTTCGACGGCCTCGGGCGGCCCGTCCTCGGAAACGCCTCTCGGGCGAGCGGTCCGTCGGTGCTGGAGGAGACGAGCTACGACGCCCTCGGTCGCGTCGCCACGCGCAGCGCTCCGCACTTCGCGGGCGCCCCGTCCCCGCTGACGCGCTACGCGTACGATCCGCTCGGCCGTGTGATCGAGACGCAGCTCCCCGGGGCGGGTCGATCCTGGCGCGTCGACCGCGCGCCCCGCACGGTCACCCTGACCGATCCGCTGGGCCACGTCGTGCGCCAGCAACGCGACGCGTTCGGACGCATCGTCGCGATCGAGGAGGAGAACGCGGGGCAGACCCGCACCACGCGCTACGCGTGGTCGCCTGCGGACGAGCTCGTCTCCGTCGAGGACGCCGCGGGGAACCGCGTGCGGATGTCGTACGATGCTCTCGGACGCCGGCGCTCGCTCGACGATCCCGACCTCGGCGCCGTGCGCACGGCGTACGACGCGAACGGCAACGAGATCGAGCAGACGACGCCCTCCGGTCGCGTGACCTACGCCTACGACGCTCTCGACCGTCCGCTCGAGAGGCGCCTCGACGGAGCGGTCGAGGCGCGATTCGGGTACGACACGGCGTGGCTCGGGATCGGGCGGCTCGCCTGGCGCGAGGACGGCGCGGGCCGCCACACCGTGCACGCCTACGACGCGGAAGGACGCCCGCTCGTCGAGTCCGACACGCGCGGCGGCAGCACCCTCTTCTCCTCGACGAGCTACGACCCGCTCGGTCAGCCCGCGGCGCGCACCTATCCCTCGGGAGACGTGGTCGAGTGGCGCTACGACGACGCCGGTCAGCTCGCGCGGATCGACGCCCGCGGCGCGCCGCTCGCGAGCGCGCTCGAGTGGAATGCCGACGGGAGCCTGCGCGCCTGGCGGGGAGCGAACGGCGTGGCATGGACCGCGCAGCAGGACGCCGCGACCGGGCTTCCGGCGGAGCTCCGCGTCGCGTCGGGCTCGACCGGCATCGAGTCCCAGCGCTTCGTCTTCGACGCCGCCGATCGCGTGCTGCGCATCGACGATGCGCTCGACACCACGCGGAGCCGGAGCTTCGTGCACGATGCGCTCGGCCGCCTGGAGCAGGCGACAGGGCCCTTCGCGCCGGGGCCGGCGCCGGCGACCCTGCACTACGCCTACGATCTCGCGGGGAGCCTCGCATGCAAGGACGCGAGCGCGCTCGTGGGCTGCGCCGGCGGGACGCGGCTCGACTACCCGGCGGCCGGCTCCCCGCGGCCCCACGCGCCGACACAGGTCGACGGCGTCGCCGCGACCCATACGCCCTCGGGACACCTGGAGACGCTCGGGGACCGGGGCTACCGCTACGACGCGCTGGGCCGCCTCGTTCTCGTGACGGAGAAAGGGCGCCTCACCGCGCTCCACGCATACGACGCGGGCGGTGCGAGAGCACGGAGCTTCGATCTCTCCGGCGGCGTACCCCACACGCGGCTCTTCGTGGGGGAGGACTTCGAATGGGACCTGGAGCGTGGCCAGGCGCGGATCCACGTCTTCCTCGGCGGAGGGCCCGTCGCAACGCTGTCGGTGCCGTTCGCGCCGAGCTCGGCCTCCGGCGCATCCGCGGCCGCGGCAGCGACACGCTCGAGCGTCCTCCCGCGGCCGCCCGCCGCCGATCCGGCGTGGCCTCCGATCGGGTATGCGGCTGCGACGCTGGGCCTCCTCGTCCTCTCGGTGCGGGGCCGGAGCACGAGGCCCGCGGGACGGCGCTCGCAGCGTCAGCAGCGTTCCGCGGCGAAGCCCGGCGTCGCGGCGATGACGACGGTGTCGTTCCTGCTGTCGAGCAGCCTCCCGGCGTGGGCGCTCGCGCCCGACGGCGACCTGAACCTCGATCGCCGCCTCGACGCGGCGGACGTGCTGCTCGCCTTCGAGATCGCCCGCGGCGCCCGTCCGGCGAGCGTGCTGGAGCTCGCGCACGGAGACGTCGCGCCCCTCGGCGCGGCGCCCGAGGTGCCGAGCCGGATCGATCCGGGCGACGTGGCGCTCCTCCTGCGCGCGCTCGGAACGGACGACGTGGACGGCGACGGGCTCTCGACGTCCGAGGAGCTCGCCCTCGGCACGAGCCCCTTCTCCTCCGACAGCGACGGCGACGGTCTCGGCGACGCGCGCGAGCTCGCCGTCGGAGCCGACCCGACGGACCCCGACACGGACGGGGACGGCCGCCCCGACGGCGCCGATCCGGACCCCCGACGCGGAATCGTGTACCGACAGCTCGACGCCCTCGGCAGTCCGCTCGTCGTCACCCGTGACGACGGCGCGGTGCTCGCGCGCCCGGTCTATCGGCCCTTCGGCGACGCCGTGCCCGGTGCCCCGGGGCCCGCCGACCGGGGCTTCAACGGCCGGCGTCGCCAGCCGGCCCTCGGCCTCTACGACTACGGCGCCCGCTTCTACGATCCGGCCCTCGGCCGATTCCTCCAGGCCGACGCGGTCGTCGCCGACCCGTTCGATCCGGGCGCGTGGAACCGCTACGCCTACGCGGGCCAGGACCCGCTGCGCCGCGTCGATCCGACCGGACACGTCTCCGTGCTCGGTGCGCTGTTCGGCGCCGCGGTGGGCGCGATCGGGGCCGCCGCGTGGTCGCGAGGTGACGACGAGGCCGTGGGCCTCCTCGGCGGGCTCTTGAACGTCGCCACCGGAGCGTTCGGCATCCGCGTGAGCGTCCGCCAGGACGGCGCGATCGCAGCCGACCTCGGCTACATCCCGACCATCCGCTGGTTCCCTGGTCAGGATCACAAGCCTGTGTCGCAGCAGGAGACTCGGCTGCGCGTCGTGACGACGGCGGAGCTGCGCTTCGGCGACGTCCTCCTCACCGACGACGGCGGCTTGGCCGCCGCGATCGGGCATCTCCAGCTCGAAGGCGAGGGCCACGCCGCCTTCGTGCTCCATGCCGACGCCTACACCGTCCAGGTGGCGTCCGCGGACGACCGCGGCCGCTACGTCGAGACGAACGTCGACCCGTCGGTGGGAGGGCGGAGGTGGCTCGTGCTGCGGACGGGCGAGCCTCTGGATCGCAGCCGGGTCGACGCGTATCTCGACGACCTCCGGCGGAACGGCGGTCTCTACGGAGGATTGCGTCAGTACCTCGATGGAGGCGGCAGGAACGTATGCTCGTCGTTCACCGCAGACCTCTATCGCATGGCGCACGGAAGGCGGATCCCGCCGGAGGCGTTCCCGCTGGTGACGCCCGATGAGCTCGTCCGCTTCCTCGGCCCGCCGATCGGGAAGATCTACGTTCCGCGAGTGCAGGAGCTTCGAAATGCGACACCGGACCGCTGAAGCGCCCGCGACCCTCGCGCTTGCCTGCTTCGTCGTGGCGCTCGGCATCGGATGCTCGGGCAGCGACGAGGCGCGTCACCTCGCCGCGTGCGGCCGTCCCGCATTCCACGAAGCCTCGCGCGAGCCCCGGAGCTTCGTCGTTCCCACGCCGGATGGGGGTCGCCTCGCGACCCTCTGGCTCTGGGGAGGAATCGTTCCGTGGCACGAGTCGGCGCTGGTCGTGAGCGGGGAGGCCGCGTCGCGGCGTCTTCCGATCCATCGCCCGGCGAGCGTGCAGTGGCTCGGGCCCGACCGGCTGCTGGAGCTGCCGGACGACCGAGCGTCGGATGCGTCGTCCGGCGGGCCGTACGTGATCGACCTCGAAGGCCGCATCCTTCGTGACCTCCGTGCGTCCGACCGGCTCCAGAGCCCCGTGGTCTCGCCGGACGGGCGATGGCTCGCGAACACGCGGTGGGACGTACACGGCAAGGCGACGCTCGAGGTGATGCCGTTCGAGGGGCCCTTCGAGGCCGTGGCCGAGCGCGACGACCTCTCGGCGGCGGTCTGGAGCCCGGACTCGGCGCGCCTCACGGCCCGGCGCATGGCGTTCCCCCGCGACCTCCCGCGCGGGATCCACCACGTCCAGCTCCTCCTGCCCCGCGACCTCTCCTCGGAGACCCGGCTGCGCGAGAACGGGCCGAGCGACCTCCACGGGGTCAACGAGCTGGTCGTCGCGTGGTGGGGTCGGGACGGCATCTACGGGGTCGGCGGGGGCCTGCTCGAGCGCTGCGATCCGGAGGGGGCGGGCTGCCGCCCGATCTACCGCCCACCGGTCCGGGGTTCGATCCGGGCTGCTTCGCCCGGACCCCCGGGCGTCGTCTACCTCCTCGTCAACGACCCCGATCCGTGCTTCCTTGATCCCGGCGCGCGGGAGATCCAACGGCTCGAGCTCGCGACGGGAAGGACGGAGCGGATGCTACGCACGCCGGACGGCGTCTTCCTCACCGCGATCGACTGGGTCGACGTTCCCGAGGCGAAGCCGCCGGTGGAATCTCCCGCCGCGGGATCGAAGGAGAGGTGACGATGCTGGCCGTGATCGCGACGCTCGAGGTGAAGGAAGGCAAGGAGAGCGAGTTCGAGTCCGTGATGAAGGAGCTCGCCGCGAAGACCCTCGCGAACGAGTCCGGCTGCAAGCTCTACGCGTTGCACCGCAAGAGCGGGCGCACCTACGTCATGCTCGAGCGCTACATCGATCGCGCCGCCCTCGCGACCCACTCCGCGTCGGAGCACTTCCGCTCGATGATGCCTCGCCTCATGCCCTGCCTCGCGGGCGCACCGAAGATCGAGACGATGGAAGAGGTGTCCTAGCGCGCCGCTCTCGCAGCGCGCCTCGTCCCGGAGACGAGGCCGTGCATCACGCGGTGCTTCACCAGCTCGACGATGGCGAGATACGTGACGACCACCGCCGCCAGGAACACGAAGTACGACCCGGGCAGCGGCTGCAGGCCGAGCGGCGCCGCCGCCGGCGTGTACGGGAGCGCCGTGCCGACCGCAACCACGAGGAGCGTCGTCACGACGAGCGGCGTGCTCGGCCGTTGGGTCCACGGCCTGCCGGCGGTGCGGATCACGAACAGCACGAGCGTCTGCGTCGCGAGCGACTCCAGGAACCATCCGGTGTGGAACGACGCCTCGCCGAAGCGGAACAGACGGAGGAGCACGAAGAAGGTGAGGAAGTCGTAGAGCGAGCTCACGGGCCCGATCACGAGCATGAAGCGCCGGATGAGCCCGATGTCCCAGCGCTGCGGCCGCCTCACGTACGCCGGATCGATGTTGTCCGTCGGGATCGTGACCTGGGCCAGGTCGTAGAGGAAGTTGTTCAGCAGGATCTGCGTGGGCAGCATCGGGAGGAACGGCAGGAAGATCGCCGCTCCTGCCATGCTGAACATGTTTCCGAAGTTCGAGCTCGTTCCCATGAGCAGGTACTTGAGCACGTTCCCGAAGGACTTCCGTCCGGCGATGATGCCCGCGTGGAGCACGTCGAGCCGCCGCTCCAGCAGGATGATGTCCGAGGCCTCGCGCGCCACGTCGACGGCGCCGGCCACCGAGATGCCGACGTCCGCCGCGTGCAGCGACGGCGCGTCGTTGATGCCGTCGCCGAGGAAGCCCACGACGTGGCCGTGCGCCTTCAGCGTCCGCAGCACGCGATGCTTCTGCGCCGGCGAGACGCGCGCGAAGACGTTCACGCGCTCCACCACGCGCGCCAGCGCGGCTTCGTCCAGGCGGTCGAGATCGCTGCCGAGCGCGATCCGCGCGCCGTCGATGCCCACTCGCGCGCAGACGTGTCGGGTGACCAGCTCGTTGTCGCCGGTCAGGATCTTCACCTTCACGCCGTCGCGGCGCAGGCGCGCAATCGACGCCGCGACGTCGTCGAGCGGGCGATCGGCGAACGTCAGGAATCCCGCGAGGGTGAGCTCGCGCTCGTCCGCGACCGTGAAGCCGGCAGGCTTCGACACGGGCTTGTAGGCGACCGCGAGCACGCGGAACCCGCGCTCGGAGAGATCGCGGAACCTCGCGAGGCCGCGCTCCGTCGCGGACGCGTCGAGCGCGTGGACGGCGCCTCCGACCTCGTACGAGGAGCACGCCGAGAGGATGCTCTCCGGAGCCCCCTTGGTGACGAACAGGAACCGGCCGTCCTCCTCCACCACCACGGAGAGGCGACGCCGCTCGAAGTCGAAGGGGATCTCGTCGGTCTTGGTGTAGCCCGCGGTGCCGGGGATCTCCCGCGCGAGGATGGCCACGTCGAGGGGGCTCCTGATGCCGGTCTCGAAGCGGCTGTTCAGGTGCGCGAAGAAGAGAGCTCGCTCCGACGCGCCGCCCGCCGGATCGACGGACGCATCGAGCGTCATCGTGCCGCTCGTGAGGGTGCCGGTCTTGTCGCTGCACAGGACGTCGATGCTCCCGAGGTTCTGGATCGCCGAGAGGTGCTTCACGATCACCTTCTCGCGCGCCATCCGCACCGCGCCCTGCGCGAGCGTGACGGTGGTGATCATCGGCAGGAACTCCGGCGTGAGACCCACCGCGAGCGCGACGGAGAAGAGCAGCGACTGGAGCGCGTCGCGCCCGAGGGAGAGGTTCACGACGAGGATGAAGAGCACGAGGAAGAGCACCGTCTGCAGGATGAGCAGGCCGAAGCGGTGGGAGCCGCGCTCGAACTCCGTCTCCTCGGGTCGGGCGGAGAGACGCTCCATGATGTCGCCGAAGCCCGTCTGCGGGCCCGTGGCGAAGACCGCCGCCCGCGCGGTGCCGCTCACGATCGAGGTGCCGAGGAAGAGGAGCTCCGGGGCATCCGGCCCCGTCTCCGCGAGGGGGCCGTCCCGCGCGACCTTCTCCGCGGGAAGGGACTCGCCCGTGAGGGCCGCCTGCTGGACGTGGAGATCGACGGTCTCGAGCAGGCGCGCGTCCGCCGGGACCAGGTCGCCGGCCGCCAGCCGGACGACGTCTCCGACGGTGATCTCGCGGCGCGGAAGCTCCACCCACGCACCGTCGCGTCGCACCGTCGCCGTCGGCGTGATGCGTTGCTGGAGCCTTCGCACCGCGCGCTCCGAGCGGAAGGTCTGCCAGAAGTTGAGGCCGGCGCTCAGCAGCACGATCGCGCCGATGATGGCGGCGTCGGCCATCTGGCCGAGCAGCGCGGAGGCGAGCCCTGCGACGAGCAGGATCACGACCAGCGGGTTCGCGGCGCTCCGCAGATGCTCCACGAGCTTCGTCTGGAGCCGGGCCCCGGCGAAGTCGTTGAAGCCGAACGTGCGAAGCCGCCGCGCGGCCTCTTCGCTGGAAAGGCCGAGCTCCGACGTGCCGAGGCGCGCGAGCAGGTCGGCCAGGCTCTCGTGCGGGAGCGTGCCGCAGCGGCGCGCGACCTCGTCCCCCCGAGCCGCCGGTGCGGCGCGCAGCATCACGGCTCGGCGCTCGCAGCCGGCGGCGGGCACGGATGCGGCGCCTGCCCGCGCGGTGCCTCGGCGCACGACGCTGCGAGCCCGAGCAGCGCGACCGCCGCGCCGCCTGCGAGCAGCGCGACGCCGGGCAGGCCCGGCGGGAGCGCCATCCCGTACGCGCTCGTGAGGAGCGCGAGCACGTTGTTCGTCACGTGGGCCAGCATGCTCGTGCGGATCGAGCCCGTGACCTCGGCGATCCATCCGAGGTAGAGGCCGAGCCCGAACGCGGCGCTCGCATGGACCGGCTCGCCGTGCAGCGCGCCGAACACCGCCGACGAGATCAGGATCCCGGCCGCGCG
This sequence comes from Myxococcota bacterium, assembly GCA_035542715.1. Classification (GTDB taxonomy): domain Bacteria; phylum Myxococcota_A; class UBA9160; order UBA9160; family UBA9160; genus DATKKW01. Next base: position 187,691 of record DATKKW010000047.1, read on the forward strand.
ACCGAAGCGCCGCGCGACGCCGCGCAGGATCCAGCCACGGGCGAAGAGCTCCTCGCCGAGCCCGGGCGCGACCGCCGCGCCCCCGAGGAGACCGAGCAACGCCGGACCCCGCGCCCCCGCGACGACCGCGTCGATCTGCGCCAGGCCGCTCCCCGCGTCGAGCCCGGCCAGGCGGATCGCGCCGTCGATCGTCTGGGAGAAGCCGACGAGGCCCGCCACGAGGACCGCCGAGCGACGCGCCGAAAGTCGGCCCGGGCCGAGGCCGAGACGGTCCGCGAGGGGCTCGCGCGCGAGGGCCGCGAAGGAGACGGCGACGAGCGCGAGGAAGAGCGACGTGAAGGCGGCATCGAGGGCGAGGCCGCGCTGCGACGGGAGCAGCGGGAGGACGAGGGGCGGCGCCAGCAGCGCGGTCCCGAGCGCGGCGCAGGCCGCGGCGAGCGCGAGGCCGATTCTCCGCGACAAAGCTCCTCCCGGGCTGCAGGCTACCGCCGACGCCGGCCCGCGGCGCGTCGCGCCTGCTAGGATCGTCGCGTGGACGAGCACCCCCTGGCACCCGGGTTCCTGGTGGCGATGCCGCAGCTCCTCGACCCGAACTTCCGTCGGACGGTGGTGCTGCTGATCCATCACGACGAGAACGGGACCTTCGGGCTCGTGCTCTCGCGCGAGTCGGAGATCGACACCGGCTCGCTGTGCGACTCCCTCGACATCGAGTGGAGAGCGCGTCGCGAGGCCAAGGTGGGCTGGGGCGGACCGGTGCAGCCGAACACCGGCTGGCTCCTGCTCGGCGGCGACGTGAGCCATCCGGAGGACGATCCCGAGGACGGCGCCACCGAGATCCTGCCGGGCCTCCATTTCGCGGGCACGCTCGCGACGCTCCGGCGTGTCGCCGAGGCGCCGCCCGCCCGCGCGCGGATCCTGCTCGGCTACGCCGGCTGGGCACCGGGCCAGCTCGAGGCCGAGCTCGCCCAGGGCGCCTGGCTGATCGCGGACGCGTCGGCCGATGCCATCTTCGACGTTCCGCCCGACGAGCTCTGGGAGCACGTGCTGCACTCCCTGGGCCTCGATCCGGGGGCGCTCGTGGCGACGCCCGGCGTGCACTGAGGAGCCGCCAGCGCGCCCCGCGCAGGAGCCTCGCCATGGACCTCGCCGCCTCCGCGACCGCGAGCGATCGGCTCGACTTCTCCGCCGACGACCTGCTCGCGAGCGAGGAGGGACTCGCACCGCTGCTCGCGAACGGCGTGCGCTGCCACGGCGGCTTCGATGCCGACGGGCGGTATCGCTCGCCGCGTACACGGCACCGCACGCCGGCGATCCGGGCCTGGCAGGAGCGCCTCCTGCGCGAGGGCGGCGAGCTCCTGCAGGTGGCGCCGGAGCTCGTGCCACCCCAGTACCCGAACGTCGCGCAGTCGAAGCTCCTCCTCGGCGCCGGAGTGCGCGACCCGATCGTGCGCGCGCTCACGACGATCGCGATCGTCGAGGGCTTCGGCGCGATCATCCGCGACGTGCGCGTGCCCGAGCTCGCGCGCCTCGTGCGCGAGCCGCTCGACGGCACCGCCGCGGCCCACCTCGGCCGCGGGCTCTTCGAGGCCCACGCGCGCGACGAGGCCGGCCACCGGGACGAAGGCGGCCACAAGCAGATGTGGGAGGCCGCGCGCGACCTCGCGTTCGAGAGCCCGCGCATTCCGCCCGACGTGCTGATGCGCCTGCTCGGCCGTCGCGGCGCGGGCCGCGAGCGCCGGCGCGCCTTTCCTTCTCTCGACGAGGCGCTCGAGGGGATGCTCGCGACGATGGTGAACGTGCTCGTGATCGAGATCTTCGCGGCGCGCACCTTCGAGTGGGGGATCGCGCTGCTCTCCGATCCCGAGGTGTCGGCGAAGCCCGCGGAGGCGGGGGCGATGGTGTCCTACATCCGGAGCGACGAGAGCCCCCACGTCGAGTACCTGCGCACGGCGCTCTCGGAGCTGCGCGCACGCACGTTCGTGACGTGCGACGGCCAGGACCTCTCCGGCCGGCAGGTCGTCGACGGCCTGCTGCATCGCAGCCTCCGCGTCCTCACGACGAGCCGGCCGGCCGAGCAGCGCGCCGAGACGCGGAGCTCCCTCGCGGACGCGATGAAGGCGGCGGGCGCGCGGAGCGGCCTCCTCGAGGAGTTCGACGCGCTCGAGACGCCGTTCACGCCGCCGGAGCGCACGGGCTTCGAGAGCGCGTCGTGAGGCGCGCGACGCGGCTCTCGCGCGCGCTTCGCATCGCGCGCGCCGGGGTCGCGATCTGGCTGATCTACAAGGTGCCGGCGCTCCTCCGGCGCGTCTTCCGCCGCCCGCCGCCGGACGATCTCGGCCCCAGCCACGAGCGCGCGGCGCGCGTCCTGCTGTCGGCGGCCCTCGACCTGCGGGGCGTCGTGATCAAGGTCTGCCAGGTCGTCGCGACGCGCTCCGACGTCTTCCCGCCGGCGATCGTGCGCGAGCTGAAGCAGCTGCACGACGCGGTTCCGCCGAAGCCCTTCGCGGTGATCCGCGAGGCGATCGAGCGCGAGCTCGGGAAGCCCCTCGACGCGGTCTTCGCGGCGTTCGACGAGACGCCCCTCGCCTCCGCGTCGCTCGCCCAGGTGCACCGCGCGCGCCTGCACGACGGGCGTGAGGTCGCGGTCAAGGTGCAGTACCCGGAGATCGAGACGATCGTGCGCGGCGACCTCGAAGAGATCCGGCGCGCGTGTCGCCTGTACGAGCGCCTCGATCCGCAGCCCCTCGAGCTGCTTCCGCTCCTGACCGAGCTCGCGACCCATCTCGCCCTCGAGCTCGACTTCCGGCGCGAGGCCGACAGCGCCGATCGCGTGCGGGAGATCTTCGCCGACGATCCGTCGGTGGTGGTGCCGCGCATCCATCGCGAGTGGTCGACCTCCCGCGTGCTCGTGATGGAGCTCGTGGGCGGGCTCAAGGTGACCGATCGCGACGCGCTCGCCGCGGCGGGCATCGATCCGGCCGACGTCGTGCAGGACCTGATGAGGGTGTTCGTGCGCATGATCCTCGCGGCGGGGTTCTTCCAGGCCGATCCCCATCCCGGGAACCTGTTCGTGCGGCGCGACGCGACCCACGGCCGCCAGCTCGTGCTGCTCGACTTCGGGCTCTCGAAGGAGCTGCCGGACGGCTTCGGCATGGGCCTGTTCGAGCTCATGTTCTCGATGATGACCTGGAACGAAGCGGCCATGATCCGCGCGTTCCGCGAGCTCGGGTTCGAGACCCGGACGGGCGATCCCTCGACCTTCGTCGGGATCGCGCGCCGCATGATGCGCCGGAGCGATACGGGGCGCTTCGAGGGCGAGCTCACGGAAGAGATGACGGACGAGCTGTTCGAGGCGATCCGCGAGAACCCCGTGGTGCGCGTCCCGAGCGACTTCGTGCTCGTCGGCCGCGTGTTCTCGCTGCTCTCGGGCATCGGACACACGCTCGGCCGGCGCGCGAACGTGCTCGAGGCGATGGGCGCGTCGACGCGCTAGCCGCTCCGCTACGGATGGAGCCCGAGGGCGCAGCCGTCCTTGCGGCGGTCGCTCGCGCCGACGAGCAGGCCGTCGCGCTCGCGCGCGATCGCCTGGCCTCCGCCGAAGCGATCCATGACGGTGCTCCCCGGCGCCTCCACCTGGTGGCCGCGATCCTCGAGGGCGTCGGACAGGAAGCCGCCTTCGCGCACGCGCAGCTCGGGCGTCTCGAGCAGGACGCGCAGGCCGCCGAGCCAGCGGAAGCGCGGCCGGTCGAGGGCCTCCTGCGGATTCAGTCCGTGGTCGACCAGGTTCGCGACGAACGCCGCGTGCGCCTGCGGCTGGATGTCGCCGCCCATGATGCCGAACGCGATCCACGGCTCGAACTCGCGCAGCAGCATGCCGGGGATGATGGTGTGGAGCGGGCGCTTGCGGGGCCCGACGGCGTTCGGGTGGCCGTCGACGAGACGGAAGCCCGAGCCGCGGTTCTGGAGGATCACGCCGGTGTCGCCGCATCCGATCCCGGAGCCGAAGGCGCCGAACAGGCTCTGGATGAACGACACCAGATTGCCCTCGGCGTCGGCCGCGCAGCAGTAGACGGTGTCGCTGCCGAAGCCCGGACGAACGCCGGCGAGGGCGTGGTGCGAGATCTGGAACGCGCGCTTCGCGGCGTAGTTGCCGTCGAGCAGGCGCTCCCACGGGAGCTGCATCGCGTCGGGATCTCCGACGTACGCGTCGCGATCGGCGAAGGCCAGCTTCACCGCCTCGATGCGACGATGCCAGTCGAGCACCGAGTCGATCGGCGCGTCCGCCGCCTCGAGCTCGTTCAGGATCGCGAGCGCCTGGAGGGCGGTCACGCCCTGACCGTTCGGCGGCAGCTCCGCCACCCGGACGTTGCGATAGCGGATCTCGAGGGGCTCGACGAAGTCGCTGCGATGCGCCGCGAGGTCGTCGTGGGCGAGGAGCCCGCCCTCGGCGCGCGACGTCGCGACGATCGCGTCGGCCACCGGCCCCGCGTAGAAGCCGGCGGCGCCGCGCTCGGCGATCGCCTGGAGGGTGCGCGCGAGGCGCGGGTTGCGGAACGTCTCGCCCGCCGCGGGCGCCCCGCCCGCCGGCGCGAGGGCGGCCTTCGCCGCGTCGTTGCGCAGCGCTCCGGCCTCGACCGCGAGCTGCCAGTAGTGCGCCACGAGCTCGCTCACGGGGAATCCATCGGCGGCGGCGCGGATCGCCGGGGCGAGCACCTCGCCGAGGGGCAGCGCGCCGTAGCCCTTCGAGAGCGTCTCCCAGGCGTGTACGGCGCCCGGCACCGTGACCGACAGGATGCCCGTCGCAGGCACGCGCTCGAGCCCGCGGGCGCGGTAGGCCTCGAGGGTCGCCGCGGCCGGCGCGCGGCCGCTTCCGTTCAGGCCGACCATGCGATGCTCGCGCGCGGACCAGAACAGCGCGAAGGCGTCGCCGCCGATGCCGGTCTGCATCGGCTCGACGACGCACAGGGCGGCCGCCATGGCGAGGGCGGCGTCGATCGCGTTCCCGCCGCGACGGAGCATCTCGAGGCCGGCGGAGGCGGCGAGCGGCACGCTCGTCGCGACCATGCCGCCGCGAGCGACGACGCAGGAGCGCTCGCTGCGCCAGACGGAGTCGGTACCGCGCAAGCTCCGCAGCATCGCGCGCATGCTAGCAGCCTCGCGCACCGTCCCGGGGGCGATCCGTGGCCGTCTTCCGTATGCTGCGCGCGTGTCCGGCCGCGCGAACGATGCCGCTCCGAGCCCGCCCTCGCTCGTCGTCGCCGACGCCCACGTCCACGTCCACGACTGCTACGAGGTCGGGCTCTTCTTCGACGCGGCCCATGCGAACCTCGCGGCCGCGGCGCGCGGCGAAGCGTTCCACGGGCTGCTCCTGCTCTCGGAGGGGGCCGGCGAAGACTTCTTCGGACGCGCGCGGGCGCTCGCCGCGCGCGAGGAGCGGCTCGAGGGCTGGCGCTTCTCGGTGACGCAGGAGCCGGAGTCCCTCGCGGCGTCGAGGGACGGCAAGGCGCTGCTGCTCGTCGCGGGGCGTCAGCTCGCCTGCGCCGAGGATCTCGAGGTGCTCGCCCTGGGCACGTGCGCGCGGCGGGACGACGGCCGACCGGTCCGCGAGGCGCTCGCGTGGGCGCGGCAGGACGGCGCGCTGCCCGTGATCCCTTGGGGCGCCGGGAAGTGGCTGTTCGCGCGCGGCGCCCTGCTCGACGCGCTGCTCGACGAATCCCGCGGCGCGGAGCTCTACCTCGGCGACGAGAGCGGACGGCCGGCGCTCTGGCCGACGCCGCGTCACCTCGGCGACGCCGCGGCACGCGGCATCCGCAACCTGCCGGGCACCGATCCCCTCCCCTTCCCCCACGAGACCCGACGCGCCGGCAGCTTCGGCTTCCGGCTTCGCACGGCGTTCGATCCGAAGAGGCCCGCGGCGTCGCTCAAGGCCGCCCTGCGGGCGGGCGCGGCGCCCGAGCCCTTCGGACGTCTCGAGTCGCCGCTGCGCTTCCTGCGGAACCAGCTCGCGATGCAGCTCCGCAAGCGGCGTCGTGCGGTCGCCGCTCCGACCGGCCCGGCCTAGCCACCGTGTGCGGGATCGCCGGCATGGCGTTCGATGCGGCCCGGCGCGACGAGACGCCGGACGAGACGCGGCTGCGTCGCATGGTCGACACGCTCGTGCACCGCGGCCCCGACGGCTCGGGCACGTACGTGGCCGCGGGCGTGGCCCTCGGCATGCGACGCCTCGCGGTGATCGACGTCGCCGGCGGGCAGCAGCCCATGTCGAACGAGACCGGCGAGATCACGGTCGTGTTCAACGGCGAGATCTACAACCACCGCGAGCTCCGTGCCGAGCTCGAGCGGGCGGGTCACCGGCTCCGCACGCGCAGCGACACCGAGGTGATCCCGCACCTCTACGAGGAGCACGGCCTGGGCTTCCTCGCGCGCCTCAACGGGATGTTCGCGATCGCGCTCTGGGACGCCGCGCGGCGCCAGCTCCTGCTCGCGCGCGACAAGATCGGCGTGAAGCCCCTGTTCTGGTCGCGACGCGACGGCCGCCTGTGCTTCGGATCCGAGGTGAAGGCCATCCTCGCGGCCGACGGGAGCTCGCGCGAGCTCGACCTCGTCGGCCTCGACCAGCTCCTCACGTTCGAGTACACCGCGAGCCCGCGCACGCTCTTCGCGGACGTCCACAAGCTGCCGCCGGGCGGCTGGCTCACCTGGCGAGAGGGAGTGCTCGAGACGGGCTCGTTCTTCGCCTGGCCCGTCGCCGCCGACGCCCACGACGACGACGTCGAACGCTGGACTTCGCTCCTCCGGACGACCCTGGACGCGGCCGTCGAGCGCCAGATGATCAGCGACGTGCCGCTCGGGGCGCTGCTCTCCGGCGGCATCGACTCGTCGATCCTGGTCGCGGCCATGAGCCGCGCGAGCGCGCAGCCCGTGCGCACGTTCTCGATCGGCTTCGCCGACCGGAGCTACGACGAGCTGCGCTACGCGCGGCTCGTGGCGCAGCGCTTCGCAACGGAGCACCACGAGGCCGTGCTCGAGCCGCGCGCCCTCGACCTGGTCGAGCGCGTGATCCGCCACCTCGACCAGCCGATCGCCGACTTCTCGGTCTTCCCGACGCTGCTCGTCTCGGAGATCGCGCGCGGCCAGGTGACGGTCGCGCTCTCGGGCGACGGAGGTGACGAGCTCTTCGCAGGCTACGACGCGTACGTCGCCGACCGCCTGGCGCGCGGCAGCCTCGACGCGCTCCCGGCGGCGGTGCGGCGAGCGCTGCTCGCGGTCGCGAGCCGCGTGCCCGGCTCTCCCGCGAAGAAGGGCCTGCGCAACACCGTGAAGCGACTCCTGGAGGGCGCCGCGCTCCCGGCGCGCTGGGGCCATCAACGCTGGATGGTGTTCCTGTCCCCGGAGCAGCGGACGGCGCTCTACCGTCCCGACTTCGCGCGGGCGGTCGCCGGCGAGGCGGAGCGCACGCTGCTCTCGTTCCTCGACAACCCCGGTCCCGATCCGCTCCAGCGCGCCATGAACTGCGATCTCCGCTTCTACCTCCCCGAGGACATCCTCCCGAAGGTCGACCTGATGAGCATGGCGGTGTCGCTCGAGGCGCGCGTGCCCTACCTCGACGACGAGGTCGTGGCGCTCGCGCTCGCCCTTCCGAGCCGGCTCAAGTGGCGCCGCGGGACGCGCAAGTGGATCCTGCGCCGCGCGTACGCCGACGTGCTGCCCCGCGAGATCCTCGAGCGCGGGAAGGAGGGCTTCAGCATCCCGATGAAGAGCTGGCTCTCGCGGGAGTGGCGGCCCCTGGTGCACGACCTGCTCTCGCCGGACGCGCTCGCGCGCGACGGCCTGCTCGAGCCGCGAGCCGTCGCGCGCCTCGTCGCGGAGCACGAGTCCGGGCGCGTGAACCACAGCCATCTCCTGTGGGCGCTGCTCGTGTTCCAGCTCTGGAAGCGGACCTGGGCCGACGCGCCCGCCGCGCCGTGAGGCGCGACCTCGCGGCGCTGGCCGACCGCGAGCACGACCTCGTGGTCGTGGGCGGCGGCATCCACGGCGTGTGCGCGGCCTACGACGCCGCCGCGCGCGGCCTCTCGGTGGCGCTGGTCGAGCGCGGCGACTTCGGAAGCGGGACGTCGTCGCAGAGCCTGCGCGTGATCCACGGGGGAATCCGCTACCTGCAGCACGCCGACCTGCGACGCGCGCTCGAGTCGCTGCGCGACCAGCACGCGCTGCTCGCGATCGCGCCGCATCTCGTGGAGCCGCTCGGGACCGCGCTTCCGACGCGCGGCGCCGGCGCGCGGAGCCGCGTCCTGCTCGGCGCCGGGCTCGCGGCCTTCGAGGCGCTGCGCGCGCTCGTGCCCGGGCCGCAGGATGCGGCACGACGTCCGCCGCGCGGCGGCCTCGTCTCGCGCGAGTCGCTGCTCGCGCTCGCGCCGGGCCTGCGGAGCGAGGGCGTGACGGGGGCCGCGATCTGGTGGGACGCGCAGGCGTGGAGCTCGGAGCGCCTCCTGCTCGCCTTCCTGCGCGCCGCGGTCGAGGCGGGCGCGACGGTCGCGAACCACGCGCCCGTCGAGCGCGTGCTCGTGCGCGGCGGCCGCGCGGAGGGCGTGCGCGCGAGCGACGCGGAGAGCGGAGAAGCCATCGACGTGCGCGCGCGCTGCGTGCTCTGCTGCGTCGGGCCGTGGACCGACGTCGTCGCGTCGACCCTCGGGCGCAGTCTCCCCGAGCGGCACTTCCCGCTCTCGAAGGCGCTGAACCTCGTCGTGCGGCGACCGCCCCCGCGGCTCGCGATCGCGCTCGAAGGTCCGCCCGGCTTCGTCGATCGCGACGCGGTCCTGCGCTCCGGCTCCCGCCTGCTCTTCGCCGTGCCGTGGCGCGGCCTCACTCTCCTCGGCACGAAGCACGTGCCCTGGAGCGGCGATCCGGAGGGCTTCGCGCTCGGCGAAGAGGACGTCGACGGCCTCCTCGCCGACGCGAACGCCGCCTGGCCGGGCGCGGCGTTCCGACGCGAGGACGTGGTCGGCGCGCTCGGCGGCATGCTGCCCCGGCGGCGCGGCACGCGCCCCGACGAGGCGGTGCAGCTCGAGAAGGCCGAGACCCTGGTCGACCACGGGAAGAGCGACGGCGTCGAGGGCCTGCTCTCCCTCGTCGCGGTGAAGTGGACCACGGCGCGCTCCGTCGCGGCCTGGGCCGTCGACGCGGTCGTGCGTCGGCTCGGCCGCGGGGGCGCCTCGACGACGCGCGCCCGGCCCCTCCCCGGCGGCGCGATCGAGGACTTCGAGGCCCTGCGGCGCGAGACGCTGGCGGCGCCGCGCCGTGCGGGCCTCGCGCCGGAGACCGAGGAGGCGCTGCTGCGCGCGTACGGCCGCCTCGCCGGCGAGGTGCGCAGCCTGGCGGAGGCCGAGCCGGGCCTCGCCGCGCCGCTCGTTCCGGGATCGAGCGTCGTCGGCGCGCAGCTCGTGCACGCGGCGCGAGACGAGATGGCGATCCATCTCGACGACGCGTTGCTGCGTCGGACGGAGCTCTACCTGGCGGCGCCGTTGCCGCGCGAGGTGCTCGAGCGTGCAGCCGCCCTCGTCGGCGGCGAGCTCGGATGGAGCGAGGCGCGGCGCGGGGCGGAGGTCGCGCGCGCTGACGCGGCCCTGCGTCGCTTCACGCGGTCGTGAGCGGGGCCTCGGGCGCCGGGGCGGCGGCGCGACGGGTGAAGGCCGCCTCGAGCCCGTAGCGCGCCACCAGCTCGGGCGGCCAGTCGAGCGCGATCTGCGCCCGCGCAATCGGCGCGAGACGCGCGAGCCGGCGCCGGAGCCACCAGCGCTCGGGCGCACGCAGCGGCTTGAAGTAGCGGGCCATGAGCCGCTTCGTCGCCTCCCGCTGGCCCTCGGCGACCTCGGGCCGCGTCCTCGGGTCCTGGTGTCGATACACGACGAGGTGACGGGGCAGGTTCCCGAAGCGACCCTTGGGCAGGAGCCGCGTCCAGAGGCAGTAGTCGTCGCAGTGGAAGTACTCGTCGAGGTATCCGCCCACGGCGAGCGCCGCGTCGCGACGGAAGAGCGTGCTCGAGGCCACGAAGGGACACGGGCCGTTTCGCATCTGGAGGCGGATGTCGAAGTCCGTGAGCGCGTGGTGGAACGGCTCGCGCGGGCCTTCGGCCTCCGACCAGACCGCGGCCCAGCTCCCGACCAGCACGAGCCTCGGATCTCGCCGCGTCGCCTCGACGAGGGCCGCGAGCCGCTCCGGGTGGCTCACGTCGTCGTCGTCCTGCACGGCGATCCACGGGAAGCGGGCCTCGCCGAGGCCCCGGTTCCGAGCGGGGGCGACGCCCCGGCGTGTCTCCACGAGAACGCGTACTCGGGCGTCGCGCGCCGCGTAGCGCTCGGCGACCGCGCGCGTTCCGTCGCCGCTCCCGTTGTCCACGACGAGGAGCTCGAGCTCCGCAAACGTCTGGGCGAGGATCGACTCGATCGCGCGTCCCACCCGCCGCTCGCCGTCGCGGGTGGGCAGCACGACGGAGATCACGAGCGCCCGTCCCGCCAGCGCGCGCAGGCGTCGACGAGGCGCCGCGCGGCGGCACGGAAGCGCGCGGGCTCGGCGAGCAGGCTCGTGACGAGATGCGCTCCACCGCCGGGCGGGGGCTCGAGGTCGAAGAGCCAGCCGGGCTGCACGAGGACGTCCGCCTCCTCGAGCAGCCGCAGGGTGAGCTCGTCCTCGCCCGCGCCGGCGTCCTCCGCTCCCTCGACCCGCAGGATCGCCGACCAGCCCCCCGCGGCCGGAAGCGCATGCACCCCGGGCGCCTGCGCCGAGGCCGCCGCGAGGAAGGCGTGGTTCTCGCGCAGACGCGCGCCGAGCTCGCGGGCGATGCTGGGCGCCGCCTCGAGCAGGCCCGGAAGGAGGATCTGGGGAAGCGCGCTCACGGCGAGGAACGTATCGGCGATCACCTCGAGTCGCGCGAGCGCTTCGTCGCGCAGGGCCGCGGGCCCGTCGACCACGATCCACGCCAGCTTGAGCTGCGGCAGCGCGAGGGTCTTCGACACCCCGGAGAGCACGAAGCAGAGCGGGCCCTCGGTCGGCTCCAGGCGCCCCACCTCGGTGTCGGAGGCGAGCAGGCTCGGCTCGGCGTGGTCTGCCGACACCGGAAAGTCGAGGAACACCTCGTCGACGATGAGCCCGCAGCCGCGGTCCCGTGCCAGGGTACGGAGCCCGCGGCGCTCCGCGGACGACAGGTAGACGCCCGTCGGGTTGTGGGGATGCACCGCCAGGATGGCCCGGGTGCGGGGCCCGAGGCGCGCCGCGAGCACCTCGAGGTCGAGCGAGAAGGCGCCGTCCGCGAGCGGAACGCGGGTCGGGTAGCCCACTGCCTCGAGGCCCTCGAAGGAGGCGAGGAGATCGAAGAGCGGATAGCTCGGCCGCGGAACGAGGACCGTGTCTCCCGGGTTCGCGAGCAGCCGGAAGAGGTGCGCGTAGGCCTCGCTCGTGCCGGCGGTGAGCAGGACGTGGTCCGGATCGACCGAGGCGCCGCGGGCGCGGTAGTAGGAGGCGACGGCCTCCCGCGCGGCCCGACCGCCGCGGGGATCGGGCTCGTACGAAAGGGCGCGCGGATCCTGCGCCAGGCGTGGGAGCGCCTCGACGAGCGCGCGAGAGGGCTCTCGGAGGCCGTGGCGCGTGGGGTTCGCATCGGTGAGGTCGTCGAACGGCCGGGAGGCCCGGCGCCGGGCGGCGATCGCGGCCGAGAGCTCGTTCGGCGAGAGCTCGAACCCGGCGCGTTCGGAGAACACCGTGCCATAGTACCGGCATGGCCAAGAAGCTCGCCGATTTCGTCCGGTCCGCCCTCGCCGAGATCCGCGAGATCTCGCCCGAGGAGGGGCAACGGCTCCTCGCCGCCCCCGGCCACGAGGGCTGGCACTTCGTCGACGTCCGGGAGCCGGACGAGTACGCGGCCGGCCACCTTCCCGGCGCCCGCCTCTTCCCGCGCGGCTTCCTCGAGGTGCGCGCCGACACCGAGCACCCGAAGCGCGACCCGTGGCTCCAGGACCGGAGCCGGCCTCTGGTGCTCTACTGCGGCGGCGGCCAGCGAAGCGTCCTCGCCGCGAAGACGCTCCAGGACATGGGCTTCGAGCGCGTCGTCTCGATGGCCGAGGGCTGGACCGGCTGGACGAAGCGGGGCTACCCGGAAGAGAGGTGACCGCCGCAGACGGGTCGGCCGCCGCTCGAGCCAGCCGGATCCCCGGCATCCCCTGTTCGTGGGAGTGCCGGAATGCGCTTTCCCCGTTGACGCGTCGCGGCCTCCAGAGCATGATGGGCTCGCCACTGCGGGTTTTCTGGATGTGCAACTCGGGCGCGCTCCCCTCCTGACCAGGGGGCTTCGTCCGAATCCGCGGGGCTGGTTGCAGGCATCTAGGAGTTCCCCCCATGCGTCGCGCTGCTCCGTTCCTTTCCGGGTTGCTGCTGGCCTCGGTGCTCGCATTGCCGGGCTCTGCCTCGGCTCTCTCGTCTTCCACCTCGGTCGCGGGCGGGTTGTCGGCCTTCCTGAACGCGATCGCTGCCGCGCTCTCGAACATCACCCTCACGCAGTCGGGCTCGCCGCCGACGACGACGATCAACATTCCGAAGCTGCCGCCGATCGTGATCCCGCCGCGGCCCAAGCCGCCGGTGAGCGCGGTGCCCGAGCCGGCCGCGTTCCTCGCCTTCGGCGCGGGCGCGTTGATCGTGGGCGCCAGCCTGCGTCGACGGATTCGCTGAGGCGCCCGACGAGGGGAAGTCCAGAGGCTTCGTGATTGCCTCTCGCGGCGGACGTCGCACGGAAGCGGCGCCCGCCGCGCCTTCTTTTCAGCGCCCGCTTGCCGTGAAGCGCAGCGCCGCATCCGCGACCAGGTCCGGCCGCTCCATCACGGCGAGGTGCCCCGCGTCGACGTCCTCCACCCGGGCGTCCGGCATCGTCTCCGCGACGGCTTCGTAGAGCGGGCGCGGGAAGTCCCCGCGGCGCGCCCAGAGGAAGAGCGCCGGCACCGCCACGCGGCGCGCGTGCGCGAAGACGTCGAGCGTGCCGTTCTCCTCGAAGATCGTGGCCTCGATCTCGCCCGGGCACTTGAGCTCGACGCGGCCGTCCGGGCGGTCCCGCAGGCCTTCCGCCGCATAGAGGGCGAGCGCCCGCGGGTCCCAGTCCGCGAAGAATCGCCGCTCCCGCCAGGCGGCGATGGCCTCCGCGCGTGACGCGCGGACGGCCTGGCGCTCCCGCGCCGCCGAGGCGAGACGGGCCACCCGCTCCGCGCGCTCGGTCGGGACCGGAAGGTCGGGAGGAGGAGGGATCACCGGATCGACCAGCACGATCCGCTCGAAGAGGCTCGGCCGCACGGCCGCCGCGACGAGCGTCGCCGTGCCGCCGAAGGAGTGGCCGAGGCCGAGGCCGATGCGATCCACGCCGTGCGCCTCCCGAAGCCGCTCGGCGACCGCCTCGAGGTCCTCGGCGAAGCAGCGCCAGCGGTAGGCGTCGCGGCTCTCGGGCTTCGAGGAGTCGCCGTGCCCGCGCGCGTCCATGGCGATGACGTGGAACCGCGGCCGCAAGAGCTCCGCCACGAGGCCCCAGACGCCCGCGCAGAAGCCGTTGGCGTGGTGGAGCAGAGCCAGCGGGCCCGTGCCGCCGAAGTCGAGGAGGGCGATCTCGATGCCGCTCGCGAGGCTGAGCCGCGAGCGCGCGACGCCCTGGAGGAGGTCGGAGGAGGCGAGGACGTCGTCGAGCAGGGGCTCTCCTCGGGCGCGAGGCGCCGAGCCTAGCCGAAGGGTCCCACGCGTCGCTCCGATTTCCGCGCCGCGGCCCACGCGGCCGTGCGTACAATGCCGCCCGGCCGGTGGCGCGGCCGCGCCATCGGCCTCCTGGGGGAGGCCACGCATGGAACCGTTCGCTCGATCCCTCGACGGCCGACGCTCGCGGCCCACGTCCCGTGGCTCGGGTCCCACGGGCAGGCTCGCCGTGGGCGCGCTCGCCGCCCTCGCGCTCTGGAGCCTCGGCGCGAACTGCGGGCCGCCGACGGTCGTGCCGCGTCCGGGCTCCGGCTCGGCCCTGTTCGAGAGCCCCCAGTCGAATCCCGTCGCCCTCTCGGCGGACGGCACCCTCGCCTTCGTCGCCAACACCACCTCCGGGACGCTCTCGATCGTCGACGTGAGCCAGCCCTCGGCCCCGGTGCAGCTCGCGCAGGTGAAGGTGGGGCTCGACCCGGTCGGAGTCGCCGTGCGGCCGAAGCTCGTGCCGAGCGATCCGAACGAGGACGAGCTGGTCTTCGTCACGAACCACATCTCGGACTCGATCAGCGTGGTCTCGCGAACGAAGCGCGCGGTCGTGCAGACGATCCAGGCGTTCGACGCGAACGGCGTGACGACGACCGACGAGCCCGTGGGCATCGCCTTCGCGGGGCCGTCCCGGGCGTTCGTCACGCTCGACGAGCCGAACCAGGTGCTCGTGCTCGATCTCGACGCGGCGGGCCACGCCACGCTCGACGCCACGCGCCTCGCGATCACGTCCCAGGCGCCGCGCGCCCTCGCGGTGGCGGGCAATCGCCTCTACGTCGCGGCCTTCGAGTCGGGGAACCAGACCGAGTTCGGGACCTGCGGCCCGAACGATTCGCGCGGCTTGAACCTCGCCGATCCCAACGACCAGGGCTGCGAGTTCAAGCTCACGCAGCAGTTCTTCCTGATGTTCGCCCAGAGCCCGAACGTGGGGGGGCGCGTGCTGCACGATGCCGACGTTCCCGACCGCGACCTGTTCGTGTTCGACACGAACAGCCTCGCCCTCGTCGGCACCATCCAGGGCGTGGGCACGCTGCTCTACGGCGTGGCGGCGCCGCCGGGCGGAAATCGCGTCTACGTGACCGACACGAACGCGCGCAACCTGCTGAACGGCCTCGGCGCCCTCGGCAATCGCGCGTTCGAGAACCGGCTCTCGATCGTCGACTGCACGAGCGGCTGCACGAGCTTCTCGGCGCCGACGCAGGTCGACCTCGACGCCAGCGCCCCGGGCGCGACGACGGTGCCGACGCCCTACGGCGTCGCCGTGAGCGGCGACGGGAACCTGCTGGTCGCGACCGCGGCGGGCTCCGACGGCAGCGCGGGATTCCCCGGACTGTTCACGCTCGACGCCGCCGGGAACGTGCTGGGCTCGGTGGCGCTGGGCGCGGTCCCGCAGGGCGTCGCGCTGCGCTCCGATGCGGCCGGCGTGGCCCAGACCGCGTACGTCCTCAACACCGTCGATTCGACGCTCTCGATCGTCGACGTCAGCGCTCCGGGGAACCCGCTCCTGCGCGCGACGCTCCCGGTCGGGAGTGACCCGACCCCAACGGCGGTGAAGCGCGGGCGGATCGCCTTCAACTCGGCGCGCGCGTCGACGAGCGGCACCTTCTCCTGCGAGTCCTGCCACCCCGCCGGCAACACCGACCAGCTCCTCTGGACGATCAACACGGTCGCTGCCCCGGGCAGCACCGATCCCGGCAACGTGCGGCCCGAGCCGCGCACCACGATGCCCGTGCGCGGGCTCCGCGACACCCTTCCCCTGCACTGGGACGGCTCGCTGGGCGATCCGATCGCGGGGACCTTCGTCCCGGGCGACACCGCGCCGGATTGCAGCCTCGCGAACGGCGAAGCCGAATGCTTCCGCGACCTCGTGGATGCGTCCCTCGGCGGTGTCATGTGCGCCCAGCCTTCCTGCCCGACCGGGTCGTCGGGCCTTCCCGGAGGCCTCAGCGCGACGGAGCGAAACGATCTCGCGACGTTCCTCGGAGCGGTCTCCTATCCGCCCTCGCCGAAGCGGCGTCCGACGGACGCGCTATCGAGCTCGGCGCTCCAGGGCGTCCGCGACTTCTTCACGAACGACGACGGCGGCGGCCTGGTCGGCCTCACCTGCGCCGACAACGCCGCCGGCTGTCACTCCCTCCCCCTCGGCGTGATCACGAACTCGGCGACGGTCGGCGGGTTCGACGCCCCCTCCGTGCGAGGGATGTGGGACCGCTACATGGTGTTCTCGAACGCGATCTTCAGCTCGCAGGAAGCCCTGGTCTACACGCAGTCGCTGTCGAGCGAGACGATCTGGAATCCCGCCGTCGGGATGACCGAGCGCGGCTCGTTCCTCGCCACCTTCCCGGCGGGCTTCCAGCCGGTCTACAACGTGCCCGGCACGCGGATCTGGGACTTCATCACGGAGATGAGCGTCGGCCTGCCGGGGCTCACCGGGCGCCAGCTCCAGATCGACGCCAGCAACGCCGGCGCGACGGCGACGGTGAACGCGCTGTCGCAGATCCAGACGGCCGCCGCGATCGGCAAGATCACCGCGGTCGCGACCGCGGCGACTCTGGAGGAGCTGCGCTTCGTGCCGACGAGCGGCCTGTGGACCGGCGCGAGCGGCTCGACGCTCACGGGCGACCAGCTCCGCGCCGTGGCTTCGGCCGCGAACGTGGTGGTGACCGTCACGGCCGATCTCCCCGAGACGGTCCAGGCCGGAGGGCCGCGCCAGCCGCTCCTCTCGCCGCTCCTGCCCGATCCCGGCCCGCCCGAGATCCCGCGCCCGGCGGCCGCGGCGACGGCCAGCTTCACGCTCGCGCAATCGTACGTGGACTCGGCGGCGCGGGTGCTCGTCGACGGCACCCTGTGCAGCGGCTGCTCCTTCTCGCTTCCGACGAGCGGCCAGATCCTGCTCACGATCTCGCCCGTGCCCGCGGCCGGACCCCACGTCGTCCAGGTGCTGAACCCGAACGGGCTCGCGAGCAACGAGATGCCGATCGTCTCGCACTGAGGGCGTGCCGGGAGGGCGGGCTATCGTGTCGGCGTGTCGGACGAGCGCCGCGCGTCGGGCAGGAGTGCGCTGGAGGCCGTGCGCGAGCGCGCCGCGGCGCACCTCGCGGCCTTCGCGAGCCAGCGGATCGGCGCCGAGCCCGGCCTCCGACCCGCCGCCGTGGCCCTCGCGCTCGTCCGCGGCGAGAGGGGTGCTCCTTCCTTCCTGCTGACGCGCCGCACGCAGAAGCTGCGACGCCACGGAGGCCAGTGGGCGCTCCCGGGCGGGCGCCTCGACCCGGGCGAGACGCCCGTCGAGGCCGCGCTGCGCGAGCTCGCGGAGGAGCTCGGCCTGACGCTTCCGGAGGAGCAGGTGCTCGGCCTGCTCGACGACTACGCGACGCGCTCAGGCTTCGTCATCACGCCGGTCGTCGTCTACGGCGGCGACACCGGGGAGCTCCATCCCGATCCCGACGAGGTGGCGTCCGTGCACCGCGTACCGCTCGCCTCGCTGGAGGGCCCGGGCGTCCCGCGCCTGCGCTTCATCCCCGAGAGCGATCGCCCGGTGATCTCGATCCCCCTCCTCGGCACGCAGATCCACGCGCCGACGGCGGCGCTCCTCTACCAGCTCCGCGAGGTCGCGCTGCACGGTCGCTCGACCCGCGTCGCGCACTTCGAGCAGCCGGTCTTCGCCTGGCGCTGAGGCCGCCTCAGCGATGCATCCAGTCCTCCCCCACGAGCCGGCGCACCAGGGGCTCGAGATCGCTGCCCGCGGCGATCGAGACGAGCTTCGCGAAGCGCGCGGTCGTGATCGGCACCGGATCGGCGGCGAGCGCCTGCACCACGTCGTCGAGACTCCGCGTGCCGCCGCTCGCGCGCCGGATCTCGGCGTCGAGCGCGCGCATCACGCCGACGGCGCGCGCCGTCACCGCCCCCGTCGACTGGGGCACGAGAAGGCGGCGTGCGGCCTTGCCGCGCTCCTCGATCTTCGCCATCGCCTTCTCGAACCGCTTGCGTCCGATCGCGCGCGAGCGCGCGAGGAGCTCGATCGAGTAGTACTCCGCGAGGCCTTCGGCGATCCAGTCGCCGTCCCTTCCGGAGACCGCGCGCATCGCCACGTGCATGAGCTCGTGCAGCACGGGGCTCGTCGTGTCGCCCGCGATCAGCGGTCGGTCGGCGTGGAGGTAGAGCGAGCTCGGGCCGGAGAGGCCGCCGCGCCACATCGGATCGCCGGCTCCGACGACGAGGAGGCGCTCCGGCAGCCGTCCCACGACGGCGAGCAGATCGGGCATCGTCCAGCGCAGGAAGGCGAGGAGGTCGAGGCGGTGGAGCCGCTGGCCGCGCGGGCTCGCGATCGCCACCGACACGCCGGCGATCTTCTCGCGCAGGACCCCGAGATGCCCGGCCACGAGCCAGCCGGCCGGCTTCGCGAGGACCCGCGTGCCCGGAGGAAGGATGTACGTGCCGTCCGTCCCCTTCGCGTACGGCGTCGCCACCGACCAGCCCTCGGGCAGCCGCACGCGCAGCCGTGCGCTGGAGGTCGCACCGCGCTCGAAGCCGAGGCGCGACCTGGGCACGAGGTCCTCGCCGCGGAAGAGAGCCCAGCTCTTCGCGCAGCGGGCATCGTAGGAGCGCTCGTCGCGCAGGTGGTCGATGCGCACGGTGTACTCGAGGCGGCCGCCGGCGGGCGGCATCACCCAGCGCACGATGTCGCCCTTCGCCTCGATCGTGCCGTCGCCCTGGAAGCCGAACTGGCGCTGCGGATCGATTCGGAGCTGGATCCAGTGGAGCCGGCCCGCGACCGGACCGAGCTCGATCGCGACGCGCGCGATCCCTTCCCCCGCGACGAGGCGGACGTCGTAGAGCGCGTCGAAGCTGCGCGCCGCGTTCGGGCCCTCGGCGGCAGTCGCCGGCGCGCCGCCGGCCGCCACGCCGAGCGCGAGGGCCACGGCGGCCCGTCGCGCCGCGCGCCTCACGAGCGCGCCTCGCACGGCGGATTCGCGAGCGCGATCGCGCGGCCGAGGGCGACACGCTCCGCGACGCCGAGGCCCGGCCGCCACTGCGCGTTCACGGCGTCGAGGCGCGGCACGAGGCCCGCGCGGTTCGCCGCCTGGATCGAGAGACCGGGGCGCGCGTTCAGCTCGAGGACGACGGGTCCGTAGCGTGCGTCGACCACGATGTCCGCGCCGAGGTAGCCGAGCCCGCTCTGGTCGGTCGCGCGCACGGCGATCTCGAGGATCCGGTCGAACTGCGGAACCTGGACGCCCACGACGGGCTCCTCCGTGTCGGGGTGCAGGCGCACGGGCGCGTCGTGCAGGATCGCGTGCACCGTGCGCCCGCTCCCGAGATCGATCCCCGCGCCGATCGCGCCCTGGTGCAGGTTCGCGCGCCCGGCCGAGCGATGCGTCGGGAGCCGGATCATCGACATCACGGGAATGCCGCGAAACACGATCACGCGACAGTCCGGCACGCCCTCGAACGAGACCCGGTGCAGGTCGGGATGGAGCTCGAGCCGCTCCTCGACCATCGCGACGTCGGGCTGTCCGGCGAGGGCGTAGAGGCCCGAGATCACCCCGGCCGCGTGGTAGAGCAGGTCCTCGATCCCGAGCAGACGCCCTCCGGAGCGCAGCCAACGCTCGCCCTGGCGCTCGAGCACCACGACGATCCCGTTCCCCAGTGCGCCGCGCGCGGGCTTCAGCACGAAGGAGTCGAGCGTCTCCAGGATCCCGCGGAGCTCCCGCAGCTCGAAGTGCGTGCGCGCCACGGCGAGGAGCCGCGGGATCGGGATGCCCGCCGCGACACAGAGCTGCTTCGTCACGAGCTTGTCGTCGACGTGCGGATAGAGCGCACGCCGGTTCCAGCGAAGCGTATAGGAGGAGTTCCGGGAGTTGATCCCGAGCACGCCCGCGAATCGCAGGTCGCGCCAGATCACCGCGCGCCCGAGGCCGCGCCCGCGAAGGTGCGGAAGCGGCGCAGGTCGGAGATGCGGTATCCGGTGTAGCCGCCGATCCAGACCAGGAGGCCCATGATCGAGATCACGAGCTCGGGGTACGTGAACATCACGTGCTGGAGCGTCTCGCTGATGAAGAGCGGGTAGACGGTCACGGCGATCAAGGTGGAGTTCGCGGCCTTGAGCAGCGCCTCGCGCAGCCCGACCTCGGCCATCGCGATCGAGAAGCGCTCGATCAGCCCGGTCAGGATCACCATGGGGAAGAGCACGCCGGCGTAGAGGTCGCGCTCGACCAGGGCGCGGCCCGTGAGCGCGAGCCCCGTGACCGTGAGCACCACCACACAGAGGAGGATCGCAAGGCGAGGCACGAGCAGGAGCCGCAGCCGCTCGAGCGCGAGGCGCCCGATCACGCCCAGCACGATCACGAACGCGATCATGGTCAGGCCGCGTCCCAGCGTGGTGCCGCGCAGCGCGAGGGCGATCAGCACGGGGAGGAAGGTGCCGAAGGTCTGGATCCCGATCACGTTGCGGTAGAGGGCCGTCACGAGCACGCCGATCGGCAGCACGAGGAGGATGCGCAGCGCGCCCTGCGTCGGCACCGGGAGCCGGTAGAGCGAGACCTTCGCGAGCAGCGGGTTCGTCGGGACCATGAGCGTCGCGAGCTCCTCGGGACGCAGGCGCTCGCGCAGCGCGTGGAAGCGATGCAGCTCCGCCTCGACGCCCGTCGCCTCGACCAGGACGTCGCCGCCCTCGCGCAGGAGGAGGAGGTCCTGCGGACGCGTGGCGAAGAAGGCGTCGCTCGGAGACATGGGCACCCACGCTCCGTCGAGCCACGCCTCGGCCCACACGCGCTGCACGGGCGCGAGGCCGTCGCGGAGCTGGAGACCGCTCGCGAGCCGGGACGGAAAGCCCGCGGCGCGGAGCATCGTGACCAGGAGGCGCGCCTTGCCGAGCGCGCTGCCCTCGCGCTGGGAGAGCGTCAGCAGGACGTCGTCGCCGGCGTTGGGCTCCGTCGCGACCTCGTCGGCCACGAACGAGTACAGCGCGGCGACGCGGGCCGCGGCCTCCTCCGCGGGCGGCAGCGAGAGCCAGTCGAGGCGCGCCAGGATCTCGCCCGCCCCGGTCGGGAACTCGGCCGTGGGGCCCCCGAAGTCGCGGCGCAGCGCGGGCGGCGGCGGCTGGCCCGCTCCCTTCGGCAGGAGCACGGTCGTCTGGGCGAGCTGCACGCGGAACGTGTAGAGCACCTGGTGCGTGCGGCTGAACGTGCCGCTCCAGACGCCCGTGCGCTGGCCGCCGGCGCTGCGGATCGAGAACAGGAGCCCGTCGGAGACCGAGCGCTCGTCGAAGATGGTCTGGGAGAGGTCGCTCGACGGCAGCGCCGCGCGCAGGCTTCCGCGCCCGCCCGAGCCGCGGGCGTTGATCTCGAGCTCGACCTGCCACAGGCCGAGCGGATCCGTGGGGAGGACCGGCATTCCGAGCCCGACGGCCTTCCACAGGAACACCGCGAGGCCGAGCACCAGGAGCACGCCGCCCGTCACGGCGGCGGGGCGGGTCATGCGGCCAGGTCCCCCGTCGCGGCCCGCGTGCGGGTCCGCCGGCGCGCAGTCTGGCTCACGCCCGCCGCCGCTTCCAGCTACCGTCGGCCGAGCGGCGCCGGGCGCCCGACGTCGCACGTGCGGCTCCACGCGCAGGACACAGGCAGGTCGCAGAGGAGAGAGGGGTCGGCACGCGATGACGATCGAAGGCAGCCACGCCCGCGGACTCGAGGACCGGACGCCGGTCGTCGTCGCCGCCGCTCAGCGCACGCAGAAGAGTGTCGATCCAGGCGAGGCCCTGGGTCCGCTCGAGCTCATGGAAGCCTGCGCGCGGGAGGCGGCCGATGCGTGCGGCGGAGGCCGCCGGCTGCTCGCGGCGATCGACCGCCTGGCCGTGGTCGACGCGATCGGCTGGCGCTGGCGCAACGCACCGGCGCTCCTCGCGGAGCGCCTCGGCGCGCGTCCGCGGGAGGCGTTCCAGACCGTCGTCGGCGGCAACGTGCCCCAGCGCTTCCTGAACGAGACCGCACGCCGCGTCGCCGGCGGCGAGTGCCGCGTGGCGCTCGTCGCCGGAGCGGAGGCGATCCACTCCCTGCGCCGCGCCCGTCGCGCCGGCGTGAGGCCGGCCTGGGAAGCGGGCGGCGAGGGCGAGCCCGCGCGCTTCGGCGAGGCGAAGGCGGGGACGAGCGAGCTCGAGAACCGGGCGGGGCTCACGCTACCGCCCATCGTGTATCCCCTGTTCGAGAACGCGTTGCGCGCGCGACGCGGCGAGACGATCGACGCGCACCGCGCACGTCTGGGGCGCCTCATGGCGGGCTTCGCCGCCGTCGCCGCTCGCAATCCCCGCGCCTGGTTCCGCGAGGCGCGCTCCGCCGCGGAGATCGCGGCGCCGTCGGCCGACAACCGCATGATCAGCTTCCCGTATCCCAAGTACATGAACGCGATCCTCGACGTCGACCAGGGCGCCGCGGCGATCGTCGCCTCCGCCGGCGCCGCCCGGGCCCTCGGCATTCCCGAGGAGCGCTTCGTCTACTGGTGGGGCGGCGGCGACGCGATCGAGGAGGCCTGGTTCCCGACCGAGCGCCCCGACCTCTCGCGCGCGCCCGCGCTGTGCCGCGCCGGGGCCCAGGCCCTCGCCGAGGCGGGGCTCGCGATCGACGAGATCGACGTGCTCGACCTCTACAGCTGCTTCCCGGTCGCGGTGCAGATGGCGCGCGAGGCGCTCGGCATCGGCGAGGACGACGCGCGCGAGCTCACCGTGACCGGCGGCCTCCCCTACGCCGGAGGGCCCGGGAACGCCTACACCCTGTGCTCCCTCGCGAGCCTCGCCGAGCGCCTGCGCGCACGGCCGGGCGCGAAGGGGCTCCTCACGGGCGTCGGCTGGTACATGACACGCCACTCGGTCGGCGTCTTCGCCTCGGCGCCGCCGCCTTCGGCGCGCAGCGCGAAGGCCCTCGAGCCGAACGTTCCGGCGCCTCCGCCCGCGGTCGCGGTGGTGGGCGACGCCACGGGCAGCGCGACGATCGAGAGCTACACCGTGGTGCACGAGCGCGACGGCGCGCCGGCGCGGGGGATCGTGGTGGCGCGCCTCGCCGACGGGCGGCGCTGCCTCGCCCACACGCCGACGGATCGCGACGTGCTCGAGGCCCTGGAGCGCGCCGAGGGCGTCGGGCGCCGCGGCCGGCTCTCGGCGGGCGAGCCCGTCGCGCGCTTCGACCTCGACTGAGCCCGCGCCACGCGATCCCGCGGCGGGGAGCGAGTGGGGTAGGCTCTGCCGACGCTGCGCTCCATCGCGCCGGGAGGCCGGATGTTCGACTTCGCGCTGCCGCCCGAGCTCGCCCTGCTGCAGGAGAGCGTGCGCGCGTTCGCGATGGAGCGGCTGCGCCCGCGCGAGCGGGTCCACGAGGCGGCGCGGGCCGTCGCGCCGGAGGTGGCGGCGCTCCATCGGGAGCTCGGGGTCGGCGTGCTCGAGCTGCCCGAGGCCCTCGGCGGCGCCGGCCTCGGCGCCCTCGCGCGGGCCGTCGTGAGCGAGGAGCTCGCCGCAGGCGACGCCGGCGCGGCGGTCGCGCTCGATCCCCTGGGCCCCGCCCTCTACGCGCTCTCCGAGCTCGGCGGCGAGGAGGCGCTCCGCCGCCACGCCCTCCCGCTCCTCGTGCGCACCGGCGCCCGGGCCGTCCTCGCGGTCGATCCCGCGCCGCGGCTTCGGACCGAGGGGCGGCTCGTGCAGGGCGCGCTCCCCTACGTGCCGGCGGATCGCGTCGATCTCCTCGTGGTGCTCGAGCGCGAGCGGGCCTACGTGTGCACGGGGCCGTTCTCGGTCTCTCCGCTGCGCGGCGCGGGGCTGCGCGCGGCGGGCGCCTCGGAGCTCGTGATCGCGGGCGAGGCCCGGCTGCTCGACGAGTGGGTGAGCACGCCGCGCGCGCGCCGCGCCCTCGCGAGGACGCGCCTCCTCGTGGCCGCGATGCTCGTCGGCGTCGCGCGCGCGTCGTCCGAGTACGCGCGCCGCTACGCCCTCGAGCGCGTCGCCTTCGGCCGCCCGATCGCCCATCACCAGGCCCTCGCCTTCCTGCTCGTCGACATGGCCTCCGCCGTCGAGGCCGCGCGCCTCCTGCTGTGGCAGGCGGCGGTTGCCCTCGACGCCGACGCGGACGACTCCGCCGACGCCCTGTGCGCGAGCGCGTTCGTCGAGGCCGCCGAGGCGGCGCTGTTCGTGACGCCGAACGGTGTCCAGGTGCTCGGTGGCCACGGCTTCATGCAGGACCACCCGGTGGAGAAGTGGATGCGCGAGGCGCGCACGCTCTCGCTCCTCGCCGGCGGCGTCGACCTCGCGCGGGAGGACGCGGGCCGGCGGCTCGTGGGACAGGGCGACGCCCCGCTCGCTCTCGCCGGAGGCGCGGTCTAGTGGAGCTCGCCGTCGACGCCGAGAGCGCGGCCCGCCTGCGCGAGGTGCGGGCGCTCGGCGAGTCGCGCATGCGTCCGGTCGGGCTCGAGGCCGACCGCGCCGGCGCGCCCGTGCCGCCGGACCACCCGTTCTTCGCCGAGCTCGTGGCGCGGGGCTTCGGGCGCACGCGCTGGAGCGGCGAGATCGCCGGCGCCGACGCGGAGGCTCCGTCGGGGCCGCGCCGCAGCGCCCGCACGGCCGTGCTGCTCGCGGAGGAGATGGCCTACTGGGACCGCGGCGTCGCCGTCGCGTTCCCGGGGCCGGGGCTCGGCGAGGCGCCGCTCCTCGCGATCGGCACGCCCGAGCAGCGCGAGCGCTTCCTGGCACCGTTCCGCGCGCCGGACCGGCCGCGCTGGGGCTCGTTCGCGATGACCGAGCCCGGCGCCGGGAGCGACGTCGCCGCGATCCGCACCACGGCGCGGCGCGACGGCGACGCCTTCGTGCTGAGCGGCGCCAAGAGCTTCGCCGCGAACGCGAGCCGTGCCGACTGGATCGTGGTCTTCGCGACCGTCGACCCGACGCTCGGACGTGACGGCCACCGCGCCTTCGTGGTGGAGCGCGGGACGCCGGGGCTCGGCGGCTTCCACGTCGAGCACAAGATGGGGCTCAAGGCGTACGAGTCGACCTCGTTCACGCTCGAGGGCTGCCGCGTGCCGGTGGCGAACCTGCTCGGCGGCGACACGCGCGAGAAGCGCGGGGCCGGCTTCAAGGGGGCCATGCAGTCGTTCAACGCGACCCGCCCGGCGATCGCGGCGATGGCCGTCGGCATCGGGCGCGCGGCCCTCGATGCCGCCCTGGCCTTCGCGCGCGAGGCGTCGCTCCTGCGAGACCCCCGGGTGCGCGACCGGCTCGAGCGGATGGAGCGACGGCTGCGGGCGGCGCGTCTCCTGTGCTGGCGCGCCGCCTGGCTCGCCGACGAGGCGCGGCCGAACCAGCTCGAGGCCTCGATGGCGAAGGCGGTCGCGCCCGCCGTCGCGCTCGAGGCGGCGACCCTCGGCACCGACCTCCTCGGCGAGGTCGGAGCGCGGGGCGACCACCTGCTGGAGAAGCTCTTCCGCGACGTGAAGGCGATGGACATCGTGGAGGGGACCGGGCAGATCCAACGCATCGTGATGGCACGCCAGCTGCTGCAGCTCCCGCGCGACGGAACCTGACGCCGACTTGCGTCAGCCCGCGCCGCGCGTCCGCGCGAGCACGAGACGCCTCCCGTGATGGCTCGGCCGTGGCTCGCTCCGCGCGACGGCCTGCGCGCCGGGAAGCGCAGGGAAGAGCTCCTCGGGCAGCACGACCCAGGTCGGCTCGGGCGCCGCCACGAGGCCGGGCAGCGCGTCGCGCTTCAGCTCGCGCACGTTGCGCTGCAGCAGGAACTGCAGCGGGAACGAGTCGGTCTCGACGAAGGCGATCTCCTCGTCGCCCGCGGCGGCGGCCACGTCGCGCGCGAAGGCGCGCATGGGCGGCGACTCCGCGTTCTCGGCGGCTGCCGTGCCCACCTGTGCGAAGGCGAAGACCGAGAGGAGCTGGGCACAGAGCGCCGCCGCAATGCGTGCGCGCGGCGCAGCGCCGGGGCGCAGCGCGTGGACGAGGGGCAGGAGCGCGAGGCCGCACACGAGCCAGGCGCCGATGGGCGGCGCGGTCCGCGTCGGCAGCACGCCCGCCGCGGCGAGTGGCAACGCCGCCAGGGCGAACCCGCCGGCCCCGAGCGTCCACAGACGCGCGCCGACGTCGAGGCCGCGCGCGAGGGCCGGTGACGCCGCAGGCAGCGCGTCGCCATCCTTCGGGGCCGTGGCGAAGCGCGCGAGCACCGAGCCGGCGAGGAGCGCCGCCGGGAGATGCATCGGAAGCAGATGGTCCGGCCTCTTCGACGCCGGGAAGAGGAACACGAAGAGGCCCCCGACCAGCCAGGCGAAGAGAGGGAAGGCCGGCGAGCGCGGGCGCGCGGCGTCGCGCGCGGCGAGGACGACGAGCGCCGACCAGGGCGCGAGCTTCAGGAAGAAGTACGGAACCAGGTACCAGAAGGGCTGATGCTTCGCGCCGGAGTACTCGCCCGTCCCCGTGATCTGGTCGAAGAGCTCGACGCGGATCATCTCGAGCATCGCGCCGCGGTGGAGCACCAGCGCCGGCACGAGCCAGACCGCGACGAGCGCGGCCACGATCGCGAGGCCGCGCAGCGGCTCCAGGCGCCGCAGCCCCGCGACGTCGCGGCGCGCGGCGAGCGTCACGCCGACACCCGCGAGCGGCACCGCCAGGCCGACCGGACCCTTGGTCAGCACGCCGAGGCCGACGCAGAGCCAGAAGGCCGTGGCGCGCCCGGCGAGCCAGGCGGCGAAGGCGCCGGCCACGAAGGCCGCGAGCAGCATGTCGGTGCGCGCCAGGAAGGCGAGCTTCGACACGTGCTGCGTGACCGCGAGCAGGGCCACGCCGAACAGCGCGGCCTCCTGGCCGACGGTGCGCCGGCCGATCGCGAAGGCGAGGGCCGCGAGGGCGAGGCTGCCTACGAGCGACGGCAGGCGGACCGTGACCTCGTCGAGCCCGAGCAGCGAGGCGGGGACCGCGGCGAGCCAGGTGTAGAGCGGGGGCTTCGTCGCGACGATTCCGCGCTCGTGCGGGATGAGCCAATGACCCTGGAGCGCGTCGACCACGTACATCACCTGCTTGCCCTGATCGTGGGTTCCGACGTCGCTCGGCGAGAGCAGGCCGACGAGGCCCGGCAGGCAGCCGAGGGCGAGCGCGAGACCCCACGCGGCGCGGGACGACATCGCGCCTAGCGCCCCGCGAGCTCGTCGCGCACCCGACCCGAGGCGTCGACCGAGAAGCGCGCCACGACGTCGGGCGCGTCGCCGCGCAGGTCCTCGACGATCGGGAAGCGCGGCGTCTCGAACACCGTCGCGACGAGACGGGCAACGCCGGCCTCGCGCACGAGGTCGACGCGCGCGAAGCCCGTGGCCCTTCGCCCGAAGCGGCGCGACGCGTCGCCCGCCGCGAGCGGCCGGCAGGTCGAGCCGCCGCCGGCGACCACGTGGAGCGGCATCGGCGGCTCCTCCACCAGCACCTGCAGGTTGTGGGCGTGGCCCGCGAGCGTGAGCTGCACCCCGACGCCGGAGTCGGCGACGGCCCGGCGCACGGCGTCGCGGAGCTTCATCTCCCCGCCGTCCGGATCGAGCTGCTGGCCGTTCGCGAGGGCGACGGGCCGGTGGAGGGCGAGCACGCGGAAGGGGCCCGCGCTCGCGCGCAGGGCGTCCCGGATCGGTGTCGGATCGGCGCCTTGCATCAGGAGCTCCGAGTCGACGAGCACGAGGTCCACGCCGTCCCCGAGCCGCCGCACCTCGACCAGGCCGTCGGGCACGCGGAAGTCCGGCACGAACAGCGGCACGCGCTCGCGCTGCAGCTTCGGGCTCGCGGGATCGCCGTAGTCGTGGTTGCCGAGCACCGCGTGCAGAGGGCGCGGCCGCCGCTCGCTCGCCGGCAGCGCGCACGCGCTCGCCACCTCGGAGGACCGCTCTGCGTCGAGGCGCTCGAAGCGACAGTAGGGCCGGACCAGGTGCGCCCCGATCTGGGAGACGAGCGTCGCCTCGCGCAGTCCGTCGGGATAGAAGTTGTCGCCGAGGAAGACGACGGCGTCGACCGGCTGGCGCGCGTCTTCGTACGCCATCGCGCGCGCGACGGCGAGCTGACCGGAGCGAAGCGCCGGCAGGAAGGTGGGCTCGCCCGTGTCCCCGACGGCGAGGAACGAGAGCGCGCGCTCGCCGGCTTGGGCCGGAGCCGTGGCATCCGGACGATCGTCTCGACCGGAGCCGCAGGCTGCGAGGGCGAGCGCCACGGCGGCGACGAAGACGACCCGGGCGTGGCGGACGCGCTGGCGCAGGAAGGCTCGCGGCGGCACGCGCCGAGCCTAGCCCGGGCTGCGCGGGAGACGTACCGTGAACGTCGCGCCGCGGCCCGGCTCGCTCGCGAGCTCGATCGCGCCGCCGTGCGCACGCGCGATCTCCCGTGCGATCGGGAGGCCGAGGCCCGTCCCGGGCCGGTCCGGACGCGTGCCCCCTCGGTGGAAGCGTTCGAACACGCGGTCCTGCTCTTCGGGCGGGATCCCCGGCCCGGTGTCGCGCACGTGCACCGCGACCTCGTCCGCACGCGCCTCGCCGTCGAGCGACACGACGCCGCCCGCGGGCGTGTAGCGGATCGCGTTGTGGAGCAGATTGGCGAAGAGCTGGTGCAGCCACTCGGGATCGCCCGGGACGGTCGCGTCCGGCAGCGGTCCCACGCGAAGGATCACGCCGTGGTCCTCCGCCACCGGCTCGAAGAAGCCGGCCACCTCCGCGAGGAGCGTCGCGAGGGGCACGTCCACGCGGCGTGCGGGGTCGAGGCCCGCCTCGGAGCGCGCGAGCCGCAGCATCGCCTGCACCGAGAGCGCCATGCGCTCGACCTCTCCGGAGACGCCCGCGAGGGCGCTCCGGTACTCGTCGTGCGTGCGCTCCTTCTCGAGCGTCACCTCGATCTGGCTCCGGAGCGCGGCGAGCGGGGTGCGGAGCTCGTGGGCCGCGTCGCCGGCGAAGCCCCGCGTGCGCTCGAGGCTGTGCTGGAGACGCGCGAAGGTGTCGTTCAGCGTGGCGGCGAGCCGGTCGAGCTCGTCCCCCGTGCCCGAGCGCGGAACGCGCTCGTCGAGGTTCGCGCCGGAGATCCGCCGCGCCGTGGCCGCGATCTCGGCGATCGGCCGCAGGCTCGTGCGCGCGAGCCACCAGCCCGCGAGCCCGGAGAGCACGATCACGGCCGGGATCGCGACCAGGAAGATCCGGCCCACGTACTGCACGTTGCGCTCGAAGCTTCGGGCGTAGACGGCGACCTGCGCGATCCCGGCGGGGCTCCGCTGCGTCACGACGCGCCAGCCGTACTTCCCGCCGAGATGGGCGGCGCCGAAGACCTGGGGGTCGGCGCCGCGGAGCACCTCGGCGGGGATGGGCACGGACCGCTTCGCGAGCGAGCCTTCCGCCGCGCGCGGCCTGCCGTCGGGCGTGAACACGGCGATGCCGAGCTTCAGCCCCGGGTCGGCGGCGACCGCACGCGCCTGCACCGCCGCCGTGAGCGCGGAGGGATCGGCGCCGTGCCGGTCGAGGTCGGCCAGCACCTGGTTCACCTGGAGCTCCAGCAGGAGCTGCGCGTCCTGCTCCATGCGCCGGGCGATCCGTCCGTAGGCGTAGAGGCCGAACACCG
Organism: Myxococcota bacterium; assembly: GCA_035542715.1. GTDB lineage: Bacteria > Myxococcota_A > UBA9160 > UBA9160 > UBA9160 > DATKKW01. The sequence goes on from DATKKW010000047.1 coordinate 217,053, forward strand.
TGACCGCGATCAGGAGCGCCGCACCGTGTCGGAGCGTCCAGCGCGTCTGGAGGCGGAGGGGCCGCCGGCGCCGGGGGCTATCCACGCTCGGCGCCGTCCTCTTCCGCGGGCGCCGACGCCCCCGCGGCGCTGCGGTCGTCGAGCACGTAGCCCACTCCCTTCACGGTGTGGAGGAGCTTCGTCTCGTAGTCGCGGTCGATCTTGCGGCGCAGGTGGTTCATGTGCACGTCGATCAGGTTCGAGTACGTCTCGAAGCCGTGGCCCCACACCTTCTCGGTGATCATCGTGCGCGACACCACGTGGCCCGCGTGTCGCATCAGGTACTCGAGGAGCTGGAACTCCTTCGGCGTGAGCTCGACGAGCTGGCCGTCGCGGTGCACGCTGTGGCGCCTCACGTCGAGCTCGAGACCCGCGACGCTGTAGCGCGCGGGCGCCGCGTCTCCGGCGTGGCGGCGCACGACGGCGCGCATGCGCGCGAGGAGCTCGGCGAAGGCGAAGGGCTTCGCCAGGTAGTCGTCCGCGCCGAGATCGAGACCGCGCACGCGGTCCGAGACGTCGCCGCGCGCGGAGAGGAAGAGCGCCGGCGTGCGCACGCCCGACTCGCGGAGCCGCTGCAGCAGCTCGAAGCCGTCGCGCGCGGGCAGGTTCACGTCGAGCAGCAGGAGGTCGTAGCCGCCGGCCTGGGCGAGGGCGAGGCCGCGCTCGCCGTCCTCCGCCACGTCGACGCGGAATCCGTTCTCGCGGAGGCCCTTCTGGATGTATTCGCGGGCGACGGGGTCGTCCTCGACGTAGAGCACCTTCATCGCGCCCCGCTCCGTCACCGGCGGCGCCTCCCGGCGGAGCGTGTCGACTCGCAGCGGCGTCGTGCCCGGGTAGACTGACCTCGCACCCCGCGGAGGATAGAGCATGCCCGGCCTTCCGAGTCCGCTGCATCCCGCGCTCGTCCATCTTCCGATCGCGCTCGCGACGCTGCTTCCGCTGCTCGCGTTCCTCGGCGCGCTCGCGATCGCGCGCGGCTGGCTCCCGGTGCGGAGCTGGGCCTGCCTCGTCCTGCTCCACGCGATCCTCGTGGGCTCCGCGTGGGCGGCCGAGGAGGTCGGCCATCGGGAGCACGAGAAGGTCGAGGACGTCGTGCCGCGCGAGGCGATCCACGAGCACGAGGAGCGGGGCGAGCTCGTGGTGGTGCTGTCGGCGGCGACCTTCCTCGTCACCGCCGCCGGCCTCCTCGGGAGCCGCGCGGGCGCCGTCGCGCGCGGCCTCGCCGTGCTGTCGGGCCTCGCGCTCCTCGTGGCGGTGGTGCGCGCCGGAGAGAGCGGCGGCGAGGTCGCGTACCGCTACGGAGGCGCCTCGGTCTATCGCGAGAAGGCCGCCGAGGCGACGCCGGGCGCCGAGGGCGCGCCGGCGCGCTGACGCCGCTACGCGTCGGGCGAGGCGATCGGCGCCTCGCGCTCTGCCTCCGCGAGCGCCGCGACGAGCGCTCGCGCCTTGTCGAGGCTCTCGCGCCACTCGGCCGCGGGCTCCGAGTCGGCCACGATCCCGCCGCCCACGCCGGCGTAGACGCGGCCCTCGCGCACGATCGCGCCGCGGATCGCGACGGCGAGGTCGGCCCTGCCGCGCACGTCGAGGTAGCCGACGGCGCCGCCGTAGGGACCGCGGCGCACGGGCTCGAGGGCGTCGAGGATGCGGAGCGCCGCGAGCTTCGGCGCCCCGGTCATGGAGCCGGGCGGGAATGCGGCGGCGACGGCGTCGAGCGCGTCCGCTTCGGGAGGCAGCGTTCCGCGCACGGTCGACACGAGCTGGTGCACGGTGGCGTAGGACTCGATCGCGCAGAGCTCCGGGACGGAGACGCTCCCGGTCACGCACACGCGGCCCAGATCGTGGCGCGCGAGATCCACGATCATCACGTTCTCCGCCCGGTCCTTCGGCGACTCCAGGAGCTCGCGACGCAGGCGTGCGTCGTCCTCCGGCGTGGCGCCGCGGGGCCGCGTCCCCTTCATCGGCCTCGTCTCGATCTCTCCGTCCGGCCCGACCCGGAGGAAGCGCTCCGGCGAGGCGCCGACGAGCGCCGCCTCGGGCAGCTCGAGGTAGCTCGCGAAGGGCGCGGGCGTCTCCCGGCGCAGCGCGAGATAGAGCCGCCAGGGGTCGCCGCGGAACGGCGCCTCGAGCCGGTGCGTGAGGCACACCTGATAGACGTCGCCCGCGGCGATGCGCTCCTTCGCGGCGGCCACGACCTTCGCGTAGCGCGACTCGTCGAAGCGCGCGGAGACGCAGGTGGACGGGCGCGTGGCGCGCCCGGGCGGCGGCACGACGCGCTCGGGCGTCGCTCGCCACGCGGGCGCCACGCGGCCGGCCAATGCGTCGGCGGCGCCCTCGGCCCGCTCGCGCGCGGCGCTCTCGCTCGGACCGACACCGTACCCGGTCGCAACGACGCGGCCCGTCGCGTGCTCGAGCGCGAGCACGCGATCCACCGCGAGGAACGCGAGGTCCGGGAGCCCGAGATCGTCCTCGGCGTGGAACGAGACGCTCGGCTCGAGGCGCGCCGCGAGCTCGTGGCCGAGGAAGCCCACGAGGCCGGCGGCGAACGGCGGCGCGCCGGCGACGTCGGGCGGCCTCGGCGAGAGGAGCGGACGCAGCGCCTCGAGGGGAGCGCCGCGCGCGAGCGCGCGCAGCGGAGCGCCCACCTCGCGCCGGCGCTCGAAGCGCAGCCGACGGCCCTTCGCGCGCACGACGAGCCAGGGATCGCTGCCGCAGAACGAGAAGCGCCCGAGCCGCGCGTCGGGGAGGGCGCTCTCGAGCAGCCACGGAAGGGCGTCGCCGCGCAGGAGCTCGAAGGCGCCGAGAAGGTCGCGCGCGCCGCGCGCGACCTCGCGCACCGCGAGCGCGGCCCGGAGCGCGTGCGGCGTCGATCGGGCGGCGGTCAGGACGACTCCTCGGAGGCCGCGTGGGGCGGCCGGCCGAGCCTAACGCAGGGCCCCACCCCGGCCTCGGCCCCGCCGGCGCAGCGTCCGCGTCGCGCGATTCCAGATATGTTCGTCCGCGATGGCGCCGGCGATCCCGAGCGGGGCGAGCAGCGCGAGGGGCGAGCCCCGCTTCGTGCTCGCGGCGGCCTACCGGCCGCTCTTCCTCGCGGGCGCCGTCCACGCGCTGCTCTTCGTCGCCCTCTGGGCGGCGCTCGTGGAGAGCTGGCGCGGGGCGCGGCCGGTGCCGATCGCGGCCCGCTGCCCCGTCGCCTGGCTGCACGCGCACGCGATGCTCTTCGGCACCTTCCCGTTCTACGTGTTCGGCTTCCTCGGGACTGCGTTTCCGCGCTGGGTGGGCGCCCCGCCTCCGACATCGCGGCGAGTCGCCTCGTGGCTCGTCCTCCTCGGCGGTGGACAGACGGCGCTCCTGCTCGGCGCGCTCCTCGCACCGGCGCTCCTCGTCTCCGCGTTCGCCCTGGAGCTCGGCGCCTTCGCCTCCGTGCTCGCGTTCCTGGCGGGAGCGCTCCGCCGCGCGACGGGCGAGCGGCGCCTGCAGCCGGTCCTCGTGGTCTTCGCGGTGGCGATCGGCGCGGGCGCCCTCGCGCTCGACGGCGCGGGCCTCGCGCTGCCCGATGCGCGCCTCCACTTCGCGGCCGTGACCGTCGCCCTGCACGGCTGGCTGCTGCTCCTCGTCGGCGGCGTCGCGCAGCGCATCGTGCCCTTCTTCACCGCGAGCTGGCTCGGGCGACCGCCTGCGGCGCGGCCGGTCTCTGCGCTCGCCGTCTGGACGGGCCTCGGGCTGCTTCGCGTCGTGCTCTCCCTCGTCGCCGAGGCGCCGCGCGCGGTCGCGGGGCTCGACGCCGCGCTCTCCGTCCTGCTCGTGTACGAGCTCCGGGCGTGGCGGGCCGGCCGCGCCTGGCGCGAGCCGATGCTCGCGGTGCTCTACGTGAGCCTGCTCTGGATCGCCTTCGCCCTCGCCGGCCTCGCGGCGGCCGGGCTCTCGCCGGCCCACGGACCGTCGTTCCTGACGGCCCTCCGACACGCGCTCGCGATCGGCGGGTTCGCGACCCTCGTGCTCGGCATCAGCACGCGCGTCGTCCTCGGTCACGCCGGCCGGCCGATCGTCGCCGACGCCTGGATCCTCGCGAGCTTCGCATCGCTCCAGCTCGCGGCGCTCGCCCGGGTGGTGCTGCCGTGGCTCTCCGGTGTCATGCAGGGGCCCGACTCCCTGGCGCATCTCGCCGCGCTTCCCTGGATCGCCGCGTTCGCGCTCTGGCTTTGGCGCATGCTTCCTCTCCTCGTCGGGAGCCCGCGGCGCTGAGCGTTCCACCGCGCACCGCATATACTGCGCGCCGTCGTGGCCGGTCGTCGTCGCTCCGGAGGATCCATGTCGAGCTCCCCTGCCCTTCCCCCCGCGCGCCGGATCGCGCTTCCCGCACATCGGCTCTCCGACGGGAGCACCGCGGCGCCGATCACGCTCTCGGTGCACGAGGCCGGGAGCGGCCCGGCCGTCGTGCTCTCCCACGGCTTCCCCGAGCTCGCGTACTCCTGGCGCCATCAGATCCCGGCGCTCGTCGAGGCAGGCTTCCGGGTGATCGCGCCCGATCAGCGCGGCTACGGCGCGAGCGACCGGCCCGAGGCGATCGCCGACTACGACATCCACCACCTCACGGGAGACCTGGTGGCGCTCCTCGACGCGCTCGGCATCGAGAAGGCGGTCTTCGTCGGACACGACTGGGGAGGCCTCGTGGTGTGGATGATGCCGCTGCTCCATCCCGAACGGAGCGCCGGCGTCGTCGGCGTCAACACGCCCTACCTGCCGCGTGCGCCGATCGCGCCGACGCAGCTCATGCGCGCCATGGTCGGCGGCCAGGACGAGAAGATGTACATGCTCTGGTTCCAGACGCCCGGCCTCGCCGAAGGTGTGATGGACCGGCAGGTGGGGCTCGTGTTCGAGAAGCTCATGCGCAGCGCGATCCCGTTCGAGCGCTTCGCGCAGGAGCAGGCCGCGATGGGCGGCGACATGAATCCGTTCCGCCGGCTCGCGGAGATCCCCGAGATGGGCGAGCCGATCCTCTCCGCCGAGGAGATGGACCACTACGTGCGCACCTTCGAGCGGACGGGCTTCCGCGGCGGGATCAACTGGTACCGGAACCTCGACCGCAACTGGGAGACGACGCCGCAGCTCGCCGGCGCGAAGATCCCGGTGCCGAGCCTGATGGTGACTGCGGCGTGGGATCCGGTGCTCCGACCGGAGATGGCGGCGGGCATGTCCGCGCTCGTCCCGGACCTCGAGCTCGTGCGCATCGAGGAGTGCGGCCACTGGACCCAGCAGGAGAAGCCGGCCGAGCTGAACCGCGCGCTCGTGGGCTGGCTCGGCCGACGCTTCCGCTAGACGAGATCGCGGCGACCTCGCCCTCGCCCGTCAGGAACGCATGTTAGGATCGTCGCGAGACCTTCACGCGGGGGCCCCTCATGAACGAGCCTGGTCCGTCGGCGGCCGCGACGGCCGCAGCCGCACTGGTGCGTCGTCTCTGGGCCCGGCGTCGCAATCGCATCCTGCTCGCGCTCTTCGTCCTCGCCGTCGCCGTGCGCATCGCCCTGCCGTACGTGGTCCGGAAGATCGCGGTGGATCAGGCGGACAAGGCGCTCGTCGGCCGGATCGAGCTCGACGACGTCGACCTCTCGCTCGTCACGGGCGGCATCACGCTCCACGGCCTCCGCGTCTTCGCGAACGAGCTCACGGCCGAGCGTGCCGCGCCGACCTCCGGCGCGCCGGGCGGCGGCGCGGCCGCGCAGCCGCCGCCGGCGGACGCGAAGCCGTCGGCGGCCGACGCGGCCGCGCCGGCGCCCGTCACCGCTGCGGCGCCGGGCCCCCCGGGCAGCGCTCCGGTCTTCGCGACGGATCGCCTCACCGTCGACCTCGGCTTCCTCGCGCTCCTGCACAAGACGATCGAGGTGCAGCGCTTCGAGCTCGAGAAGTTCGCGGTGAACGTCGATCGCGCACGCGACGGGACGCTCGTGCTGCCGAAGCCCGTGCCGTCCGAGAAGCCGCCCGAGCCCGCGGCGGAGAAGGAGCAGGGCCCCGGCTGGGGCGTGCTCGTGCGCACCGTGAAGCTGCACGACGGCGCCATCGGCTTCCGCGACTTCGCGGTGGGCGACCCGCCGCAGGATTTCTCCGTCGTGCTGCCGCACCTCGAGGCCGAGGATCTCGCGCTCGTGATCCGCGAGGGCGGCCTCGAGCCCGGGAAGGTCGTCCTCGACGCGAGCATCCAGGGCGGGCAGCTCCACTACGAGGCGTCGATCGAGAACCTCGTCGCCGGGCCGGCCGTCGAATCGCACGTCACGCTGACGGGCCTTCCCATCCGCTCGTCCCGGGCGTACATCCCGACGGTCCAGTGGAGCGACCTCTCGGGGCTCCTCGACTGCGACCTCATACACCGCTTCGAGTCGCAGGGCGCCCACACGCTGCGCGGGAAGGTCGCCCTCCGCGACCTCGACGTGATGGTCAAGGGGCTCGAGCCTCCGGCCGTGGCGTGGAAGGAGCTCGGGGTCGAGCTCCGGGGCATCGACGTCGTGAAGCAGCACGCCGCGGTCGAGAGCGTCTCCCTGGACGGGCTGCGGATCGTGACGCGCCCGGGCGGAGCCGAGCCCGTACCGGTCTTGCACGGGCTCGTTCGCGCGGCCACGGAAGGAGCGAAGGGCGCGCCCGAGGCGGCTGCGACGCCTGCGCCCGCGCCCGAGAAGGCGGCGAAGCCCTGGACGTGGGAGCTCTCGAAGGTGCTGCTCCACGGCGCGCAGATCCAGGTGCAGGGCGAGGAGGGAAACGTCGACATCGGCGCCGACGTCGAGGCCGCGAGCCTCGCGAGCGCGCCCGACACCCAATCGACGCTCAGCGTGCAGATCACGCCGCCGACGGGCGGTCCGCTCTCCCTGGCCGGCACGTTCATGCTCCAGCCGGTCGCCTTCGACGGCACGCTGCGCGCGGGCGGCTTCGTGATCCCGCCGCTCGTGAGGCCGCTGCCCCTCCCCCAGGCGGGGCTGCTCAAGAGCGCGGTGCTCGATCTCGAGCTCGAGCTCGCGGCCGGTGCGACGCCGAAGGCGCCGACCGACGGCGCGCGCGTCGCGGGGAGGATCGGGCTCCGCGACCTCGAGCTCTCGGGCGACGATCCGAAGGTCTTCGCCGTGCGCCTGCGCGACCTCGCGATCGCGCTGCGCGAGGCGACTGCGCCGGGAGTCCTCGCGAAGGGTCCCGACGCGAAGCTCGGGCCGATCGGCGTTGCGCTCGCGAGCTTGACGCTGACGCGACCGGAGATCGTCGTCACGCGCACGCAGACGGGCATCGCGTTGCCCGAGGCGCTCGGCGGTCACCCGGAAGGTGGGCCCGCGGCGGGCGGCGCCGCGCCCGCCGAAGGCGCTGCGCCCGCCGCGCAAGGCGAGACGAAGCCGCCTGCGGCCGCCACGGCCGAGGCGACGCCGCCGCCGGCCGAGGGCGCCGCGGCCAAGCCGGCCCTCGACGTGCAGGTGCGCGTCGACCGCCTCGCCGTCCAGAAGATGCGCGTCGCCGTCACCGACGAGGCGGTGAAGCCCGTCTATCACGGATCGCTCGACCCGATCGACCTCACGGCCTCCGACGTGCGCTGGCCCGGGCCCTTCGCGCGCAAGGTGCGCCTCGTCGCCCGCGGCCTCGAAGGAGCGAGGCTCACCGTGACCGGCGACGTGGCGCCCGCGGGCTCGGCCCTCGTGGCGAAGCTCGAAGGCCTCGAGCTCCGGCCGTTCAATCCCTACGCGGTGTCGTCCGGATACGGTGTCGGCGGAGGCACGGCAGCGCTCGACTCGACGATCAAGCTCGGGCCGGGCTCCTACGACACGAGCAGCAAGCTCGTGCTGAACAAGCTCCAGGTCACGGGCACCGAGGGCGACTCGCTCTTCGCTGCGAAGTTCGGCATGCCGCTCTCCCTCGCGCTGGGCCTCATGACCGACCTCCAGGGCAACATCGTGCTCGACCTCCCGGTCGCGGGGGATCGCTCGGGGACGAAGATCGGGATCGGCACGATCGTCGGCGACGCGCTCGAGCGCGCGATCCTGAACGCGGTCACCTCGCCGCTCAAGCTGATCGGCGCCGTGGCGAGCATCGGCGACAAGCCGAGCGCGATCGTGCCCGAGCCCTTCGTCTTCGAGCCCGGACGCGACACGCTGGCCGAGGGCGAGGACGCGAAGCTCGACCAGCTCGGGAAGCTCCTCGCGGCGTCGCCGGTGCTCACGATCCATCTGCGCGGCGAGACGAGCGCGGAGGACCGCCGTTGGCTGCAGGAGCAGGCGCTCCTCGAGAAGCTCGATCAGGAGAGCGGCGTCGTGGGGACGCTCCGCCACATCACCGAGCGCGGCGAACGCGTGGCCGTCCTCGAGACGCTGCGCGCCCGGGCTGAGGGTCAGAGCGCCGAGGTGCCGGCGGAGTACCAGGACTGGTTCGAGGCACAGGTGAAGGCGCAGCCCGTCTCCGACGCGGCGCTGAAGCAGCTCGCCTCGGCGCGGGTGACGTCGATCCGCTCGCGGCTCGAGAGCGACTACGGCGTCGCGACCGACCGTCTGGTCCTCGACGACACCGGCGCGCAGGACCTCGCGGCGCGGCCGGTCGTCGCGCTCGGCCTCGGCGGCGAGGCGTCGCGCACGCCGGTCGCGGGCGCGTCCGCCGGCGACGAGGCTCCCTCCGTGAGCGGCGACACGTCGGGGGCCGACGCCTCGTCCGGCGCGGGGACCGACGGCGTCGATCCGTCCGTCGGTCGCTAGCGGCCGGCGGACCCGCTCAGCCGAAGGCGGGCTCGCTGCGGCCGTCGGCCGTGATCCACCACGGTGTCCAGACGAGGAGCACGTCGGCGGCGAGGTCCGCCTTGCGCGGCGCCACGGCGCGCGACTCGAGCGCGAGGCCGGCGGCGTCGGGCGCGGGCGCGAGACCCGCGACCTCGGCGGCGAGGCTCCGGTCGAGCTCCTGGATCTGCGCCTCGAGGTCCTCGACGCGATCTTCCGCGCGCGCGACGTCGTCGCCCTCGCGGAGCGCACGGCTCGCGCTGCGCAAGGCGCTCGAGGCGCGCGACACCGTGGTCGCCGAGGCGCGGCGCCGGCCGAAGAGCGCGCCGAGCACGGTCGCGCCGAGCGACACGGCGGCGCCGATCTTCTGGTCGCGGCTCTCCGCCGCCTCCCGCTCGACGCGCTCGCGCGCGCGCGCGGCACGCTCGCGAAGCGTCGCGAACTTCCGCTCGTAGCCCTGACGCAGCTCGGCGACGGCCGCGTCCCTCCGCTCGCGGAGCGCCTGGGCGAGCTCCGCGCGGAACTCGCCCTCCGTCTGGCCGGGTCGGGCGATCCGCTTCGGGTCGGCGCAGGAGAGGACGCGCTGCGCGTGCTCGCGCTGCACGAAGCTCGCGAGCTGCTTCGCCCACGCGCCGTAGCTCTTGGCCTTGGCGGCTGCGCCGGGGAGCGGCGCGAAGGCCCCACCGGCGTCGTCGCTCGCGGTCGCGAGGCCCGGCGCCGCGGCGAGGAGAGCGGCCCCGGGCCACGGATCGGTGATCGCGTCCTCCGGCACCGTCGCGAGCAGTCGAAGCTCCTGCCAGGCGTCGAGGCCCGCCGGCTTCTCCACGAAGTGGAGCCGCGCCGCGCCGAGGAGCGCAGGCCGCCACTGACAGCGGGCTGCGTCGGGCCGCGGCCGCGTCGCCGCGAGGAAGCGCTGGGGCACGTCTGGCGGGAGGACGGGACGCGGTGCGTCGGGGGTCGCGACGGCGGCCGGCGCGGGAGCGGCGGCAGCGCGCGGCTCGGCCTCGGGGCGGGGCGGGGGAGCGCCCGCGGCAGGTGCGCGTGCGGCGAGGGCGCGCATCTGCTCACGCGAGAGCGGACCGCGCAGGTACGAGAGCGTAGAGCGAGTCTGGAACAGGACAGGGCCGCTCTCGTGCACGTCGTTCATCAGGAAGACGCGGCCCGGAAGCCCGGAGAGGAGCGCATCGAGGGCCGCGCGATCGAAGGCCGGGCCGCCGCCGCCCGCGGCGCTCTCCAGCCCGTCGAGCACGCGCGCCTTGTCGCGCTCGGTCTGGAGGCGCCCGAGGAACCAGGTGCCGCAGTTCGCGAGGCCCTTGTAGTCGAGGTCGACCGGATTCTGCGTCGCGAGCACGACGCCGAGGCCGACGGACCGCGCCTGCTTGAGGAGGGTCAGCATGGGGGCCTTGCTCGGCGGGCTCGCGCTCGGCGGGAAGTAGCCGAAGATCTCGTCCATGTAGAGGATCGCGCGCAGGCTTCCCGTTCCACCCTGCTTTCGCATCCACGAGACCATCTCGGAGAGGAGCTGCGTCACGAAGAACATGCGCTCGCGGTCGTCGAGGTGCGCGATCGAGAGCACGGAGAGGCGCGGCTTCCCCTCGGCGGTGTGGAGCAGCGCGGCGGCGTCGAGGGGCTCGCCCTCGCTCCAGGCGCGGAAGCTCGGCGAGGCGACGAGCTGGTTCATCCCCATGGCGAGGGCGAAGCGGTCCTTCGCGGGGAATGCCGACTCGAGGTCCATCACGCCGATCTTCGAGAAGGGCGGCTGCTGCACGGCCTGGATCAGGCCGGCGAGATCGAGGCTCCGGCCCTCGCGCCACGCGTGCTCGAGGACCTGCGCGAGGAGGAGGTGCTCGCGGCTTCGCAGCGGGTCGGCCTCGATGCCGAGGAGCGAGAGCAGCGAGGCGACCGCCGAGGAGACGCGCTCGCGCAGGAGATCGTCGTCGGCGAGCACCGCGGAGGCCGGCGGTGCGAGCGCGTCGAGGAGCCGGAGCGGACGTCCGGCCGTGCTCCCGGGCGTGTAGAGGGCGAGGTCGACCGTCGCCCGAAGGCGCGCGATGCGGCTTCCGTCCTGGCCCCAGTCCGCGAGGCCCTTGCGCCAGCGCTCCGCCGTCGCGCGCGCGAGCTCCGCCGGAGTGACGCCGTCGCGCGTCGCCTCGGCCGGGTCGATCCAGGGCTCGAAGTCCTCGGCGCGAAGCTCGGGGAAGCCGAGGAGCAGGCTCCCGAGATCGCCCTTCGGGTCGATCACGATCGCCGGGATGCCGTCGATCGCCGCCTCCTCGAGCAGGACGACGCACAGGCCCGTCTTCCCGCTCCCGGTCATCCCGACGCAGACGGCGTGGGTCGTGAGATCCTTCGCGTCGTAGAGCAGGAGCTCGTCCGTCGCGCGCCCCGCCTTGGGATCGAAGACGCGGCCGAGGTAGAACGCGCCGAGCTTCTCGTAGTCCATCGCGTCTCCCACGGATCTCGTGCGGTTATACTTCGGCCGATCTCGGGTGCAAGCGGACGTCCCGACGCAGGAGGGAGAGCGTGTCGATGCCTCCGGGCGGCGCGGGCGCGCGCCCCGAGATCCTTGCGCGCCGCGACGGCGCGCGCCTCGCCTATCGGCGCACGCCGGGCGGCGGCGTCGGCGTCGTCTTCCTTCCCGGCCTCCGCTCCGACATGGAGGGCACGAAGGCCCTCGCGCTCGAGGGGCACTGCGCACGGGCGGGGCGTCCCTTCCTGCGCTTCGACTACTTCGGGCACGGCGCCTCGAGCGGCGACTTCCGCGAGGGCACGATCGGGCGCTTCCTCGACGACACGCTCGCGCTGCTCGACGCGCGCACCGAAGGTCGCCAGGTGCTCGTGGGCTCCTCGATGGGAGGCTGGCTCATGCTGCTCGCGGCGCTCGCGAGGCCCGAGCGCGTGGCGGGCCTCGTCGGCGTCGCGCCCGCGCCGGACTTCACCGAGGACGTGCTCGCGGGGCTCGACGCCGCCGCGCGACGGGCGCTCGATCGCGACGGAGTCTATCTCGAGCCCTCGCCCTACTCCGACGAGCCGACGCCGATCACCCGCGCGCTCCTCGAGGAGGCGCGCGCCCATCTCCTGCTCGCGCGCCCCATTCCCTTCCGCGGCCCGGTGCGGATCCTGCAGGGCCTCGCCGATCCGGACGTGCCCTGGCAGAAGGCGCTCCGCCTGGCAGAAGCCCTCGCGAGCGACGACGTCGCGATCACGCTCGTGAAGGGCGGCGACCATCGCCTCTCGACACCGGCCGACCTCGCGCGGCTCGCATCCGTCACGGAGACGCTGTGCCGCGCCCTCGAGCTGGCGACGGGCGGGCGCTGAAGGCGGCCCGGCCCCGAGGATTCGCCGCGCACTCGCGTCCGCCGGAGCGTAGAATCGCCGGACCGTGACCGAGCGCCCGCCGCCGACACCGCCCGATGGCGCCTACCGCTGGTACGTCCTCGGCGTGCTGGTCCTCGTCTACGTCTTCAACTTCCTCGACCGCAACATCCTGTCGATCCTGGCCGAGCGCATCAAGGGCGACCTCGGGCTCTCGGACGACCAGATGGGCTTCCTCTACGGCACCGCCTTCGCGGTCTTCTACGCGATCTTCGGCATCCCGCTCGGACGTCTGGCCGACGTCTGGGACCGGCGGCGCCTGATCTCCATCGGGCTCGCGGTCTGGAGCGCGATGACGGCGCTCTCCGGCGTCGCGCGGGGCTTCGGCGAGCTCGCGGGAGCACGGATCGGTGTCGGGGTCGGCGAGGCGAGCGCGAATCCCGCCGCGTACTCGAAGCTCTCCGACTGGTTCCCGGCCTCGATGCGCGCGACGGTGCTCGCCCTCTACTCGACCGGCATCTACATCGGCGGCGGAATCGGGATCTTCCTCGGCGGGCTGATCGTCGAGCGCTGGGACCGGGCCTACCCCGGCGCCACCGCCCCCTTCGGCCTGCACGGCTGGCAGGTCGCGTTCTTCCTGGTCGGGCTTCCCGGACTCCTGCTCTCGTTCTGGGTGCGGAGCCTGCGCGAGCCCGTGCGCGGCCTCGTCGACGGGTTTCCCGCGCCGCCCGTGCCCCATCCGTTCCGCGAGTTCGCTCGCGAGCTCGCCGCCGTGATCCCGCCCGCGACCCTGTTCTCGCTCAAGTGGCGGGGCGCGGGGCGCGCCACGCTCGCGGCCAACGTCGTGGGCGCGGCGCTCCTCGCCGCCGCGGCCCTCGCGCTCACGCGCCTGCTCGGCGCCGGCATGCAATGGGGAGCGCTGGCGGTCGGCCTCTACACGGCGCTGTCCTGGGTGCAGGGCCTGCGTCTGCGCGATCCCGCGGCCTTCGCCCTCGTGTTCGGCTCGCGCGCCCTGATCCTCTCGTGCGTCGGCTTCGCGTTCCTCGCCTTCACGGGCTACGCCTACGCGCTCTGGACGCCACCCTACTTCCTGCGCGAGCTCGGCGTGAAGGAGGGGCAGCTCGGGCTCGTGCTCGGCCTCACCGCGGCCGGGGCGGGCTTCCTCGGCGTGAGCCTCGGCGGCCTCCTCGCCGACCGCCTTCGGGCGAGCCATCCGAACGGGCGGCTCCGGGTCGGGCTCCTCGCCGCCGTCCTCACGGTGCCGGTCGCGGTCGCCATGCTCTCCACGCGAAACGTGGGCCTCGCCTACGCGCTCAACTTCCCGCTCGCCCTGTGCTCGTCGATGTGGATCGGCCCGGGCGCGTCGACGGTGCAGGACCTCGTGCTGCCCCGCATGCGCGCGAGCGCCTCGGCCTTCTACCTGCTCGTCGTGACCTTCATCGGGCTCGCGCTCGGCCCCTACAGCGTGGGTCGCGCGAGCGTCGCCCTCGGGAGCCTGCGCAGCGCGATGCTCGTCGGCCTCGGCGCGAACGCGCTGGCATTCCTCTTCCTCGTGCTGGCCGGACGGCGCCTCCCGGCCGACGAGGCGAGCCGCCTCGCGCGCGCACGGGCGGCGGGGGAGCCCGGCGTCTAGCGCCGACCGCGCGCCGTCCTGCACGCGCGCTGCCGGTGCGAGACGGTGCGCGCCCTCTCAAGGGCTCGCGCGCGTCCGTCCGATGAATCGGGAAGCGGCCGGTTCGGCTGCGGAGGAGGCCCCATGGCCCGCCTGAAGCTCGTCCTCGTCGTGGTCCTCGCGGTCGCCCTCGGCGCCGGCGCCTGGCTGCTCACGCGGCGCGACGGCGGCTCGGCCGGCGCGACGCCGCTCCCGTCCCTCGCGAAGGTGGAGAAGATGATGCCGAAGGCGGTGGCCGAGACGATGGCGAAGGTGCTCCCGGGCCCCGACCAGGACCGCCCCGTGCGCTGCCAGATCGGCGACGTGGAGCGTCTGATGCGCGGTCTCGACTGCCAGCAGCAGGGCGGGCTCGTGACGGGCGACGGGTCGACCGGCGGCTACTCGAAGGTCACCGCCGAGGAGCAGCGCGCCGCGGTCGCGCCGACCGTCGCGCGGAAGAAGCCGGGCCCCGAGGAAAAGAAGGCCGACTGAGCCGAACGCCGGGGCCCCTCTCCCCGGGCCGCACGCCTTCCGGCGTGCTCCGGCCCGACACAGCCCTGCGTCGAAGACCCCGCCGTCGCGCGTGGTAAGCTCGCTCGGGATGGAGCGGGTCTGCCTCTACCACGCCGGCTGCCCGGACGGCTTCGGCGCCGCCTGGGCCGTCTGGCGTGCCTGGGGCGACGACGCCGACTACGTGGCGCGCGGCCACGACGACCCGCTCCGGCCCGAGTCCTTCGCGGGCAAGCGCGTCGTCTTCGTCGACATCAGCCTCGAGAACGGCCTCCTGCGCCGGCTCGGAGCCCTGGCCGGCGAGGTCGTCGTGCTCGACCACCACGTGTCCTCGCTGCGGAACTTCGAGGCGGATCCGAGCCTCGCCCGCGAGCTCGCCCACGACGGGCACCGCGTGCTCTTCGACCTCTCCCACTCGGGCGCGGTGCTCGCCTGGCAGCACTTCCACCCGGATCGTCCGCTGCCCGACCTGTTGCGCTACGTCGAAGACCAGGACCTCTGGAGCTGGAAGCTTCCGTGCTCCGAGGAGGTGAACGCCGCCTTGGGCTCCCACCCGCGGCGCTTCGAGGTCTGGGACGAGCTCGCAGCGCGGCCGATCGAGAGCCTCGCTGCCGAGGGCGCACCGATCGTGCGGGCGCACCAGACCGACGTGCGGCGGCTCCTGCGCACGGCGCATCCGGTGGCGCTCGGCACGAAGCGGATCGAGGCCGTGAACTCGCCGCTCCTGCGCAGCGCCGTCGGCCACGAGCTCGCGGTGCGCGCGACCTTCGGATCGCCCTGGGGCCTGGTCTACCGCCTCTCGCAGGATCGCGTCGACGTGTCGCTGTACTCGATCGGCGACCTCGACGTCTCCGCGCTGGCCCGCTCGTGGGGCGGCGGCGGCCACCGCAACGCGGCCGGCTTCAGCGTGCCCCTGCGCGACTGGCTCGGCCGCTTCGTGCTCACGGGCGAGGGCTGAGCTCGACGATCTCCGCGGCGATCGCCTCGCCATCGATCCGGAGGCGCGCGACCGCGATCGGCAGCGTGAAGCGGCGAGGCCCCGCGCTCCCCGGATTCACGTAGAGCACGCCCCGCCGCTCCTCGACGCGCGGCCGGTGCGAGTGCCCCGAGATCACGGCGTCGAAGCCCGCCGCGACGGGATCGAGATCGAGCTCGGCCAGGTCGTGGAGCACGAACAGCGTCCGCCCCGCGACCTCGATCACCTCGCTTCCGGGCAGCGCGTCGGCCCATGGTCCGCGGTCGTTGTTGCCGCGCACGGCCACCACCGGCGCGACGGCGGCGAGCGCGTCGAGCACCTCGCGCCCGCCCACGTCTCCCGCGTGCACGATGCGCTCGACGCCGCGCAGGGCGTCGAGGGCCTCGGGGCGCACGAGCCCGTGGGTGTCGGAGACGAGCCCGACGAGCGCCGCGCGCGCGCTCACGCCCCGGCCCGCCACTGCTCCGGCGTGAGCGCGCGGATCGCGAGCGCGTGGATCTCCGCGCCCATCTCGTCGGCGAGGGCGTCGTAGACCAGCCGCTGCGCCGCCACCCGCGAGAGCCCCGCGAAGCGCTCCGACACGACCGTCGCGCGAAAGTGTCCCGCCCCGCCCGCCGCGCCGGCGTGGCCGGCGTGGAGATGGCTCTCGTCGACCACCTCCACGTGCGCCGCCGCGAGCCGCTCGCGCAGCTTCGCCTCGATCCGCGCCCGGCGCGCTCCTGCGTCGCTCACCCCCGCCGCGCGCCCCGCCCGGCGAGCCGCAGGCGAGCGGAGCCGGTCAGCAAGGGGGCGAAGCCCCGCGCAGCGAGCCGCGGGCGAGCGGAGTCAATCATGCGGGAGACCGAGGATCCGCTCCGCGATGATGTTCTTCTGGACGTTCGGCGTGCCGCCGCCGATCACGACCTCCGGCCAGTTCAGCGCGAAGCGCTGCCACTTCCCGGCGTCGGGCGCGGCCGACGAGCCCGCTGCGAGCGGACCGGCGCTCCCCTCCAGATCGAGCGCGATCTCGCCGAGCTCGATCTCGAGCTCGGCCCGGTGGAGCTTGTTGATCGAGGTCTCGGAGCCGAGGGGCTCGCCCTTGAGCTGCTTCGTGAGGAAGCGCATCCCGTTGAGCCGCATCGCCTCGATCCGCGTCTCGGCCCGCGCGATCCGGCGGCGCACGCCGGCGTCGTCGAGGGCCGGGCGGCCGTTCCGCACGCACCTGCGCGCGAGCTCCTTCACGCCCTCGAGCGTGCGCTTCAGGCCCTCGACCTCGGCGATGCCCGAGCGCTCGTTCGCGAGGGCCGTGATCGTGACCTTCCAGCCCTCGCCCTCGGCCCCGAGCCGGTTCTCGACCGGCACGCGCACGTCGTCGAAGAACACCTCCGCGAACATCGTGCCGCCGGACATGTTCTGGATGGGGCGCACGGTGATGCCGGGCGTCGACATCTCGACCAGGAGACACGTGATCCCGTCGTGCTTCACCGCCGCGTTCGGGTCGGTGCGCACGAGCAGGATCATCCACTTCGACCACATCGCGATCGAGGTCCAGATCTTCTGGCCGTTCACGACGTAGTGGTCGCCGTCGCGCACCGCGCGGCACTGGAGCGACGCGAGATCGCTGCCGGCGCCGGGCTCGGAGTAGCCCGTGCACCACTGGTACTTCGAGTCGAGGATGTCGGGGATGAAGCGTCGCTTCTGCTCGTCGGTGCCGTAGGCGATGATCGACGGGCCGACCCAGGCCAGGCCCATGAAGCACATGCCGAGGGGCGGCGCCTTCCGCTTCGCCATCTCCTCCTTCAGGATCACCTGCTGCATGATCGTGCCGCCGCCGCCCCCGACCTCCTTCGGCCAGGAGAAGCCGACCCAGCGCTTCTCGCGCACCTTGCGGTTCCAGTCGGGGCCCGCCGGAAGGTTCGCGTCGAGGAACGCGCGCACCTCGGCGCGGAAGGCTTCTTCTTCGGGAGTGAGCCGAAAGTCCATCCTCACCGTCCTCCGAGCTTCGCGATGCGGTCGTAGTGGAAGTCGGCGTCGCCGAAGAAGGGCTTCGCCCACTTCGAGCGCTTGAGATAGAGCTGGGCGTCGTACTCCATGGTGTAGCCGATGCCTCCGTGCAGCCCGACGACGTCGAGCCCGAGACGCGAGAGCGCGTCGGTGACGTACGCCTTCGCCATGGAGACCGCGCGCGGCGCTTCCTCCGGGCTCTCGTCGAGCGCCCAGGCCGCGTAGTAGAGCAGCGACTTCCCGGACTCGATCGCCACGTGGTGCTCGGCCAGGGGATGCTTCACGCCCTGGAACTTCCCGATCGGCTGGCCGAACTGGATGCGCTCCTTCGCGTAGCGGACGGTGAGGGCGAGCGCCCCGTCGGCGGCACCGAGCATCTCGGCGGTGGCGAGGGCGGCCCCCCGGAGCAGGACCCGCTCGAAGGCGTGGGCGCCCTGGCTCTCGAGCAGCGCGCCTTCGCCCACACGCACTCCCTCGAGGCGGAGCGTGCCCTGGCGCTTCGTCGTGTCCATGCACGGCAGGTTCGCCGTCGTGAGGCCCGGCGCCCCGCGGTCGACGACGAAGAACCCGACGTCGTCCTCGGTCTCGCCCTTGCGGGCGGCCACGACGAAGAGATCGGCGGCGTCGGCGTCGGGCACGAAGCGCTTCTCGCCCTCGAGCACGTAGCCCTGGCCGTCGCCACCGGCGGGCCGCGCGCGCAGGGCCACGCCGGAGGGCGCCAGGTGATCGTTCGCCTCGAGCAGCGCCACGGTCCCGATGCGCGATCCGTCGGCCAGGCCCTCGACGAAGCGGCGCGCCTGGTCCTCGGCCGCGAGATCGAGGATCACCGAAGCCGCGAGGGAGGTGGAGAGGAGCGGCGAAGGGAAGAGGGATCGCCCGGTCTCCTCGAGCAGGACCGTCAGATCGACGAAGCCCAGGCCCGCCCCGCCGCAGGCCTCTGGAACGATGAGACCGGGCCAGCCGAGCTCCGAGATCTTCTTCCAGAGCTCGCGCGAGAAGCCTTCCGGCAGCTCCACGTGCTTGCGGACCGCGTCCATCGGGGCGTCGGCATCGAGGAGCTTCCGCGCCTCGGAGCGCAGCAGCTCCTGCTCTTCCGTGAATCCGAAGTTCATGGGATCGGCTCCCTCGACCGCGCCGTGGCTCGCCTATACTAGTCGCCCCGACTGATTCGTCGATCACGTCGGCGGATCGGTTCCCATCACAGGAGAGCCCATGAGCCAGCGCAGCGAGGAAGTCGAGCCCGGGGAGGTGGCGGAGTTCCGGCGCGAGGTGCGCGCGTGGATGGCCGCGAACAAGCCGGCGGACCCGGGCTTCAAGCTCCCCCAGAGCTTCCTCGAGGTCGAGTCGAAGCGGCAGTTCGAGTTCCTGCGCGACTGGCAGCGCAAGGTGTACGAGGCGGGCTACCTCGGCCTCGACTGGCCGAAGGAGTACGGCGGCGGCGGAGACAAGCTCAAGCGACAGCGCGTCGTGTCGCAGGAGATGGCCCGGGCGCGCGTTCCCTTCCTCGTGAACGTGATCGGCCTCCAGTGGGCCGGCCCGACCATCCTCCACTACGGCACCGAGGAGCAGAAGCGGCGCTATCTCAAGAACATCCTCTCCTGCGAGGAGACGTGGTGCCAGGGATTCAGCGAGCCGGGCGCGGGCAGCGACCTCGCGAGCTGCCAGACGAAGGCGCTCCGCGACCCGGCGGGCGGCTGGCGCGTGAGCGGACACAAGGTCTGGACGACGCTGGGCCACGAGGCGGCCTGGATGATCCTCCTGGCGCGCACCGACCCGGCGGCAGCGAAGTACGACGGTCTCTCCTACTTCCTGTTCCCGATGGACGCGCCCGGCGTGAGCGTGCAGCCGCTCGTCAAGATGACCGGCGAGGGCGGCTTCAACCAGGTGATCTTCGACGGCGCGCCGATGCCCGAGAGCGCCCTCCTGGGCAAGCTCGGCCAGGGCTGGGAGATCGCGCTCACGACGCTGCTCTTCGAGCGCGGCGCGGCGGAGGGCTCCGGCGGCGGCCAGGCGACCTCGTCGGCCGAGTCGGTGCTGCGGCTCGCGAACGTGGCGCGCCGCGCGCGGCGCGAGGGAGCGAGCGCCGCGCAGGATCCCGTGCTGCGCGACCGGGCGACCCAGCTCTGGATCGAGGAGGAGGCGCTCCGTCTCGCGTCGTTGCGCGCCCGCATCGCGGCCCTGAACTCGGACCGGCCCTACGCGCTCAAGATGATGAACAAGCTCGTCTACTCGGAGCTGAACCAGCGCATGGCGGAGCTCGCGTGCGAGATGCTCGGGCCCGAGACGGCGCTCTGGCTCGGCGATCCGAACGCCTTCGACAAGGCCGAGTGGCCGCGTGCGTACATGAACAGCTTCGGCATGACGATCGGCGGCGGGACGAGCGAGATCCAGCGGAACATCCTGGGCGAGCGCGTGCTCGGGCTGCCCAAGAGCAAGTAGGTGGAGCGGGGCGTGGAGCTGCGCCTGGAGCCGGCGGCCTTCGGCCGCGGCTCAGGCGCTTTCGGGGTGTAGCCGGCCGCCTTCGGCGGCGGCTGGCGTGGGGCCTCGCTTGCGCGCGGGGCCAGACGAGGAGCGTTGCGAATGGGCTCGTATCCCCAGATTCCCGTCGACTTCGGCTTCACCGAGGAGCACGACGTGCTGCGCCAGTCGGCGCGCCGCTTCCTCTCGGAGCGCTGCACGCTGCAGGACGTGCGACGCATCGCCGAGTCGGCCTCGGGCTTCGACGCCGGATTGTGGAAGGAGATCGTCGAGCTCGGCTGGACCGGCCTCGTGATCCCCGAAGCCCACGGCGGCGCGGGCCTCGACCACCTCTCCCTCGCGCTCCTCGTCGAGGAGACGGGCCGCGCGCTCCTGCCCTCGCCCTTGCTCGCGACCCTCTTCGCCGGGTTCGCGGTCGAGGCGGCGGGCGACGAGAAGCAGCGCGCGCGCCTCCTGCCCGCGATCGCGAGCGGCGACGTCATCGGAACGCTCGCGCTCTGCGAGACCGAGGGCGCCTGGCTGCCCGAGGAGCTCCGGGCGACGGCCGAGCCCAGCGACGACGGGTTCGTGCTGCGCGGAGTGAAGCCCCTCGTGCTCGCCGGCTCCCAGGCCGGCCTCGTGGTGGCGCCCTTCCGCGAGCCCGGAGGGCGGCTCTCGCTCTTCGCCGTCTCGCTGCCGACGGCCGGGCTCTCGGTCGAGGACGAGACGGGCGTCGACCCCACGCGCCGCACCGCGCGCCTGCGCTTCGACGGCGTGCGCGTCGGGCGCGAGGCCCGCCTCGAGCGCGACGGCGCCCGCGCCCTCGCCGCCGTACACCTGCGCGCGACGGCCGCGCTCGCCGCCGAGATGGTGGGCGGCGCCGAAACGGTGCTCGGGCTGGTGCGCGAGTACGCGATCGCACGAAAGCAGTTCGAGCGTCAGATCGGCTCGTTCCAGGGCGTCAAGTATCCGATCGTCGACATGATGATCGGCGTCGAGCTGTCCCGGACGCACGCCCTCGGTGCGGCCGCGGCCCTCGACCACGCGTCGGAGCGCGCCGAGGTCGCCGTGCGGATGGCGAAGGCCATCGCGAGCGACACCTATGCCAGCGCCGTCCGGAAGGGCGTGCAGATCCACGGCGGCTACGGCTTCACCTGGGACTGCGACGTGCACTGGTTCTTCAAGCGCGCGCTGTGGAGCCGCGCCTGCCTGGGCGACGCGGTGCATCACCGGCGGGCGCTCGCGGCGGAGCTCTTCGACGCCGCGTAGTCCGCGCGGCCGCGTGCATCGGGCGTGCGTTTGTGACGCAGATCACGAGCCGACGCTGCGATCCGCCTCGCGAATCGGCGCCACGAATAACTCCATGGGCCCTGCGTCGGACTCGGCGTGAGGCGGGCACGTGCCCGCCGAGGAGACCGCCACCATGCTGCGTCCGTTCCGTCGCTCCGCTCGTTCCCGTCTCTCGCGCGCCCCGATCGCCGTCGCATGCGGCCTGCTCGGCGCCCTCCTGCTCGCCGCGACGCCGGCCGCCGCCCACGACGACGACTGGGGCCACCACGGTCACGGCGGGCCGCACTGGAGCCACCACGGCCGGCCGTGCGCGCCGCGCTACGGCTTCCGGCCGGGCGCTCACTACGGCTTCGCGCCGCGCTTCTACTACGGGCCGCCGGTCGTCTACCGGCCGCCGGTCTACTACGCGCCGGGCGCCGTCTACGCCGCGCCGCCCGTCTACTACGGCGCGCCGCCGGCCTACTACGCGCCGCGCAGCGGCTTCAGCGTCGACCTCGGGTACCACGCGGACTTCTAGCTCCGGCCCGAGCCGCTGCCTCGAGACGGTGTCGGCGGAGCGCTTCGAGCTCCGCCGACACCGGCTTTCCATCGAGCCGCGCTTCCTGCGATCCACCGACGCCGATCGGCGTCGGGCGGGCGTCGGCGGTCAAGGCGGCGCCCTGGCAAGACGATCCTCCATGTGCGGTGGCGAGCGCATCTTCCGATCGGGCGACCCGGGCCCGGAGCTGCGGACGGGCCGACGCTCGGCTTCCCCCACCGGCAGATGGAAGGATGCAGACCGATGGGCGTGTATCCGACGTTCCTCGCGCTCTCGGCGCTCGTCGCGGCCATCGGTGCGGGGTTCCTGCTCGCGCAATCGCCGCGCCAGCGGGCCACCCAGCTCGCGTCGCTGCTCGCGGGCGGCGCCGCCTGGTGGGCGCTCTGCGAGTCCTTCTGGAACGCGGCGCCCGACGCGCAGACGGCCCTCCACTGGATGCGCCTCGCGACGCCCGGCTACGCCTTCATCCTCGGCCTGCTTCCCCACGCGTCCGCGCGCTACTTCGACTCCTACGCGCCGCGAGAGTTCAGCCGCGAGAAGAGACGCCTGCTGCGGGCCGCCGTCTTCGGCTACCTGGTGGGCGGCGCGCTCCTCTCGGTCGCGTGGGTGCCCGGCGCGATCCACCGCGATCTCGTGCGCGTGCCCTGGGGCTGGACGTACACGCCGGGGCCGGCCCAGCTCGCGTTCTTCCTCTCGGTGGGATGGCCGATCACGCTCACGTTCGCGACCACGCTGAAGGCCTTCCGCTCGTCCCTCTCCGTGGCGCTGCCGAGCCACCGCCGGCTGATGCTCCTCGGGATGGCGATCCCGCTCCACCTGATCTGCATCACCGACGTGGCGCTTCCGGTCCTCGGCATCCACTTCCCGCGGCTCGGCAGCAGCTCGTACGCGATCTTCGGGCTCCTCGCCCTCGGCGCCGCGGCCCGCTTCGGGTTCACCTTCCTGACGCCGCGCGACTTCTCGGACGAGATCCTCGACACGCTGCACGAGGGCGTCGCCCTGATCACACGCGCCGGCGTCATCCGCCGCGCGAACCGCGACCTCGTCTTGCTGTCCGGCCGAACGGAGACGGAGCTCGTGGGCGTGCCGCTCCGGCAGGTCCTCGACTGGGAGGGCGCCGACGACCTGCGGGGCCTCGACGATTCGCCCGGGAAGCTCTTCGCCGCGGGCGGCGAGGCGATCCCGGTCTCGGTCTCGACTGCCCCGTTGCGCGACGACGCCGGCAGCGCGATGGGCCTCGTGGTCGTCGTGCGCGACCTGCGGGAGATCGAGGAGATGCGGCGGCGCATGCTCACGCAGGCGCGGCTCGCGGCCGTGGGCGAGCTCGCGGCGGGCCTCGCCCACGAGATCAACAATCCCCTCGCCTTCGTGCGCTCGAACCTCGGCCAGCTCGAGCGCCACTGGAAGAGCCTCGGCGACGCCGACGCGCTTCCGTCGGAGGAGCGCTCGGAGATCCTCGGCGAGGGCCGCGAGATCATCGGAGAGAGCCTCGCGGGCGTGGACCGGGCCGCCGAGATCGTGCGCGGCGTGCGCCGCTTCACCCACGCGGGACACCCCGCGCGCGAGCCCGCGGACCTGAACGAGCTGCTCGAGGACACGATCGGAATGGTCGTGCCCCGCGTCCGCTCGTCCGAGCTCTCGATCGAGCTCTCGAGCGGCGCCGTGGCGCCGGTCCACTGCGCGCCGCAGGAGCTGCGCCAGGTATTCCTGAACCTGCTCATGAACGCCGTCGACGCGATCTCCGGGCGCGGCCGCGTGCAGGTCACGACGCGCCAGGAGCACGACTGGGCGATCGTCGAGGTGCGGGACGACGGCTGCGGCATCGCGCCCGAGACCCTCGAGCGCATCTTCGATCCGTTCTTCACCACCAAGCGCGTCGGCGAGGGCACGGGCCTCGGCCTCGGCATCGCCTGGAACGTCGTCGACGCCCACGGCGGGCGGATCGAGGTCGACTCCGCCCCCGGCCATGGCTCGACCTTCCGCGTGCGGCTCCCGATCCGAGGGGAGGGGCGGGATCGCGGCTAGGGCGCCGCGACCGCTCCGTCCGACCCCGAGCCCTCGAGCCACGCCTTCCACTGCGCCTCGTACGCGTCGACGTTCTCCGGCGTCACCACGTCGACGCCCGAGAAGTAGTGCGAGCGCTCGAGCTGCTCGCCGCGGGCGAGCCGCGCCAGGAGCTTCACGCTCTCGTAGCCCCAGCCGAAGTACTTCTGGCCGACGAGGAGCTGGACCTTCCCCTCCCGCACCAGCTCCGGCGCGGGCGGGATCGTGTCGAAGGCCACGACCTTGGTGCGCGCGGGGTCGACGGGATCGAGCGCGTTGCGCAGGAAGACGGGCCAGCCGCCGACGGACAGCCAGCCGTCGAGGTCGGGATGGGCCTGCGTCGCCGAGGCGAGGATCTCGGCGGCGCGGATCGCGTCGTCCTTCACGTCGTAGACCTCGACGATCTCGATGCCCGGCGCCGCGGCGAGGGCGCTCTTCGCGCCGTCGGTGCGCTTCTGCAGGTTGTCGGCGCCGAGGGAGGAGAGGATTGCGACGCGTCCCTTGCCGCCGAGCAGCCGGACCAGCCCCTCGCCCAGGACCTTGCCGCCCTCGAAGTCGTCGACGCCGTAGAACGCGGCGCGCTTGGAGGCCGGCGCGTCCGAGTCCCACGTCACGACGGGGATGCCCGCCGCCACGGCCGCGTCGATCGACGGCGTGAGCAGGTCTCCGTTCAGGGCCGAGAGGGCGATTCCGTCCACTTTCTGTGTCACGAAGGACTCGAGGATCTCCTTCTGGCGCAGCTCGTCGGTCACCTCCGGCGCGCGCCACAGGATCTCGATTCCCCCGAGCTCCCGCGCGGCGCGCTCGGCGCCGATCCGCGCGTACTCGAAGACCGGGATGCTGAGCGCCTTCGGCAGGAAGGCGAAGCGCAGGACCTTCGGCGCGGGCGCGGTGACCTCGCGGCGTCCGCAGCCGGCCGTGACCGCAACGAGCGCCAGCGCGAGGCCCGCCGCAGCCCACCTCCCCGCCCGGGGACGGGTCCGTCGAAGCGTCACGTCTCCTCCCTCCGGCCCGCGAGCCGGTCGAGCACCACGATCACGAGCACGGCGACGCCCAGGATCAGCCGATCCGCGAAGGTGCCGCCCGGGATCTGGGGTAGCGCATTGCGGAGCACGCCGAAGATGAGCGCACCCACGACGGCGCCCGCCACCGACGCGCGGCCGCCCGAGAGCGAGGCGCCGCCCACCACCGCGGCCGCGATCGCGTCGAGCTCGTAGCCCATCGCGAGGTCGGCCTTCCCCTGTCCGAGCACCACGGCGAGCACCACGCCCGCGAGCCCCGCGAGCCCGCCCGCCGCCGTGTAGACGAAGCCCTTCACGCGCCCGACGCGCACGCCGGCGAGACGCGCGGCGAGCTCGTTCCCGCCCGTCGCGAGGATGTGACGGCCGAGCGGGAGACGCGTCAGCACGAGATGGAACGCCGCCGCCGCGGCGAGCATCAGGATCCCGGGCCAGAGATCGAGCGCGAGGCCGAGGGGTGCGGCGTCGCGCGGGAGCCGGCTCGAGAGGTCGTAGAAGCGTCCCTCCGTCACGAGGAAGGCGAGCCCGCGCGCGATCCCCATCACGCCGAGCGTCGCGATGAACGGAGGGAGGCCGATCCGCACCACGAGGAGCGCCGAGAGCGCGCCGCAGGCGAGCCCCGCGACGAGGCCCGCGGCGCAGGCCGGCACGATCGGCACGCCGTGGACGACGAAGAGCGAACCGGTCACGACGGAGGCGAGCGCGATCACCGCGCCCGGCGCGAGGTCGATCCCGCCGGAGGCGATGACGAGCGCGGCCCCGATCGCCGTGATACCGAAGATCGCGGAGTACTTGAGCACGAGGGCCGCGTTCGCGGCGCTCGCGAAGCTCGAGCCGAGGAGCGCGGAGAAGAGCGCGAGCTCGAGCACGAGCACGAGCGCGACGGAGAGCTCGCGCGCACGGCTCACGCCGCGACCCCGCAGGCGAGCGCGAGGAGCGCCTCCTCGCTCGCCTCGGCCGCTGGGAGCACGCCGGCGAGGGCGCCCTCGCGCAGCACGGCCACGCGCTGCGCGAGCCGCAGGAGCTCGGGGAGGTCGCTCGAGGAGAGCACGATCCCCGCGCCGCTCCGCGCGAGCATGCGCACGAGATCGTGGATCTCCTCCTTCGCGAGCACGTCCACGCCCTGGGTCGGCTCGTCGAGCAGGAGGACGCGCGGCTCTCGCGCGAGCGCGCGGGCGAGGAGCACCTTCTGCTGGTTGCCGCCCGAGAGCGACGCGATCGGGGCGTCGGGCCCGGCGCAGCGGATCCGCAGACGCTCGATCCAATCCTCCGCGTCGCGCCGCTCCGCCGCAGCGCGAAGGCGCGGCCCGCGCGCGGGCAGGAAGAGGTTCTCGCGCACCGAGAGCGTCGGCACGAGGCCCTTCACCGCGCGCTCCTCGGGCACGAGCGCCGCGCCGGCGAGCACGCGCGCGAGGCCTTCGATCGTGCGCGAGCGTCCTGCGCCCGCCAGCCCGAAGAGACCGAGCACCTCGCCCGCGCCCAGCTCGAGATCGAGTGGCGAAGGCAGTCGGGCGACGACGCGCGCCTCGCCCGGACCGGCGCTCGCCTCGCGCGCGGGAAGCGCGCGACCGACCATGCGCCGCAAGAGCTCCGCGGCGTCGAGCTCGCGCGCGGGGCCGCGCGAGATGCGGCGCCCATCGCGCAACACCGTCACGGTGTCGGCGAGCGCGAGCACCTCCTCCACGTGATGGGACACGATCACCACCGCGCGTCCCTCCCGCGCGAGCTCGCGGGCGAGGCGCGAGACGCCCGCCGCCGCCGGCGGATCGAGGGCCGCAGCGGGCTCGTCGAGGAGGAGGACGCGCGGCTCCGCGAGGAGCGCCCGCGCGATCTGCACGCGCTTGCGCTGCGGCGCACGCAGCGCGCCGACCCGGGCGTCGGGATCGATCGCGCCGCCGATGCGCGCGAGCAGCTCGCGGGCGCGCTCGCGCTGGGCCGTGCGCGACACGGCGCGCAGGCGCGTCCGCGGCTCGCGCCCCAGGGTCACCTGCTCGGCCACCGAGAGCTCCTCGCACAGCGCGAGCTCCTGGGGCACGTAGGCGATCCCGAGCGCCTCGGCCGCCGCCGGGCTCGCCGGGAATCCGCTTCCGCCGAGGCGCTCGAGCCGGCCCGCCGCCACGGGCGCGAGGCCGACGAGCGCCCGGAGCAGCGTGCTCTTCCCCGCCCCGTTCTCGCCGACGATCGCGTGGACCTCGCCCGCCGGGAGCGCGAGGTCCATGCCCTCGAGCGCGCGCGTCGCGCCGTAGCGGACCGCGAGACCGCGGAGCTCGAGGAGCGGGGCTGCGGGCACGGGCGGCAGGATACGCGCTGGCCGATGCGTCCGGTGGTCGAAGGCAGGCGTGGCCCGAGGCGGTATTGAAACTCGGGGCTGCGGCGGTCACGATGCGGCTGCACCCCAGCCCGCGAGGTCGATCGACGATGACCACGACGCCGCAGACCCAGCCGCCCCTCCCGCCCCACGCCCCGCTCCGGTCGTACTACGAGACCGATGCGAACCGCGCCCGCTACGTGAACGAGCTCTTCGACCGCACGGCGCCGCACTACAACACCGTCGAGGCGCTGTTCGGGAACGTCGGCCTCTACTACCGGCGGCTGTGTCTGCGTCGGGCCGGCCTCGCGCCCGGAATGCACGTGCTCGACGTCGCGATCGGCACCGCGGCCGTGGCGCGCAACGCCGCGCGCATCGTCGGGCCGACCGGCCGCGTGGTCGGCGTGGACCCGAGCCGCGGCATGCTGAACGAGGCCCGCAAGGTCTTCAAGGGACCGGTCGCGCGCGGCGTGGCGCAGGCCCTCCCGATCGCGAGCGGACGCTTCGACTTCGTCACGATGGGCATCGCGCTGCGCCACGTTCCCGACCTGCTCGCGGCCTTCCGCGAGTACCGCCGCGTGCTGAAGCCCGGCGGCCGCGTCTGGATCCTCGAGGGACACATCCCGGAGTCGCCCGTCGGGCGCCGCGTCACGCGCTGGGCGTGGTCGTCGGTCGTCCCGAACCTGACGCTCCTCCTCACCGGCAGCCGCGACGCGAAGCTCCTCATGGACTACTACTGGGACACCGTCGACAAGTGCGTGCCGCCGGAGCAGATCCTCCAGGCCATGCGCGACGCCGGGTTCGAGGACGTGCGCTTCAAGGCCACCGTGCCCGGCATGGTGTGCGAGTACACGGGGCGCAATCCGGAGCGGGCTGGCTGACGGACCATCGCTCCGCGATGAACCGCTTCGACCGCCTCTTCTGGCGGCGGCTCTGGAAGCTCGGCCGGCCGTACTGGAGCTCGGACAAGAGGTGGGTCCCGCTCGGGCTCCTCGCGATCACGCTCGTCCTCACCGGCTCGATCAAGGGCGCGAACGTCTTCGTCAGCTACGTGAACCGCGACATGATGACGGCGCTCACGGAGCGGAACGCGAGGGTGTTCTTCGACAACGTGCTGCTCGTCGTCGCCTACAGCCTGGTCTCGGCGCCGATCATGGCGGTCGACGGCTACGTGCAGGGCCGGCTCATGATCCACTGGAGGCAGTGGCTGACCGAGCGCTTCCTCGACCACAGCCTGCGCGATCGGTTCTTCTACCGCGTGAGCTCCGATCCGGGCGTCGACAACCCCGACCAGCGGATCAGCGAGGACCTGAACGCCTTCCCGGGCTTCGCGGTGTCGTTCGTGCTGCAGGTGTGGTGGGGGATCGTGACGGGCGTCTCGTTCATCGTGGTGCTGTGGCTGATCGCGCCGCGGCTCGTCGCGGTGCTCGCGGCCTGCGTCGGGCTGGGCTCGCTCCTCACCGTGGTGATCGGCCGCCCGCTGATCGGGATCAACTTCGCGCAGCGCGCGCGGGAGGCCGACTTCCGCCACGCCCTCGTGCGCCTGCGCGACAACGCCGAGGCGATCGCGCTCTACGGGGGCGAACGGCGCGAAGGGAACGACCTCCTGCGGCGGCTCTACGCCGCGGTGAAGAACTCGATCCTGATGGTCCGCTGGCAACGCAACGTGGCGTTCCTCACCTATGCGTACGACCTCCTCCTCGCGCTCGTGCCGGCGATCGTCCTCGCGCCGTCCTACTTCGCCGGGCAGGTCGCGTTCGGCCAGATCACCCAGGCGAGCGCCGCCTTCGTGACGCTCCGCGCCGCGCTCTCGATCATCGTCGACCAGTTCAACCAGCTCAGCAACTTCGCCGCCGTGGTGGAGCGCCTCGGCGGCTACTGGGAAGCGGACGAGCGGCGAGCCGCGATCGGCGCGAAGGGCGCGGAGCCGAGGATCGAGACGGTCGAGGGCCCTCGCCTCGCCGTCGAGGGGCTGACCCTCCGAACGCCCGACGGCCGCAAGACGCTCGTGCGCGATCTCTCCTTCGAGCTCGGCGCCCACGAGCGCCTGCTGATCGTCGGCGAGAGCGGGGTCGGGAAGACGTCGCTCCTGCGCGCGATCGCCGGGCTCTGGCGCACGGGCAGCGGCCGCGTCGTCCGGCCGCCGCTCTCGGAGATGCTGTTCCTTCCACAGCGGCCCTACATGATCCCCGGGTCCCTGCGCCAGCAGCTCTGCTACCCGCGTGCGGCGGAGACGCCCGAGGCCGAGCTCCTCTCGGTCCTCCAGCGCGTCCGGCTCGCGGACCTGCCCGGACGCGTGGGCGGGCTCGACGCCGAGCCCGAGTGGAAGGACCTCCTCTCGCTCGGCGAGCTCCAGAAGATCGCCTTCGCACGGCTCCTGCTCGATCGTCCGCTCCTCGCGTTCCTCGACGAGGCCACGAGCGCTCTCGACGCGGCCAGCGAAAAGGCGCTCTACGAGGAGCTCTTCGCCTCGAAGATCGACTTCGTGAGCGTGGGCGCGCAGGCCGCGCTCCTCGAGCATCACGACGCGCTGCTCGAGCTGCGCGGCGACGGCGCCTGGCGGATCGGCAGGACAGACGCCTCTTCCGCCGCGTAGGGGCGAAGGTTCGTGGCGGGGTCCGACGGGTGTGCTCCGGGGCCCCGGCCGGGGCGGGCGCCGATTTCGAGCCCGCGGCCGTGCCAGCGCGGTAACGTGGCCGGAGGAGGAGCAGCGATGAACGGGCACGACTGGCTGATCGTGATCTCCGTGGCCGGCGCGGCGGCGACGATGGCGGCCGGCGCCGTCGGTGCCGCGATCGGCGAGAGCCGCATCGCCGCGGCGGCGATGGACGCTCTCGCGCGTCAGCCGGACGCCGGCTCCTCGATCACCCGTACCCTCTTCGTGAGCCTCGCCATGGTGGAGTCCACGGCGATCTTCTGCCTCGTGATCTCGTTGATCCTGCTCTTCGCCAACCCCTTCGCGGCCGCCCTGACGGGCTGATCCGCAACGGTGTCGGCGAGCTGGGTCACCTTCCTGTTCGAAGCCGCCAACTTCCTCCTGCTCGCGGCGCTGCTCGGCTGGATCTTCTTCCGACCCGTGCGGGAGGCGTTGGAGCGTCGTCGGGCGGGTCTCGAGGCGGAGGAGCGGGCCGCCGCCGAGAAGCAGGCGCAAGCCGACCAGCGGCTGGCGGAGGCGACCGCGCGGCGTCTCGAGCTCGAGAGCTCCCTCGACGCCCTCCGGGCGCGCGTCCGTCAGGACGCCGAGCGCGAGGCCGCCCGCCTGATCGAGACGGCTCGCGAAGAGGCCCAGCGGGCCCGGGAGACGCTGAAGTCGGAGACGGTCGCGTTCCGCCGGGACCAGGCACGCACCCTGGCCCACGACGCGGCGGCCGCCGCGCGCGAGATCGCCGTGCGGCTGCTCGAGCGCATCCGTGGTCCCGAGCTGGAGCAGGCGCTCTTCGAGGCGGCGCGGCGCGAGCTGAAGGAGCTCGCCGCCGCCGGACCGCTCGCTCCCCTCCTCGTCGAGGCGCCGGCGCTCCTCGGCTCCGAGGTGCTCGCGCGCCTCGCCGACGCGGCGGGCGTGGCCGAGGGCGACTTGAAGGAGCGTGCGGCTCCCGAGCTCGTGGCCGGGCTGCGCGTCCTCACCGCTCGGGGCCTCGTGGACGCCTCGGCGGCGGGTCTGGCGGCGTACGCCGAGCGGGCGCTCGCGGCCGAGCTCGAGGCCGAGGGATCCGAAGATGGCTGAGGAGCTCCTCGCCGGGCGCCTCCTCCGGGCCGCCCGCCGCATCGATCTCGGGGAGGCGCCGGCTCCGCGCGGCGTCGTGCGCAGCGCGGGGGGCGGCGTGGCGCTCGTCGCGGGGCTCGACCGCGTGGCGTACGAGGAGCTCGTCCGCTTCGACTGCGGCGCCGTAGGGATGGCCTTCGACCTTCGCAGCGACAGCACGGGAGTCCTCCTGCTCTCCCGCGCCGAGCGCGTGCGCGCCGGCGAGGGCGCTGCCGGGCTCGGGCGCCTGCCGGAGCTGCCCGTGGGGCCCGCGACGCTCGGGCGTGTCTTCGATCCGCTGGGCCGCCCCCTGGACGACGCGGGGCCGCTCCCGCAGGAGACGAGACTTCCCCTCTTCCGGCCGGCGCCGGAGCTGATCGAGCGCAAGAGCGTCGATCGGCCGCTCTCGACGGGCGTCCTCGCGATCGACGCCGCGATCCCGATCGGGCGCGGCCAGCGCGAGCTCGTGGTCGGGGACCGCAACGTCGGCAAGACGGCGCTCGTCGAGGACGCGATCGTGGCGCAGCGGCCGGGCGACGTCTCCTGCGTGTACGTCCTGATCGGCCAGGCTCGCTCACGCGTCCTGGCCCTCCGGGAGAGCCTGCTCCGGGCCGGCGCCCTCGAGAACACGGCGATCGTGGCGGCCGACGCCTCGACGCCTCCGGGCATGCGGTACCTCGCGCCGTACGCCGGCGCGTCCGTCGCGGAGTGGTTCCGCGACCAGGGCGGTGACGCGCTCGTGATCTACGACGACCTGACGAAGCACGCCGGCGCCTACCGCGAGCTCAGCCTGCTGCTCGATCGTCCGCCCGGGCGGGAGGCGTTCCCGGGCGACGTCTTCTACATCCACGCGGAGCTGCTCGAGCGGGCGGCGGCGCGCAGCGAGGCCGCCGGCGGCGGCTCCGTGACGGCACTCCCGATCGTGGAGACGACCGAGAGCGACATCGCCGCCTACATCCCGACCAACGCCATCTCGATCACCGACGGGCAGATCTACCTCGACGCCGCCCGCTTCGCACGAAACGAGCGTCCCGCCGTGGACATCGGACGGAGCGTGTCGCGGATCGGTGGCGCGGCGCAGCCGGAGGCGCTGCGCGTCGCCGCTCGCAACCTGCGCATCCTCCACGCGCGCTTCGAGGAGCTCGAGTCGCTGGCGCGCGTCGGCCTCGAGCTCGAGGAGGGCGTCGAGCTCGAGATCGCGCGCGGCCGGCTGCTGCGGGCGCTCCTGCGACAGGGGCGGCTCTCGCCGCGTAGAACGGCCGAGCAGGTGCTGACGGTGCTCGCCGTGAGCGAGGGCTGGCTCGACGCGATCCGCCCGCCGGACGCGCCCGCCTTCGTCGCGAGCCTCGTCGCGCGGGCCCGCTCCGAGGAGCCCGAGGCGATGGAGGGCCTCGAGCGCGGCCGGCTGCCCGAGGCGGCGTCCCTCGCGCGCCTGCGGCGGCTCGGCGAGGACATGCGCGGATCGCCGCGGGAGGCCGCGTCGTGAGCCGCGAGCGGGTGCTCGAGCGACGCCTGCGCACCCTGCGGGCGCTCGACGAGGCCGTGCGCGCGCTGCGCTCGCTCTCGGCCCTGCACTTCCGGATCGCCCGCGCCCTTCTGCCGTCGGCGCGCGCCTACCGCGAGGAGATCACGTCGCTCCTCGGGGCCCTGGGTCGCCCGGAGCTCCCGGAGGCGGCGGCCGCACGGGAGCCGCCGGGCGTCGTGCTCGTCACCGCGGACTTCGGTCTCGTGGGCGACTACACGCCGCGGCTCGTGCGCGAGGCCCTGGACCTCCGCGAGGAGCGCGGGCCGGGCCCCCTGCTCTGCCTCGGACGCCGCGCCCTCGCCTCCCTCGAGCGTGCGGGAGTGCGGCCGGACCGCGCCGATTCGGCGCCGACGAGCGTCGCGAGCCTCGCCCCGCGGCTCCTTCCCATGGTCGATCGCATCCTGGTGCTGCGCAGCCGGGGCGAGCTCGGCTCCCTCTGGCTCGTCGCGGCGCGCTTCGAGGGAGCGGGCCGCTTCCGACCGACGCGCGTGCCGGTGCTCCCCGTGGCGCCTCCGCCCGGCGCGCCGGCGCTCGCCGCGTCGCCCTACACCGGCTCGGATCGACTGCGCACGGTCCTGGTCCGGGAGTACCTCTACGCGACGCTCTACGAAGTGCTCGTCGACGCCCTCGCGTCGGAGCACGGCAAGCGGCTCGTCACGGCCGAGTCGGCGCGCTCCTGGCTCGCCGAGCGGACGGAGGCGACGCGTCGGCTGGCCGCGGCGATCCGGCGCGAAGCCACGACGCAGGAGGTGATCGAGGTCGCGACCTCGGCACGCGCGGCGCGCGCCGAAGGCCACGGAGGCGATGGGCCATGGACTCGCACGAGCTGAGCGGCAGCGTTCTCTCCGTGCGCGGCACGGTCATCGAGGCGCGCTTCGAGGGGGCCCTCCCCGGGATCCGCTCGCGCATGCACTGCGAGACCACGGACGGGCGCAGCGTCGCGGGCGAGATCTACGGCCATGCGAGTCCCCGCACCGCCCGTGCCATTGCGATCGATTCGACGCGGGGCCTCCGGCGCGGCGATCGCGTCGTCTCCGACGGGAGGCCGCTCGACGTGCCCGTCGGCCCGGAGCTCCTCGGCCGCGTGATCGACCTCCACGGCCGCCCCCTCGACGGCGGACCGCCCCTCGACGGCGCGACCCGCCGGGCGATCCGCCAGCCGCCTCCGGCGGCCTCCGAGCGGCGCGGGAGCCGCGAGATCTACGCCACCGGCATCAAGGTCGTGGACCTCTTCTGTCCGATCCTCCACGGAGGCCGTGCCGCGGTCTTCGGGGGCGCGGGCGTCGGGAAGACGGTCGTGCTGACGGAGTTCATCCACAACGCGGTCGAGACGCTCCAGGGCGTGGCCGTCTTCGCCGGCATCGGAGAGCGCTCGCGCGAGGGTCTGGAGCTGTGGGAGGAGCTCCGGCGGCGCGCCGTGATGGATCACTCGGTGCTCGTCTTCGGCCAGATGAAGGAGCCGCCGGGGGCGCGCTTCCTCGTCGGTCTCGCCGCGCTCGCCGTCGCGGAGCACTTCCGGGACGCGATGGGAACCGACGTGCTCTTCGTCGTGGACAACGTCTACCGGCACGTGCAGGCGGGCATGGAGGTGTCGGGCCTCATGGGCCGGATGCCGGCCCGCGTCGGCTACCAGCCCACGCTCGCGGCCGACCTGGCGGAGCTCGAGGAGCGCATCACCAGCACGCGTCACGGCGACATGATCTCGCTGCAGGCGGTGTACGTGCCCGCCGACGACTACTCCGATCCCGCGGTCACCCACGCCTTCTGGTACCTCGACGGCGCGCTCGTGCTCTCCCGCGACATCGCCGCCGAGGGTCTCTATCCCGCGATCGATCCGCTGGCATCGTGGTCGAAGGCCCTGGACTCCGACGTCGTGGGAATGCGCCACGACCACGTCGCCCAGGAGGCCCGCCGCACGCTCGGCCGGTACCAGGAGCTTCGCGACATCATCTCGATGCTCGGCATGGAGGAGCTCTCGGCGGACGATCGGCGGCTCGTGGCCCGTGCCCGCCGGCTGCGCAGCTACCTGACGCAGCCCTTCTTCGTCACGCAGGCGTTCACGGGCCGCCCGGGTCGTCGCGTGCCCGTGGAGCGGACCGTGGCCGACGTGGAGGCCATCCTCGACGGTCGCTGCGACGGAATCGACGAGCGGCGGCTCTTCATGATCGGCACGCTCGAGGAGCTCGAGCCGAAGGTCGACCATGGCTGAGCGGGCGCTCCTCCTCGTCGTCAGGACGCCGCGCGAGACGGTGGCGGAGCTCGCGCTGCAGTCGCTGCGCGTGGCCTCCGACACGGGGCAGGTCGGCCTGCGCCCGGGCTGCGAGGCCTCCGTCCTCGCCGTGGAGCCGGGGCTCGCCCTCGCCGCCACCGCCGAGGGCGTCCGCTTCCTCGCGACGGCCGGGGGCGTGCTGCGCTGCGACGGTCGCCGCGCGCTGCTGCTCTCGCCCGTCGCCGTCGTGGGCGACGACCCGGAGAGCGTGATCCGCGCGCTGGGGAACGCTCTCGCGACCGCCGCCGCCGACGCAGCGCTGCGTCGCGCCATCGAGCGTCTCGAGACGGGCGTGCTGCGCGAGCTGCGGCGCCATTCCGGCGAAGCGCGTGCGGCGGGGACGGAGGGCGGCCGGTGACGGGGACGCAGCCGCCCTTCGAGCGCGACGACGGGCGCCCGGACGAGCAGGCGGTCGAGCGGCCCGATGCGCGCCGGGCCCTCGAGCGCGACGTCGGACGCTACGCCCGGCGCGAGCCCTCGGGTGCCACTTTCTGGCGTTCCCTCTCCGTGCTCGGGACGATCGGCTGGTCGATCGCGCTGCCGGCGGCCCTGGGCGCCTGGGTGGGCCATCGGCTCGACGTCCGGCTCGGAACCGGCGTCCGCTTCACGCTGATGCTGCTCACCGCCGGCGTGTTCGTCGGGAGCGCCGTCGCCTGGCGGGTGGTCCGCAGCCACCGCGATTGAAGGAGCACGGAGATGCGGGTCTTCGGAGAGACGGTCTGGCTCCACGTGGGCGGCGTGCCCGTGACCGCGACCATGCTGACGTCCGTCGCCGTCACCCTCGTGCTGGTCTCGGCGGCCGTCGGCCTGCGCACCTGCGTCCGCCGCTGGCCGCACGGGACGCTCGCGGCGCTGGCCTACCTCACGGTGGACGAGCTCGATCGCCTCGTGCGCGAGGTGGCGGGACGCCCGGAGCCCGGCCTCCTCACGCTCTCGGGGAGCCTCTTCCTCTTCATCGCCGCCTGCAATCTCTCGGGCGAGCTCCCGGGCGTGCGGCCGCCGACGGCGAGCCTCGCCACGACGTCGGCCCTCGCGGTGATCGTCTTCTGCGCCGTGCCCATCGTGGGCGTCCGCCGGCGCGGCCTGCGCGGCTATCTGCTCGGCTACTTCCGGCCGAACCCCCTGCTGGCGCCGCTCCACGTCATCTCCGAGCTCTCGCGCACGCTCGCGCTCTCCGTCCGGCTGTTCGGAAACATCATGTCGGGCCACCTCGTCGTGGCCCTGCTCGTCGCGCTGACCGGCTTCCTCGTGCCGATGCCGCTCATGGCCCTCGACGTGCTGATCGGCCTGCTCCAGGCGTACATCTTCGCCGTCCTCGCCACGGTGTACGTGGGCGCGGCGATCCGGGCCGGGGAGGCATGAGGGCGCGAGCTCGGCCTGGTCGCTAGCTGCGCCCGCTTCGCCGACCGATCGCCGCCGCGGCGCAGAGGCCGGAAAGGAGCAGGACGCCGACCGAAGGCTCGGGCACGAGCTGGGTCGTGACGCTCACGCCGTTGGCGTAGCCGAGCGAGGTCATCGAGAAGCTTCCGTCCTTGCGGAAGAGGAAGCTCATGTCGACGAGGTCGGGGCCGTTGTTCGGGCCGGCGATGTGGACCGCGAGCGGCGTGTCCTTCGTCGCGGGGCCGGGCGGATCGGCCAGGGTGAACACGATCGGTGAGAGACTGGGAGACACCAGGTTGAGGAACAGCACCTTGTTGTAGTCGGCCCCGAGCGTGCTCCCGGTCTTGGCGACGAACTGGTTGTAGTTCCCGATCGACACCGTGCTGTTGCCCGAGTAGAAGCCGTTGACCGTGTTCGGCACGGTCTCGTTCGGCGAGCCCCAGGTGACGTTCGAGCTCGTCTTCACGGTGACGCCGGCCGGCGTGCTGCTCGTCCCGCCGCCGGGCCCGATGCCGAAGTCGAACTCGAAGAGCAGGTAGGTGGCGGAGCCCAGGGCGGCGCTGCTGATCGTGACGCTCACGTCGCCGAAGGACATCGCCCGCGCCGGCGATGCGAGAAGCGCGACGCCCAGGAGAGGCGACACCGCGAGACAGGCCAGCGCTCTACGCGTCACTGGGACTCCCCCCGACCTCCGATGGGCCCGTCTCTAGGTAGCGCCTTCGGGCTCGTGGTGGCAGAAAAACGCGCCGCGGCGGCGGGAAGACGACCGGTCGCTCGGCGCTCGCCGCCACGCAACCCGCTCCGGGGCCACTTCCCCTCCGAGCGGAGGAGGCGTCCAAGATGGGTCGGTGGCCCTGGCTGTGCGGAGCGCTGCTCGCCTCCCTCGTCGGAGCCCGCACCGCCGGGGCGGCCGCCTGCGCTCCCGGGACGCTCCAGGGCTACATCGACCTCGGCGCCACGGGCTGCACGGCGGGCGCCGTCCTCTTCGCCGACTTCCGCCTCGAGTCCGGGCAGAGCTTCGCGACCCCGATCGACCCGACGCAGGTCCAGATCACGCCCACGGCCACGGCGAACGCGTCGGCGCTCCTCCTCACGTTCTCCTCGAGCGCCGCGGCCGGGGAGCTGTTCGAGTCGTTCTTCCACTTCGATGCGTCGGCTTCCGGGCTCGTCGCGGCGGTCGTGGCGCTCGCCGGCGCGAGCGCCGCGGGCGACGGCGTCGTCACCGCGACCCAGGACGTCTGCCCCGACGGCTCGTTCCTGCCCGGCGTCCCGATCGGCTGCCCGAGCGCGGCGGCGAGCTCGATCACGTTCGTGTCGGACTCGGGCTCGCTGCTCGCGGACGGCGCCAGCTTCGCCGGCGCGAGCTTCTTCGACGTCTTCGCCGACGTCGCGGCCGACGGCGGCCTCTCGGGCTCCGCGGCTCTCGGAAGCGTGACGCTCTCGTTCACCGCGATTCCCGAGCCGTCGATGGCGGCTCTCCTCGCCACCGGCCTCGTCTTCTTCGCCCGCTCGCGCGTGCGTCGCCAAGGCTGAGGCCGCGTCCGGCGCCACGGGAGGATCCATGGGACGTTGGGCTCGTTCGCTCGCTCCGGGCCTCGTGCTCTTCTTCGGCGCTCGCGCCCTCGCGGGAGCGATCGATCCGGCGGCGACGGTCGGCGACGTCTTCGCCTTCCGCAGCTACGACGGCGGCTCGACCCCGCGCGTGACGCTCCTCCTCTGCGTCGACTCGCACCAGGAGCCCGCCGCGGGGCCCGCGTGGCGGCCCTTCGACCCGGACGTCCTGTACGAGCTCAAGGTGGACAACAACAACGACGCGGTCGAGGACATCGTGTTCCAGTTCCGCTTCGCGACGGAGCAGCGGCTGCCGAACCTGTCGGAGGCCTACCTCGGCGCGGGCAGCGGAATCACGGCGCCGACGAACTCGCCAGCGCCCGTCCCGCCGGGCACCCTGCTCGTTCCTCCGCAGGTCACGAGCTTCTCCTCCCCGGGCCTCGGCCAGCGCCAGTCGTACACCGTGACGATGGTGAAGGGCGGCATCGCGACGCCGATCACCGGCGTCGGGACGTTCTTCGTGGCGCCGCCGAACGTGGGCCCGCGCACGCTCAACTACGCCGCCCTGTTCAACGCGGCCATCGCGACCACGAGCCAGCCGAACACGAAGGTCTTCGCGGGCGCCGTGGACGATCCCGCGTTCGGCGACGCCGCCGCCTTCTTCGACACGCTGAACCTGCGCAGCGTGATCGCTCCCGGTGTCCTCACCCCTGTGCAGGACGCGATCAACGGGAACGCCGTGAGCGACACGTACTCGGGGTTTGCGGCGAATGCGATTGCGATCGAGGTGCCGATCTCTCTCCTCACGCGGACCGGTGCCATCGAGGCCGCGAGCTCGCCGGCCGCGACGATCGGTGTCTGGGCGACGACGTCGCGCCCGCGCCTCACGGCGCGTCGCGCGCCGCTCCCGCCGCAGAGCTCGGGCTCCTTCAGCCAGATCGATCGCCGCGGCAACCCGCTCGTGCGCGAGCTC
Organism: Myxococcota bacterium; assembly: GCA_035542715.1. Lineage (GTDB taxonomy): Bacteria > Myxococcota_A > UBA9160 > UBA9160 > UBA9160 > DATKKW01. Next base: position 255,351 of record DATKKW010000047.1, read on the forward strand.
CTGATCGGCGCGGGCTTCGCGGATCGTTTCGCGATGGACCAGCCGAAGAACGACGCGCAGTTCGCGAGCTTCGTGCTCGATCCCGCGCTCGCGCGGATCCTGAACGCCGCGACGGGCGGGGCCGTGACGATCCCGACGCCGCCGCGCACGGACCTCCTCCCGCTCGTGACGTACGCGCCGCCCATCGCAGCGCCGGGAACGGCTGCCGGGCCCGTGGCCGACATCCTGCGGCTCAACACCGGCGTGGCGCCGACCTTGCCGACGAGCCTCTCCCTCAGCCGGCTCGGTCTCCTCGGCGGCGACCCGGCGGGCTATCCGAACGGCCGCCGCCCGTTCGACGACGTGCTCGACATCGACCTGCGGCTCGCGCTCGGCGTCTTGAACCCGGCCTTCAACATCTTCCCCAACAACCGCTTCGGCGACGGCGTGAACGTGAACGACGTGCCCTTCCGCACGAGCTTCCCGTACCTCGCCGACGCGCCGAGCGGCCGCGACCGGCGCCACCTCGACCCGGGCGAGCCGGGCTGCACCGGAGGTGGCGGCTCGCCCTGCGCGCAGTAGGGAAGCGGGCCGGCTCCTCGCCGGGACGACACACGCGGTTGTCTCCGTCGGGCCTCTCGTGAGAGGATCCGGAAGGATCGCTCACGCACACGCTCCACGGAGGATTCGCCGATGCCTCGGAAGCTCCTCGCGCCCCTGCTGCAGCTCGTGAGGGAGGGCGACCCGCGAGGACGCAGCCGAAGACCGTCTTGAAGCCGCGGCGTGATGTGGGCCGGCGGCTCCGTTCGGGGGTAGACTGCCCTCCCGCTCTGGAGGAAGACCGCATGTCCGGCGCGCCCCCGGCAGGCACCATCCCCGTGCGCGAGATGCACCGCTTCGACGTGCGGGCCCTCGAGCGCTTCCTCGCAGCGTGCGTGCCCGGCTTCGCCGGGCCCCTCGTCGTGCGGCAGTTCGAGGGCGGCCAGTCGAACCCGACCTTCTCCCTCGAGGCCGGCGGCCGCCGCTACGTGATGCGCAAGAAGCCGCCGGGGAAGCTCCTGCCCTCGGCCCACGCCGTCGATCGCGAGTTCCGCGTGATCTCGGCCCTCTCGAAGACCGACGTGCCCGTGGCGAAGGCCGTCGTGCTGTGCGAGGACGACGCGGTGATCGGCACCCCCTTCTACGTGATGGCCCACGTCGAGGGCCGCATCTTCCGCGATCCCACCCTGCCCGGCCTCGAGCCCGCGGAGCGCGCCGCGATCTACGACGCCATGAACGACGTCCTCGCGCGGCTCCACAAGGTGGACGTCGCGGCCGTCGGACTCTCGGACTACGGGAAGCCCGGGAACTACTTCGCGCGCCAGCTCTCGCGCTGGACGCGGCAGTACGCGCTCGCGAAGACGACGGACGTGCCGGCGATGGACGCGCTCATCGAGTGGCTGCCGAAGCACATGCCCGTGGACGACGAGACGACGCTCGTGCACGGCGACTACCGGCTCGAGAACATGATCTTCCATCCGACGGAGCCGCGCGTGCTGGCGGTGCTCGACTGGGAGCTCTCGACCCTGGGCCACCCGCTCGCCGACCTCGCCTACAACTGCATCCTCTACCACTCGGCGAGCGCCACGACGGGCGGGCTCGTGGGCCTCGACTTCGCGAAGAGCGGGATCCCGAGCGAGGCCGAGTACGTGGCGGCCTACTGCCGCCGCACGGGACGCGAGGGCGTGCCCGACTTCGCGTTCTGCCTCGCCTTCTCGCTCTTCCGCCTGGCGTCGATCGCGCAGGGGGTGTACGCGCGCGGGCTCCAGGGCAACGCGAGCTCGGAGCGCGCGACGCAGCTTGGTGACAGCGCGCGGCAGCTCGCCGACCGCGCTTGGGCGATCGCGCAGGGACGGGAGTGAGCGCGGGCCGGCGCTCCGGCTAGCACGCCGGCTCTCCCACCCAGACCGTCTTCACGTTCACGAGCTCGCGCAGGCCGAAGACGCCGAGCTCGCGCCCGTGGCCCGAGCGCTTGACGCCGCCGAAGGGGAGCCGCGGGTCGCTCTTCACGACGCCGTTCACGAACACCGCGCCGGCCTCGAGGCGGGCGGCGAGACGCTCGCCTCGCGAGGGGTCGCCCGTCCAGACGCTCGCCCCGAGGCCGTAGTCGCTCGCGTTCGCGACGGTCACGGCCTCGTCCTCGTCGCGCACGCGGATCACGGCGGCCACGGGGCCGAAGGTCTCCTCGCAGGCGGCGGCCATGTCGGGGCGCACGCGGTCGAGCAGGGTGGGCGCGTAGAAGAAGCCGAGGCGGTCGAGCCGACGTCCGCCGGTGACGCAGCTCGCGCCCGCCTCGATCGTGCGCGCCACCTGGCGCTCGAGGTTTCCGAGCAGGTCGAGGCGCGCGAGGGGCCCGACGTCGGTCGCCTCGTCCTGGGGATCGCCCACGCGCAGGGTCTCGAGCTCGCGCGCGAGGGCGGCGACGAAGGCGTCGGCCACGGCCTCGTGCACGAGGAAGCGCTTCGCCGCGATGCAGCTCTGCCCGGCGTTCTGCGTGCGCGCCTGGGCCGCGGCCTTCGCCACGGACGGCGCCTCGACGTCGTCGAGCACGACGAAGGGATCGCTCCCGCCGAGCTCGAGCACGCACTTCTTCAGGGCCGCGCCGGCCTTCGCGGCGACGTCGGCGCCCGCGCGCGTCGAGCCCGTGAGCGTCACGGCCGCGATCGCGGGATGGGCGATCAGCCACGCGGTGGTGTCGACGTCGACGAAGGCGTTCGTCACGAGTCCCGCCGGGAAGCCCGCGCGGAGCAGCAGGTCCTCGATCGCGCGCGCGCAGCCGGGGACGTTCGGCGCGTGCTTGAGCAGGATGCCGTTCCCGGCGAGGAGCGTCGGGACGGCGCAGCGGAAGACCTGCCAGAAGGGAAAGTTCCAGGGCATGATCGCGAGCACGACGCCGAGCGGGTCGAAGCGCACGTAGCTTCGCGCGGCGTCGGTCGCGACGAGCTCGGGAGCGAGCAGCGCGGGGCCGTGCTCCGCGAAGTGGTCGCAGGCGAAGGCGCACTTCTCGACCTCGGCGCGACCCTGGCGGACGGGCTTCCCCATTTCCGCAGCGGCGACCTCGGCGAGAGGCTTCGCCTCGGTGCGCAGCAGCGCCGCGGCGGCACGCAGCGGGGCGGCGCGCTCGACGGGCGTGCGCTCCGCCCACGCGCGCTGGGCCTCGCGGGCGCGCGCGAGCGCGGCCTCGAGCTCCGCGGGCGCGAGATCCGGAAAGCCGTAGCGGAAGCGACCGCTCGTCGGATCGAGGGAGTGGAACGGCACGGCGACGCCGCGGCGCGAGGCGGTCAGACCGCCCCGTCGATCCCCGGCACCGGGAAGCGCCCGCAGAACTCCTCGACCTCGCGCCTGAGCGCCGCGAGGGCCGACGCATCTCCGTGTGCCTTGAGCGCACGCACCATCCACGCGCCGAGCTTCCGCATCTCGTCCTCGCACATGCCGCGGGTCGTCGCGGCCGGCGTGCCGATCCGGATGCCGCTCGGGCGGAGCGGCGGGTTCGGATCGTCCGGGATGATCTGCTTGTTGGTCGTGATCGAGACCGCGTCGAGCGTCTCCTCCGCGGCCTTCCCGTCGATCCCGAAGCTCTTCACGGTGTCGAGCACCATCATGTGGTTGTCGGTGCCGCCGGTCACGAGCTGGCCGCCCGAGCGCGAGAGCTCGTCGGCCAGGACCTTCGCGTTGCGCAGCACCTGGGCGGCGTAGGTCTTGAACTCGGGGCGCAGCGCCTTGCCGAGGGTGATCGCGATCCCGGCGATCACGTTCATGTGCGGGCCGCCTTGCAGCCCCGGGAAGACCGACTTGTCGATCGTCGCCGCGAGCTTCCGGGTGCAGAGCACGAGGCCGCCGCGCGGACCGCGCAGGCTCTTGTGCGTCGTGGCCGTGACGATGTCGAAGCCCGCGTCGAACGGGTTCCGCATCACGCCGCCGGCGATCAGGCCGCCCACGTGGGAGACGTCGGCCATGGTGAGGGCGCCCACCTCGTCGGCCACGCGCTTGAAGGCCGTGTAGTCGAGGTCGCGCGGGTACGACGTGTAGCCGGCGAGCACGAGCTTGGGCCGGATCTCGAGGGCCACCTTGCGCAGGGCGTCGAAGTCGATCTCGCCCTGCTTCTCCGGATTCGTCTTGTAGCGGTGCCAGGAGAAGAGCTGACCCATGTGCGAGACGGGCGCGCCGTGGGTGAGATGCCCGCCATGGGAGAGGTCCATGCCGAGCACGGCGTCGCCGGGCTTCAGGAACGCGAGGTACACCGCCTGGTTCATGGGCGAGCCCGAGAGCGGCTGCACGTTCGCGTGCTCGCAGCGGAAGAGCTCCTTCGCGCGCTCCCGCGCGAGGGTCTCGATCTTGTCCGTGAACTCGTTCCCGCCGTAGTAGCGCCGGCCGGGATAGCCTTCGGCGTACTTGTTGGTGAACACCGAGCCGTTCGCGACCAGCACCTCGGGATAGGTGTAGTTCTCCGACGGGATCAGCTCGACGCCCTTCCGCTGCCGGACTTCCTCACCGGCGATCGCCGCTGCGACCTCGGGGTCGGTCTTCTCGAGCAGGGCGCGGTAGGAGTCGAGGGGGCTCGTCGTCATCGGCCGGGGGCTCCTCGTCGGTGGGCCGGACCGCGACGAGCGGGCCGGGGCCCGGAAGGTGCCTCAGCGGGCGAGCGATGTCGCGGGGCGGCCGGTCGCGGCTCAGACCACGCCGCGCTCCGCGAGCGCCGAGAGCTCGGCCGCGTCCACGCCGATCTCGGAGAACACCTCCGCGTTGTGCTCGCCGAGCGCCGGCGCGAGGGCGCGCGGCCGCGGCTCGGCGCCTTCGAAGCGCAGCGGGTTCCCGTGGAAGACGACCTCGCCGAGGGTCGGATGGGGCTGCCGCTCGATCATGCCCCGCGCCACGAGCTGCGGATCGTCGAGGAGCTCGTGGGGTGCGGCGACGCGTGCGCACGGGAGGTGGGCGCCCTTCGGACCGAGGACTGCGATGGCCTCGTCGCAGGTCCGCTCCGCGATCCACGCCGCGACCTCGGCGTTCACCGCGTGGCGATGCTTCGAGCGACCGCGGTGGTCCTTGTAGCGTGCGTCGGCGGCGAGGCCGGGCTTGCCGATGGCCTCGCACAGGCGCCGGAACAATCGGTTGCTCGCGGTGCCGATCGCGACGTAGCCGTCGCGCGCGGCGTACGCGTCGTAGGGCGCGGTGAAGGGATGCTGGTTCCCGACCCGTGGCATCACGGCGCCGATGCCGTGGAAGATCGTCGCGGCGGAGTCGGTGATGGCGAAGATCGCGTCCTGGTTCGAGAGGTCGAGGACGCGCCCGCGCCCCGTGCGCGCGCGCTCGACCAGGGCGGCGGAGACGCCGAGGGCGAGGTAGAGGCCGCCCACGAAGTCGGCGAGCGCGCCGCCGCCGCGCACGGGCGGCGCGTCCTCGGGACCGGTCATGGCGAGGAGGCCGCCCGCGGCCTGCGCGACGATGTCGTAGCTCGCCTCGCCCGCACGCGGACCGGTGTTGCCGAAGCCCGAGAGCGACGCCACGACGAGTCGCGGGTTGCGCGCGTGGAGCACCTCGGCACCGAGGCCGCGCCGCGCCATCCAGCCCGCGCGAAAGTTCTCGGTCACGACGTCGGCCTTCTCGGCGAGCCGCAGGAAGAGCGCGCGGCCCTCGTCGCTGCGCACGTCGAGCGTGATCGAGCGCTTGCCGCGGTTCGTGTTCTGGAACGAGAGGGAGGTCTCGCCCGGCTTCGACGGCCCGTAGCGGTAGTCGTCGCCCGTGCGCGGCCGCTCCACCTTGATCACGTCCGCGCCGAGATCGGCGAGCACGGCCGTGGCGAAGGGGCCCGCGACGACGCGCGTCAGATCGAGGACGCGAATTCCCTCGAGGATGCGGCCGGCCATGGCGCGCGAACGTAGCAAGCGGGACGGCGGCCGGGCCGCGGCGCGTCTAGTGCAGGCCGATCGAGATCACGGCGTACAGGATCGCGATCACGAGCATCCAGAATCCGGACAGGGTGGACACGAGAGCCTCCAACCGGCGTTCCCCCCGGAACGAGCGAATCCTGCCTCTCTTGGATGCCGGCGCGCTGTGAAGTGCTTCACACGGGCGAGCGCCCGCTCACGGCCGGGGCAGCGCGAAGGCCACGAGGCTGTCGCCGAGGCGGGTGCCGAGGCGGCCGTGGCCGCCGGCCGCGATCACCACGTATTGGCGACTCCCGGGGCCGAGGCGGAAGGTCATGGGCGTGGCCTGGCCTCCGGCAGGAAGGCGCCCCTTCCAGAGCTCCGCGCCCGTCGCGGCATCGAAGGCGCGGAGATAGTCGTCCATCGCGGCGCCGACGAAGACGAGGCCGCCCGCGGTCGCGAGGGGGCCGCCGAGGTTCGGGGTGCCCCAGGCGATCGAGATCGGAACGGGCGTGATGTCGCGCGTGGTGCCGAGGGTCGACTGCCAGGCGATCTCGCCCTTCGCGAGGTCGACCGCCGCGAGGGCGCCCCAGGGCGGCGGAGTGCAGGGGATGCCGAGCGGCGAGAGGAGCGGGCCGCGCGCCAGGCCGAAGGGCGCTCCCGCCTGCGGCGCGAACTCGACGTTGCGATCCGTCGAGGCGGCCTTCTCGGCGTCGAAGCGCTCGCGCGGGATCAGGCGCATGAAGAAGGCGACGCGCGAGGTGTTCGCGTAGAGCCGCTGGTGCGCCTCGTCGAAGGCCACGCTCCCCCAGTTCGACCCGCCGGCGACGCTCGGGAACTCGAGCGTCCCGCCGAGGCTCGGCGGCGTGAAGAGGCCCTCGTTGCGTAGCTTCGCGATCGCGTCGCGACACCGGCCCCTGTCCCAGGGCGTGATGCCGAAGGCGTCCGCGGCGGCGAGCGTCTGGGGCACGAGGGACGGGAGCTTCGTCGGGAAGGGCTGTGTGGGCGACGCCTCCTCGCCCCGCACGTCGGTCTTCGGGACGGCCCGCTCCTCCACCGGGAAGAGCGGCGCGCCCGTCTCGCGATCGAGCACGAACAGGAAGCCCATCTTCGTGGCCTGCACCACGGCGGGCACGTCGCGGCCGTCACGATGGAGCGTCACGAGCACGGGCTGGGCGGGTACGTCGTAGTCCCAGAGGTCGTGGTGCACCGCCTGGAACGCCCAGACCAGCTCGCCCGTGGCGCCGCGCAGGGCGACCACGCTGTTCGCATGGCGATCGTCGCCCTTGCGCTCGCCACCGTAGTAGTCGGGGCTCGCGCTGCCCGTGGGCACGAACACGAGATCGCGCTCGGGATCGACGGAGAGGATCGACCATGCGTTCGCCCCTCCCGTTCGCTGGTAGGAGCCTTCCTTCCAGTCCTTCCCGCCCGCGACGCGCGGGTCGTCCGCCGTCTTCGGGATCGGATCGAAGCTCCAGCGCAGGGCGCCGCTCCGGGCGTCGAAGGCGCGCACGATGCCGCGCGGCGCGTCCGTGCGCTGGTTGTCGCCGACGGCGGAGCCCACGATCACGAGGTCGCGGAGCACCGCGGGCGGGGAGGTCACCGCGTACTCGCCGGGAAAGCGCTCGGGGCCGATGGCGGCCTTCAGGTCGACGACGCCGCCCTCGCCGAAGCCGGGGCAGACGGCGCCGGTCGCGGCGTCGAGGGCGAAGAGGCGCGCATCGAGCGGCGCGTAGAAGACGCGCCGCGCGCAGGGTGCGCCCGGCGCGGCTTCGGCGTCGTGCCACAGGGCGACACCGCGCGAGGTCGTCTCGGCATAGACGTGGACCGCGAGCTTCGTGTCGAAGACCCAGCGCTGCGCCCCCGTCTCGGGGTCGAGGGCGAAGACGCGGCCGAGGGGCGATGGGAAGTAGAGCGTGCCGTCGTCGAGCACCGGCGTCGCCTCGAAGGAGGTCTTCCAGGTCCAGCCGGGCACGTCGACCCGGGCGACGTCGCCGGTGTGGAAGGTCCAGGCGACCTCGAGCCGCGCGACGTTCGCGGGCGTGATCTCGTCGGCCGGCGAGAAGCGCGAGCCGCCGGCGTCGCCGCCGTAGACGGGCCAGCCTGCCAGGGGAGCGGCCGGCGCGGCGGCGCGGACGGCGGGCGCAGCGACGAGGGACGAGGCGAGGCCGATCGAGAGCGCCATCGCCGCTCCCGCCGGGCGCAGCTTCGGCGCGCCGGAGCCGCGCGGCGCCGCGGGCTTCACCGCGAGGAGCCAGCGCAAGGTCCGGCTCGGCCGCACCACGAAGGCGTAGGCCGCGAGCGTGAGCGCCGTCGCGCCGGCCAGCGTGAGCAGGAGCTTCGTCGGAATGCCGAAGGAAAGGCGCGTCACGACGACGGCGACGCCGACCACGGCGAGCTGGTGCAGCACGTACACGGGGAACGCCGACTGCGCGAGCCAGGCGAGCGCGCGTCCCCGACGCGTGACGATGCGCCGGGCCAGGCCGAGGAGCGCCAGCACGAGACACCAGCCGGCGACGGCGGAGAGGGCGCGGCTCGCGACCACGGCCCACGCCGCGCCGCCCTGGGCGAACCCACCGAGCCCCGCCAGCGCGAGCGCGGCCGCGAGGCCGGCCCCCGCGAGACGCGGGAGCTCGCGCCACGCGGCGCGCTCGAGGGCCGGGTGCTTCGCCAGCGCGAAGCCCAGCACGAAGAAGAGCAGGTAGTAGGAGAAGTTCGCCCAGTCGTCGATCAGGTTCTGGTGTCCCGGCCAGCGGCCGCGGAGCGTGATCTGGATCAACGCCAGGGGCGCGATCGGGAGCCAGACGAGCCAGGCCGGCGCGCCTTCGAGCGATGCCGGCCGCGCGAGCCAGGCGCGCAGCAGCGGAAGCGCCAGCGCGCTGAACGTGAAGAGGTACGCGAGGAACCAGAGGTGCGACCAGGTCGGCCCCCCGCGCGCGAAGTCGAGGGTGAAGTAGTGCGGCAGGAAGGAGAGGAACGACGCGCCCGGATCGCCGGGCAGGAGCGTGCCATCGACGCTCACGAACTGGCCGTGGGTGTACTCGACGTAGCGGATCGGCACGCACAGCACGAGCACGCCGAAGGCGAGCGGCACGAGGAGCTTGTGGGCGCGCTCGCCGAGGAAGGCGCCCGGTCCACGCGACCGCAGCGAGCCGAAGGCGGCGAAGCCCGCGAGCAGGAAGAAGAGGGGCATGTGCCACTGGTGGATGAAGCCCGTCACGAGCCCGAGCCCCGGCGAGAGCGTCGCGTTCTTGATCGAGTAGAACGGCGCGACGTCGTAGACCTTCGCCGAGTGGAAGAGGAGGAGGAGATAGGTCGCGAAGACGCGCAGGGCGTCCACGTCGGGCCTGCGTTCCGGGCGCTCCATGGGCTCACCTCCGGAGCAGCGCGTTCGCGAGGAGCATCACGGCGGTCTCCTCGCAGGCGCGATCGTCGAGCTTCGCGGCGTCGTAGTCGGCGAAGCGGTGCATCGCGAACCAGGCGATGCTCTCGTTCACGAAGCGCGCGGCGGCGGCGGGCTCCGCGACGCGCACGAAGACGCCCTGCTCGATCCGGCCCGCGATCCAGCGCCGGAGCTTGTCGAGCATCCCCCGGCGCATCTCGGCGTAGAACAGGGCCGCGAGCTCGGGCCACTCGTGGGCGGAGCGCTCGAGCACCCGGATGCCCTGGCGATTGCGGCCCACCACGCGATAGAGCTCGCGTACCACGGCCGTGACCTCGCCGCGCGCGTCGCGCGGCGGGCCGCGGCGCGCGAGCGCAGCGTCGAGCATGGGGAGCGACATCTCGTCGACGAGGCGCCGGCGCAGGAGCGCCAGGGTCTCGCCGGGCGCGGGCGTGCGCACGAGCCCCTCCGGCAGGGGCGGCGGCGAGACGCAGCCGAAGCCCTGCTCGACGAGGAGGTGGAAGAGCGCCTCCTTGCTCTCGACGTAGTTGTACAGGTTGCCCGCCGAGATCCCGAGCGCCCGGGCGACGTCCGACATCTGCGTCCGCTCGTAGCCCTTCTCGGCGACGACGCGACCGGCCGCGGCGACGATCTCGGCGAGGCGGCTCGCGCGGCCCGAGGGGGTGGGGGCCGACGACGCGCGGCGGGACCTCGGCGACGGTCGGGAGGGCGCCATGCCTCCAGCCTATGACTGAATGAATCGTTCAGTCAAGAGAGAAGGCGGGCGATGGCCGGGCCGGCCGGCTCTAGAGCGCCTCGAACGGCACCGTCACGAAGACCATGCCCAGCAGGCAGCCGATCTGGACCAGGAAGAAGGCGAAGCGCACCTGCACCGCGCGGTCGCTGCCGGAGGAGATGTGGACGAGCGACTGGCCGACGCGCGATCCGAGGTAGACGAGCGCGAGCGTGTCGAGGATGGGGGCGTCGGCGCCGATCACGGCGCCCGTCAGCACGACGGCGGCGAACAGCGGCAGGTTCTCGAGGCAGTTCAGGTGGGCGCGATTGAGACGCCAGTAGCGATCGCCGCCGTGGGGGACGCCGCTCGGGAAATCGCTCGGCCGCGCCTTCCCGCCCAGGATCTGGGCCACGCGCGCAGCGCCGATCGCGACGAGCAGGAGCGTCGTCCACAGCACGAAGCCGAGCAGACACCACAGCGGCACGGTCATCGGAGCGCCCTCCCCCGCCCCGACGGGGCCCGGCCGTTCAGAGCGAGACCACGGTCAGGATCGCGAGCACGCTCCCGACCGCGGCGACGAGGTACAGGAGCGGCGCCACGACGGCGTCGCTCCCGTGGCCGCCCATGTCGATCAGGAAGTGGCGCAGGTGATGGGCGCCCTTCCAGAGCGGGAGCGCGATCAGCGCGAGCAGGACGAGGCGGAAGACGAGGCCTCCCAGGGGGTGCGACACCATGCCGTGGAGGCGCTCGTAGGAGAGCGCTCCCTCGGGCAGCAGGCCGAGGGGCGCGCCGAGGCCGACCGTCAGCAGATAGCCGGGGAGGAGGATCGTGCCGAGCATGATCCCGGCGCCGAAGAGCAGCCAGATCACGGGCTCGATCTTGAGCAGGAGCGTCTTCACAGGATGGCCCCTCCGAGGATCGCGCAGAGCAGGACCGTCGCCCCGATCCATGCGGCGTAGAGCATCGCGTGGAGCAGCGGGCGGGGCGGCGGCTTCGCGGGCCCGATGCGTGCGGGCTGGGCCTTCGGGAACAGGCCGAAGAAGCGCACCCCGACGAAGACCACCGACGCCAGCGCGAGGGCGTGGAAGAGCAGCCAGAGCGGGCTCCGGTAGGACGCGAGGAGCGCGCTCCAGGCCTCCGGCCCCTTCGCGAAGGCGCGCGCGGCGCCGAGCACGGCGAAGCCGGCGAGCAGGTAGATCACGCCCGTGAAGTCGAAGGCGAGGTAGGTGCGATAGCGCGTCGAGGACGGCCAGTTGCCCGGCTTCATGGGCGGAGCGGTGCGCGTGCGGCCGGGCCGCGAGGGCGCCATCGCGTGCGGGTTCGCGGGCTGCGCCATGGCTACTTCGCTCCCTTGCGCGGCACCACGAAGCCCTTCGCCCAATCGAGCACGGCGAGGAGCTTCGCCTGGTTGATCGCGGCCGCCGGATCCACGTTCTTCGGGCAGACCTCGCTGCACTCGTTCGCGTAGGAGCAGTGGAAGATCGTGCCGTCGCCGCGGAACACCGCGTTGCGCTCCTCGGCGCCCTCGTCGCGGGAGTCCATGTCGTAGCGATGGCCGAGCGCCGCCGCGGCCGGGCCGAGGAAGTCGGGCTCCTGGGCGACGACGGGGCACGCCGAATAGCAGAGCATGCAGTTGATGCACATGCTGAACTGCTTGAACGCGGCGAGCTCCTCCGGTGTCTGCCGATAGGGCCCCTCCTCGGGCGCCGCCTCCTTCGCGCGGATGATCCAGGGCTTCACGGCCTTGAACTTCTCCATGAAGCCTTCGAGCTCGACGACGAGGTCGCGGATCACGGGGAAGTTCGCGAGGGGGCCGATCTCGACGTGGTCGCCGTAGTCGGAGAGCGCGGTCTTGCAGGTGAGCTTCGGCTCGCCGTTCACCATCATCCCGCAGCTCCCGCACACCGCCATGCGACACGACCAGCGGTGGGAGAGCGTGCCGTCGACCTCGTCCTTGATGTAGTTGAGCGCGTCGAGGACCTTCCACTCCGGCCGGCACGGGATCTCGTAGCTCTGCGTCTTCGGCACCTGGTCCTTGTCGGGGTCGAAGCGCGTCACCACGAACGTCTTCTTCTTGAGATCGCTCATCAGTACTTCCGCTCCTCGGGCTGGAATCGCGTGATCGTGACCGGCTTCTTGTCGAGGCGCGGCCCGTTCGGGGTCCAGTAGACCATCGAGTGGTGCAGGAACTCCTGGTCGTTGCGGGCGGGGAAGTCGCTGCAGGCGTGGGCGCCGCGCGACTCCCGCCGCGCGGCCGCCGCGACGGCCACGGCCTCCGCCACGTCGAGCATGTTGCCGAGCTCGAGGGCGGTCAGGATCTCGGTGTTGAAGACCTTGCTCGTGTCCTCGAGCACGAGATCGGCGTAGCGTCCCTTGAGCTGCGCGAGCTCGCGCACCGTCTGCTGCATCGACGCCTGCTCGCGGTAGACGCCGCAGCCCCGCTCCATCGAGAGCTGCATCTCGCGGCGCACGGCGGCGAGCTTCTCGCCGCCCTTCTTCCTCCCGCGCAGGGCCTCGACGCGCGCCGCGTCCTCCTCGGCCTGCTGGCGCAGGGAGGCGGGGTTGGCGTCGCTCGCGCCCCGCACGTACTTCACCGCCTCGTCCCCGGCGCGCGCGCCGAACACGAGGCACTCCGTGAGCGAGTTCGAGCCGAGGCGGTTCGCGCCGTTCAGCGACACGCAGGCCACCTCGCCCGCGGCGTAGAGGCCCGGCAGCGGCGTCCCGGCGGTGATGTCCGTGTCGACGCCGCCCATCATGTAGTGGACGACCGGGCGGATCGGGATCGGCTCCTTCACCGGGTCGACACCGGCGTAGGTCTTCGAGAGCTCCCGCACGAACGGGAGCCTCGCCATGATCTTCTCCTCGCCGAGGTGCCGGAGATCGAGATGCACGTGCTCGCCGTAGGGGCTCTTGATGCCGCGACCGGCGGCGATCTCCTGCATGATCGCGCGCGAGATCATGTCGCGCGGACCGAGCTCGGCCTTCTGCCCGACGCCGTAGTCGCGCGTCACGAGGAAGCGCTCGCCCTCGGAGTTGATCACGTAGCCGCCCTCGCCGCGCGACGCCTCCGTGATCAGGATGCCCGTGCCCGGCAGCCCCGTCGGGTGGTACTGCACGAACTCCATGTCCTTGAGCCCGACGCCCGCGCGGTACGCGAGCGCCATGCCGTCGCCGGTCTTGATCGTGCCGTTCGTCGTGAAGGGAAAGCACTTGCCCGCGCCGCCCGTCGCGAGGATCACGGCGCGGCCCTGGAACACGCGCATCGTCCCCTCGCGGATGTCGAGGGCCGCGACGCCTCGCACCGCGCCGCCGTCCAGGAGGAGCTTGGTCGCGAAGAACTCGTCGTAGCGCACGATGCGATCGAAGCGCATCGAGTGCTGGAACAGCGAGTGCAGCATGTGGAAGCCGACCTTGTCGGTCGCGTACCAGGTGCGCTTCGTGGTCATGCCGCCGAAGGCGCGGACCGAGACGCGGCCGTCGTCATCGCGGCTCCACGGACAGCCCCAGTGCTCGAGGCGCGTGAGCTCGAGGGGCGCCTGCTGCACGAAGTAGTCGGCCACGTCCTGGTCGGCGAGGAAGTCGGAGCCCTTCACGGTGTCGCGGAAGTGCATCTCGAGGTTGTCGTCCTCGCGCGCCACCGCCGCGGCGCCGCCCTCCGCGGACACCGTGTGGCTGCGCATCGGATAGACCTTCGAGACGAGGGCCACCGACGCCTTCGGATCGGCCTCGACCGCCGCGATCGCGGCGCGCAGGCCCGCCGCTCCACCGCCGACGATCACGATGTCGTGCCGGAAGACCTCCACCGCGCTGCCTCCTTGGGTGACGCAGCGGGTTTAGCGCATCGATGCGCGGCGTGGCAGCGGCGCGCGGCGGGCTCCGGGCCTCACGGCGCCGGGTTGCAGGGCGGCTGGCCGCGCGGCGTCTCGAGCCGCAGGCCCCCCGGCAGCAGCGTCTGGTCGGCGTCGCACAGGCCGTTGCAGAAGTTCTCCACCTGCCCCCCCGGCTGCATGAACACGAGGAGCTGGCGGACCGCGGCCGGGATGAAGACCTGCTCGCCGTGGGGATCGCAGCGGTCGTTCAGGCCCGCCGGCACCTGGAGGTTCCCGAGCGGCGGGATGTTGGGCAGGTGGGCCGGGTTGTTCGGGTCGAGGGCGCCCGTCGTGTACGTGACGTACGCCGAGGGCAGCGGTCCCGGAAGGTCGGGGATCTCGGCCTTGCCCGGCGTGAACGAGCCCACGAGGCTCGGGAGCCCGAGCGTGCGGGCTGCGATCTCGGTCCCGACGTTGGAGACCTGGTGGTCGAGCCAGGCCTCCGTGATCAGCACGTGCTTCGCGTTCGTCCCCGGCAGCGGATCGCGCGTGATGTGCGTGGCGTAGCCCGCCGGCTCGCCGCGTACCCACAGCTCGTGGCTGATCGTCAGCACGAGCGCCTGCTTGATCCGGCTCGGGCCCACCGCGGCCGCGAGCAGCGGCTGGAACGCGATGAACGGCGTCGCGCGCTCGAGCAGCAGCGAGAAGTTGATCGCGGGCACCACGGCCGCGACGTTGTTCACGTCCGGCGAGAGGGCGCCGAACATGAGGCCCATGATCCCGCCGAGGCTGCCTCCGGCGTAGAACATCTCCCGCTCGGGCCCGGGGAAGACGCCTTCTCCCGACGGCTTCTGGAAGGCCGGATCGGAGTTGAAGACGCCCCGCTTCATCATGCGCGCGAGCACGAGCGCGTTCAGCTGGCCCTGCTTCATCCGGTCGGCGAGAGCGGGGAAGTTGTCGAAGTGCAGCAGCACCGTGCCGACCACGAAGCCCGAGACGAGGTGGTCCTGGTCGAGGTCGGGCGCGGAGAGCCCACGCCAATCGGTGCCGCCCGGGATGTAGTTGAAGACGCCGCTCCCGCCGGCCGAGGCGTTCAGGTTCGGAAGCTCGCTCGCGAGCTGCTTCACGAAGTCGCGTCCCGTTCCGAACAGGCCGTGGCCGAGGTAGATCGGGAAGGGCGGCGGGAGCCCGGGGTCGAACACGGTACACGGGATCGCGATCGTGAAGGGCGCGTTCGTGAAGCCGTTCGGAACGGGCGTGCCCTCGGCGTCGACGGTGAGCACGCCCGGCGCCGTCGGCTGCGTCACCGGATCGCTCGTCAGGAAGAGCGGCACGCGATACGTGCCCTCGATCTCGCGCCACGCCGTGGTGCCGGGCTGCGAGCAGTCGCGCTCGACCGTCTTCGTGGGATCGACGGTGAAGGTCTCGAGGCCGAGCTCCTCCTGGAGCGCGAGCCAGGCGAAGGCCTGGTCGCGCATCGAGAGCATCTGGCTCGTGAGCCCCTCGTCGCTCTGCACCACCCAGTCGAAGGCGAGCACGAGCTCGCTCCGCCTGACGCCCGCCCGTCGCAGGCGCGCGAACACGTCCTCCATGTGCGCGCGCCGCTCGACGAGCTGCGGGATGTCGGTCGGCCGCCGGTCGCGCAGCGCGGCGAAGGCGGCCTCCGCGTGGACGGGGCTCCCGTCGGGATGGACGACGTTCCGCACCGCGACGATGTAGCGGTGACCCGGAACGAGGCTCCTGGCGGGGCGCAGGAAGAAGGGGGCGAGGTCCGCGTACGGGTCGGGCGGCGCGGGCGCGCGCGAGTCGCGCTCCGTGAAGTGCAGGATGCGCTCGCCGGTGTCGGCGTCGATCAGCACGGTCGGGCTGTCCGCGTCGAGGGAGCGGTCGTCGTAGGTGCGCGTCGTCGGGTCGATGCGCGGGGCGTCGGAGAGCACCGGATCGACGCCGCCGCCCGGGAAGTGCATCAGCACCTGCGCCGTCGGGCTGTAGCCGTCGAGCACGTCGTAGGGCGCGGCCGAGAGCGGCTTCCCGTTCTGGCTCGGCATCGCGACCTGCGGAATCTGCAGCCGGTAGCCCGTCGGCGTGTGGGCCGGCACCAGGAACTTCGAAGACGGGTACGGGAGCAGGCACTCGGCGTCGTTCAGGACGTCGCACTCGTCGGGGTGCTGGAGCGCCACCGTCTCGAAGCTCGTCTGCGTCGCCGCCGCCAAGCGCAGGTGGAAGAAGGCGACACCGAGCTCGATCTCCGCCTCGAGCCGATGCGTGCCGGGCTGCAGGTTCGCGAGCGTCCCCTCGCGCAGGCTTCCGCCGCTCGCGAAGGCCGCGGTCACGTCCTGCCCGTCGAGGGAGACGGCGAGCGTCCCGGGCACGGCGTTCCGCGGCAGGAGGAGCCTCGCGCCCACGTCGCCCGCGAGGGAGAGCTGGCCGCGCTCCGGCGAGACGAAGCGGAAGCTCGGGACCGCACACGATCCCATGCCGAGCGACGAGAGCGAAGCGGCGACGAGGAGCGGCAGCGCGAGCGCGCGGAGCGGGCGGAGCGATCGGAGCATCGGGGCTTCTCCTTGCTGGCGTCGGGGTCGGGCAGGGATCAGAGATGGCAGGGCTGCGCCGCCCCGTTCGGGATCTCGAACGGCTCGGAGGCGTCGCACAGACCGTCGTCCGTGCAGAAGTTCCGGACGCGGCCGCCGGGCCGCAGGAAGTCGAGGAGCTGCGCGACACCGGCCGGGATCGAGAATCGCATGCCGTGCGGATCGCAGCGGCCGTCGGCGGCCGCCGCGTTCGCGAGCGGCGGGATCGACGCCTGGGAGACCGGATCGAACAGGTCGAAGCTCCCGGTGTCGTAGACCACGTAGGCCGAGTCGAGCCCCTCGCCGCCCGCGAGGTCTTCGATCTGCGGCATCCCGCGCAGCAGCGAGCCGTCGAGCTGCGGAAGGCCGAGCGTGCGCGCGGCCACCTCGGTGCTGAGGTTCGGCACCGTCTTGTCGAGCCACGCCATCGTGAGCAGGATGCGCTTCCCGCGTCTCCCGCCCGGACCGACGCCGCTTCCCGGGAGCGGATTCGCGGTGATGTGGGTGGCGTAGCCGCCCGGCTCCCCCGACACCCAGATCTCGTTCAAGAGGTCGTAGCCGACGAGCGTCTGGAGCGGATCCGTGAGGCCGAGGCTCCGCACGATCGACTCGAACGAGATGCCGCCGACGAGCGGCGACACGAACAAGGTCGAGCGCTGCAGGAGCTGGCTGAAGTTGATCGCCGGCACGTCCACGTGGAAGCGCTCGATGTCGGGCGTCAGCGCCGAGAAGAAGAGGCCGTAGATCCCGCCGAGGCTGATCCCGAAGTAGAACGCCTCGTTGTCGGGATTCCTCTCGCCCGGGAAGACGCCGCGCGTGCCGGCGCCGTCGGGCACCTGGAAGGCGGGGTCGCGGTTGAAGATCCCCCGCTTCATGAGGCGCGCCAGCACGAGCGTGTTGAGCTCGCCCTGCTTCGTGCGGTCGGGCAGCGCCTCGAAGTGGTCGAGCTGGCTCTGGCCGAAGCCGATCACCTGGAGGCCGATCCAGAGCAGGCCGCCCGGCGCGCAGCAGATCGCCTGCCAGTCGGTCGCGCCCGCGAGGTAGCGCCACTCTCCGAGACCGAAGCGGGCGGAGATGTCCGCCACGCTGCCCGGGATGCTGCGCACCATGCCGTCGCCCGTCCCGAAGGCGCCGTGGCCGAGCACGATCGGATGGGTCTCCTGCGTGGGATCGAGCGACGCGCACGGGATCGAGATCGTGAAGGGCGCGTCCATGAACCCGTTCTGCACGGGGTCGTCGTTCGCGTCGACCTTCAGCGGGAGCGCCGGCGCGCTCGCGTCCTGGATCGGCGGCCCCTCGAGGAAGAGCGGGCTCTGGAAGGTGCCGGCCACCTCGCGCCACACCACGTCGTTCGGCCCGGCGCAGGCGCTCACGTCCTTCACGTTCGTCACCTGGAAGGGCTTCCGTGCCGGGTCGGCCGTCACGCCCTCGAGCCAGGCGAAGGCCTGATCGCGCATCGAGAGCATCTGGTGCGTGAGCTGGTGGTCGCTCTGCGTCACGAAGTCGAAGGCGAGGACCAGCTCCTTGCGCGCGACGCCGAGCCGCGCGAGTCGCTCGAGCACGCGCTCCATCGCGGCGCGGCGGGCGACGAGCTGCGGGATGTCCGTGGGACGGCGGTCGCGCAGCGCCGCGAACGGCGCCTCGGCCGCGACGGGGCTCCCGTCCTCGTGCACCAGGCGGCGCACGGCGACGAGGTAGCGGTGGCCCGGCAGGAGGCTGCGGAGCGGGCGCAGGATCAGCGCCTGGCGCTCCGGCGTCGCGGCCGCCCGGACGTCGAGCTCGACGAAGTGGAGCACACGCTCTCCGGTGTCGGCGTCGACCAGCACGGTCGGGCTGTCGCCGTCGAGGGAGCGTCCGTCCGCGACGCGCGTGTCGATCCAGGGCGGACCGGTCGGCTGGCCGCAGCAGCCGGCGGGCAGGAGACGCGAGACCTTCGACTTCTCGAGGCTGACCCCGCCCGGGAAGTGCATCAGGATCTGCGTGGTCGGCGCGAAGCCATCGAGGGCGTTGAACGGTGCCGGGGAGAGCGGCGGGTGGAGCGTCGGCATCCCGCTCGCCGGGAGCGAGACGCGGTAGCCCGTCGGCGTCGCGGCCGGCACGAGGAAGCGCGACGACGGGTACGGCAGCAGGCACTCGACGTCGTTCAGGATCTCGCACTCGTCGCCGTGGGCGAGCGCGATCGCCTCGAAGCCGCGCGTGGTCCGGAGCGTCACGGAGAGGCCGAACGGGAGGCCGATCCCGACCTCGGCCGTGAGCGTGTGGAGGCCGGGCCCGACGTTCGGGATGCGAGCGCTCCGCGTGCCCTCGGCGCCGGAGAAGGCGCCCGTCACGTCGGCGCCGTCGAGCTGCACCTGGAGCGTCGCCGAGAGGGCTCCCGCCGGGACACGGAGCGAAGCGGCGACGTCGCCTGCGAGCGAGAGCTGGTTCGGCGCGGGTGCGTCGAAGCGGAGCGCGGAGTCGAGCGGGAGGTCGCAGCCTGCGGCGAGGAGACCGATGCAGAGGAGCGCCACCGCAGGGAGCCTGCCCATGCGGGTCGAGGTGTGGCACGTGGTCCCTCCGACGGCGTCGCGTGCCGCCCGTCGTGCGGAGTCGCCGTCCACGCGAGCTCCCTTCTCTCTCTCGCCACCCCGCAGCCAGCCGACGCACGGGGCACCACCCCACGTGAGTCGCTTCCGGCCCGGGGTCCCGGGCCGAGGCCTGCCACCCTATCACGCCCTGACCGGAGGTTCAGAAGAATCGAGGGGCTGAAGAGAAGAGAGCCTCGGAGGCCGCGCGCCCTCGGGGCTGCCGGGGCCGGCCCCTCAGGCCGGCTCCTGCTGGCTCAGGCAGTGCACCGCCCCGAGACCGTAGACGAGCTCGCGGCAGGGGATCCCGATCACGTCGCGCGCCGGCAGGAGCTCGCGCATCACCGCGAGCGCCGCCGCGTCCGTCGGCGCGCCGAAGGTCGGGACGAGGCAGGCTCCGTTCGCGAGGTAGAAGTTCGCGTAGCTCGCGGGGCAGCGTTGGCCGTCGACCAGCACCGGCGGCGGCATGGGCAGCGTCGCGATCGAAAGGGGCTTCCCGTCCTGGTCCCGCATCTCGCGCAGGCGCGCCAGGTTCTCGCGCAAGGGCTCGTGGTTGGGATCGGCGGGGTCGTCCTCGATCACCGTCACCACCGTGCCGGCCTCGACGAAGCGCGTGAGGTCGTCGACGTGGCCGTCCGTGTCGTCGCCCGCGATTCCGTCGCCGAGCCAGAGCACGTTCGTCGCGCCGAGCCAGTCGGCGAGGAGGCGCTCCATGCGCTCGCGCGTGCGCCCCGGGCCCCGGTTCGGATTGAGGAGACACGATTCGGTGGTGAGGATCGAGCCCCGGCCGTTGCCGTCGACGGAGCCTCCCTCGAGCACGATCCGCGTCTCGAAGCGCGGGAGGCCCAGGGCCTCGGCCATCTGCCGCGGCACGTCGTCGTCGAGGTCGAACGGGCCGTACTTCCGGCCCCAGGAGTCGAAGGCGAAGTCGAGGACGGCGCGATCGCGCCGGCCGGCGCGATCGCGCGTCACCACGATGCCGCCGTGGTCCCGCGTCCAGGCGTCGTTCGTCGCGATCCGGTGGAAGGCGATCCCGCGGTCGGGATCGATGCCGGCCGCGCGCAGCGTCCGGCGCGCCGCCTCCTCCAAGGCCTCGCTGCCGACGTTCAGGTGCACCGTCTCGCGGCCCTGGAGCGCGCGCACGAGCTCGGCATAGGCCGCCGGAACGCCCTCGAAGTGACCCGGCCAGGTGTCGCGGTTGTGGGGCCAGGAGAGCCAGGTGCCGGCGTGGGGCTCCCACTCCGCGGGCCAGCGATAGCCGAGCGTCGCCGGGGCCTCTCGCGGGTGGGGGCTCATGCGTCACGGAAGCGCTTCGTGACGTCGCCGTACGCATCGACGCGTCGGTCGCGCAGGAACGGCCAGTGCTGGCGCGTCTCCTCGATGCGCCGCAGGTCGCACTCCACGACCAGGATCTCCTCCTCGGTCGCCGACGCCTTGGCGAGGATGCGGCCGAAGGGGTCGGCCACGAAGGACTGGCCCCAGAAGCGGATGCCGTCCTCCTGACCCACGCGGTTCGCCACGGCGACGAAGACGCCGTTCGCGATCGCGTGGGCGCGCTGCGCGGTCTCCCAGGCGTCGTGCTGCGCGCGGTCGACCTCCGCCGGCTCGTCGTGCTGCCAGCCGATCGCGGTGGGATAGAAGAGCACCTGCGCGCCCGCGAGCGCCGTGAGCCGCGCCGCCTCGGGGAACCACTGGTCCCAGCAGACGAGCGTTCCGAGGCGCAGGTGGCGCGTCG